>JACPGB010000046.1 GCA_016182655.1 Deltaproteobacteria bacterium
GAGGGAGGCTCTCAAAGAGGGCTTCATTGCCCGGGGTGCGAGGGTGCGGAGCCGCCTTAAAGAGGACGCCGTGGCGGCGCTCAGGTCTTTTAACGGCCAGAAGCTCATGAAGATACTATTCAGGAACCAGGCGTTCTCCGTGATGTCCAGGAGCGGCGGCTGGAAGCCCGGCGAGAGAAAGGACTCCGAGGAGATCGCCCTTCCGGAGACGATAGGCTCGTTCGAGAGCTCCCGCTGGGAGAAGGGCGAGACAGGCCCGCCCATAATAATCGCGAACGGGTTCGCCAACGGCAGGTACGACGCGGGGAACGAAGTCGTCTGGATGACGGCCGTAAAGGACTCTCCTTCTCCGGTGAACATCGGAGACGTCGAGAGCTTCCTCCGGAGGTCCCAGATACTCAAGGAGAACTTCAGGACGACGAGGATAGTCCGCTGGTTCGTCGGCAGGGACGGCTTTACCGCCGAGGCGCAAAAGAGGCTCGAAGGGGAAGGGGTCCATTCGAGCGATTCCGTCCAGCTGAACCTCATAAGGGAATCCCTCGAGGACGCCTCCGCCTCCGAAAGGCTCAAACGCGAAGACAAGATACTCCCGATGAAGGAGTTCGAGGTGATACTGCCCTCCTCGACAAAGGCCGAGCTCGTGGCGGCCAAGGCGGTCGAGGAGATAGGCACCGAGATGGGGTTCGGCGACAACGCCATAGGCCAGATAAAGGCCGCGCTCGTCGAGGCCTGCATCAACGCCTTCGAGCACAGCAAGGTGAAGGCCGGAAAGGTCTTCCTCCGGTTCGTAGCCGGAGGCGACAGGCTCACCATCCACGTACAGAACGGGGGCGTCGACTTCGACTCCTCAGCCCCGGCGGCCTCCGGCGCGAGCGCCGAGACAGACCTGCCGAGGAAGCGCGGCTGGGGGATCGAGCTCATGAAGGGGCTCATGGACGAGGTCAGGTTCGAGCGGATCCGCGGGGGCGCGAAGATAGTCCTCGTAAAATATCTCATCAAAAAAGGAGAGACAGGTGGCAGGGAGGCATAAGCACAGGGAGACGGGCACGAGCGTCGTCATATACGCGGACAACTACATAAACGACATCGAAGGCGAAAAACTCGAGGAGATGTGCGACGCATTCCTTGAGAAGGGTTTCAAAAAGATAGTCATAGATTTTTCCGGCACGGACCTCGTCAATTCCATCGGCGTATCCATCCTCATAGGCATAATCGAAAAGATAAAGGGCAAGGGCGCGGTGGTATTCTCGGGCCTTAAGGACGTAAACTTTCAGATATTCCACATAGTGGGTCTCACAAGGCACATACGGGTCTATAATAACGAGGAAGACGCGCTTAAAGAAGGCGCGTGCGCTGACGGGGCTTCCCTGTAGCAGGCGCAGAGGTCCACGGCGCGGAATTGCGGCGTGGGCGCGCCGCGCTTCGCGGCGATTCTTACGGAGGTCTGGATGTCAGGAGTCGATTTAAGCCTCGAGAGGCTTCTATTCAATTTAAATACGCTCGCGGAGCTCGGCGAGGAGATAACCTCGCCCAAGGACTTTACGAGGGTCGTAAAGTCCTCGCTCTACATGGTGATGGGGACCTTCTCCGCGTCAAAAGGCATAGTCTTCCAGTACGACCAGAGCGACGGCCTTTTTACGCAGATAGCCTCGAAGGGGCTTCTCGATGTCAGGGGCGCGGGGCTCAAAATCAGCAAGGACGCCGCAACGGCGATAATAAGGAACAACAAGCCCATTGATCTTAAGTCCGCCGACCCGGTAATCGCCCATCTCGGGCCGGGCAGAGAGTTTCTGGAGAGGCTCGGGGCGCGGGTGCTCGCCTTCCTCATAGTAAAGGACGAGCTCCTCGGGCTGATCGCCATGTCGGACAAGTTCTCGGGCGAGGACTATACCCTTTACGACTACCAGCTTTTGTCCGTCATGGCCCAGCACATATCGTTCAGCCTCCACAGCCACACGCTCCTTATGAGGCTCATGTACAGGTACAACGAGAACAAGGGGCTCTACGAAAATTTAAGGCGTATCTACTACGACACCATCCACGCATTCGCCGCGGCCATAGACGCCAAGGACGCATACACCAAGGGCCACTCACACAGGGTCTCTTCTTACTCGGCGGCCGTGGCCAGAGAGATGGGCTGGACCGCCGACGATATAGAAGGCATAAGGATATCGGGGCTACTCCACGACATAGGGAAAATAGCGGTCGACAAATCGATCATAAACAAGGCAAGCCCGCTTACCAGCAACGAGTGCAAGGAGCTCAACTCCCACCCGGTCATCGGATACGAGATACTCTCCAGGATAAAGTTCCCCTGGAAGGGCATACCCATGATGACGAGGAACCACCACGAGAAGGTCGATGGAAGCGGATACCCGGACAGGCTCAAGAAGAACGACATCCCACTGGGGGCGAGGATAATGGCGCTCGTGGACGCCTTCGACGCCATGACTACCGACAGGCCCTACAGGCCGCGTCTGTCCTTTAAAGAGGCGATAGACGAGGTCAAGGACCACTACAACAGGCAGTTCGACCCGGAGGTCGTCCGTCCCTTCATCTCGGTCATAAGGAAAGAGGTCCTCGCGGAGGTCGAAAACCCGACGATAGTGCCTCTCATGCACGAGCACCTCGACCCGGTGACGCTCTCCAGGATACTCGACGGATTTCCGCGTTAGGCCCGGCTTTCGGTCCGGAGTATAAGCTGTTAGTTTTCGTTGTTTTTTGCTATAATACCTATAGAGGTCAGGCGCATTTCCCGGGGGAAATGAATGCTTGACCTCTTTTTTGTTTGACTGTAAAATATCCGAGCCTTGTACATAGCTTGCAACAGGTCTTTTTCAGGCGAAAAGCGCCCCGTGACAGGGCTTTTTTCCACTCGCAGGGGTCTTTCAAACGCAGGGCTGGACGGATAATGAAGAAGCGTTGGAAGGTAAACCCGGCCAATATAGAGCTACAGGAGGTCCTCGGTAAGGAGCTTGACATATTGCCCCTTACCGCGCAGCTGTTGATAAACAGGGGCCTTGTCGAACCTGACAAGGCCTCTTCTTTTTTGAGGCCAGAGCTCAAGGACCTCCACGACCCGTTCCTCATGAAGGACATGGGAAAGGCCGTCGAGCGGATATTGAAGGCCCTGGAAGGGCGTGAAAAAATTGCCGTATACGGCGATTACGACGTAGACGGCACGACATCGACCGCGCTCCTCTACCTCTTTTTGAAAGAGATAGGGGCGGAAGTTCAGTGCTACATACCTGGCAGGAAGACCGAAGGCTACGGATTGAATTCCCCGGCCCTCGGCAAGCTCAAGGAGGGCGGGGCCTCCCTCGTCATAACCGTCGACTGCGGGGTATCGAACCACGAGGAGCTCGCGTTTGCGCGCTCCATAGGGCTCGACTGCATAGTATCCGACCACCACGAGCTTGAAAAGGGCGCGCCCGAGGGAGCGTTCGCGGTCCTTAACCCCAAGCAGAAGGGGTGCGAGTTTCCCTTCAAGTTTCTCGCGGGCGTGGGTGTCGCTTTCAATCTCGCAATCGCCCTTAGGGCGCGTCTCCGTGAGACCGGCTGGTTTGCGAGGAAAGAGGAGCCGAACCTCAAGCGCTACCTCGACCTCGTGGCCATCGGCACCATAGCCGACCTCGTCCCTTTAATGGATGAGAACAGAGTACTCGTTAGCTACGGCCTTAAGGAGCTCTCAGGCGGGGCAAGATTGGGCTTGAAGGCCCTCATCGACGCCTCCGGGGTCAAGCCCGGAAGGGTCGACGCAGACTCGGTCGCATTCCAGCTCGCGCCGAGGATAAACGCCGCCGGAAGGCTCGGGTCCGCCATGACGGCCTTGCGGCTCCTCATAACGGACGACGCAAAAGAGGCGGCCTCGCTCGCAGGAGACCTCAACAGGGAGAACTCCCTCAGGCAACGGATAGAGGAGGAAACGCTCCTTGAGGCGCTCGGCCTCATGACGGACGGCCCCGGCATAGTCCTTGCCAAGGAGAATTGGAACCCGGGCGTCATAGGAATAGTAGCCTCCCGGCTCGCCGACAGGTTCGGAAAGCCCGCCGTGATGATAGCCCTCGAAGGCGAGGTCGGCAAGGGCTCGGCGAGGGGCGTGAAGGCCTTCAACATGCTCGAGGGGCTTAAATCCTGCTCGGGGCTTCTTCAAAAATACGGCGGGCACAAGGCCGCGGCAGGCTTGACGATCGCCCGCGAAAACATCGACAGGTTCCGGGAAGAGTTCCAGGCCTGCATAAGCGAAAAATTGAGCGAGGACGACTTGACGCCCGAGATAGTCCTCGACGCGGTAATAAAGTTCGACGAGCTCGATTCCCGGCTCCTTTCCGAAATAGAAAGGCTCGCGCCCTTCGGCGCGTCGAACCGCGAGCCGCTTTTGGCCGTCACCGACGCCGAGATACTGGCGACCGAGATCGTCGGCACCCGGCACTTGAGGTTAAAGGTCTCCCGGAAGGGGCTCTCTGCATTGAGCGCCATAGGCTTCGGGCTCGCACCCCTTCACCCCATAAAGGGCGGGGGCTTCGGCATAGCCTTCTCCCCCTATATGGACGAATGGCAGGGGATGAGGAACCTGAAACTCCGCGTCAAGGACGTCCAGGCCGAGTGCGTAAAATTCTTGACATAAGCCTCAAAAAAAAATATATTTACATGTTGCGAAATTAGGGAGTATCCTCTTGATGTTGCTGGGAAAATTCAAAAGACTGGGTTTTGGGAAGACGCTCATGGCGTTCTCCGTGGCCTTCATCGCGGAGGCGTTCGTCTACCCGTCCGTAAGGGACGCGGAGTTGTGGTATGCGAGGCCGGAGAAGACCCTGACCTATGTCCGCGACGTCCTCAAGGAGAGCAGGACGGGTCTCGGCTCCCTCGAAGAGCTGAAGCTCGCCGACGTCATCTTCTTCGAGTCCGTCTCCCACAAGATGGACCCGCTCTTCGTCCTCGCGCTCATAAAGACCGAATCGACCTTTTATAACTGGTCGAGGTCCATGAACGGCGCGGTCGGGCTCATGCAGATAAAGCCCGCGACCGGCGAGGAGCTCGCCGAAGAGCTCGACCTTAAATGGAAGGGGGAGGAGACCCTCCTGAACCCATATCTCAACGTGAAGATGGGCGTCCATTATTTTTCGAACCTCATGGAGAGGTACGACGACGACGCGGAAGTGACGCTTGCGGCCTACAACGTCGGCCCCGGCATAGTCACCTCGAGGCACAAGCTTAACGAGGGCTGGGGGCAGGAGTTCGTCGGCAGGGTGTTGGGTAACTACAAGGACCTCAAAGAAAGGGCGGAATACTACTAAAAAATGGCAGACAGGAAAAAGTATCTTAAAAAGACGGTAAAACCGGTCGAGATAAAGGCCGGTGCAAATGTGGAAGACCTCGTAAGGCGGATGGGTGACACGGCCTTCCAGGGCCGCAATCTATCGACCGCCGTGGACATATGGGAGGAGATGCTTAAGACCCGCACCACCATATTTTTCGGCCTCGCGGGCGCGATGGTCCCGGCGGGCATGAGAGAGGTCCTCGTATTTCTTCTCAAGAACAGGTATATCGACTGCCTCGTATCCACGGGCGCGAACCTCTTCCATGACATACACGAGACACTCGGCAGATACCACTGGCAGGGCAGCCACCAGATGAGCGATACGGACCTTAAGGACGTCGGCATCGACCGCATCTACGACGTCTTCGCGGTCGAGGAGGAGTTCAATATCGCGGACAGGTACATATATGAGTTCGCCGAAAGGCTCGAGGCACGCCCCTATACCACGCGCGAGTTCCTCTCCCTCATGGGCAAGGACTTATCCAAGAAGGGCAAGGCCGAGGGCATAGTGACGGCCGCGTACAAGGCGGGCGTGCCCATCTACTGCCCGGCGGTGGCCGACTCCTCCATCGGCATATCATTGGCCCTCAAGAACGGCCCCGACCACCTCATATTCGACCTTATCGGCGACGTCAAGGAGACCGCCGAGCTGGCCGCGCGCGCAAAGGCGACCGGCGTCATCTATGTCGGGGGCGGCACGCCGAAGAACTTCATACAGCAGACCGAGGTAACCGCGACCCTCCAGTGCAAGGACGTCGAGGGGCACAAGTACGCGATACAGGTCACCGCCGACGCCCCCCACTGGGGAGGCCTCTCCGGATGCACCTTTGAGGAAGCCCAGTCCTGGGGCAAGATCGCCAAGAAATCCAGCCACACGACCGTGAACTCGGATGCGACTATCGCGCTCCCGATGATAGTGACGGCGCTTGCCACCCGCATGAAGAAATATAAGCGCGCGCTCCCGAACATGGACCTCAAATCCTCCAACAAGGTTTCGAAAAGGATATGGGAATGAGCGCCGCGCAAGGGCTCCCTTGCCGCGCGTCACGCATGCATCAAGATCTAAATGAACGGAAGGCGCAAGACGAGATGGGCATAAGGAGGAGGCGGATCTACCTCCTGGGACTCAAGCTTTAGACGCCTTTGGCAACGGAATCGTCTCAAGGCTTCCATCCATAACGCAAATCGGGGGTAATTGAAATGTTCGTTCCTAAAAGGGTATTCTTCACCAAAGGCGTCGGCACTCACAAAGAAGAGCTTACTTCCTTCGAGCTCGCGCTTCGCGACGCCGGCATAGAAAAGTTCAACCTCGTGCAGGTCTCAAGCATATTCCCGCCCGGGGCAAAGGTCGTGCCCAAGTCGGTCGGGATAAAGAAGCTCTCGCCCGGCCAGGTGGTATTCTGCGTGATGAGCAAACTTTCAAGCAACGAGCCGAGAAGGCTCATGGCCGCTTCCGTCGGCTGCGCCATACCGACCGACAGGAAACTCTACGGCTACCTGAGCGAACACCACGCCTACGGCCAGACGGACGCCCTGGCCGGCGACTACTCCGAAGACCTCGCCGCCGCCATGCTTGCCTCCACTCTCGGCATCGAGTTGGATGAGAACCTCGGTTGGGACGAGAAAAAAGAGATCTACCGCATAAGCGACAAGATAGTAAAGACGACCAATATCACGCAGTCAGCGATTGTGAAGGGCGACGGCAAATTCACGACAGTCGTCGCCGCGGCGGTCCTTATCCTTTAACGGACTCTGGGGGGAACTTTTTATAAAAAGTTGCGCTCGGCGCGCGGGCCGGTTTCAATCGGAGCCTTTAAGGCAAGCCAATTAACAGCCGATTGATCCGGATTCGCCAGTCCGGCGAGGACCCCCGGACCCCCTTCAAAAATTTTCAGTTCCCTGAAGGCCCCCAGAAAAACTATGGGGGCCTTCAGGGAAAAGACCGAAAGTTTAAGAGAGAGTTTGGGGGGACCTTTTCAAAAGGTTCTCTCAGATTGGCTCGCTGAAAGATTCTGAAACCACGGTATTTGTTCAGGCTGCTCAAAAAGCTCCAGATGCGAGGCGTCGAGGAGCAAGGCGCGAGGCGTACTCTGTTGTACGCCGCAGTGACGAGCGACGAAGAGAACGAAGCAGATGGAGCTTTTTCAGCAACCTGCGGTGAAAGTTCCTATTCCCCTATGAGAGTCGGCCTAACCTACAATCTGAAGAGAGAGCTTAAGGGCGACGAGGGTCTTCCGGAGGACTTCTACGCCGAGTGCGACGACCTCGACACCGTCGAGGCCGTGCGTGACGCCATCCTTGAGAGGCACGAGGAGGTCGTCATGATAGAGGCCGACGAGGACGCCTACGAGAAGCTCCGTAAAGAGAAGCCCGCTATCGTCTTCAACATGGCCGAGGGTGTGTGGGGGGATTCGCGGGAATCCCACATGCCCGCGATCATGGAGATGCTCCGCATCCCCTACACCGGCTCGGGCCCGCTCTCGCTCGCGCTTTGCCTCAACAAGGCCCGCGCCAAGGAGATACTCTCCCATTACGGCATACCCACCGCGCGGTTCGTCGTAGCAAACGACGCGGAGACGGACTTCGGTAAATATCTCAATTTTCCAATGATAGTAAAGCCCCTTCTTGAAGGCTCGTCCAAGGGCATAAAGAACGATTCCATCGTCAACAACCCCGAAGAGCTCAAGACAAAGGTCTCGTCAGTCCTTGCCGAGTACCGACAACCCGCGCTCGTGGAGGAGTTCCTGACGGGCCGCGAGTTCACAGTCGCGCTCATTGGAAACGGCGATAAGCTCAAGACCCTCCCTATAGTCGAGATAAACTATTCGTCGCTCCCAGAGGGCGTGAACCACATCTACTCGTATGAGGCCAAGTGGATACTCGACAGGCCTGAAAATCCGCTCGACATATTCAACTGCCCGGCGGACTTGACCCCGCGCCTTAAGAAGGCGATAGACAACGTCGCGATGGACGCCTTCCGCGCGCTCGATGTAAGGGACTGGTGCAGGATAGACATAAGGCTCGACGGCTCCGGCATGCCTCACATAATAGAGCTCAATCCGCTGCCCGGCATACTCATGGACCCGAACTGCAACTCGTGCTTCCCAAAGGCCGCGAGGGCCGCGGGACTGAGCTTCGGCGGCCTCGTCAACTCCGTCATAGACGCCGCCCGCGGGAGGTATGATCTATGAGCCTCCGGAAGATAAAGGTAATATACAACGACGACGGCGGGGACAAGTACCTCTTCGACGGCAAGGAGATAAAACTCGACAGCGTCTCCGGCACGGCCGGTGACGTGGCGAGAGCCCTTTCGTCCAACGGGTTCTCGACCGACCTTATCGCCCTTAAGACGGCGGATAGCGGCAGGCTCGGTGACTTCATCAAGAAGGTCACGGCCGACGACGCGATGGTATTCAACCTCTGCGAAGGCGCGTTCGGCAAGAGCGCCTTCGAGATGCACATAGCCGCGCTCCTCGAACTCTACGGCGTGAAATACACCGGGAGCGGCCCCCTTACGCTTGGGCTTTCGCTGAATAAAGGCCTCACCAAGGACATACTCTCCAGCAGGGACATCCCGACCCCCGAGTACTGCGTCATGAACGAGCCGCCTTCAAGGCTCAAGAGGAGCCTCAAGTTCCCCTTGATAGTCAAGCCGCTGAAAGAGGACGCCTCCATCGGCATAGACTCGGGCGCGGTCGTCAAGACCATGAAGGAACTTAAAAAGAGGGTCGAGTACATCATAACGAAGTTCGTCCAGCCCGCGATCGTCGAAGAGTTTGTCGAAGGCAGGGAGTTCAACATCGCGGTCATCGGGAACGGGAACTCGATGCGGGCCCTGCCCCCATCGGAGATAGAGTTCGTCGATTTTCCCGACGGCATACCGAAGATATGCTGTTACGAGGCGAAGTGGGTGACGGAGAGCCCGCTTTACAAGAAGACCGTCCCGTCGTGCCCGGCAAACATCCCTGAGGGCCTCAAGGACGAGCTCCAGGCCGTGGCATTGAGTGCCTACGAGACGATGGGTTGCAGGGACTACGCGAGGGTCGACATGAGGGTCGGGGAGGACGGGAACCTGAAGGTCCTCGAGGTCAACCCGAACCCGGACATATCAAGTGACGCAGGGCTCGCGAGGGCCGCGCGCGCCGTCGGGCTCGACTACGCCGCGCTCATCCTGAATATCGTCGGCAACGCCGCCGAGCGCTACGGGCTATCGGGCTTCATTGCAAAGGAAACGAGTTGCGCCCAGCCTCTTTAATGGAAGGTGTAGATGTCAGGAAAGCGGCCGTCCAGGACAGGGAGGCGCTGGTCTCCATCATAGAGGCGACCGGAAACCTCACAAGGGAGGAGAAGGATTGCGCCCTTGAACTTCTTGATATATACTTGGGCGATCCCCTGCAGAAGGACTATTTTTTCATCGTCGCCGCCACAAATTCCGACAAGCCCGCCGGATACGCATGTTACGGAAAGACGCCGCTTACGGACGCGGTTTTCGACCTCTACTGGATACTCGTGGATAACGGGAGCCAGGGACGCGGGCTTGGGAGTCTCCTCCTTGGGCACGTGGAGCGTCTCATAAAAAACGAGGGGGCGCGCCTCCTCGTCGCCGAGACGTCGAGCCTCCCGGCCTACGGACCGGCGAGGGAGTTCTACCTGAAGCGCGGTTTTACCGTTGAATCCAGGATAAAGGACTTCTACAAGCCGGGCGATGACCTTATCACGTACGTCAAAAGATATTAAGAAGAGAGGGCATCAATTGGAGCTGGAGAGCATAAGGAAGATATATGCCGGGTACTCGGGCGTCTATGACGCTCTTTTCAAGAGGTTTTTCTACCCGAGGATACAGTACGCCGTCAAGTACATGGACATAAGGCCCGGCGACAGGATACTCGACGTCGGCGTAGGCACCGGGCTCTCCCTCTGCGAGTACCCGCGCCACTGCAAGGTCGTGGGCATCGACCTCTCTCCAGAGATGCTTAAACTGGCCAAGGAGAAGATCAGGCAGAACAGGCTCGAGAACATCAGGGTTTTGAGCATGGACGCGATGAGGACGGCCTTCAAGGACGACTCCTTCGACAAGGTCTTCATCTCCCATGTGGTCAGCGTCGTCCCGGACCCGTACAAGCTCATGAGCGAGGTCAAAAGGGTCTGCAAGAAAGGCGGCCAGGTCGTCATAGTCAACCACTTCAAATCCAAGAATAAGCTCATCGAGACGGTCGAGAAGATCATAAACCCGGTCTGCAAGAAGATAGGGTGGAGGTCGGACCTCTGCCTGAACGAGTTCATCAGCCGCTCGGGCCTGCAGGTAAAGAGGAAGTACACGCTTAAAAAGATCGACTTCTGGCATATTCTCTTCGCCACGAACGAAAAGTAGACTGCCCGGCGCTTTGAGCGCGGACGGCCGAACCCCTGAAGGCCAAATTGCACCCCGAAAAAGAAATCCTCCCCGGCCTCAAGATCCGGCCCATGGTCGCCGGGGACCTCGAAGAGCTGATCGTGATCGAGAGGGCGTCCTTCCCGAACCCGTGGTCGTGCGGCCAGTTCGAAAGCGAGCTCAAGAACCCCGTTTCGGTCGCGCTTGTCGCGAGGGCGCCTTATGAGGGGGGCGAGACTCTCGCAGGCTACATCATCTATTGGACGGTCCACGGCGAGGCCCATATACTGAACATCGCGGTTAATCCGCTTCTACGTAGAAAAGGTGTCGCGACCTTCCTTCTGCGGGAGGCGTTCGCGCGCATGAGACGGAACCTCGTCTTCGAGGTCTTTCTGGAGGTGAGAAAATCGAACGCCGCGGCGCGAGACCTTTACAGGAGGTTCGGCTTCAGGGAGGCCTTCGAGAGGAGGAACTACTACGGAGATGAGGATGCGATAGTGATGACGCTGGTGTTTTGAGGTTTCAGTCCTCGAATGATATAATATCATCTCCTTCCTAAGACGGTAGGGGATAAGGCGAGGGTGATACAGTCTACTGGCAGGCCTTCCCCCTTTTTTAAAGGGGGACTGAGGGGGATTATGAATAATAAAGATAAATTTCCCCGCCCCTCTTTAGAAAAGAGGGGGAGTCACAGAAATACTCAGGGGTAAAAGGCTTATATAAATGCAGGAACAGACAGTCGAAATACTCTACAACGAGCCCGTCTCGTCGAGGTACTTTAGATTAGGACTCAAGTGGAAGACCCCGGCGATAGCGCCGGGCCACTTCGTGATGCTCCGCGTCTCCGACGGCCTCGACCCGCTCCTCCGCCGCCCCTTCGGGGTATACAAGGTCCTGGGCGGAAAGGGGAAGGACAGGCTCAAGGGCGACGGCATCGAGCTCATCTACCAGGTAGTTGGAAAGGGGACCGGGATACTCTCGGGTAAGACTAGGGGCGAGATACTCTCGGTGCTCGGCCCGCTCGGAAACGGATTCCCCGCGCCTCATCCGTCCGCCGATGTCGTAATGATAGCCGGCGGCATGGGCATCGTACCGCTCTATCTCTTCGCATCCACCATAAAAAGGGGCTCGCTCCTCTTCGGCGCGCGCTCTAAAGTTGAGACGCTTGTCGCAAAGGACTTCAAGGCGCTCGGGCTGAAAATAAAGTTCGCAACCGAGGACGGGTCCCTCGGCCACAAGGGTTATGTTACCGACCTCCTCCGCGGCGTCATAACCCCGGCTACAACCGTCTACGCCTGCGGTCCCGCGCCGATGCTAAAGAAGGCCGCGGAGATATGCGCAAAGGAAGGGGCGAGGTGCTTCGTTTCCCTTGAGCGCGCTATGGCGTGCGGCATAGGCGTATGCCTCGGGTGCGCGGTAAAGGCGTCCTCGCACAACGAGAAAGAGAATAAAAATTATATTATGGTCTGCTCGGACGGGCCTGTATTCGATAGCGCCCTCATAGACTGGGACCGCATCTGATGAAGAAGACGAAAGAAAACCCGCTCGCCATAGTCGTCGCTGGCATAAAACTTAAGAACCCCGTGATGACCGCCTCCGGCACCTTCGGTTACGGGAGCGAGTTCGTGCCGTATACCGACCTCTCAAAGCTCGGCGGCATCGTCGTAAAGGGCCTCTCTTTGAAGCCCAGGCAGGGCAACCCTTCCCCTCGCATCGTCGAGACCCCGTGCGGGATGCTGAACGCCATAGGCCTTCAGAATGTCGGGGTAGAGGCGTTCATCGATGAGAAGCTCCCGAAGCTCAAGGGTGTGGACACTGCGGTCGTCGCGAATATCTTCGGCGAGACTCTCGATGAGTACATAGAAGTAGCCAAGAGGCTCGACGACGCGGAGGGTGTCTCCGGCATAGAGATAAACATCTCCTGCCCCAATGTGAAGAAGGGCGGCATAGTCTTCGGCACAGACCCGCTTGAGGCGGCAAAGGTCGTCTCCGCCGTTAAAAAGGCTACGAGGCTCCCAATCATCACCAAGCTCTCTCCTAATGTGACGGATATAAAATTGATGGCAAAGGCCGTGGAGGACGCGGGTACTGACGCGGTCTCGCTCATAAATACGCTTACCGGCATGGTCATCGACATAGAAAAGAGGCGACCGGTCCTCGCAACGACGACGGGCGGGCTCTCGGGCCCGGCGATAAGGCCCGTGGCGGTCAGGATGGTCTGGCAGGTGAGCCAGGCCGTCAGCGTGCCTATAATAGGCATGGGCGGCATCATGACGGCAAAGGACGCCCTCGAATTCATCATAGCCGGGGCCTCCGCCGTCCAGGTCGGCACCGCCAACTTCGTAGACCCGGATTCAGCCGCGAAGGTGGCCGAGGGGATAGCCGGGTATGTAGCGAGGCACGGGACGACGGTCAAGGAGCTCGTCGGGTCTCTTACGACTGGATAGCCGACAAAAACAAAATGGTTGAGAATCCCCTCCTCCGGAGGGGATTTTTTTTGTTTAACCGGCCGCAAAAAAATGCGAGAGGATGAATGAGGATTGTTCCTGTCTTAATTTTCCCCTAATCTCCGTAGAGTATAATGGTAATCAGAAAAGGCAGTAAAGGCAATGGTGCCGGACGGACGCAAGAGAAGGAGGAAAGAACATGGACAAAGAGATAAAGATAGCGGAGAGGATTTATGTCGCGGTGGTTGCGGTGCTCTCCACAGGCATGCTCGTAGGCGCGGCGTTCCTGAGCAATATCCCGCAGAGCTTCTACGCCTAAGCGGGAAAATCGAAAAAAAGGGCCGGAGGGGTTTTCCTCCGGCCCTTTTTGAATTTCAGTGTCTGCGGCGTTTTGCGACTTTATGAGATTGCTTCGCTTCGCTCGCAATGACAGTGTGAGTGGTCAGCAGAGGTCGAGCACGCTTATCCTGCTTGCGACCGACTCTGCTATTTTTACGAATGCGACCGCGTGCGTTGAGGCCGGGTCGGCGTCGACTATGGGCCTCCCCGCGTCCCCGCCCGCCCTTATCTCGATGTCTATCGGGATCTTGCCGAGGAACGGCACCTGATACCTCTCGCTCGTCTTCTCGCCGCCGCCGTGGCTGAATATCTCGGTCGTCTCGTTGCAGTGCGGGCAGACGAAAAAGCTCATGTTCTCGATGATGCCGAGCACGGGCACCTTTACTTCATGGAACATCTTTATCGCGCGCCGGGCGTCTATTAGAGCGACATCCTGCGGGGTCGTGACGATAACCGCGCCCGTAAGCGGGATCGTCTGCACGAGCGTCAACTGAACATCGCCGGTGCCGGGCGGAAGGTCTATTACGAGGTAGTCGAGCTCCCCCCACTCAACACCCATGAGGAACTGCTTCACCAACTGCATGATTAGCGGCCCTCTCCATATGAGCGGGGTCTCCTCATCGAGCATGAAACCGACGGAGACGAGCTTCACCCCGTACTTTTCAAGGGGAATAAGTTTTTCCTCAGGGGTCGCCAGAAGGGGCTCGTGTATGCCGAACATCGTCGGGATGGACGGCCCGTAGATGTCGGTGTCCAAAAGACCGACCTTTGCGCCGGATTTGGCGAGCGAGAGCGCAAGGTTCACGGCGACGGTCGATTTGCCGACGCCTCCCTTGCCGCTTGCTACGGCTATCGTGTTCTTGACGCCGGGTATGGGGGCCTTGTCAGGGAGCTTCTTTGCCTGCGGCACTTCCGCGCCCGTCGTAAGGATAACATCCGTCACGCCGGGTATGGCCTTGACGGCGTTTATGGAGTTCGCCTCGAGCTCTTTCTTTAAAGGGCAGGCCATGGTGGTGAGCATCAGGTTGAACTTCACGACCGTGCCCTCGATCCTGACATCCCGTATCATGTTGAGAGTGACGAGGTCCTTGCCGAGCTCGGGGTCCATTACTGTCCTAAGCGCGTCCAAAACGCGCGCCTCGGTTATCTCGATTGTCTTGGTCACCTTGACCTCCTCTGGAAAAAACTTCTCAAGGCCTCAAGCTGAGGCCTGAAGACCCTTTTGAGATTTGACCGTCCCTACTGCCCCGCCGCCGTATTGAGCGCGGCCATGAGATCGTCAAGGGGCGCGCCGTCGCGGTTTGCCGCGGCCTCTATTGAGACCGCGCCGCCGCAACACGAGTCTATCTTGAACTGCGTGAATACGCCTATGGTCTTGGGGTACGCCTTTATGCAGTCGTTTACGACCATCTCTTTTGATATCGCCATTTTTTTATCCTTTTGTCTTTTTCTCGGTTACGGCCTCGTTCAATTCCCTTACGACTGCTTCGACGTCGACGTTGTGCATCATCGCGCCGAAGGCGATGTCTTCATTATTCGACCCCGGGCACGTGAAGCAACCCTTGCCGAAGTGCTTCTTGAAAACGGGTTCGGTCGCGGGGTACTTGCCGATGACCTCGCCTATGATCATGTCCTTGTCGATGGGGCCGCTCATGTCGTTATTTCTTCGCGGGGGCCGGGGGCGCGGCGGGCTTCGCCGGGGCCGGGGCCGGTTTTATCGTGAGCATCATGTTAAGGAAGAAGAAGACCACTGAGACAGCTTCTATGACCGAGAACGCCAGAAGGACCATCGGTTCGCCGCTTGATGTGCGCACCCACCAGCCGACGGCCATGCCGATGAGGCCTATGTTCGAGAGCCACAACTGCCAGTACGAGAGCTTGTCGCTCCAGAGCGGCTTGCCGCTGAACCTCGGGAGTATGTGGTAGCCGACGCCGTATATCATCATCGACATCCAGCCCAGGAGGTTAAAGTGGACGTGTATCGGCATCCAGGGGTAGACGGGGCCGGCTACACTCATATGTAGCCCGAGCAGTATCGCGAGCAGGAAGTAAGTCATCGCGAATCTGATGAACCAGACTGTAATGGTGCTCATTAAAAGTTCCTCCGGTTATTTGTTATCATTTTATAAGGGGAAGGGGGTTTCATGCCCTTTCAGGCGTAAGCTTAAGGCGGTTTTACTTGCGGACTGGTCTTGCGCTCCGTATGAATCGGCCACGCCGTTTTAAGGATTTACGAGCCCGCCCTGGCCGGCGCGGGCCGGCAAGCGTCCACCGGGCAGACTTCCGCGCACGCGCCGCACTCGGTGCAGAGCCTCGGGTCTATCTTAAAGGGGCTCCCCTCGGTTATCGCCCCTTCCGGGCATTCCGGCATGCACACCCCGCAGGAGATGCAATCATCGAGTATGTGAAAAGACATGAGACCAGCCTCTTATCCCCGGGGGCCGTTGGGGGACCCTGACTAAAGCCCGCAGGATACACTTCTATCGTTCAGGGTGGCGACAGCCGCCCTGTAAACAATAACTTGATGAAAGCCTTGTTATATCGAAAGGACCTGCTTTACTTCAGGCACCCGTTCTTTTATAGCCCTTTCAACGCCCATGGCGAGCGTTATCTGGGCAGAGGGACAACCTGAGCAAGCGCCCTGGAGCTGGACCCTGACGATGCCTTCGGCCTCGTTTATATCGACGAGTTCGACGTCACCGCCGTCCGCCTGAAGGGCGGGTCTTATGCCGTTTAGGGCCTCTTCTATTCTTTCCCTGAGCATTTCATTGCCTCCGTAATATATTGGAAAACAATATATTATATAATGAGTATAAAGTCCTTTCAAGAGATAATAAATGATTTCTGTCATGTTATCCTTGCCCGGTTTGGGTTATCTATGTAACAACCCGGGGCGAAAATGACCGCGTCAAACCCGGTAGCCTTGTGAAAGGCGGTCTTTTCTGGTAGATTCCCTTTTAACCATGGATTTAAGCATGACTACAGACAAAGCGACGGGCTCTCTCGTATACGGCTGGCTGATACTCTCGGTATTCTCTCTCGTATTCGCCGGGATATTCGCGCTCATGGTGGCCCTCGCCCGGACGCCCGTTATAGAGGACATGTTGCCGCTCGGCCGCGACTATATATATGTAGCGCTCGTGGGTCACGTGGTCCTCGCCGTAGTCATCTGGTTCCTCGCCTTCGAGGGCTTCCTCTGGATGTACACGACGACGGTGAGGCTCGGGAGGAAAACCGCGAGCGTTCCCCTCGGCTGGGCCTCGCTCGCCCTCGCCGGAACGGGCATGGCCCTCATTGTGGCCGCCTCGCTCTTCGGTCTCGGAACCGCCGAGCTCGCCAACTATGTCCCGGTCCTTTTGTCCCCGGTCTTCTACGTGGGGCTCATACTCTTTGCCGTTGGGGTCGCCCTTAACCTCATAAACACGTTCCTTACCGCCCTTGCGGCGCGCATGGAGGGCGTCGAGCTCCCGATTATCACCATAGGCATGCTCTCTGCCGGGGCCGCGGTCTTTGTGGCGTTCGTATGCTTCGCCTTATCGGCTTACTTCCAGTTATATACCGGGAAGATCTTCCTTGATTTTGAGAGGCTCTTCTGGGGCGGCGGCCACATACTCCAGTTCGCCAACACCATCTCGATGGTCACGGTTTGGCTGTATCTCGCCTCCCTTACATTCCGGAACGAGCCCATAGGCAAGGGGTTCTCCAAGCTCCTCTACGCCTTCTACCTCGTCTTCATAATACCGGCCCCGTTCATATTTTTCATGTACGACACCTCCTCGCTGGCGTACAAGGAGAGCTTCACGACCCTCATGAGGTGGGGGCTCGGGCCCTCGACGACCATATTCATGCTCGCGATACTCGCGACCTTCTCCACGGGCAAGAGGCCCTGGAAGGAGCCGGGGTTCTCGTCCCTCGTCCTCTCCATCGCCATATTCTTCCTCGGCGGCCTCATAGCGCTCAACATTAGCGGGGTCAACACCAAGATACCCGCCCATTACCACTGCGTCATCGGGGCCGTCACCATAGCCTTCATGGGTCTTTTCTATGAGCTCATGCCGAGGCTCGGGCGCGCCGTCCACTCCCCGAGGCTCGCCATGATCCAGCCGTACCTTTACTCGGCGGGCATCGTCCTCTTCGCCCTCGGCCTCTATATGGCCGGGGCGCACGGGGTCGCGAGAAAGACCTACGGGAGCGAGCAGAACCTGAATAACATCTGGAAGCTCCTCGGCATGTCGATAATGGGCGTCGGCGGGCTCGTGGCCATAGCCGGAGGCATAACATTCGTCTGGAACGCCCTTTTTACGCTCTTCGGCAGGGAAAAGGCGGCGATAGCCGCTGGAAATACCCAGCCCGTTGCCTGAAAACAGTTTTATAGATATACTTTACGAAAATCCATTATTCGATATTGGCGGCCGGGGCGATCGATGCCCTTTGCGCGTTCAATAAGCCCTGAGGGAGTCCTGACTTTATGTGGATAAGAAGCTATCTGCCTCTTTTCAAGCTACGGATCTGCAGTCTTATCACGTTCAGCGCCATTGTCGGGCTCATAGCCGCCGAGTCGTTCTCCGCGGGCAAGATGGCATTTCTCATCATAGCGACGATGCTTGCATCCGCATCCGCGTCCGCCTTCAATCACTATTTTGACAGCGACATAGACTCCTTGATGAAGAGGACGAAAAGGCGCCCACTGCCTTCGGGCGCGGTCGTCTCAGGGAGGACGGTCCTTCTCCTGGCAACGGCCTTGTTCCTCCTCTCCCTCTTCGTCACATTCAACACCCTGAACGGGATGGTGGCCCTCCACCTCGCGCTCGGGGCGTTTGTTTATGCTATAATATACACGGTATGGCTCAAGAGGCGCTCCTGGATGAACATCATAATAGGCGGGCTCGCGGGAAGTTTCGCGGTGCTTGCGGGTGGGGCCTCCGTAAATCCGGGCTTTTGCCTGCCGCCCGTGCTCCTCGCCGTCGTGATGTTCTTCTGGACGCCGTCGCACTTCTGGTCGTTCGCGATCTATCATAAGGAAGAGTATGAAAAGGCCGGGGTCCCGATGCTCCCGGTCGTCGTAGGCGACGGCAGGACCGCCCTTTACATACTCATAAATACCGTCCTCCTTGTTGCGTCGTCCATTATCCCGTTCCTCATGGGCTACAACGGCTGGATATATCTTGCGGCCGCGGTCTCGGTCGGCGCGTATTTCATCTTCTGGAACATAAGGCTATTTCGTAACCCGTCCAAGGATCTCGCCTGGAAGAATTTTAAAATATCCATGATGTACCTCGGGGTGCTTTTTACCGCTGTAATAGCGGATGTGGTCTTGAAACCTCTTGGATTTTAAGAGGAATTTTAGTCTTTCATGTTTTTCTTAAAAAAACTTGACAAGGTTCTTTTTTGATTGTAATCTCTGAGTTCAAATTCTTTTACTAAAAAGGAGGATTTACAAATGAAGAGATTGATAGGTTTTGGCATACTTGCTTTGGGCGTGGCCTTCTCGGGCTCGGCACTCGCGGCTGACGGCGCGGCCATCTTCAAGGCGAAGTGCGCGGCCTGCCACGGCGCTGAAGGCCAGGGCACCGCGATGGCGCCTGCCTTCAAGGGCAACGCGTTCATCAAGGAGAGCAAGGAAGATGCCATCTCCGCTGTCATCACCGCCGGCCGTGACGGCGCCGCGAAGAAGTACAAGCAGTTCGCTATCGGCATGCCGAAGCAGAGCCTTGCCGGCGACGACCTCCATGCCGTCATCGCGCACCTCAAGTCCCTCGCCGCGAAGTAATAAGCTTCAAGGCACATTTATTATTAAGGTTGGGCCCGGAAGAGATTCCGGGCCTTTCTGTTTTCAGGGGTCTGCGTTTCGCGCCCCTGCTGGTATTTTTCAGGGCGCCGCGCCCGCAGGTTACAAAAATGCCGAAAAACAGGCCGAAATACGCTATTTTTTCCGGCCCCGTACACAAAGACATTATTGACAAGGTCGGCGAAATAGCTGATAATAGGACCCGTTTTTCGACATTCTTTTCAAAACCCCTTTCCAAGATTCTTTTGATACATCGCAAGCTATTTCGGCTGGCGCGCCGGGGGCGAACGCACCCCGGCAATGCGACCATTGTTGCTTTTTTCATTTTTCAGTCTATGCTTAAATCCGGAGGTGCAAGTTGGCTGGCAGAAAGGTCTTCGTAGGGATAGATATCGGCTCGGTGAGCGCCAATACGGTGGTGCTCGATGAACATAGGAACCTGCTTGAAGAGCATTATACGCGCACAAAGGGGGAGCCGCTCGAGACCTCCTACGCGGTATTGAGCGATATAATAAAGCGCTACGGTCAGAGCTCCATAGAGCTCGTCGCGGCGACCGGCTCCGGCGGAAAGCTCATAGCGCCGCTCCTCGGAGCGGGTTTTACGAACGAGGTCATCGCGCAGGCCAGGGCCACTGAGGTCTTCCACCCCGAGGCGAGGACCGTGATCGAGATGGGCGGCCAGGACGCGAAGCTCATATTCCTCGCGCCGGACGGGAACTCCGAAAAACTCAGGATCGCCGACTTCCAGATGAACTCTGTCTGCGCCGCGGGCACGGGGTCGTTCCTCGACCAGCAGGCGTACAGGCTGGGCCTTACGATCGAGGAGTTCGGCCATCTGGCGCTCAAAAGCGAGCACCCGCCCCGCGTCGCCGGACGTTGCTCGGTCTTCGCCAAGAGCGACATGATACACCTCCAGCAGATAGCGACCCCTGACTACGACATAGTGGCGGGCCTCTGCTATGCGGTCGCGAGGAACTTCAAGGCCACGATAGGCAAGGGCAAGGACTTCGTAGCCCCTGTCGCGTTCCAGGGCGGTGTCGCCGCGAACCTCGGCGTCAGAAAGGCCTTCAAGGACGTCCTCGAACTCGACGACAAGGACTACATCATCCCGGCGCACTTCGCCTCGATGGGCGCCATAGGCGCCGTCTACACCTGCATAGAGCTTGGGAAGGGCATCGGCAAGTTCAAGGGCGTGGACGAGCTCCACGCCTACATAAACTCCGGAAGGAAGAACGACAGGGCACTTGAGAAGCTCACACGCCCGGAAAACCACCCCTCGCAGAGAAAGTCCAGTGTCGGCTATCCTCTCGACAAGGAAAAGAAGGTAGACGCCTACCTCGGAATAGACGTCGGCTCCACCTCCACTAACGTCATCCTTATAGATAAAGACCTCAAGCTCGTGACCAAACGATATCTCGCGACAGCCGGACGCCCGCTCGAGGCCGTGAGAAAAGGCCTGAGCGAAGTAGCCGAAGAGTGCGGCGACGCAGTCACGGTCATCGGCGTCGGCACTACCGGCTCGGGCAGATACCTCTCCGGCGACTTCATCGGAGCCGACATCGTAAGGAACGAGATAACCGCGCAGGCTATCGCCGCCGCGGTCATAGACCCCGGGGTCGACACCATATTCGAGATAGGCGGGCAGGACTCCAAGTACATCGCGCTTAAGGACGGCGTCGTCGTAGACTTCGAGATGAACAAGGTCTGCGCCGCAGGGACGGGCTCTTTCCTCGAAGAGCAGGCCGAGAGGCTCGGCATAAGCATAAAGGGCGAGTTCAGCGAGCTTGCGCTCGGTTGCTCGTCTCCGCCTCCGATGGGCGAGCGTTGCACGGTCTTCATAGAGTCCGACATGGTCCACTTTCAGCAGAGGGGCGTTGAAAAAGACGGCCTCGTCGCCGGCCTCTCGTACTCCATCGTCCAGAACTATCTCAACAGGGTCGTCGGCGACAGGCGCATAGGCAACAGGATATTCTTCCAGGGCGGCACGGCCGCAAACCTGGGCGTCGTAGCGGCCTTCGAAAAGGTCACGGGAAAGCCGATAACCGTGCCTGAGCACCACGATGTCACAGGCGCCATAGGCGCGGCGATACTCGCTTCCCGCGAGATGGAGCCCGGCGCAAAGACCCGCTTCAAGGGCTTTGATCTCAGCAAGAAGAAGTACGAACTGCAGTCCTTCGAGTGCCGCGACTGCTCGAACGTATGCGAGGTCCGTAAGGTCGTGATGGAGGGCGAGGCCCCGCTCTATTACGGCGGCAGGTGCGAAAAGTACGACGTCAAGAGGGAGGACAACAAGAACGCCCATCTCCCGGACCTCTTCAAGGAGCGCGAGAAGATCCTCTTCGGCACCTACACAGGCAAGGCCGCCGGAAAGGACGCTCCCGTCATAGGCATGCCGAGGATGCTCTACGTCTACGAGATGTTCCCGTTCTGGAAGGCCTTCTTCGATCAGTTGGGGTTCAGGCTCCAGCTCTCCTCGCCCACGAACAAGGACATAATCAAGAACGGCCTTGAGAAGGTCGTCACCGAGACCTGTTTCCCGATAAAGGTCGCTCACGGCCATTTGAACGAGCTCATCGCAAAGGGAGTGAAGAAGATATTCCTCCCCTCGATAATAAACCTGAAACCCGCCAGACCCGGCCAGAACTTCACGGTGCTCTGCCCCTATGTGCAGTCCATCCCGTACCTTACCCGCTCCGCCTTCGACTACAAGGCGCTCGGGGTCGAGGTGCTCTCTCCCATAGTCCACTTCAACCAGAGGGAGGCCGGGCTCAAGAAGGAATTCCACGAGATAGGCAGGCTCCTCGGCAAGGACAAGGCGAGTGTGGAGAAGGCCTTGAAAGTCGCGATGGACTCATGGGACGAGTTCGGGCGTAAGCTCCGCGAGCGCGGCAAAGAGGTCATTGCGAATCTTAAGAAAGAAGACACGGCACTCGTCATCGTCGGGAGGGCCTACAACACGACCGACTCCGGCATAAACCTCGAGCTCCCGCAGAAGCTCCGCGAGATGGGCACGGTCGCCATACCCTACGACATGCTCCCGGTCGACGACGCCATAGACGAGGTGCTCGCCGAGGACATGTACTGGAAGAGCGGTCAGAGGATACTCGCGGTCGCCAAGCTCATAAGGAACGACGATCGCCTCTTCTCGGTCTACATCACGAACTTCGGCTGCGGCCCGGATTCCCTCATCACGCACTTCTACAAGGAAGCCGCCGCCGGGAAACCCTTCCTCCAGCTCGAGATAGACGAGCACTCGGCGGACGCGGGCGCCATAACCCGGTGCGAGGCCTTCCTCGACTCCATAAAGAACATCAAGGGCAAGATCAAGATAGAGGCCAACGACAAGGGCGTCCTCAAGAGGACTAACATCAAGAAGAAGATATACCTCCCGTACATGGCCGACGGCGCGTACGCCATAGCCGCGGCGTTCCAGTCCGCCGGAATAGACGCCGAGGTCATGGACATGCCGGACGAAGAGTCCCTAAAGTGGGGGAGGCGCTACACCTCCGGGCGCGAGTGCTACCCCTGCATCATAACGACCGGCGACATGGTCAAGAAGATAAAGGAGAAAGACTTCGACCGCGAGGGGTCCGCCTTCTTCATGCCCTCGGGCAACGGCCCATGCAGGTTCGGCCAATACAACCGCTACCAGAGGCTCATATTGGACGAGCTCGACTTCAAGGACGTACCGGTCTTCGCCCCGGACCAGGACGGCAACTTCTACAAGGAGCTCGGAGCCGTCGGCGGCAACTTCGACAGGCTCGCGTGGTGGGGCATCGTCGCAATCGACCTCCTGTACAAGCGCCTCCTCGAGACCCGCCCCTACGAGAAGAACACCGGAGAGTCCGACAAGGCCTACTGGGACAGCGTTTGGGCCGTATGCGACGCCGTAAAGAACAAGAGATTCCCGGAAAAAGAGCTAAAGACCGCAAAGGCCGCCTTCAAGAATGTCCCGGTGAACGCGCCGACCGGGAAGCCGGTCATAGGCGTCGTCGGCGAGATATACGTCAGAAGCAACCGCTTCAGCAACGAGAACCTCGTCGGCAAGCTCGAGGCGCTCGGCGCGGAGGTCCGCATGCCGACCATCTCCGAGTGGATCTACTACACCAACTTCTGCGCCAAGAGGAAGAACTGGGACAGGAGGAGCTACGGCGACTACTTCCGCACCCTCACGAGCGACTTCTTCCAGCACAAGGACGAGAAGAAGATGGAGAACATCCTTAACGGCGACCTCCGGAGCGGACACGAGCCCCGCGTCGAGGAGATCGTTAAAAAGGCCGAGGGCTACATACACGACTCGTTCGAGGGCGAGGCAGTCTTGAGCGTCGGCAAGGCCCTCGACTACATCGGCAAAGGGGCCCACGGCCTCGTGAACGCCATGCCCTTTACCTGCATGCCCGGCACAATCGTCAACGCGGTCCTGAAGAGGCTCCGCGAGGAGAACAGGAACATCCCCTACCTCAACATGGTCTACGAGGGGATAGAAGACTCCAACTCCATGACCCGCATGGAGGCGTTCGTCCACCAGGCCCGCGAATTCATGCAGAGAAAGTCATAAAACTATCTGGGGGAAACTTTCTGTAGAAAGTTTCCCCCAGACCCCCTTCAAAGACTTTTAGTTCCGGAAAGGCCCCCTGAAAAAAATGGGGGCCTTTCCGGAAGAACTAAAAATTTTTAAGCTAGTTCCGGGAGAATTTTTTACAAAAGTCTCACCAGATATTTTCATGCCCTCCTCAGAAGTCAAAAATAACAGGCCACAATGGAAGCTTCCTTAGTCGTCCTTTTAGCCCTCTTTCTCCTCGCCTTTCTTGGCATTGGCGTAGCCATCTGGATAGCACTGCGCAGAGGCCGTAACAACAACGACCTTCAGGTATTGCTCGCCCAGCAGGACGGACTCCGCGCAGAGCTTCAGAACTCACTTCAATCCACCACCAGGCTCGTCACGAGCCAGTTGAACGCGATAACCACGCAGGTCAACGAACAGCTCGCGCGCGTATCAAACCAGCTCGACTCCTCGACCGGCCAGATGTCCGCGCGCATGGACAACGCGGCCCGCGCCGTAAGCGATGTAAGGCAAGGGTTGGGCGAATTGTCGAAAGCGGCCGAGCGGATATTCGATGTGGGCCGCGATATCGCGTCCCTTCAGGAGATACTGAAGGCCCCGAAGCTCCGTGGCGGGCTCGGCGAGCTTTTTTTAGGCGACATCTTGAGCCAGTGCATCCCCGGAAGCTATTACGAGCTACAGTACTCGTTCAAGACAGGCTCGCGCGTCGACGCGATC
This sequence comes from Deltaproteobacteria bacterium, assembly GCA_016182655.1. Classification (GTDB taxonomy): domain Bacteria; phylum Desulfobacterota; class GWC2-55-46; order GWC2-55-46; family GWC2-55-46; genus GWB2-55-19. Next base: position 24,547 of record JACPGB010000046.1, read on the forward strand.
GTAAAGCTCAAGGACGGGCTCGTCCCCATAGACGCCAAGTTCCCGCTCGAGAACTTCAGGAAGACGCTCGAAGGCACTGAGGAGGCAAGGGCTTCGGCCAAAAAGAGGTTCGTAACGGATTGCAAGAGGCACATAGACGCAATAGCCTCCTCATATATACTGCCTGATGAAGGCACGCTCTCATTCGCCCTCATGTACATCCCGGCGGAGAACGTCTATTACGAGACGATAATCAGGGACGAGACAGGCGAAGAGAACCGCCTCCTCGGGTACGCCTTCTCCAAGAGGGTAATACCGGTGTCGCCGAACAGCTTCTACGCCTATCTCCAGACCGTGCTCCTGGGGTTACGCGGCATGGAGACCACAAAAGAGGCGCTCGCGCTCGTTGCTCAGATAGAGGGGTTGAAGGGGGATTTCGAGAAGTTTACGGCAGAGTTCGACACACTCGGCAGGCACATCACGAACTCCAAGGCCAAGTACGACGAGGCCGCGAGACGCGCCGAGAGATTCAGCGACCGTCTCTCCTCTCTTAACACCCCTGCCGAGGCCCTCCCACCGCCAGCCATAGCCGCCTCCGCAAAGACCGATTGACTTAACTTCGCCTTTTGCATTATTATAAAAGTTACTGAAGATGTTGAACAATATTTCCAGAAAAGGGACACGACCGTGAAGAAGAAGGCTTACAACATAGCTATAGCCGGGGCCACCGGGGTCGTCGGCAAGGAATTCGTCAAGATCCTCGAAGAGAGGAAGTTCCCGGTGGGCGAGATAAGGCTCCTCGCCTCCGAAAGGAGCGCGGGATCCAGGATAGAGTTCAAGGGCGTTGACGAGCCTGTCCGGCTCCTCGACGAAGAGACCTTCGAGGGTATTGACATCGGACTCTTTTCACCGGGCGCAAGCGTGAGCGCGGTATACGCCCCAAAGGCCGCCAAGGCCGGTTGCATCGTCGTCGACAACACGAGCCAGTTCCGCATGGACCCTGACGTCCCGCTCGTCGTCCCGGAGGTCAACCCCAAGGCGATCGCCGAGTACAAAAAGAAAAACATCATCGCAAACCCCAACTGCTCGACCATCCAGATGGTCGTGGCGTTGAAGCCCTTGCACGACAAGTACAGGATAAAGAGGATAGTGGTCTCGACCTATCAGTCGGTCTCGGGCGCGGGCAAGGAAGCGATGGAGGAACTCTCCGACCAGGTAAGAAAGCTCTTTAACATGCAGGAGCCCGAGTCAAAGGTCTTCCCGTACAGGATCGCATTCAACTGCCTCCCGCAGATAGATTCGTTCCTCGATAACGGCTACACCAAGGAAGAGATGAAGATGGTGAACGAGACGAGGAAGATATTCGGCGACGATTCCATAATGGTAACGGCGACGACCGTCCGCGTCCCGGTATTCGTAAGCCACTCGGAGTCCGTCAACATCGAGACAGAGAAGCCCTGTACCCCTGAGGAGGCGAAAAAGATCCTCTCAAAGGCCCCGGGCGTAACTGTCGTAGACGACCCGAAAAACGGGCTCTACCCCATGCCTGTAGACGCCGCGAATGAGGACGATGTATTCGTCGGGCGCATAAGGAAGGACGAGTCTATCGCGAACGGCCTTAATCTGTGGATAGTCTCGGACAACCTCAGAAAGGGCGCGGCCCTGAACGCGGTTCAGATAGCCGAGGTCCTCATAAAGGACTACATTTAACCATTTCGGTAATTTGAAATCCCCTCCCTTCGGGGAGGGGATTTTTTGTTTAAGGCATTGGACGCGGGATTGGAAATTTAACGATAGGCGGGACTTTCCAGTCCCGCCTTATAAATTCCATGTGGTTTTTCCTCCCTTTGGACGAGAAGAGCCGGGAAAGATACAGGCGGGGTTGGAAAACCCCGCCTATCGGATTTTTAATGACATGCGCAATATAAGGCTCCTCATAGAATACGAAGGTACCAACTACTCCGGCTGGCAGGCGCAGAAGGGGCACCCTACCATACAGGGCGAGCTCATGAAGGCCGTAAAGGCCTTGACCGGTGAGGACTCGGAGGTCAGGGGCGCGTCCCGGACAGACGCCGGGGTACATGCATGGGGGCAGGTCGCGTGCTTCAATACCGAGTCCGTTATCACCCCTTACGGCATCTTGCAGGGGCTGAACGCCTTTCTCCCCAAGGACATCGTTATAAAAGAGGCGGTGGACGAGGACTTGTCCTTCGACCCCCGGAGGCATTCGAAGTCCAAGACCTATATCTACAGGATAATCAACCGGAAGTACCCCTCGGCGATAATGAGGAACTTCTCCTGGTTCGTGTTCAAGCCTCTCGAGGTCGTCCATATGAGACAGGCCTCTTTCCACATGCTCGGAGAGAAGGACTTTTCGTCCTTCAGGGCCGCGAACTCGGATGCCGCGCACTCTATGCGCGAGGTCACTTCCGTCGAGATAGAGGAGAAGGGCGACGGCCTCATCGAGATAGAGGTCCGGGGCACGGCGTTCCTGAGGCACATGGTTCGGATAATGACCGGGACGCTCGTGGCCGTCGGCAAGGGGAAGATCGCGCCGGATGAGGTCAAGCGCATCATCGCGGCCAAGGACAGGACGGCCGCGCCCATGACAGCGCCGCCGCAAGGGCTGTTTTTGAAGAAGGTCGACTATTAAAGGCAGGTTGGCCTAATGCGCGTATTGGAACCCGGGGGCTGGTTTATCAGGGAGGTCTGATTTGGATTTGCCGCGCGCCGAGCGCAGTCCTCGCCGGACGGGCAGAGCGCATATCGGAACGGCGCGGGCTGGTTTACCCGGGAGGCCCGATTCGAAATTGGCCGCGCGCCGCGCGCCGAGCGCAAAATAGACTTGTTTTTCGCCTCCCCCTATAGCATACTTTATACTTGCAAAAAGCCTGAAAAACCCGGTATTTCAACCAGGAAAGGCCCATGGAGAGGATGGAGCTCACGCTCGGCCCCATATTGTTCGATTGGAAGAGAGACGAGGTCTTGAGGTTCTACGACGAGGCCGCTGACTTTCCAGTCGACCGCGTCTATGTCGGCGAGGTCGTCTGCACGAAGAAGCTCGGGCTTTCTCTCGACGATGTAGAATCCATCATAAAGAAGCTTGAGTCCGCAGGCAAGAAGGTGACGCTCTCATCCCTCGCCGTCGTCTCGAATGAAACCGAGCTCGCATTCACCCGGAGGCTCGCTGTACTCCACAATTCAATTGAGGCCAACGACATCTCGGTCCTGAACATGGCGGACTCTTCCGTTAAAGAGGTCTTCGCGGGCCCGCACATCACTTCATATAACGCGCCGTCGATAGAGTTCCTCAAATCCGTCGGTGTAAAGCGCGTGACATTCCCGGTTGAATTGTCGCGCGAGTCAATGGCCTACGCGATAAAGGAGACGAACATATACAGCGAGGCCTTCGCGCACGGCAAGGTCCCGCTCGCATTCTCGTGGCGGTGCTATACTTCGAGGGCGTATGGTCTCTCAAAGACCGAGTGCAGGCACCACTGCGCCAAATACCCGGACGGCATGGAATTGAAGACCGTAGACGGGGGGCCGGTATTCACCGTAAACGGGACCTCCCTTTTAAGCGCTGATATATACTCGCTCGTAGAGTTCGTCGAGGACTTGAATGAGATAGGAATAAAGGCCCTGCGTGTCTCTCCACAGAAGGAAGGGACGCGCAAGATCGCCGAGGTCTTCAGAAAACGGATAGAGGGGCGCTTAAGCCCTGACGAGGGGCTTGCCGAGTTAAAGACGCTTGGAGGCAGGTTCTGCAACGGATGGTACTCGGGCTCGGCTGGCAAGGACTATATCGAAAGGGCCAGCGAGTTGAGCAAGACACTCTAAGGAGGCAAGCTATGGCTGATATTCTTGATAAGGCTATACTGATAGGCATGGGCCTTGAGAAAAAGGCCAGAGAGATGCTCGACGAGCTCCAGAAAGCGGGCAAGCAGACGACGGACGAGCGCGCCGGCGCGAAACCCGAAGCCCCCGGAGAGCCTTCGGCAGAGGGCCTCCCCCCGAGGCAGGCCGTGGAGAACAAGCTCGTGGAAGACGGTGTGGTGGCATTGAAGGAGTTCCTCTCCTTTGTAAAGGCAGGCAAGGAGAAGCTTGAAAAGGAAGTATCCTCGTCGTCCGGCAAGGTCTTCGAGAAGCTCAACGTCGCCTCGCAGGACGACATCGATATAGTAAAAGAGATGGCGAGGATCGCGAGGGAGAAGGTAGACAAGCTCGAGAAAAGGGTAGAGGAGCTCGAAGCGAGGCTACCGAAGTAATCCGGCATCTATACTGATTTAAGAAAATCTGTCATTGCGAGTGAAACGAAGCAATCCAATCTTTTGGTAATCAATTGTCTGGAGATTGCTTCGTCGCTCAAGGCCTGATCGGCTCCTTTGGACTTTTCCGGGCGGAGGCGCTTGGTACTGATTTGCCGGTTCGCGGGACCGCTCCTCGCAATGACATCCTTTACCTCCCCTCCCTTGACGGGAGAGGATAGAGGGGAGGGTGAAGTCTTTTTCCGTCCTTACTCCTCATACAAGGGGATGTGGTCTGATTACCGGAAACCAAGGTCCAAACACACTTTAAATGGCCAACACCACCCTCAAGAACATCCGCCGCATAAACGAGATTGCGGTAACTCTCATCAGGTACGGCTTCGGCGGGCTCGTCTCCGAGCTCCACCTATTTCCGCGCGCGCTCGCGCAGATCGAGCGCATATTCGTATCCAAGAAAAAGACCGAGGGGCTCACTGTCCCGGAGCGGATACGGATGGTCCTCGAGGAACTCGGCCCCACATACATAAAGCTCGGCCAGATAGCCTCCACACGGGCAGACTTACTGCCTGCCGAATGGGTCGAGGAGTTCAAGAAACTCCAGGACATGGTGACACCCATCCCGTTCGAGGATGTTAAGGCGGTGATAGAATCATCGCTTAAGGCCCCGCTATCCGCCAAGTTCAGCTCGTTCAGCCAGACCCCGGTCGCCTCGGCCTCCATCGCGCAGGTCCATTACGCGGAGCTTCAGGACGGCACCAAGGTCGCGGTAAAGGTAAAGCGCCCCGGCATAGACCGCATAATAGAATCCGACATGTCGGTCATGAATACGATTGCGGGGCTTTTGGACAAGTATGTCCCGGCCTCCCGGAGGTACCGCCCGAAAGAGGTCGTCGCCGAGTTCGAGCGCGTCATAAAGAACGAGCAGGATCTATCGATTGAGGGCGTCAACGCCAACCGTTTCTATAATCTCTTCAAGGGCGACCCGACGATACAGATACCGCTCGTCTACTGGGACTATACGACCCCTGAAGTGCTTACGATGGAGCGCATCTACGGCACCCCGATAGACGAGGTCGAAGCGTTAAGGGCAAAGGGGCTCGACGTCAGGCCGATAGCCATACGCGGCATAGAGATATTCTTCAAGCAGGTATTCGAGTTCGGCGTGTTCCACGCCGACCTCCACCCCGGCAACATCTTCGTCCGCGACGACGGGGTGATCATATATCTGGACTTCGGCATCGTGGGGAGGCTCGACAGGGACTTGAGAAAGTACCTCGCCTCCATGCTCTTCCACCTGGTGAGAGGCGACTACACGAGGATGGCCGCCGTCCACAGGGAGATGGGGCTTATCGGTGACGACGTAAGCCTTGCCGAGTTCGAGGAAGCGCTTCGGGACATATCCGAGCCTATATTCGGGAGGACGCTCGAGGATATCGACATCCCCGGCCTCCTTATGAAGCTCATCCAGACGGCCCGCAAATTCAGCATGACTTTGCAGCCGAACCTTCTCCTCCTTCAGAAATCGATGGTCATCATCGAGGGCGTCGGCAGGCAGTTATATCCGGATGTGAACATGTGGGAGGTCGCGAAACCCCTCATATACAAGTGGATGGCGAAGGAGAAGTTCTCACCGAAGCAGATCCTGGAGAGGGGGAGGGAAGGCATCGAGGAGCTTGCCGGAGCGGCGCTGGAGATACCTCTTCAGGCGCATACGCTCTTAAGAAGGGCGCTACGCGAGGAGCTAAGGATCGGTTTCGTCCACCACAGGCTCGAGAACGTCACCGAGGAGCTCAAAAACACGGGCAAGAGGATCGGCGGCGGCATCATCGTCGCCTCGCTCGTCATCGGGGGCTCGATGGTAGCGGTATATTCAGGGGCAGAAGCGACGCGCTTTCTGGGCTTGCCGGTCTTAAGCGACATAGGCTTTGCCCTCGCCGTAATATTCGGCTACAGGCTATTTTCGGAGAGATAGATGGAAAGCGGAAAAATAAAGATAATAGGTGTCATCCAGTGCGACTTCGCGCGCGAGAGGTGCAGCGGCTTCGGGTGCGTGAACTCGTTCACGGAGAGGATCGACGCCTTCGCGAGGTACAAGGACGACGAAAAGATAATGCTCGTCCCTTTCAACTGCGGCGGGTGCCCGGGCAGACGCATAAGCAGGGTCGCCTCGAACCTCATAAAGAGGGCGAAGAAAAAGGCCGAGGTCGAAAAGGACGAGATAGTAATACACCTTGCCTCATGCATCGTGACCGACAACGGCCACTACCCGCCGTGCCCGCACATAGACTACATCGAAAAGATATTGAAGAGAAAAGGCCTTAAGGTGAAGAGGGGGAGTTACAAGTCAAGGACCGCTACAAGGCGGCGGGAAGAAGGTTTATATGAGTCTTTCGATTGGGACGAGTAAGGCGCCCTTGTTAAATCCGGGCGCCTACGCGATGAGGTTAAGGGCGCTTACGGCTACGATTACGGCGATTACGGCTACACTTGCGGCTATCTCGAATACGGTCTTGTTTTTCATTTCTTTCTTCTCCTGCTCGTTGACTGTTAGATAACGAAGTTGATGGCGCTTACGGCTACGAGGGTCACTATCACGGCGAGGCTCGCTACGGTTTCGAATATCCTTGTCATTTTGTTTTCTCCTTGTGTTTGGTTTGTGTTGCGTCTTATGGCTCTATTATACTGAACAAGTATTAGAGGATTATTAGGCCGGGCCCTCATGGGCCCCGAAACTTACATCACGAAGTTGATGGCGCTTACGGCTACGAGGGTCACTATCACGGTAAGGCTGGCTACGGTTTCGAATATCCTGGTCATTTTGTTTTCTCCTTTGTTTTTGGTTTGTGTTGCATCTTATGGTTCCATTATACTCAAACAAAATTAGAGGAATATTAGACCGGGACTTAAGCTGTCTGAAATAATTGCATAGGGTAGAAATTAAGCAAAATCAACAGTTTAGGCTTGTCGCCCCGTTCGGGGCCGGAGGCGGAAATGTCCGAGAAGACGACCCACTTCGGGAATAAAATAGTCCCGGAGGAGAAAAAAGAGGCTCTCGTGAGGGAGGTCTTTGACTCTGTCGCAGGCAAATACGACCTCATGAACGACCTCATGTCCATGGGGACGCACAGGATCTGGAAGAGGCTCGTTGCGGCGGAGACCGGGTTAAAGCCGGGCGAGTCCGCCATAGATGTCGCCGGAGGCACGGCCGATATCTCGCTCCTCATGGCCGAGAGGGTGGGCGAGGCCGGGTCGATCGTCGTATTCGACATAAACCACGAGATGCTGAAAGTCGGGCAGGAGAAGTGCATCGACCGGGGTTATCTCAAGAACATCAGGTTTGTCCAGGGGAACGCAGAGGAGATAGCCTTCGAGGACAATACCTTCCACTGCGCGACAGTCGGCTTCGGCATAAGGAATGTCACGCACCTCGACAGGGCGTTTGCAGAGATGGCGCGCGTCGTGAAACCCGGCGGCAAGGTCATCTGCCTCGAGTTCTCGCACCCCGAGAGCAAGCTCTTCAGCAAGCTCTACGACATGTATTCGTTCTCGTTCCTCCCGGCGGTCGGCGAGTTCATTACCGGCAACAGGTCCGCATACGAGTACCTACCGGAGTCCATCAGGAAGTTCCCCCCGCAGGAGGAGTTGAAGAAGATAATGGAGGGTGTCGGGCTCTATAAGGTAAAGTATAATAACCTCTTTAACGGCATCGCCGCGGTGCACGTGGGCGTGAAGGTGTAAGGATGGAAAAGGAAGAGCTGAAAGACAGGATAAGGGAGAAGCTCGTAAAGTCGATGTCGCTTCCGCTTAAGGCCATCCCGCTATGGATGGAGGCGATAGGCGTCGGCGTCTTCATCGCGCAGATTGTGGACGCGCACCCGAACTTCAAGGAGCGGCTCGGGGAGGTCGACGACAAGGTATTCATGTTCGAGGCCAGCGACATTGGCAAAAAGTTCTTCCTCCATATAAAGGACAAGGAAGTAAAGGTCGTCCCGCACATGCTCCGGCCACCGGATGTGGAGATGAAGGGGGAGGTAAAGGTGCTGGTCGATGTGCTGACCGGCAAGGAAGACCCGGACACGGTCTTCTTCTCGCGCAAATTGGAGATAAGCGGAGACACGGCTGTGGCCATACACTTCAAGAATATACTGGCGGGGTTGGGGTAGGGGGAAAATCGTGACAATTAAAATTGAAAAAGCAAAGTACAGAAATTTTAGTGTAGCATTTGAACAGATGTGTAGCTTCGTGGCGATATCTGAAACTCAAAGCCCGAGTGAAACTTTAAAGAATTTGATTTTACAGTGTTTTATTGTTTTGCCAGATGAAAAATTTGAAACTGCTATCAAGTTAAAAGAAACAATTAATTCTCTTTTTGGTCTATATATTGCTGAAAATAATATTCAAAAATGCATTGAACAATTGATTAAAGAGAAAGCAATTACAAGACCCGCAGGAACTAATTGGACACTTACTCCTGATATTAAGGGCCTACTGCAAAAGCGCACAGACGCAGCCAACACACTAGAAAACAAAGTAAAACAACAGTGGTTTGATGAGATTTCAAAAAAAATCCCTAACATCCCTACTGAACAGGCGTGGAGTGTTCTACGTAAATATTTAGCAAAAGCATTTCGCCGTCATGGTATTCAAACAGCTGCGCTTTTGGATCCTTCTGTAGATGTTGCTCCTGAATATTCAGAAAGCCTTTCTTCGTTACTAAATGAAACAGTTAAAGATCATTTGTCACACGAATTGCATATTGATGCAAAGAGAGCCATTTCTGGTTTTCTAGCAAATATTTGTAATTACCCTGAAAGAGCAGAATACATTAGCCAATTAGGAGATGGCGCATTTAATTATTTTTCTTTGACCGTTGCACCAGATGTGGCCGAAAACTTCAGAAAAAAATTGAATTCTCTTACTCTTTTTTTTGATACGAATGTCTTAATTGGAATATTAAATTTGCATGTTCATCCTCATGTGGAAGTATCCAATCAACTTTTGACTGCAATAAGAAAACATAAATTCCCTTTTACCTTACGCTATCATCAGGCAACAGAAGCAGAAATATTATCTACTATTGAGTGGTACGCCTCAAAATTACGTGCGCGCACATGGTCTACCACAATAAGCAGGGCTGCTATTAAATCTCCTTATTTGTCTGGTATTGAATTAAAATATCATCAGAAAAACGCTGAGAAAGGAATGGACGTCGAATCTTTTCTTAAGCCCTACAAACATATTGATATACTTTTAAAAGAAAAGGACATTTTAATTCATAGGACAAAAGAAGATAGAATGTACGAACGTGCAACTTTATTGAATGAATATATAGATTTTATAAAGAAAAAGGGCATGGATAAACTCTATACAGTTATTGATCATGACGCAACGGTTCTAGATACGGTACATCAACTAAGGTCAAATGTCGCATCATCATTAGAAGCTGGCGCATTATTTATAACATCAGATTATAATTTGTATTTATTTGATTGGGAAAATAGTAGAAGACGAGGGCTTCAGCCTTGCACTGTATTGCCGAATCATTTATTTCAGATTCTTAGACCTTTTATTCCTTCAGATAGAAATTTTGAGCGTTCTTTTGCTGAAACTTTTTCATTACCGGAATTTAGAACAATAGGTAGCGGTGCTTCTCAAGCTTGCTCCAAGATGTTGAGTATTCTTGCCTCTCTCAAGGATTTACCCGAAGATACCGCCGCCAGACTGCTTTCAAATGATTTATTAATAAATAATCTTCGCCTTGCTAAAAATGACAAAAATTTTGAAGAGATAGTGGAATCAGCGCTTGCTGGAGAAAACGCCTTGCTTTTGGAAGAGAAAGTAGCTCTTGCAAAACAGCTTGAATTGGAAAGAGAAGAAAAAGAGGCTGAAAAGAAGAAGTTAGATGACCAATTAAGAAAAAATGAGGCGCATTTATATGAAGCACAACAAAGTCTAATTAAAAAGGAAGAAGAAATAAAAATTATTGAGAGCGAGGTGTCTAAGGAAAAAGAGCGCTTAAGCGAGGATGTTGAGCATGAAAGACGCGCCAGAGAAAGAGTCGAAAAACAAAATAAAGTATATATTTGTCTATTTGCTACTTTAGTACCCATAATACTTATTTTAGCCTTTGAATTCGGGATATATTGGTTTGAATGGAATTGGTTAATACATCATCCTAATTCATATGGACTCCAAGGTGCCGTGGATTTATGTATTTTTTTAATGACATTTGGGTTTTTCTTTAAGAAAAATCGTAAGTACTTTTGGGGTGGTTCCTTATTACCCGTTATTCTTATTATATTGCAGTTATTAGGAGGACCTAGCTCGCTAAATCAATCAACACCCCAGAAACAAGAAAAAATTCTTCAAAAAGAAAAATCTTTAAAGAATAAAACAAAAATAACAGATAGTAAGAATGAGAATGTTTTCGCGGGTTCAGGTTTGCAACCTGAACCCGTTAATTCGTAACCCGAATAGCGCCTGTAACGGCCATTCAAGTTTTTCGCCAAAAGCCCTTTTGCGCACTCCGCGCGCTTTCGGCGATGGCTCCGAGCGCTTTCTTCCTCCCCTTCCTCGTTCGCTCGCATCCCCTGAGCGCGCTTCGCGCGTCTATCCTCCCCCGGCTCGCTCACCCCTGCCTCCCTGAGGCGCTCTCCGCCATGCGCCCGTGTGTTAGAAAAACAGAACAAAAACTCGTCTCTTAACTTCCCCTCCCTTGATGGGAGGGGACAAAGGGGAGGGTGAAAAACTCCCCCTCACTGTGCAACATGCACATGGGTTACATTTTAACCTATGGACATAGGTTACATTTTGGTTAACTTAGGCCTGACTCCCCCAAGCCTCAGGTCGAGAATTCCGACCGGATGGAAGCCGAAACGGATTTCGTGTTTTCCGTCC
>JACPGB010000048.1 GCA_016182655.1 Deltaproteobacteria bacterium
ACTACCGCGGTCACAAGGTATGACGACATCGACCTTATAGTCACCTCCGTCTCCGGGCCTGCGTCCGCGATATCCGGGACGAGCATCACGATTAACTACACCGCCCAGAACCTCGGGCACGCGGCAAGCGGGCCGACGATCACCCACCTTTACTTAAGCACCAATCCGGCGAACGTGATGCCCGGCGGGTCGGATATATACCTGACCTCTCCGGGGATACCTTCTATAGCCGGAGGCGCGAGCTACAGCGGGTCTGCCTCCGTTACCCTGCCCGTGAGCACCCCCTCCGGCACATATTATATCCGCGCCCTCGCCGACCCGTATAACGAAGACAATGTGGAGACGAACGAGAATAACAACACCGGGATCTCAACGACTACAACAAGTACATTTTAAAATTCAGCCTTCATAAGGTACATTTCAAAATAATGCGCAAATAGAAACATACGCTGGACAGCGTTGTCGTAATCGGTATTCCGCCGCTCGCCCCCATAGTCTCCGCAATTTGTTTTTCCTTGAAACTTATCTTGGATTTTAACGTAGCTCTTTAATAATTTTTATTGATATGCTATATAGCTAAGAGCTATTATTTCACCCTATTTTCATTGTTCATCAGCATAAAATCATCCATGACTTCATCAAACAAAAGACACGGCTCGAAATTGGAGTTTGCGCTGGTTTTGATTTTTACGGCGGTTGCGATTTTTTTTACCTCCATCGTCTTCGATATCGACATGACGGACCCCTACGACGAGGGATTGCATTTCTTGAACTACGCCATGTTCAAGGCGGGCAAGATACCTTATATAGATTATTTTCCCATATTCCCGCCTATCTGGACCTATTCAAACATCGTTTTAGAGATGGTCTTCGGCGAGTTCCTGCTTGTGCAAAGGCTCTGGTTCATAGCGCAGGGCGTATTCCTCGCCTTTGTATGTTTTTTATGTCTCAGGAAGTTCGTCCACTCAAGAGCCATAGCCATGATTACCACCCTTATGGTGATAGCTTACGGGTTGGACGCATACTGGGTCGCGCGCTGGTCCGGGGCCCGTCTTGCCGTATACATAATTTTCCTCATGCTTATAAACAGATATTTTGAGACCGAGCGCAGAAATCGGGTTTGGCTTTTTTCGATAGGGTTGTTGGCGGGGCTTTCAAACCTATATGCCTTCGATGTGGGCATCCATATTACGCTGGCTTCTATTTCAATAATCTGCTCAGCCATGTTGATAAGGAGCTCTTTCAATACAGGAAATCTCAAGAACCTGATGATCCCAATTGCCGGCTTTTTGCTTCCGACAGGCGCGTGGGCCGTTTATCTGGCCATGAAAGGCGCTCTTGTCAATTACGCGAGCATCTATTATTACACGTACATGTTCCAGCTCATGCCCATAAGCGTAAAGGCCCTTTCGGGCGGGGCATTGACCCCCCGGGATCCGAATTTTGCGTTGCTTTTGGTCTTCGTAATCCTATTGTGCATACCCTTGGGCTATTTGATCATTTACCGCGGATTAATAAAGAGGGACCTGACGGGCAAGGACTTGATACCGGTTGCGGCCATTAACCTGACCCTCCTTTCAAGCATTTCCACGGTTAGAGCGGTCGGCGGCGGGCCGCAATACACCATGTTCACCTTTATCCCGATGGTCCTTTGGGGCGGATGGCTTATAAGCCTGGTAAGAGAAAAATTCTTTGCCGATAAAACGGCGGTGACCGCCCTTGTCATGGCCATCTTTGCCGCAGTCCCTTTCCCGTATTATAAAGACAACCTGACGGTCAAGTACATGATGGCTACCAACTCCTATTCATTGATGAGCCGTATGTTATCAAGCGATAAGGGCCTTGATGCGGCGAAGTCCGGCCTGGGGACGCTGGGAGGGCTTTACGGAGAAAAGAAATTCGACGGCATATGCATATATATCAGGGAGCATACAGCCCCCGGAGAGTCGGTTCTGGCGTTTCCGATGTTTGTGGAAATTTTGCCCGCGCTCGCCGAGAGGCCTCACGCCACCCGTTTCCCGATCCCATTATTGCTTGCCGGAAGCCCTGAGCTTCAAAAAGAATATATCGAGGATGTGGAGAGGGAACAGCCTCGATATCTGTTCTTTCACGAAGACGTGAGGTTTGGGAATGTTCCCCTGGAACCTTATTTCAAACCCGTATACGATTATATTTACGAGAATTACAGACCAGCCGTAGATGCACCTTATAATGAGAAATATCAGATATGGGTTCGTAAGTATCTCTAATGTATATATTTTAAAAAAAGCTTATAAAATACGGGATTACAGCGCCGAGCAGTGCTTCATACCCTACCCGTCGTTTGCTGAAAACCCCGGCTTGAGCATACCCGTCCACTCCCCATGCGAAATCCGCAAACTCTGATATAGTTATAAAAAAACCAGTCAAGGAGGTATGCGATGAATCTCAGGAACTTCTTTGTGGCCGGTCTTCTGGGCATTGCGCTCGTCTCGATGCCGGCTTATGCCGCCGACACGAACACCCCGGCGGATTCCGGCCAAATGGGCGGAGGGATGATGGGGGGCGGCGGCATGATGATGCGCGACAAGTCCATGATGATGGCCGGCCACAACATGATGCAGGAGTCGATGGGGATGCTCAAGGAGACGATGGCCATCGTGCGCGACCTCTCGCACAAGCCCACCGATACTCAGAAGAAAAAGCTCGACGAGATGATAAAGAAGCTCGACGACCTCATGAAACAGCACGAACAGATGATGATGAAAAAGGAGGGCGGCGCCCCTCCCGCTATGCCCCAGGAACAGCCGAAGTAGACGGCTTTTCGCCGGGCCCTGGCATCCGGCCGGGGCCCGGCCTTTTTTGCGTTTTTTTTGCCTCCTTAGAGCCCTTTCAAAGCCTTTTTCCACGCGATGCCGAACCTCCCGCAAAGGCAAGCCCTTCACAGACCCGCGAAAATCACAAAATTGCTTGACATAAGAGCTTTGCATATGATAGCAATACTCTGTTTCAGGATATTGTAACCCCCAAAAAGACCCCCTAAAAGAGAATATCGCAGTAGACCCTGGGCACGCACCCCTTGGCCGGCCTGGAATTCGGCGCCGACAAGGGGTTTTAAAGTAACTCGCTTTAAAATAAAAATATCCTCCGGTGGAAAATGCTTGAAATAAATCAAACCCTTCTCTTCCAGATGATCGGCTTCGTCGCCCTTCTCTTCATCCTTAACCGCCTGCTCTATAAGCCCCTCCTCCAGATACTGAAAGACAGGGAGGAGCGGATAGAAGGTACGCTCAAGGCCGCCTCCGAGGCTGAAAAGTCCGTCGAGGACGGGCTCGCCTCCTACGAAAAGAAGCTCAAGGAAGCCACCATAAAAGGGACGGAATCAAGGAATAAGCTCAAGGCAGAGGCGCTCGAAAAGGAAAAAGAGATAGTCGACGCCGCAAGGGACGCCGCGGGCAGGGAGCTCGGCAGGATGCAGTTGGAAATATCAAAAAGCAAGGCCTCGGCGCTCTCATCCCTTAAGGAAGAGACCTCGGCCATATCAAAGTCGATAGCCGAAAAGATACTGGAGAGGAAGCTTGTCGCGTTCCTCATCATGTTCCTCCCGCTTTTGGCCACTACCGCCCTTGCTTCAACCGAAGGCGGGCATGGAGGGGAGCACGCCGCTTCGATGTTCAACATGGAGTTCCTCTGGAAGGTCGTCAACTTCGCGATCCTCGTAGTCGGCATCATCATCATCTGGAAGAAGCTCTTGAGCGGCCTCCTCGAAAAGAGGAGCCAGGGTATAAAACAGGCGCTTGAAGCGGCGCGCACGGCCAAGGAAGCGGCCGATAAAAAGTCCGAGGAATACAAAGCGAAGCTCTCCCTGCTGGAAAAGAGGCTCTCTGAAATACAGGTAGAGCTCGCCGCCGAAGGCGAGGCCGAGAAGAAGAGGATAATCGCCGAGGCCGAGGCGTCCGCGATAAAGATAAAGGAGCAGGCAAGGCTTTCAGCCGAGCAGGAAGTCAAGAAGGCGAAGATAGAGATAAAGGAAGAAGTGGCCAAGCTTGCTGTAAGCATGGCCGAGGAGATACTCAAAAAGGAGCTCTCTCCCGCCGACCAGGAGAGGCTTGTAAAAGGAAACCTTCAGAACCTGAGGCTCAACTGATGAAGAGTTCGTCCGCAAGAAGATTCGCAAAGGCCCTCATCGGGGTCGCGAAGGAAGAAAACAAGGTCGATGCCTACGGGAAGGAACTGCGCTCCGTCGTCGCGGTCTTCAAAGGCAACGAGGAGCTCTACAAGGTCCTCCTTAACCCCATGTACAAGATAGAGGAGAGGCGCTCCCTCATCGGGGCCGTCTCCGGGTCCCTCAAGCTCTCCGAGTATGTCGGCAGGTTCATAGCCATACTCGTCGAGACGAGGAACATAAGGCTGCTTGACGCGGTAGCGGAAGCCTACTCCAGGCTCGAAGACGAGCTCTCCGGGCGCATCCGCGCGGTGGTCGAGGCCCCGACGGAGCCGGAGGCCGCGCTCCTCGACGAGATAAGGCAGAAGATAAGCTCCGTAGCCGGGAAAGAGGTCCTTATCTCCTTTAAGGAGAACAAGGCGTTGCTCGGCGGCCTCATCGTCAGGATGGAGAACACCATCCTCGACGGGAGCTTGAAGACCCAGCTTGAACTCATGAAGGAAAAAATACTGGAAGGGGTGGTTTAAGATGATAAAGGTAGAGGAGATAAGCCAGCTCATAAAGACCCAGATAAAGGGGTTTGAGAAAGGCATAGACATACAGGAGACGGGCACCGTCATCTCGATCGGCGACGGTATAGCGAGGATATACGGCCTTGAGAAGGCGATGGCCGGAGAGTTGCTCGAATTCCCGGGCTCCATATACGGGATGGTCTTGAACCTCGAAGAGGACAACGTCGGCGTGGCCGTTCTCGGCGCCGACTACACCATAAAAGAAGGCGATATCGTAAAGAGGACCGGCAAGATCGTCGAGGTCCCGGTAGGCGTTGGGCTCATGGGCAGGGTCGTGAACGCTCTGGGCCAGCCGATAGACGACAAGGGCCCTATCGAATCAAAGGAATCGAAAAGGGTCGAGGTAAAGGCCCCCGGCATCGTCGCCAGAAAGTCGGTCAAGGAACCCTTACAAACCGGCATCAAGGCCATAGACGGCATGATCCCCATCGGAAGGGGCCAGAGAGAGCTCATCATCGGCGACCGTCAGACCGGAAAGACCGCCGTCGCCATAGACACCATCATCAACCAGAAGGGCCTTAACGTCTACTGTATCTACGTCGCCATAGGCCAGAAGCAGTCAACGGTAGCGCAGATAGTCGAGAAGCTCCGCCAGTTCGGCGCGATGGAGTACACCACGGTCGTCGCGGCGACGGCAAGCTCCCCTGCCCCTCTGCAGTTCCTCGCCCCGTACACCGGGTGCGCCATAGGCGAATATTTCAGGGACAACGGCAAGCACGCCCTCATCATATACGACGACCTCTCCAAGCACGCGGTCGCCTACAGACAGCTCTCGCTCCTCTTGAGACGCCCTCCGGGCCGCGAGGCGTACCCCGGAGACGTCTTCTATCTCCACTCAAGGCTCCTTGAGAGGGCCGCGAAGTTGTCTGATGAGCTCGGCGGCGGGTCTCTTACCGCACTGCCTATCATCGAAACTCAGGCGGGCGACGTCTCCGCGTACGTCCCCACGAACGTCATATCCATCACCGACGGCCAGATATTCCTCGAGACCGACCTCTTCTACTCGGGTATCCGCCCGGCTATCAACGTCGGTCTCTCGGTCTCCCGAGTCGGCGGCAGCGCCCAGATAAAGGCGATGAAGCAGGTCGCGGGAACCTTGCGGCTCGAGCTCGCGCAGTTCAGGGAATTGGCCGCCTTCGCGCAGTTCGGAAGCGACCTCGACCCGGCGACGCAGAAACAGCTCGCGAGAGGCACTAAGCTTGTCGAGATACTGAAGCAGGGCCAGTACAAGCCCCTGCCGGTCGAAAAGCAGGTCCTCGTCATATACGCCGCCACGAACGGCTATGTCGACTCTTACCCGGTCTCCTCGCTCAGAAGGTACGAAGACGAGATGCTCGCCTTCTTCGAGTCTCGCCAGGCCTCGGTCCTGAACGAGCTCCGCGACAAGAAGAACCTCGACAACGACCTTAAGGCCAAGGTAAACAAGGCGCTCGACGAGTTCAAGGCCGTATTCATAGCCGAAGAGAAGAAGTAAACAATCCACGCGACGGATAAGGATAAGGACGACCGATGCCGAGTCTTAAAGACATTAAACGGCGCATAAAGAGCGTCAAGAACACGCAGCAGATAACCAAGGCCATGAAGATGGTCTCGGCGGCGAAGCTCAAAAGGGCGCAGGACGAGATCGTCGCGGCCCGGCCCTATGCCGAGAAGCTCCTGGGTCTTATCTCCTCGCTCGCCTCAAAGACCTCGCCTGAGAGCCACCCTTTGCTCGCCTCGACAGGCGGACCGAAGACAGGGGTCGTCCTCATCACCTCTGACAGGGGCCTTTGCGGCAGTTTCAATACCGTTCTCCTCCGTACTATCGAACGGTTTTTGGCCGAGCGTAACGAGTCCGACATATCGCTCTACCTCATCGGAAAGCGCTCTATGGAGCACTTCAAGAGGAGACAGATAAATATCGCGAGCTCGCGCGCATTCGGCAGCGGACGGCCGAACTACTCGCAAGCCTCCGAGATGGCGCGCACCCTTACGGACGCCTTTTTAAGGAACGAACTCGACGAGGTCCACATCATATACAGCCAGTTCCAGTCGGCGCTTACGCAGACGCCTGTAGTGCAGAAGCTCCTGCCCATCTCAACGCCTAAGGCCGAGGAAGGGAAGATAGAGGAAAAGAAGGACGAGATGCAGGTCGAGTTCCTCTTCGAGCCCTCGGGGGACGAGGTTCTCTCTACCCTTCTCCCGAAGTATGTCGAGGTGCAGGCGTTCAGGGCGCTTCTTGAATCGTCCGCGTCCGAGCACGGCGCGCGCATGACCTCGATGGATTCGGCCTCAAAGAACGCGGCCGAGATGATAAACGGGCTAACGCTCAAGTACAACAGGATCCGCCAGGCCGTGATCACCAAGGAGCTCATGGAGATCATCGGCGGCGCCGAGGCCCTAAAGGGCTAACGGGCCGGTGGCGGGCCGGGCGGGGTTTAAACCGTTCTGTCTTTATTAGCAAAGCGTCTGCAAAAAACATTACCGACCAGTAGAAACCTACGGGTCATCTTCTTAAACCTCCCCTCCCTTGACGGGAGGGGATCGAGGGGAGGGTGAAAAAAAATCACCCCCACCCAACCTCCCCCGTCAGAGGGGGAGGAGATTAAAAATACAAGGCGCAAGAGAGAGAATAACTCTTACACGATACTACAGACAACAGTTCCACAAGGAGGCCTTTTAAAAAATGTCTACCAAGAATATCGGAAAGATCACGCAGGTCATCGGACCCGTGCTCGATATCGAGTTCCAGCCCGGCAAGCTCCCTGCCATATACAACGCCGTGAAGGTGACTAACCCGTCCATCAGCTCCGAGCCCTGGAACCTCGTCACAGAGGTCGCCCAGCACCTTGGAGAGAACACCGTAAGGTGCATAGCTATGGACTCCTCCGAAGGATTGGTCAGGGGCACCGAGGCGTGGGACACCGGCGACGGCATAACGGTCCCGGTCGGGAAGACCGTCCTCGGCAGGATAATAAACGTGATCGGAGAGCCGGTCGACGAGCTCGGCCCCATACAGACGGAAAAGACATACGCCATACACCGCCCGGCCCCGACATTCGGAGAGCAGTCGACGAAGATGGAAGTCTTCGAGACGGGCATCAAGGTCGTCGATCTGCTCACCCCCTACCTTAAAGGCGGAAAGATAGGCCTCTTCGGCGGCGCGGGCGTCGGCAAGACCGTTCTCATCATGGAGCTCATCAACAACGTCGCCATGCAGCACGGCGGCTACTCGGTCTTCGGCGGCGTCGGCGAGAGGACAAGGGAAGGAAACGACCTCTGGATGGAAATGAAGGAGAGCGGCGTCATCAACAAGGCCGCGCTCGTCTACGGCCAGATGAACGAGCCCCCGGGGGCGAGAGCCCGCGTCGCTTTGACCGCGCTTACCATGGCGGAGTACTTCAGGGACGAGGAGAACCAGGACGTCCTCCTCTTCATAGACAACATATTCAGGTTCGTGCAGGCCAACTCGGAAGTCTCGGCGCTCCTCGGCCGTATCCCCTCGGCGGTCGGTTATCAGCCGACGCTTTCGACGGACGTGGGCGAGCTTCAGGAGAGGATCACCTCGACGACAAAGGGCTCGATCACGTCCGTCCAGGCCATATACGTCCCGGCGGATGACCTTACCGACCCTGCCCCGGCGACGACGTTCGCGCACCTTGACGCCACGACCGTTCTCTCCAGGCAGATTGCCGAGCTCGGCATATACCCGGCGGTCGACCCGCTTGACTCCACCTCGCGGATCCTCGACCCGCAGATAGTGGGAGATGAGCACTACGGCTGCGCCAGACAGGTACAGCAGATACTTCAGAAGTACAAGGACCTCCAGGACATCATCGCCATCCTCGGCATGGACGAGCTCTCGGAAGACGACAAGCTTGTCGTCGCACGCGCGAGAAAGATACAGAGGTTCCTCTCTCAGCCGTTCTTCGTCGCCGAGCAGTTCACCGGAGCCCCCGGAAAGTACGTCTCCATCAAGGACACCATAAAGGGCTTCATGGCGATAGCGCGCGGCGAGTACGACGACATACCGGAGCAGGCCTTCTACATGGTCGGCACCATTGAAGAGGCGCTCGAGAAGGCCGAGAAGATCAAGGCGTCGCTGTAAAGATATACCCCCTCCCTTGACGGGAGGGGATTAAGGGGAGGGTGAGATCAGATCCCTCTTCTTGGCCCCTTAGAGAATAAAAACGGAAGAGAGACAAATGGCTGATACATTTCTACTGGAAATAGTAACACCCTACAGAAGGCTCCTCTCCAAAGAGGTAGACGAGCTTACCGCGCCGGGCTGGTTCGGGGAGTTCGGGATACTTGCGGGACACACGCAGTACCTGACGCTCCTTAAGGCCGGGGAGCTGACCTACAAGAAGGGGTCTGAAGTTGGCTCCATCGCGGTCGGGCGCGGCTACGCGGAGGTATTGCCGGACAAGACCACCATACTCGTCGAGAATGCCGAGACGGCGAACGAAATAGACATGGAAACGGCAAAGACTATAGTAGCAAAGGCCGAAGAGGCTTTTAAGACGCTCTCCCCCGAGGACGCCGATTACGCAAAGACGGTCGAATCCTTTGAACTCGCGCAGGCGCGGATAAAGGTCAAGGAGAAGCGGGGGTAAGGGGCAGTTTTGATGAGATAAAAAGGAAAGGCGGGCTTGAGGCCCGCCTTTTTTTATTGGTGTTCACAGCAAATTATTTTTTCTCTTTCATTTTTAATTTTCCCATTTTCACTTGCGCTTCAGCAACATTACGCCTTATTGCTCGTAGCCGTGTCATCATGTCATCACCATAAGGGGTAAGGGTCCAATATGTTTGAATATCTTTTACACTTCTGACCTTTTCGCTTTTTGTAATCAACCCTAAGGCCCTTAGCTGAACCTTTGTAGTTTGGAAATCATCACCATTCAGACTAAAAGTATACATACGCTGACCTTTTAATTCTTTTTTCTGCTCAAGAAGAGGCATGCTGCAAGTCTTTACGAAATTATCAAGAGCCGATTTCAACGAACGATCAGATGCTTCGTTTATCATTAAAGGGGCAACTGCACCAAAAATATTATTCCAAGTAATTTCAATTTCACAATTCCAATATTTGGCATTATATTCTTCATCTTTTGATTCGAATATGAACTTAAAAAAATGTAATTCTTCTCCTTGCGCGAGATCTTCACTGCCCTTAGGAGCCGTTGTTCTCGCATGAGATAGTTCGGTCTGAAGCTCTTCAACTTGACGACGTAATTTTAACAATTCGAGAGTTGCCTCCTTATCAGGCAATTCATCAGCTCGGACCCAACCAATTGCTGGAGTAGTTTTAATCAACTGTATTAAGCTCCTGCTAACGACGGACCCCAATTCAGAAGGGTTTGCCCACTTCTTACATAATTTCTGCTCTACAAGTGCGCGGAAGGCTAATAACTTTTCTTTACCCTCTTGAGTCGCTTCACATTTTTTAACTGAAATCATCTCTGGGTCTTTATGAATAAAAGCTATAATAGGTTTATCTATAGATAGTGCATATCTATACTCCATTTCGGTATAACTTATTCCTTCTGGACCGCAAGAGCCGTAACGACCGGCTAGAATAAGAATGTAATAATCACTATCTGCTATTACTCTTTTTATAAGTGACCATTGGCTTTCATTTGCAGCAGGAAAAAGCTCCATACCGGAGGGTATGCAATCAAGTTCTAAAAGGGCATGCATCACCTCTTGACGTTCCTCTTGAAGGTCTTGGTAAGTGCTACTTACAAAAACTTGATAACGTTTTTCCATCCTTTGCTCCTCAGCTATGTAAAATGCGCGGTGCTCACCATTATTTACTCCCGCTCCGATAAGGGGCTTCATACGAGAAATATATAAAACCAAAATACGACCCCTCCCCACCTCCCCTTGTTAAGGGGAGGAGTTAAACGGCTCCCCTCCTTACCAAGGAGGGGCTAGGGGAGGTCGGTTTTAATCTCTAAGAATTATTTCGAACTCTCAGGTAGTCTCTCAAATATCCTCTCAAGCACCCCGTCCATGTTTTCGCATACATCCTTGTTCGTAAAGCGAAGAAAGGTTATGCCGTATGATTCTATTTCACTTCCACGAACCCTATCGGCCTCTTCGGCGCCCTCTGTAAAATGCGAATCCCCGTCCACCTCGATTGCAAGTCTCAACTCAGGGCAATAAAAGTCGACGATGAAAGAGCCGATGCTGAATTGGCGTCTGAATTTATAGCCCAGCTCCTTGCCTTTGAGCCGCGCCCATAACAATGCCTCGGGCTTGGGCATATTGTTTCTCAAGGACTTGCGTTTCGATTTTTCGTTTATCCTGTTGAAGACCTTTGTAATACGACCCCTCCCCGCCTCCCCTTGTTAAGGGGAGGAGTAACCCTACCCGGCCTTCTTCTTCGGCGCTATCGTGAGCTTTGCTTTGCCGTCCTTTATGGCGACCTTGAATTCCACGTCCTGGGTCTTGTACTGCTCCGCTACCTTCTTCTTGTACTCCTGCAGTGTCTTTTCAAGCGTGCCGAGCGTTATCCCCTCGGTCGGCTCGTTGCAGGCCTTTCTTGCCTCGATGTATTTTTCGTAGACCACCCTTACTTCATCGCCTGTCTCGGGGGCGGCCTCGTTTGGGGCTGGTTTGCGGGCCTCTGAAGGAGGAGGCGCTGTGCGCGCGCCGTTCTCAAGCTCGCCCTCGGCCCTCCTGTGAAAATCGCCTTCGTCTATGGCGCGGAGCGTCCTCGTCCAATATTGTTTGTAGGAATTGTATTTCGCGACGATGGTGTTGTACTTGAATCTTAGGGACGTGTTGGTGAGGTTCTTGTTGCTGTAGAAGAGGACGAGCTTGTCGACCTCGTCGCGTAGCTTCGCTGGCTCGCGCTTCAAGACGCGCATGAAGTACTGCTCATACTCGACCTTGAGCCGGGCGATCTTTGAATCCAGCAGATCTATATCCTCTTTCGCACCCATGCCTCTTCCCTTAGAATACCGCGACGAAAAATGCGCGGAGCTTGGTCTCGTCCTCGTTTGCCGAAGTCACATGGTCCTCATCAGACAATAGCCTGCATTCCGCCTGTATATACGCGTTGCTGAGTATATTATAACGGGCCATCAAGGTCTGTGACGAAACACCTTGACTCCCGTCTTCCTTCAAATATTCGTAGCGGATCCCGAGCTTTACCTTTGCGCGGGGCAGCCAGAGGGCCTCAACGAGGATGTCGTCCGAGTCCGTCACGGCTTCAGACCTGAAATATCCCAGGGTCAGTATCGTAGGCCCCAGCTCCGCCTCTCCAGCGAGCCCGTACTTCGTGTAGGACTCATCCCCGCCGCCGGCAGCCTCCTCGCCTGTCCTCACGAGCGCCCCCAGGCTGTAGTCCTCCTGAAAGGTTGCGGAATACCATGCGTAGACGCCCTTGAGCTTGTCGTCGCTCTCGACGTCCTCCTGTGACGCCCCAACGGCCCAGCGTTGGGTCACAGTCGATGTCTCGCCTTCGGAGGTGTAAACGCCGTTAAGCTCCAGCGCCTTTTTCTCGATAGAGAGTACGCCGATAGCGGACTCCGCGAGGTAACGGTTCGAGATAGGGGCGATGGTATTCACAAACGGCAACCCTATGTCCCACTTCCCGCCCCTTAAGTTAAGCATCCCCTCGCCCGCAGGCCCTACGAGGTCGTTCACCTGCAAAAACGCCTTCCTTATGCTTACGTCGGCCCCGGTCTCGGTCTCCTCGAACGTGATCGCGGAGTTTGCCGAGACTCTCCCGGTCTTTCCGAAAGCGCCGCCCGCGAAGAGCTCTATCTCCTCGACCTTGAGGTCGGACGACCGGCTCTTCGCGCCGTTCGTCTTAAAGTCGTTGTACGCGGCCTCGACCTCGATTTCGAGCGAGGCCGGGATGGAGCTTAAGTCCTTCACTTCCTTCCACTCGCCCTCCGCGGGGAGCCTGTACCCGCCGGAGCGGAATAGCCTCCCGGTCTCATTGAGCTTCGGGAATACTGAGTGGCAGAAAGTGCAGTCCCTGCCGACCTGCCTTGAGAAGAACGGGTATGCGTCGGAAAGCGACGGGATAAAAAGGACGGATAGAAATATCGTGCAGAAAAAGACGAGGCCCGCGCAACCGGCGGGCGCGGCCCTCTTGAAAGCGCGTCTTAAAAAGACCGTCATCCGGCCTCCCTATCTGGCCTTTTCGGCCTTTATGTCGGCTGAGGCCCCGAGCCCGATCGTGAACGGGAAAGAGACATAGTGCTTTCTCTTCGAGGCGCCGTCGTCGTGGACGGCCATGCCGATGGAAACGACGTCCCCTTCCCCGAGGTCGAGGTCGAACTGGTCCTTCGTCTTCAATTTAAGCTTGAACTCGGCGGCGTACTTGCCTTTCGTGTAAACGCCCGAGGCCTCTCCGGCCTTGTCCTCCCAGCGCCTGTCGTCGAAGACCCAGCCGTCGTACGGCGTAGCCGCGCCGTTTTCAAACTCGACGGAGACGAGGTCGATCCTCCCCCCGTCCTTGAGCTTCTTCGATAACTCCCCTTCGCTCTTCCTCTGGTCCCATGCCTCCCTCGCGTAATAGGCGTATAGGCGGACGTCGTCCCTTTGCTGACCGCCGTAGTACTGGTTGGCGGAGACCGCCTTCTTCGAAGGGGACTCGGGCATGGTGTTCAAGTCGTTGTGGCAGGTTATGAAACAGCCGTATTTCTTGAAGGCGGTCTCGGACTTGTTTATCTGGAGGGAGACCCTGTCGGATTTTTTCACGCCCTTTGACCAGCCCGCGCCCTTGGAGTCCCACTCCGCCCTTATATAGAGGTATTCGTTGTCGTAAGCGGCCTGCACCCTGGCCGGCAAGAGCCCCTTTTTACCGGGCAGGGGCTCGGGCTCGAACGGGTTATGTGACCTCTTCATCTTGACGGAGCCCGCCGCTATCTCATCGGCCTTGAGGTCCAGCTCGCCCCCCTTGCCCAGGTGGCAGTGCCTGCAGTCCTTTCTCATCTGCTTTATCTCCCTGCCGCCGAGCCTGTGGTCGTCGCTGTTCAGGAACTCCCAGGAAGCGACACCCGGGTAGAAGAGCGTCAAGTCCATCCCGGCCGCCCTGGCCCAGTCCGCCCCGGCGACACCGTTATCCGGAACCAGAAAAACAAACATCAGCAGAATCGCAATCGCAACCGCGTTTATCCTCATACGACCTCCGGATCAGGGTGCGGAAAAATAAAACCGGGTAGATCCCGTATTCCCTCGTTTGCCGCTACGCCTTGAAACTGCCCACGGTGGAGCGCAGGGCCTCGGCCTGCCTGTTCATCTCTTTTACGGTCTTGTCGAGCCTGGAGGCGAGCGCCGCGTTGTCCTCGGCGGCCTGCTTGACCGTCTCGACCGCGGTGACTATCCTCCTCGAGAACTCCATCTGGGCGGAAGTGGCCGAGGCGACCTTCTTTATCCTGTCCGCCACCTTGAAGATGGACTCGGAGACGTGCCTGCCCTCCCTCGACTGCTCGATAGTCGAGTGCTTCACGCGTTCCATGAACTCCTTCATCTGGACCGTGTCCTTCAATATCTCGCGGGCCGCGGCCGACTGCTCGTTCGCCGCGTTCTTTATGTCGCCGACCATGTGGCTGATCATCTGCGCGGCGTTCGTTATCTGGACCGCGCCCTTGGTCTGCTCTATGGTCGTCCTCTCTATCATCTTCGCCATCTCGAACGACCCCCTGGCGGAGTCCAGTATCATCTTGAGGGCGTCCTGCGCGTCCCTTGAGAGCCTCACACCGTCCTCGACCTTCTCCGACGACCTCTGCATCGATTCCACCGCTACCGACACTTCGCCCTGTACCTGGCTTATGAGCCCGGCTATCTCCTTGGTGGAGAGCGTCGTCTTGGTGGCGAGGTCCTTTACCTGCCGCGCCACGACCGCGAACCCCTTGCCGTGCTCCCCGGCCTGGGCCGCGAGTATCGTCGCGTTCAGCGCAAGGAGATGCGTGTTGTCGGCTATCTCGTTTATGACGGTCAATATCTTACCTATCTCCTTGGAGCGCTCGCCGAGCCTGTTGATGACTATGCCGGTGGAGGCGACCTCCTCGCTCACCTTCTCTATCCCCTCGCGCGTCTTTACGACGGCGGCCATGCCTATGTCCTCTGCGTCGGAGCGGACCTTCTCGGCGAGCTCGGCCTGCCTCCTCGAATAGTTCTCGACGTCCTTTACGCGCGAGCCTATCTCGATGATGGAAGAGACGACCTCCTCGGTGCGCTTGAAGAGCTCATCCACATGCGAGGCGACCTGGTTTATGGATATCGCCATCTCGTTGATGGACGAGGTCGTGGAAGACGCCGAGTAGAAGAGCTTCTCTATATTGACCTTTACCTCGTCGACCGACGACGACATCGCGTGCGCGGAAGTGGAGACCTCC
>JACPGB010000008.1 GCA_016182655.1 Deltaproteobacteria bacterium
GAGACCGCCGGGGCCCCGAAGACCGCGACAGCCAGAAAGGCCGCAATCGCGCCAGTCACTATTCTTCTTTTCATCTGTTGACCTCCTTCTTGTTTAGGGTCTTTCTCTCTGAGATATTATATTACGAGGAGAAAGTCAAATTTCATCACTTCTTTGCGTCCATCTCTCCTGAGCACACCTCCGCCTCCTTAAAAGGAACGCGAGGGCCGCGATAAGCGAGACGGCCGATATCACAAGCCCTATCTTGAAAGACGCCGGAGAGTAGTAGAACCTCACAACACTCTTCCCCGCCGTGACCCTTGCGGAGACGAGACCATTGTGACTGACGGCTTCCCCTGCCGCCCCTTCCGCTTTCCAGCCCTTGAAGAAGTTCTGGTTCAATACGAGCACGTCATCCGACAAGGAGTCGGCCTCTATCACGACCTCATTCGGGGAGAACTTCCTGATAACAACGGACCCGCCCTTGCCAGCGAGATATGCCTCTCCGGTGTAGTAAGGATTCAGCCTTCCCGCCTCGTCGCCGTAGGGTGAGACAGCCGTCGGCGGGTGCATCGATTCATAACAATTGGCGACCCCGATGTTCTTCAGGAAGTTCGGGTAATTCGTCCTTGTCGGGTCTGCGACGACTATCTGGGTGAACTCGGCGTTCGGTGTCAAGTTGAACGGCGGCTCGGTGAAGGCGTCCTTCAATACCGGCCTCGCAACCGTTATCATCTCGATAAAGACGAGGACGATTATGGCGATGACAGCGGGCCTTGCGAGCCTCCATCTGTCCGCCTTCTCTTCAAGCCGGGAGAGCGCGTAGCCCCCGACGACCGACAGCGAGAATATAAAGATCGGCATTATCCTCGAAGGCCCGTGGAGCGAGCTGAAGACAGGGAACCTCCTGAGCGTACTCCATATGTCCAGTGGAGAGAACTCTCCAAGAGAGAGAAGCGCGACTATTATCGAGACCGCGGCCCAAGGCCACGATCTCCTTAAAGACGCGAACCCCGCGCAATAGAGCGCGAAGGCGGCAAAGCCCACGAAGGCCCCGTACTCCTGCCAGCCCCACGGTCTCGCCCCGCTCCAGAAGGTCTTAAGGTACTCTTCCGTCTTTTCATCCCCGGACATGTAGAATTCGGCGGCCTGCGCAGTCACCCTCTGTTCCCTCTTGAAAAGAGAGTCCTTCAATATCTTCGTCGAGTTGTACTCTACGGCCTCGGTCTTCCTCGGGAAGCTGGAGATGAACTCGTACTGGGGGACGGATTTTACGGCGCTCAAAAGGAACGCCGCGACCACGATGAGCGCGAGGCTTATCAATGGCCTTACGGACCTTCTCGCAATGACAGAAAATAAGCAGAAGAAGAGGAGGAATATGGCCGTCGCCGTAAACGGGTAAACGCCGCCCGCGAATATCATCCAGGCGAAAAAAAAGGCCGACAGGATTATGTCCTTAAGCCTTATCCCATCGCCTGCGAAAGACCTTATATAGAAGGCCGCGACGAATGGGAGCAGAGCGAAGGGGAGAAACCCTGTGTGCCCCTCGACGACCCGGAGGGCGAACCAACTGCTCATCATGTAAACGATGGGAGGGAGGAAGGAAGAGAGCCTGCCGAACCCGAGCGTGCGGGATAGCATATACATCCCCCACATCCCGAGGACGGCGTAAGCGATTATTATGAGCTTTACGCCCACGACCTCGCCGAAGAGGAGCGACAATATGAAAGAAGGCGCGAGGAACGAGAGCTCCGGGCTTGCGAGCATCGGCGCGCCGCCGCAGTGGTACGGGTTCCAGAGCGGGAACTGGCCAAAGTCCAGTATCGTCCTTATAGAGGCGGCGTGGTAGAAGAGCTGGTTGTCCCAGTCGGAGACGCCAATGTTACCCCATTGCGAAAAGAAGGGCGAGACAAGGACGATCGCCGCTATCGCAAGCGCGACGGCGGGCAACGCCGCTTTTCTTAAAGCCCAGCCCTTCATCTCACGCCTTCCTCGCCACACTGAAGACGGATGAGCCGAAAGGCATGTCGAGGCGTCTTAAAATGACATTCTCCAGCGAGAGTATCCCTGTCAATGCACCGTTGAGGACCGGGTTGACCTTTCCCAGGTCGCTGTCCTTCGAATGTCCGGCGGCAGAGGCTTTTTTCAATAACCTCACCGCCGCGATAGCGGGAAAGAGCGCGGCGTTCCTGTAGGTGACTTTTTCTATCGAGAACCCGGCGGATTTGAGCTTTTCCTCGAGCATAGCCTTCGTGTAGCGCCTTTTCGTTTGGTTAGCGAGGTCGTGGGGGCTTCTGAGGAACTCGAACGCAGGGAGGTTGAGTATTAGCACGCCGCCCTTCCTCAAGACGCGCCTGAACTCCCGGAGCGCCTCTACGTCGTCTTTTACCGCCACGTGATAGATGACGTCGAGCGAGACGACCGCGTCGAAGCTTTCATCCCGGAAAGGCAACCCGGATACAGAACCCCTCACCAGCCTTTTGAGCCCCCTCTCAGTGCAGAACGCAAGGGCGATTGGAGAAAAATCGACGCCCACGGCCTTGTGCCCCTCCTCCAGAAGCCTCTTAAGTACCGCCCCGGTGCCGCACCCGGCGTCGAGCGCAAAGACCTTTCCCGGAATCGCTTCGCGTAGAGAGCTGAAGACCAAATCTCTCAAGCCCTCGTACCACCAGTGTCCGTCCTCGACCGAGTATATGGACCGGTACTCGCTCTCCTTCATCGGGACGGCTCAGTCGCCTGAGAGTCCCTTTCGAGTCTCCCAACGCGCCCTGCCTTTGCGGCGTTCGCGGTCTCGGAAAATACCTTTACCGAGGAGACGGTGTAATAGGGGCGGCCCTTTACTTCGTTCAATATGCGGAGGATGTACTCGCCGAGCATGCCGAGGATGAAAAAGAGGCCTGAAAAAACGCACGAGAGAAAGACCATTATCGCGGTCCAGCCCTCGATTACGTTCTCGAAGAAGTAGCCGTATATCGCCCAGCCGCCTATGGCGAGCGAAGCCGACAGGAAGTGTATGGCCTTTATCCCTATGTTCGAATAACCTATGACTACGTCGAGCGCGAGGTCGAGGTCCTCGTACCAGGGCCTCCCGCTCCGTCCCCTCGAAGGAGACCGGTAGAGGAGGTTCTTCTTCGGGTATCCGGTAAGGAGATAGAGCGCCTTCCTGTAGCGGAACTTCTCCTTGAGGCTCAGCATCGCGTTTATGGCGCGTCTCGACGCGAGCCTTACCGTCTCGGAGGTCATGTGGAGGTCGGCGTAAGAGACCCTGTTTATGAACCTGTAGAAGAGCCTTGACGACATCGACTGGGCGGCCTCCGGGACCCCGGCGACGATGTCGAAACCGGTTACGGCGGTCTCGTACATCTTGCGGAGAAAATCATCCGGGCAGTCGGTATCGATCGAGTCCATCTCGTAGACGAAGTCGCCGACAGACTTGTGCAGTCCGGCGGTCATCGCGGGTTCGAGCCCATGCCTCCAGGGGAGGTTTATGAGTATGAGGTTGCCGTTAAGGCCCCTGGACGCAGACTCGACCTCGGAGGCGGTCGAGTCTGTCGAGCCGTCGTTCACGATGATTATCTCGTGGCACTCGAAGGTCGAGCTCAGATAATCGTCGACGGCCTTAAGGAACCCCGCGACCTTTCCGCCGCCGTTATGCGTATAGGCTATGAAGGATACGAAGACCTTGTACTTCATCAAAGCACCTCTTCGAGATCGTAGACCGTGTTTATCTTCCCCGAAAGGACCGAGACGAACGAGGGCTCTTCCGAGAGCCTCATCACGATCGTCGGCCTCGAATCGTCGAGCTCCGCCGCAAGCAAGATAGGCTTTATCGCAAAGAGCGAGCCTTCATAACCCATCTCCATGCCCGTGGCAAGGTACTTCTTCGCGAGCTGGTTCATATACGGAAAGGCCGATGACGGCTTCGCCGGGCAGGTGTTGCAATTCGCGAGCTGTCCCGGCGTGCACTCCGGGTTCCTCTCCTGGCACATGAAGACCGGCAGTTTCTCGTAGGAGCTCATATGAGGCGTGAACGCGACGGAAGTAAGCGAGTGGCTTCCGGTCAGCCCAAAAGGCATGACCGAGAAAAACTGCCCGTCCATGACGGTGAGCCCGGCGTCTTTAAGCCTTCCGCCCACTCCGACCATTATGACCTCGCAGATCTCGTACTTTATGTTCATCGGCTGAAAGCCGAACTTTGATAATACCTGGTTCGTGCTTGAGTATGTGGCGTTCAGGACCGCCGGGGCCTCGACCCTGCGCCCGTCTCCGAAGGCGACGGAGTATACGCCCCCCTGCCGCTCGGCGTTCAAGAGCCTCGCGCCGAAGAGGAAGTCGACCTTTCCGGTCTCCCGCGCCTTCTCCATGAGCGAGTCCCTTACGGCAAAGGGGTCGAAGGCGTACTCCTCGGTCTCGAACGCCGCCTCGACGTACTGCGGGTTGAAGTAGGCAGAGGCGTTTATCTCAGTCGCCGGAATGCCTACGTGCTCGCAGAATTTAAGGAACTGCGCGGCGTTTGTAAGCGAGCCCACGCTCGATAACGCGTATATCTTCTTGAACGACCTGTTGATGGCGAAAGGGAAGTCCGCGTTGAACCGGCGGTAGTACATGGCTGTCCGTAGCGCGGTCGATACCGACCTCGGGTAATGATACCCGTGGTGCACCCTCGCCTGGTTTATCCAGCTCGCCCTCCTGAAGGGGCCGTCCTCGTATTCGGCGACGAGGACCTTGAGCCCCCTTTTGCCGAGGAGTGTCGCCGCGTACAGGCCGTATATGCCGGCCCCGAGTATGAGGTGGTCGTAGCGCATCTATCTGGCAGGCCCTGTCTTCAGCCTTATGTATAAAGCGAACATCTCTTTGACCGACCTGTAGACGTTCCTGAAGCTCGCGCCGGTCGCCGTGCCGTGGAGCCTGGGGTAGTGCGGCAACCAGAACTCCCTGACCCTCGCCCCGCGCATTTTGGCCCGTATGAGGACGTCGGTCTCGATGAACGGCGAATCGCCCGAGATAAGGGCCTTGTCCACGAAGCTCATCCTTATGAACTTTATCCAGTGGAGGTCGTAAAAAGAGACCCCGAAGAGGAGCTTCAAAAGGAACTTGTCCATGAAGGTTATGAACTTCCTCATGGCGCTGTCGTGCCGGTACTGCCTCCCGGATATCACTATGTCGTTGTCATTCAGATACGGCATGAACTTATCAAGGTCGTAGGGGTCGAACTGCATGTCGGAATCGACTATCGTTATCCAGTCGTGCTTGCAGTTCAGGAACGCGTACTTGACTACGCTCCCCCACCCTCCGCCGTTTTCAGCCCGGTGTACGACCCTGACATTTTTGAATTTCCTCGCGGCCCTGTCGCATATGGCCGCCGTAGCATCCGTCGAGCCGTCGTCAAAGGCGAGGACCTCGAACGATCTGCAATGTTTCGAGAGGACCTCGTGCGTCCTCTCTATGACCGTCCCTATCGTCGCCTCCTCATTGAAGGCGGGGATGAAGGCCTGGACGGACTCCTCTATCATCCGGCGTACCCGTTAGCGGCCTCTATTACGGCCTCTATCTCATCGTCCGTCAGCTCCGGAAAGATAGGGAGCGACAGACACCCGACGGATAACGCCTCGGCGTTCGGGAACGCGCCCTTCCCGTACCCGAGATGAGCGTACGCCTTTTGAAGATGGCAGGGGACCGGGTAGTGGATGCCGGGGAAGACCCCCTTCTCCTCAAGAAATGCCTTGAACCTGTCTCTCTTTTCCGTCACTGCCACGAAGAGGTGGTAGGCGTGGGTAGCCCAATCCGGCGTCTTCTGGAACTTAAGCAACGGGTTCCTTATGCCGTCGCGATACCTCTTCGCTATCACCCTTCTCTTTTCGTTCCATGAGTCTATATACTTTAATTTCAGGCTCAATACCGCGCCGTGGATGCCGTCCATGCGCATGTTGAAGCCTATCTCGTCGTGATAGTATTTCTTTACGGAGCCGTGGTTCCTGAGCGACCTCACCCTTTCATCTATCGCCGGGTCGTTTGTGGTTATCCCGCCCGCCTCGCCGTAGGCCCCGAGGTTCTTGCCCGGATAGAAGCTGAAGCACCCGGCGATACCGAGCCCCCCCGCCCTCTTCCCCTTGTAGAGCGCGCCCACGGCCTGGGCGCAGTCCTCGATGACAAAAAGCCCGCGCCTCTCCGCGACTTCGGCGACTCCGTCGAAATCAAACGGCTGTCCGTAGAGGTGTACCCCTATGACGGCCTTTGTCCTTTTTGTTAGGCGTTTCTCTATCGAAGCCGGGTCTATGGTCCATGTATCCGGGTCGCAGTCGGCAAAGACCGGCGTCGCCCCGGCGTGGGATACGCCCCAGGCCGTAGCTACGAATGTATTGGCCGGCACTATGACCTCGTCGCCGGGCCCGATGCCGAGAGCGCGGACCGCGAGGTGCAACGCGTCCGTGCCGCTGGACAGGCCTTCCGCGAACCCCGTGCCGCAATAGGACGCGAACGCGGCCTCGAACGCGTCGACAAAAGGCCCGCCGGAATATGCGCCTTCCCTGAAGACCTCGGAAGTCGCCGACTCTATTTCGTCTTTAAGGCTCGCGTACTGGCGCTGGATGTCGAGGAACGGGATACTCATGCAGGGTCCAAAACCTCCGGAAATGCCTGTTGCCATTATACATAATCCTCAAATGCTTTAAAAGGATATTTAGTAAGGCCTTTGCCCGGTTCCCGGACCAAAAAGCCTTATCCTTCAAATAATTACCGCGCACAGGGGGGGCAGAGAGTAAGCGGATGATTAACTCTTTCAATTTTCCCTTTACAGCGGCCCCTATAAGTGCTATTAAGTAGTTGATTATTTTGCTTTTTTAAGGTTATGAGGGGGAGTCTTTTTGGAGACAAGGCCGACCGTGGCGGTCATAGACACAGGGGCGCTACGGCATAATTACGCGGAGCTTAAGAAAAGCATCTCCGGGGCCGCAAGGATAATGGCGATCGTAAAGGCGAACGCCTACGGCCACGGGGACATAGAATCAGCCCGGGCCTTCGGAAAAGAAGGCTGCTCCTTCTATGGTGTGGCAACCGTCGAAGAGGGGGCGCGGCTCAGGGCGGGCAAGATCGACGGGTCCATCATCGTGCTCGGCGGGGTCTATGCCGGACAGATAAAGGACATATTCGACCTCGACCTTACGCCGGTGGTATTCGACCTCGGGACAGCCAAGAGGATAAACGAGCGCGCCCGCGCCTCAGGCGTTACAAAAAAAATACATGTAAAGATAGACACCGGCATGGGGCGCATCGGGCTCCTGCCGGAAGAGGTCGCGCCGTTTTTCGAGGGATTCAAGGCATTGTCGAATCTCAGGCTCGAATCCGTCCTCTCCCACTTCGTCGAGGCCGAGTCAAAGGACAAGGAATACACCAGAGGTCAACTTGAGCGGTTCCTCAAGGTCGTCGAAGAGATAAAGTCCCGCGGCTTTACGCCGGACTTCATAGACATGGCGAACAGCGCCGCGTCCGTCGACTATAAAGACGCGCACCTCGGACTAATAAGGCCCGGCATCATGCTCTACGGCTCGTACCCCGCGGACTCATTTAAAGAAAAGATAACCTTGAAACCGGCGCTCACCTTAAAGACCCGCATCCTGCACCTCAAGAAGGTCGGGCCCGGTTTTAATGTGAGCTACGGCAGGCGCTTTACAACAAGAAAAGAGAGCGTGATAGCGACCCTCCCCATAGGCTATGGAGACGGCCTGCCCCGGAAACTCACCGGTATCGGAGTGGCGCTCATCCGGGGCAGGAGGGCGCCGTTTGCCGGGACGGTCTGCATGGACCTTACGATGTGCGACTGCACCGACATCCCGGGAGTTGCGGTTGGCGACGAGGCCGTTATAATAGGGAGGCAGGGGACGGAAGAAATAACCGCCGAGGAGATAGCCGGGAAGACCGGGACCATCAGCTACGAGGTCTTCTGCAACATATCCTCGCGCGTGCCGCGCATATACATCTGATCCGAAGGCTAACTCTAAACCAAGTCGAAGGCTACACTGACATAAATGAGAAGACAGCTCGAATCCATAGGCAGGTTCTCCGAGGATTTTGTATCGGCCGCCGGGCAGATGACGATAATGCTCGCCTCTGCGTTTGTCTACGCCTTCACCCCTCCGATAAAATTCAGGAACATATTCAAGCAGATGGAGTTCGTGG
Source organism: Deltaproteobacteria bacterium (assembly GCA_016182655.1). Taxonomy (GTDB): domain Bacteria; phylum Desulfobacterota; class GWC2-55-46; order GWC2-55-46; family GWC2-55-46; genus GWB2-55-19. The sequence continues at coordinate 8,155 of JACPGB010000008.1, forward strand.
GCGTACAATCGCTTTTCGTCGTAATACTGACCGGATCGTTCACCGGCATGGTGCTCGCGCTCCAGAGCTTCAACGCGCTTAAGAGGTTCGGCGCGGAATCCCTCGTCGGCCCGACTGTCGCTCTATCCATGGCCAGGGAGCTCGGGCCGGTGCTCACCGGCCTCATGGTCACGGGCCGCGCAGGCTCGGCCATGGCGACCGAGCTCGGCACCATGCGCGTCACCGAGCAGATAGACGCGCTCTTTGCAATGGCGGTAAACCCGATAAAATATCTCGTCGTGCCCCGGGTGCTCGCCGGAGTGCTCATGTTCCCCATACTCACCATCGTCACGGACTTCGTCGGCGTGATCGGCGGCTACGCCGTGGGAGTCAAGCTCCTCGGCATAAACCCCGGCGTATACATAGGGAGGACCATCGACTTCGTCCAGGTCGACGATATAATGACAGGGCTCACGAAGTCCCTGGTCTTCGGGCTCATAACGTCGCTTGTCGCCTGCTACAACGGCTTTTACGCGAAGGGCGGGGCCGAGGGCGTGGGCCGGGCCGCGACGAGCTCGGTCGTCATGGGGTCGATAATGATACTCATCTCCGACTACCTCATGTCCTCTTTTACGGTCTGACGACGGTCCGTATGCCTGGCGTCCGGGGCTTGAATGCGCCCTCAAAACTTGATAGTTCCGCGTTTATATGATAAAAATTGTAAATTTAAGGAAGTCTTTCGGAGAAAAAAAGGTCCTCGACGGCGTGAACCTCGATATAGAGCGGGGTAAGATCACCGTCATCATCGGGAGGTCCGGCGAGGGCAAGTCCGTCCTTATAAAGCACATCATCGGGCTCCTTAAGCCCGACGAAGGGGCGATATTCCTCGAAGACCAGGACCTGACTTCGCTACGAGACAGGGACTTCAACGAGGTGAGGAAGCGCTTCGGCATGCTCTTTCAGGGGGCGGCCCTATTCGACTCGATGACGGTCGCCGACAATGTCGGCTTTCCATTGAAGGAACACACCGATCTTCACGACGAGGACATAAGGAAGATCGTCACCGAGAAGCTCAACAGGGTCGGCCTCGTGAACGTCGAGGAGATGATGCCCTCGGACCTCTCCGGAGGCATGAAGAAAAGGGTGGGGCTTGCCCGCGCCATCGTCATGGACCCGGAGATCGTCCTTTTCGACGAGCCGACGACTGGACTCGACCCGATCATGAGCGACTCCATCGCGGACCTCGTCCTCGACACCCAGAAGGCGCTCAAGACCACTTACATACTAATCACGCACGACATACCGTTCACTTACAAGATCGCCGACAAGATCGCGATGCTCCACGAAGGCAGGATAATCGAGGAAGGCTCCGTAGAGGAGATGAAGGCGAACCCGAACCCGATTCTAAGACAGTTCCTCGAAGGCAGGGCCGAAGGGCCGATAAAGGTCTTCTGAGGGCCCGGCGGGCCCCTGTTACGCGCCAACTGACAATAGTCATTAAACTGGAACCCGTTTCGGGGATACATTCTTCGGCATGGCTTTCGTAAGTTTTAATAAAAATTCATGATCCCTAAAAGACCTTCTTTCCTAAAACTAAGCCCCGAGGCCAAGGTCGGACTTTTCGTCCTCCTCGGGATAGTCATCCTCGTCTACATGTCGCTGCGTCTCGGCGGCATCAAGTTCGGCAGGGCCGAGGGGTACACCCTCCACGTCTATTTCGATTCCGCCGCAGGGCTCGACAAGAACGCCTCGGTACGCGTCGCCGGCGTCGAGGTCGGGCGCATCAAGGACATACGCCTCAAGGACAGCAAGGCCCACGTGATACTCGAAATAAAGCCCGATGTCGCCATAGGCAGGGACTTTACCGCGGTCCTTACGACCAAGGGCCTCTTGGGAGAGAAGTACCTCGAGCTCGTCCCCGGCGCCCCGAACGCGCCGTCTTTAAAAGAGGGCGAGGAGATAACCCACACAAAGTCGTACGCCGACATGGACAGGCTCATAACCGTCTTGAGCGACGTCTCCGACGACGTCAAGGAGGTCACCGAGTCGCTGAGCAAGGTCCTCGGCGGCGACGAGGGCGAGGCCACGCTCAGGAACATCGTAAAGAACGTCGAAGAGATGTCCTTCAGGGTCAACCACTTGATCGCGAAGAACGACGAGCAGGTGGGGAACGTCCTCCGTAATCTGGATGAGTTCACCGGCATGCTGAAGACCGAGGGGCCTGGCGTCACCTCGGAACTCAAGCTCGCGATAAAGAACCTGAACGACGCGCTCGTCAAGACCTCTGACAACCTGAACCAGATGATCACCGAGAACCGCGGGAACCTCAAGGAAGGTGTCGAGAACCTCAAACTCGCCTCCTTAAGCCTCCAGCAGGCCATGGACACGGTCAACAAGGTCACCAGGGAGATCGGCCCGCAGATAAGCGACACCACGACATCGGTCGGGTCGATTGCCAGGAAGATAGACAAGGGCGAAGGGACGCTCGGGAAACTCATCAACGACAAGACCCTCCACGAGGACATAGACAAGACGGTAAAGGGCATCAACAACTACATCGCCAAGGCAGAGTCCTTCCGCACCTTCATCGGCTACAGGGGTGAGTTCCTGTTCGACGAGCGGGACGTGAAGAGCTACTTCACCTTGCGCATACAGCCCAAGGCCGACAAGTTCTACCTATTCGAGGTAGTCGACGACCCGAGGGGCAAGAAAAAGAAAGAGACGAAGGTATCGACCGTCGACGGAGTCACAACGACGCGCGAGGAGACGACGACCTCGGACGCCATAAAGTTCTCGGCCCAGATAGCCAAACGGTACAAGGGCGTGACGTTCAGGGGCGGCATCATCGAGTCCGCCGGCGGCGCGGGCATCGACTACCACATATACGGCGACAGGCTTAAACTATCTCTCGAGGCCTTCGACTTCGACAAGGACGCGAACCCGCACTTGAAGGCCTCCTCGACCTTCTTCCTCAACAAGTTCTTCTTCCTCACAGCCGGGTACGACGACTTCGCGTCCAAGGTCGGGCTCAAATCCGCCTACGCGGGCGTGGGCTTCCACTTCGAGGACGAGGATATAAAGTATCTCCTTACCTCCGCGCCTTCGATGTCGTTCTAAGCAGGTTGCTGAAAAAGTCCATCTGCCTTATCCCCCTCCATCAAGGGAGGGGGATTTTTATTTTCGCCCGGTTTTTCGGTATTAGGATTTTAAAAGAAACCTAGGCATAGGTAAGCGACCTTAAGGGAGGAAGCCTTATCGCGAAGCGCGAGCGTCCGAGGAAGTAAAAAGGCGCGACAGCGCCCTAAGGGGCGAGCGGTCCTCGCCGGACTGGCAAATCCGTATCGGACAACTGTGCTTCAGGTAGACTTAAGTGACCCGATTTGAAATTGGCCCCGCGCCGAGCGGGGAGGGGGAGGGCGAAGGGAGCGAACCCCTATGCCGAAAAAAGCCCGGCAGGGCGCAAAATGCAAAAAACAAAGTGTGCCAGGATTAAAAAAGACGCAAAGCGCGCGGAGCGCGCAAAAAGGCTTTATCCAAAAGCACAGTTATCAGAAAAAAAATGATTGCCTCTGCTTTCCCGCCTGCCTGCAAGGCACACCCTCCTCATCTTCCTTGATTAATCCTTAAAAAAAGTGTACAAGATATACTCCCGTCCCTGATGGTCGGGGCGTTATTCCCTTTATAAATCCAGTTGCTTAAAACGGCTGAAATCATTGAGAAATCCGGCGTCGGCGTCGCCTTTGACATAGGCACGGGGCCTCTGTCTCCCTTCCGGAGATGCGCGTCCTGAAGGATGCCGCCTGCCCCAATCCTCAGTCGAGGTGGGGGCGGGATGTCCTATCGAGGATAACGGCGGCTATGAAAGACCCCGCGCTTATCGATGAGATGTCCGGGGCAATCGTTACCGCCTGCAACTCCCTTATAAGGGAGCTCGTGCCCGTTGGGACGGCGGTAAAGGAGATAACGGCGGCGGGAAACCCGGTAATGGTCCACCTGTTGCTTAAGGTCTCGCCCGAGCCGCTCTCAAAGGTCCCATACAGGCCCGCGTTCGTCGAGGCAAAGAGGATCAAGGCGGGCGAACTCGGCATCGAGTGCAAGGACGCTGACCTTTACGCCTTCCCGCTCATAGGCGGGTTCGTCGGCGGGGACGCGGTGGCTGTCGCGCTCGCGCTCAAACTCAAGGAAGAAAAAAAACCGGCGCTCGCCATAGACATAGGCACGAACAGCGAGATAATGCTCGCCTCGAACGGCTCCCTCTTTGCCACATCCGCCGCGGCCGGCCCCGCATTCGAGGGCGGCGAGATAAAAGGCGGCATGACTGCCGCAAACGGCGCGATAAGCGGCGTCAAGATACACAATGAGGCGGTCTCGCTCGAAGTCATCGGCAAAGGGACCCCGAAAGGCATCTGCGGCTCCGGGCTCGTATCAGCGGTCTCGGAGCTTTTAAAGGCCGGGATCATCGAGCGGAACGGGCGGATACGGTCCCGCGACGAGGTCTCGACTAACCTCTCCAACAGGATAAGGATCGAGGCCGACGGCAATGCGTTCGTCCTCTACAAAGGGGCGAAGACAGAGGTTCTGCTCACGCAGTCCGACATAAGGGCGCTTCAGACCGCGAAGTCCGCGATAAGGGCCGGGATAAACCTGCTCCTTAAAAAGGCCGGGATAGGCCCGGGTGATTTGGGCACAGTCTACATAGCCGGGGCCTTCGGGTCCAACCTCGACCCCGAGGGGCTGAAAGAGATAGGCATACTCGACCCGCTCTGGCTTGGAGCTTTAAAGACCGTCGGGGACGCGGCGCTCGAAGGCGCGGTGCTGGCGCTCGACGATAAGGGAAAGAAAGAAGCCGAGACGCTTGCGCGGGAATTCAAATTCGTCTCTCTCTCGGGCTCCGCGCACTTTGAGAGGGAGTTTATAGCCAATCTCGGGTTTTGACTATACTGCAAATAATCCGTACGAGGTAACCATATGAAAAGGATAAAAAGGGCGATAATAAGCGTCACCGACAAGACCGGCATAGTCGAGTTCGCAAAGGAGCTCGCCTCATCCGGGGTCGAGATAATCTCAACAGGCGGCACCGCCGAGCTCATCAAGAACGCCGGGATAAGCGTCATACCGATCTCGTCGTACACGGGCTTCCCCGAGATGCTCGACGGGAGGCTGAAGACCCTGCACCCGAAGATCCACGGCGGCATACTCGGGATAAGGGAGAACCAGACGCACAGGCAGGAGATGGAAGCGAACGGGATCCTGCCCATAGACATGGTCGTCGTCAACCTCTACGCCTTCGAAAATACCATCGCAAAGGGCTGTACGCTCGATGAGGCGATAGAGAACATAGATATCGGCGGCCCCACCATGATAAGGGCCGCGGCCAAGAACCACAACGACGTCGCGGTCGTCGTCGACCCCGCCGACTACGCCGCGATAACCGATGAGCTCAAGGAGAAAAAGGGTATGCTCTCGCGGCACACCCGCTTCAACCTCGCCAGAAAAGTCTTCCAGACGACGGCCAGGTACGACGCGGCCATATCCAACTACCTCGGCACTGTCCCGGACATGCCCGAGATAGAGGACAAGAAGAAGTTCCCGGACACCTTTACCGTCCAGTACGAGAAGGTCCAGGACCTGAGATACGGCGAAAACCCGCACCAGGCCGCGGCCTTCTATCGCACGAGGGCAAAGGGCGGGCTCGGCGACGCGAAAAAGCACCAGGGCAAGGAATTGTCCTACAACAACATACTCGACCTTAACGCCGCGCTCCACCTCGTCTCCGAGTTCCACGACCCGGCGGCTGTAATAGTAAAGCACAACAACCCCTGCGGCACGGCGGTCTCAAAAAACGGGATACTCTCCGCATACGAGCGCGCCTACGCCTGCGACAAGACCTCGGCATTCGGGGGCATCGTCGGCTTCAACAGGAAGGTGACGAAGGAGATGGCGGAGGTCCTGAACAGGATATTCCTGGAGGCCGTCATCGCGCCGGGTTACGATAAGGAAGCCCTCGATGTGTTAAGCGCGAAAAAGAACCTCCGGGTGCTCGAGTCCAGCGAAAAGGCCGATGACTGCCCCTCGGACTTCGACATAAAGAGGGTCTGCGGCGGAGTGTTGCTCCAGACGCTCGACAAGGAGAGCGCCGCCGACCTGAAGACCGTAACGAAACGCGGGCCGGTTGATGCGGAGCTCGAGGACCTGCTCTTCGCGTGGTCTGTCTGCAAGCATGTAAAGAGCAACGCCATAATACTCGCGAGTAACGGCCGCACAATCGGCATAGGCGCGGGCCAGATGTCGAGGATAGATTCCACCCGCATAGCCGTCATAAAGGCTCGGGATGCGGGGCTCGATGTCAAGGGCTCGGTGCTCGCTTCCGACGCCTTCTTCCCGTTCAGGGACAACGTCGACATGGCCGCCGAGCACGGCATAACGGCCATCATACAGCCCGGCGGGTCGATAAAGGACGAAGAAGTGATAAAGGCCGCCGACGAGCACGGGATTGCGATGGTGTTCACCGGCATCAGGCACTTCAGGCATTAGAATCACGAACGCACTAAATGTCTTAATATAACGCTAAAGCTCCTCGGAAAATCCTCGGCGTACGACACGGTTGCGCCTGCGGTTTTCAATTTGACTTCCCCTCCCTTGATGGGAGGGGATTGAGGGGAGGGTGACTGCTCGGCGCAGGGCCAATTTCAAATCGGGCGGTTCGGGGGCTCATTAAGCAATACCGCCAGTTGTGATTTTGCCTGCCCGGCGAGGGCCCCCTCACTCTCCGCCCTCTCCCACAAGGGGAGAGGGGACTTTAAAGTGCTACATCAAATCAGGCGGTCATTAAATGAAGGTCCTCGTAATAGGCGCCGGCGGTAGAGAACATGCTATCGCCTGGAAGTTAAAACAGAGCCCGCTCGTCGAATCCGTTTTCATCGCGCCAGGAAACCCCGGGACCGCGCTCGTCGGCAAAAATATTCCCATCCCGGCTGAGGACATCGAAGGGTTGAAGGAGTTCGCCAAACGCGAAGGCATAGGCCTGACCGTCGTCGGCCCCGAGCTCCCGCTCACGCTCGGCATAGTGGACGCGTTCGAAGCCGCCGGGCTCAAGGTCTTCGGCCCCTCAAAGGCGGCTTCCGAGCTCGAAGGCTCCAAGGTCTTCAGCAAGGAGCTCATGATAAAGCACGGGATACCGACTGCTCACCACAAGAAGTTCGATAACGCGGACTTCGCCCGCGCCTATGTCGAGACCCACACCCCGCCCTTTGTAGTAAAGGCAGACGGGCTGGCCGCAGGCAAGGGTGTCGTCATATGCAGGACTGGCGACGAGGCGCGGAAAGCCATAGACCTTATAATGAAAGACAAGGCCTTCGGCGCGGCGGGGAAGAGGATAATCATAGAAGAGTTCCTCGAGGGCGAGGAGGCCTCGTTCCTCGCCATAACCGACGGAAAGACGGTCGTGCCGCTCGCCCCGGCGCAGGACCACAAGGCGGTACTCGACGGGGACACCGGCCCGAACACCGGCGGCATGGGCGCGTACTCGCCCGCGCCGGTCATCACACCCGCGCTCGCCTCCGATGTCATGGACACCGTGATGGTCCCGACCGTAAAGGCGATGGAGGTCGAGGGCAGGCCCTACAAAGGCGTGCTCTACGCCGGGCTCATGATAAAGGACGGGAAGGCCAAGGTGCTGGAATTCAATTGCAGGCTCGGAGACCCGGAGACACAGCCGATACTCGCGAGGCTTGAGAGCGACCTGGCTGATGCGCTCATGAAGGCCGTCGAAGGAAGATTGTCGGAAGTAAAGCTTGCGTGGTCGAAGAAGACCGCCATTTGCGTAGTCATGACGGCCAGGGGGTATCCCGGAGATTATCTCAAAGGCGCGGAGATAAAGGGGCTGGAAGAGGCGGCCAAGTTGAAGGATGTCGTCGTCTTCCACGCCGGGACAGCTACGAAGGAAGGCCGGGTAGTCACCTCCGGCGGCAGGGTCCTCGGCGTGACCGCGCTTGGAGAAGGTGTCGCGGACGCTCGTGAGAAGGCTTACGAGGCTGTCGGAAAGATATCCTGGGAAGGCGCGCACTACAGGAAAGACATAGGCAATAAGGCTTTAAAATAGGAGGCTCTCAATATGGCTACGAAACCCCTCGTCGGCATACTCATGGGAAGCGACTCGGACCTCTCCGTTATGGAAGAGGCCGCGAAGATGCTCCGGGCATTCAACATACCTTACGAGATAACCATATCGTCCGCACACAGGACCCCGAAGAGGACCTCGGATTACGCAAAGAACGCCGAGAGGCGCGGTATAAGGGTCATCATAGCCGGGGCCGGGGCCGCGGCGCACCTGGCCGGCTTCATTGCGGCTGAGACGACGCTCCCGGTAATAGGCGTGCCCATAGACTCAAGCTCTTTGAATGGACTGGATTCGCTTCTCGCAATCGTGCAGATGCCCGGCGGCGTGCCGGTCGCCTCTATGGCCATAGGAAGAGCGGGCGCAAAGAACGCCGGCATATTCGCGGCTGAGATACTCTCGGTTGCTGATGAAAAGCTCCGGGAGGCCCTCAAAAGGCACAGGAAAGAGATGGCTAAGCAGGTGGAGGAGAAGGCGAAGAAGCTCAAGGCGTAAATTGAAAGACAGACCCGTCATCTTAAAACCAACGGACGCCTTTGACGAAGCTAAGATGGCGTTTAAGTCAGGCGGCGTCGTCGCCTTCCCGACAGAGACCTTCTACGGCCTATGCGTCGACCCGTTCGATCCCAAAACGATAGAGAGGCTCTTCAGCCTAAAAGGCAGGGCTGAAACCAATCCGGTCTCTGTCATCATAGCAAATAAAGAGATGCTTTCTCGGGTCGTGGTCGATATCCCGGCAACGGCGCTTAAGCTCATCGACAGGTTCTGGCCCGGCCCCCTTACGATTGTCTTGAAGGCTCACCCGGACGTACCCCCTCCCCTCATCGCGAACACCGGAAAGATAGGCGTTCGCGTGCCGGGGAGCGCGGTAGCGCGCAGACTCTCCGAATACCTCGCCTCTCCCATAACCGCCACGAGCGCGAACCCGTCGGGAAAAAGACCGCCAATCGAATCCAATGAAGTCATCGCCTACTTTAACGGTGAAATAGATGTCCTCATAGACGGCGGCCGACTCCCCGGAAGGCTCGGGTCAACGGTAGTCGACCTGACCGGAGTTGGTTTTACGATAATAAGGGAGGGAGAGATAGCTTCTGAGGCAATCGAAAGGGCGATACGAGGGTAACCCCCTTTGAATAATCTCCCCTCACCCCTCTTTAGAAAAGAGGGGTCGTATACAAGAGACGCCCTATGTCATTCCCGCGAAAGCGGGAATCCAGTCAGTTTTAAAAAAAACTCCCCTTCCCGGAAAAAATCCCTAAAGTCCCCGCCCCGGACTGCCGATAATATAAAAAGGAGGCCTCCATGATTTCCTCATCCCTCTCCGGCATAAGGGCGGCTGTCACCATGATAGAGGCATCCGCCAACAACACCGCCAACGCGAATACCAATGGATACAAAAAGAAAACGGTCGCACTCAACGAGGGCGAAAAGGGCGGGGTAGTGGCCTCTGTAAAGACGAGCTCTTCGCCGGGGATAAGCTATACCGACACATACGGCAACGCGTTCGAGGCCTCGACCGTCGACTACGCCTTCGATGCGGTCAACCGGATGACGGCCAAACACATGCTATCGGCGAACATCGCGGCGCTGAAAACCGTTGACGAGATGGAAAGATCGGTCATAGACATACTCGCCTGAGGAGGCTGCCCTCCTCCGTCATTCCTTCACAAGCACAGCCCCGAAGAACCCGTCGAGCCCGTCCCTGTGCGGATAGGTCCTCAAAAATCCGTCCTTATCGACGAGCTTCGCGCAGGATTCCGGAAGCCCCGCCCCCGCCTTCTCAAGCCTGAACTCCTTGTGTCTTTCGAGAAAATCCATTACGACCCCGTCGGTCTCCTCCGGCTCGAAGGTGCAGGTCGAGTAGACGAGCCTGCCGCCTTTTTTAAGATACCTTGAGAGATTTTCAATGAGCGACTCCTGCCTTCCGGAGAGTTCCTTTATGTCGCTCTCCTTCCTTCTCATCTTCATGTCAGGCGCCCTTCTTAAAACGCCGAGCCCCGAGCAGGGGGAGTCCAGTAGTATCGCGTCGAAGGTATCTTCTTTAAAAGGCAACGGTCTTTCCGAGTCCGACGCGACGGTCCTGATAATGGAGACGCCGAGCCTCTTTGCCGCCCTCTCAACTGTATTGAGCCTCCCGGCGTATTTGTCGAGAGCGAGAATAAGCCCCTTGTTATTCATTATCTCAGCCATGTGCGTCGTCTTGCCGCCGGGCGCGGCGCAGGCGTCGAGGACCGTCATGCCGGGCTTGAGCCTTAAAAGGAGCGGGACGAGCTGGGAGGCCTCTTCCTGGATGTAGTACCTCTTCTCATGCGCGTCCACCATGGAGTCGACCTTAAGGCATACCGGCGAATAGGCGCACGCCTGCCCCCCAATCTCTTTTACAAGCGTATCTTTCGAGGCAATGAGGGTATTCACCCTCACGGTCCTGGGAGGCCTCTCGTTATTAGCCTTCAAAAGCGCCTCTGCCTCATCGAGCCCGAGCCTCTCTACCCACCTCTTTACCAGCCATTCAGGGTGGGAGTAAAAGGCCGAGAGAAACCTTACCGGGGCTTTTTCCCTGTCCGGCCAGACAACCTTGCTTCTGCCCGCATCGAGCGCCCTTAATACCGCGTTAACGAACCCGGCCTTTCTTTCGCCGCCTGACTTTACAAGGTTTACGGTCTCGTTTATGGCCGCCCTCGCCGGAATCCTATCGAGGAAAAGCAGCTGATAAGCCCCGAGCCTGAGCGCAATCAATACCCGCCTTTCGAGCTTTGCGGTCTTGATCGACGAGAAGTTATCGATGATGTGATCGAGCCTCCCCTTCCACCGGAGCACCCCGTAGACGAGCTCGGTTGCCAGCCCCGCGTCCGCCTCGTCGAGGCCGGAGAGCCCGGCGTCAAGAATGATATCGACGTATGCCCCCGCCTCGACGCGCTCAAGGACTTTAAGGGCCGATAAACGAGCATTATCATGCCTTTTTCCTTTTTCCACCGCCGGACCTCTTCAAAAAAAGTTTAAAAAAATCACTTACGCAATCCCGTATATTGAAAGCAATAAAGGAATTCTTCAAAAAATATTTTACATCCAATCTAAAGTTACGATACTTACGTCCGATAATAACATATACAGGAATTCTTCTAAGATATTTAAATTCGAACGGAGGCGTTTATGCGATTTCTGAAGCACCTCAGCATCAAGAGTTTTCTAATGGGGGCGGTCGGTCTCCTCGTAGTGGCGCTATCCGCGCTCTCGGCGAACGATCTCCTCAATACCTGGCGGGAGAACCGGGAGGTGTCGCGGGTCGATATGGCAAACGAGCTCGCGGACGCCATCATAGACGCAACGGGCATGGAGGCCAAGGAGCGCGGCATAACCTCCATAGCTCTATCGTCCGACGCGCCTGCGGACGCCGATACTATTAAAAAGATACAGGACGTCAGGGCAAAGGGCGATGAGGCTGTAAACACGGCGGTTGAACGCGCCAAGACGCTCCTCGAAAAGGACAGCGGAAACACACTGCTCAAGGCATCCTTCTCAAGGGTAGAGTCGGCCCGCTCCGAGCTCGAGTCTGTCAGAAGGACCGTCGACCGCGAGCTCCAGAACGCGGCCAAGGGGTATCCTTCCAAAGACTGGGTCAGCTTCATAACCTCTGTAATAGACACCAACGCCGAGCTAAGGCTCGCCGCGTTCACATCCAACGCCTCAAAGAACACCCTTCAGGACGCCCTCCGGATGAATATAGAGCTCAAGCAGGCGATATGGCTCGTAAGCGAATACGCCGGAAGGGAGCGGGCGAACCTCGGCAGGTTCATAAGCGCGAGAAAGCCCCTCGACCCCGAAACGGCCCAGAAACTCAACACCTTCAGGGCCGTAGTCGACATAAACCTGAAACCGATATTGAGGCTCAAGGAGACCGCGGGCACTCACCCGGAGGTACTCGAAACGCTTACGAAGCTCGAAGAGGCCTTTCTCGGCAGGTTCGAGGGCGTACGCAAATCGGTCTACGAGGCGGCCTCCACAGGCGAGTACCCGATCTCGGGCAAGGAATGGATAGTGGAAAGCAGCGCCGGCATAGACTCCATAATCGCGCTCTCGGCGTCCGTCGGCAAGATCGTCGACGGCAAGGTCATGGCGGACCTCAAGTCCTCAAAGTGGTCGATGACGCTCTCTGCCGTTATACTCGCGGCCATACTCGCACTCGGCGCAATATGCCTCTGGGTCATAAAGTCGAAGGTCGTTTCTCCGATGCTCTACCTGAACGACACCATGAAGCGGGTCGAGGCTTCAAACGACCTGACTATAAAGGTGGACATCGACTCAAGGGATGAAAGCGGCCAGATGGCCGGCTCGTTCAACGGCATGATAGGCAAGTTCCACGACATCATCTCCGACGTGCACACCTCGGTTGCGCACCTCGCCTCGGCCTCGGAGGAGCTCTCGGCCTCGGCGGTGCAGATCGCCGGGGGCACGCAGTCCCAGGGCGCGAGGGCCTCTCAGGTCTCGACCGCGGCCCAGGAGATGTCCGCGACGATTGTCGAGGTGGCCAAGTCCATCTCAAACGCCTCGGATGCCGCGAGAGAGGCGAGCGGAGTCGCCGTCAAGGGCGGCGACATAGTGGATAAGACGATAGACTCGATGAACGGCATATCCGAGACGGCCAAGGAGTCGAGCAGGATAATCGCGACTCTCGGCGGCCGCTCGCAGGAGATAGGCAATATCATCGGTGTCATAAACGACATAGCCGACCAGACTAACCTGCTCGCGCTGAACGCCGCCATAGAGGCGGCCCGCGCCGGAGAGCAGGGCAGGGGCTTCGCCGTCGTCGCCGACGAGGTCAGAAAGCTCGCCGAGAAGACGATGAAGGCGACTAAAGAGATAGGCGAGATGATAAAATCCATGCAGGACGAGACGGGAAAGGCGATATCCTCGATGGACAACGAGGTAAAGGCGGTAGCGGACGGAGTGAAGCTCGCGAGGAACGCCGGAAGCGCCCTCAAGGAGATAGTCTCCAAGGTCGACGTCGTGACCTCGATGGTCCACCAGATAACCACCGCGACCGAACAGCAGTCCGCCGCGACCGAGCAGATATCCGGAGACATAGAGTCGGTGGCCGACGTCATCAACGAGACGACGACGAGCGCCCAGCAGATAGCGAGGGCCGCCGAGGAGATGGCCCAGCTCGCGGCCTCCCTGAAGCAGACGGTCGAGGTCTTCAGGATACACGAGAAGGCCCATGACGCCGCGCATCACGCCGCGGCCCCTTCCGCGGAAGTCCCGGGCAATGTGGTCCGCATCCACAAGCGCGCAGTTTAGTTTTTTACCCTTTAAACAAGGCCGGGCCCGCAAGGCCCGGCCTTGTTTTATTTCCGCTCGGCGCGTGGCCAATTTCAAATCCGGTTACTCCAGGCCCCCGTACTCAAAGCCGTCCGATTCGGATTTGCCCGTCCGGGTACTCGGCGTACGGCCGGATTCAAATCTGGTGACTTTGGGTATTATAGGCACAAAGCCGTTGGATACGGATCTGCCTGACCGGCAAGGGTACTCGGCGTACGGCCAATTTCAAATCGGGTTGCTCCAGGCTTACGGATTCAAAGCCGTTGGATACGGATCTGCCTGACCGGCAAGGGTACTCGCGGCAAGGGTACTCGGCGTACGGCCGGATTCAAATCTGGTGACTTTGGGTATTATAGGCTCATAGCCGTTGGATACGGATCTGCCTGACCGGCAAGGTCCCTTGAAATGCCCCCCTGTCTTTGATACCATGTAAGTATGGAAGAGCACGGGCTTGTCGTACAGATAAAGGGCAAAAACGCGGTAATAAAAACGCAGAGGACCTCGGCGTGCGATAACTGCTCATCGAAAAAGTCCTGCGGCACGGGCGGGGCGGGCTCAGACGTCCTTGTCGAAGTCGAGAACTCGGCCGGGGCGAAGGTCGGCGACAGGGTCGCTTTCAGCGTCGGCTCTGCCTCCGTCCTGAAGGCCGGGCTCATCATCTACCTCGTTCCCATATTGAGCTTCATCGCGGGCGTCGTCATCGGGCAGGTCGTCTCGGGCTATTTACCCGGGATTAACCCGGACCTCGTATCCGGCCTCCTCGGCGCGGCGTTCCTCGCCGCCGCCTTTATCGGGCTTAAACTCTACAACGCCTTCCTCGACCGGAATTCGTCCTTCCGCGCAAAAATCCTTAAGGTGGAATAACCATTGTCAAACGAGCCCGTCTGCCAGAACAGAAAGGCGTACCACGACTATTTTATCGAGGAGACAGTCGAGGCCGGTCTCATGCTTACCGGCACGGAGGTCAAATCGCTCCGCCTGGGTAAGGCCAACCTCCAGGACAGCTACGCCCGCATAAAGGACGAGGAGGTCTTCCTCATAAATGCCCATATAAGCCCCTATACCCAGGCCGACGGGTTCGAGAAGATCGACCCCGAAAGGACCCGCAAGCTCCTCCTCCACAAGAAGGAGATCTTGAGGCTCATAGGCAAGACCCGCGAGAAGGGGTACACCCTCATACCGACGAAGCTGTATTTCAAGAAGGGGGTCGCCAAGGTCGAGCTCGCGCTCGCCAGGGGCAAGACCATGTACGACAAGAGGGCGACGATAAAAAAGAAAGAGGCCGCCAGAGAGCTTTCCAGGGCCTTCAAGGGCAGGAAGGAGCAGGAAAAAAAGTAAACCTGCCGTCCGGAGCCTCCCCCTCGCGTCAACCCCACCCGGCTATCGATCCTCGTAAGTGAAGCGGTTTCATCCTTATCTAACCTGCCGTTCCGGCCAATGGACCTGCCGGCTTCTCCGGGCACACCCCGCCTTCGGGGTTCTCTGATATAATCTCCCTATAACTCTTTAAATCCGTCTCAATAATGTCTCCTAACGAAAAAGGAGGAAGAGATGAAAAGGACATTTGCAGTCGCAGTGCTCCTCGCGTTCGCGGCGTCCGGCGCGTTTGCCGCGGAAAAGGGCATAAAGGGGATGTCACAGGAGGATATGATAAAGACGGCGCGCTCCGCCGCGCCAGCGCATATCTCGGACAACGCAACGGTAATGTTGCCCGGCCCCGACGGCAAGCTCCATGAGGCCGTAAAAGGCACGAACGAGTTCACCTGCGTCCCGGATATAAGCGGACAGGAAAAGCCCGACCCGATATGCGGGGACAAGGCGGCTACCAATTGGGTGCTCTCGGCCATCAACAAAGAGGAGCGCCCGTCCAATACCGTGCCCGGCATAGCCTACATGGGCCAGGGCGGCTGGCACTGGGAAAAAGACGGCAAGGTCGTGATGGACCCGGCAACCCCCGGCGCAAAGCGCGTAAAGGAGCCGCCGCACTGGATGATCTTCTGGCCCGTAAGCTCGGCTGAATCAATGATACCGGAAAAGCCTACCAAGTTCGGCGCGTATGTCATGTACGAGGGCACCCCGTACGCGCACCTGATGATATATCAGGACCCGAACGACCTGCCAAAGAAGAAGTAGCGGCAAGGGGAGGCCTGCCTCCCCTTTGTCTTGCGCTCGGAGGCCCGTTGACCCGGGGGGCGCGCGCCCTCTCCAAAGGCGCCGATTTTTGCTGATATTCTAACTGCTTCCACCTTCAGTGACGCCAGAATTCCCTTGACTTTTTCTTATGTACACAGTATACAATATACATTAAGCCTTTAATTCATTCGGCCTTTTCTCCACCCCCAGACCCTTAAAAGAAGACCCCTGTACAAATATGGACAAAGTCCGCGTGCTCGACTATCCTATTGAAAAGCCCCTGACATTGCGGGAACGGATAGTCGACTTCATAAAAGATTCGATCGTGACCGGAAGGTTGAAGCCCGGCGAGCGCGTCCCGGAGCAGGACATAGCGGCATCCTTCGGCATAAGCAGGACTCCTATCAGAGAGGCCTTCCGCCAGCTCGAGTCCGAAGGCTTCATAACGGTAGTCCCGAGGAAGGGAGCGGTAGTAAGCCCCATAACGGACAAGGATGTAAGCGAGTTCTACGCGATAAAGAGCCTCCTTGAGGGTTTCGCGGCGCGGACCGCCTGCGAAAAGCTCACCCCGAAAGAGATAAGGAAGCTCGAAGGCTTGAACTCCCAGATGGAGAAGGCCGCCGAGAAGGGCGACGTGAAGGCCTTCTTCAAGCTCGACAACCAGTTTCACGATACGTTCCTCAAGTCCTGCGGCAACGAAAAGCTCTCGGCCCTCGTCCACCACCTCGTCCAGCAGTTCGAGAGGTTCAGGATAACGGCGCTGGCCCTCCCGGGGCGCATGCGCGACTCGGTGAAACAGCACAACGAGATAATCGAGGCCTTCAAGTCGAACGACACGGCGCGGGTCGACACCCTGGTGCGCGCGAACGCCGAAAGAGGAAGGGATGTCCTCGTCGAGGAGATCCTGAAGGAAAAGATGAGACATGGCTCTTATTAATTCCAGGGAAGCCGCTCTCAGGCTCGCAAGGACGATCATCTCGGACATCGCCCTCTACAACAGGGAGAAGATACTGAACGGGATAAAGAACGACAACATCTTCGACCTTCTGGAAAAGGAGCTCGCCGAAGGGCTCGCCCTTTACAAAAGCAGGATAGACCCGGCCTTCGACAGGAAGAACAGCCTGTACAACAAGGCGATCGTCGACATACTTATCAAGAGGAGCGGGGATATAAAATCAGAGATCTGGTAGACTCCCCTGCCCGCCTCGTTTCCCGTATCCTTAACCCACTGACCCTCTTCCAATGGCCGAGACCCGCACATTCCTTGTAGCAAAAGAAGACGCCTCAAAGAGGCTCGACCTGTTTCTCTCCGACTCGCTCTCTGAGCTTACGCGCTCTTCCGTAAAGGGGCTAATAGAAGAAGGGCGCGTGCTCGTAAACGGCAAGCAGACCAAGCCGGGGCTGAGACTCAAGGGAGGAGAGGCCGTCTCGATAGACCTGCCGGAGCCGAAGCCCCGGATACTTGAACCAGAAGAGGTCCCCCTCGATATCATCTACGAGGACAAGGACGTGATCGTCGTGAACAAGCAGGCGGGGCTCGCGGTCCATCCGGGCGCTGGAAGGCCCTCGGGCACGCTCGTGAACGCGCTCCTCGCGCACACGCGGGAGTTGTCCGACATAGGCGGTCCCTTGAGGCTCGGCATCGTCCACAGGATAGACAGGGACACTACCGGCTCTCTGGTGATCGCGAAGAACAACCAGAGCCACCTCGCGTTGTCAAAGCAGTTCAAGGACCACACGACCGGGAGAAAATACATCGCCCTCGTCTGGGGCGCGTTCAAGGACGACGAGGGGACGATAGACTTGAACATAGGCAGGGACTCGACCGAGCGGAAGAAGATATCGACCCGCACCCGCAGGGCGAGAAAGGCCGTCACGCACTGGCGCGTCCTCGGGCGCTATCAGTTCACGACACTCCTCGAGCTTACGCTCGAGACGGGCCGCACCCACCAGATAAGGGTCCATCTCTCGGCCATCAACCACCCCGTGGTCGGCGACCAGGTCTATGGGAAGCGGGCCGTGCCCCCATCTATGGACAAGGCAGTCGCCGACAAGATCAGGGGCGTAAAACGCCAGCTCCTGCACGCCAAAACGCTCGTAATCGTGCATCCCTCGACCGGCGAAGAGATGGAGTTCAACGCGCCCCTGCCGCCGGATATGGCGGAGGTGTTGGAGTCGCTCGATTCGATGCAAGGGGCGTAATCTAAACTCCTCCCCTTACCAAGGGGAGGCCGGGAGGGGTGGTTTTGTTCGAATTTAAAAATAGACGACCTCCCCTCGCCCCTCCTTGGTAAGGAGGGGAATTGAACTACCTAAAAAAACTCTTCCACCTTTTCTAAAGGGGGGATCGAGGGGGATTATATTAAGTTTTACTCCTCCCCTTAACAAGGGGAGGTTGGGTGGGGTCGTCTTAAAAATAAACGCGCGCCCCCTTACCCCTATGAATAGACCTCAAATGCGAACCACCAACGGCATAAAATACATATCTTCCAACCTCATCGAGAGGGCGGGTGTCACGCACGCGTTCCTGTCCCGCGTCGGCGGCAGAAGCTCCGCTCCTTTCGACACGCTCAACTTCGATGACCGCGATACGGACACGGGAGAGAACATCGAGGAAAACAACCTCCGCATAAGGAACGCCTTCGAAATATCCACGCCTGTCGCGACCGTAAACCAGGTCCACGGAAAGGCCGTCTTCCTCCTCGACTCATCGACTGTCGACACCAAGGCCGACGCCGACGCGATAATCACGCGCATGACGGGTGCGGCTATCGGCGTGCTTACCGCCGACTGCGTCCCAATACTCGTCCTCGACCCCGTGCGAAAGGCCGTGGCCGCGATACACGCGGGCTGGAAGGGGACGGTAAAGCTCATAGCAAAAGAGACGGTCGACGCCATGCGCTTGAGCTTCAACTCGGACGCCGGAGACCTCGTCGCGGCCATAGGCCCCCACATCGGCCCTTGCTGTTACTCGGTAGGCGCGGAGGTGGCTGACGAGTTCCGACGCTCCTTCGGAGAAAACCCGGCGTGCCTGGAATTGTCAGGCGCCGGCGCAAAGGCAGACCTCGGGGAGGCGAATGTAAGCGCGCTCCTCTCCGCCGGGCTTAGAAGGGAGAACATCTCCTTCGAGCCGGTCTGCACCTCCTGCAACAACTCTCTTTTCTTCTCGTACAGGAAGGACAACGGCAGGACGGGCAGGCAGTTGAGCTTCATAGCGCTCAGATGAACGGCGCTGAAGGGCAAAACCATATGGTCGTAGGACTCACCGGCGGCATCGCCTCCGGGAAAACTTTCGTATCGAGCGAGCTCAAAAGGCTCGGCGCGCACATCATCGACGCCGACGTAATAGCGCGCGAGATAGTCGAGCCGGGCTGTTCCGCGCTCGACGAGATAGCGAGGGAGTTCGGCGCGGGTATTCTTAAACCCGACGGCACGCTCGACAGAAAGGCGCTTGCGGGAATCGTATTCTCTGATAAGGAAAAGCTCCTCATACTGAACGGCATAACGCACCCGAGGATCATCGATAGGACAAAGGCGCTGATTAATGAAATAAAGTCCGCGCACAAAGACCCGCTCATTATCATCGACGCCGCGGTCCTCATAGAAGCCGGTATTCACGGCTCGGTCGACGAGGTCGTCGTGGTCCTCATAAGCGAGGAGGAACAGCTTAAGAGGCTTATCAACCGCGACAGCCTCACGGAGGAAGAAGCGAGAAAGAGGGTCGCCGCCCAGCTACCCCTAAAGGAAAAGGCCGGGTACGCCGATTATGTGATAGACAACAGCGGGACGAGGGAGGCTACCTTGAAGTGCGCCCGCGAGCTTTTTGAAGCGCTCACAAAAAAAACAAAAAGAGGTTGACAGGCGCAAATAACCGTGCTATGTTGAAATTACCTATCAAACGTTTCACTATGCGCTCATACCTCTAAAGCTTCAATCCGATGATTTAAGCCCAGAGGAAATAACCCGAATAAACGAAAAATCTCTCAACTGAAAAAACCCTCTAAATTTTAGGCCCATATTCGGCCTGTATTCCTGTCCGGACCTCCGGACTTGTTCTTGATTCGCGCCTTAACGCCGCTTGCGGAAGCCGCTTGATAGCTACTCCTCCGCCAAACTGTCCCTCTTTTCCGTAACTGCGCGGCCCAGGAACCTTATATCAAACCCCATTTGAAGGGAGGCCGAATCCATAACCGGCCTCTATTTCTCAATTAAAAAAAAGCCCTAAAAACCATGCAGGAGAAAGTATGAATCTTAAGGAACTGAAAGAGAAAAAAATAAACGAGCTGACGAACCTCGCGAAAAAGTATAATATCGAGAGCGCCTCGTCGATGAGAAAGCAGGACCTC
Organism: Deltaproteobacteria bacterium; assembly: GCA_016182655.1. GTDB lineage: Bacteria > Desulfobacterota > GWC2-55-46 > GWC2-55-46 > GWC2-55-46 > GWB2-55-19. Next base: position 28,045 of record JACPGB010000008.1, read on the forward strand.
ATCTTCGCGCTCCTTCAATCCCAGAGCGAACAGAACGGGATGATATACGGCGAAGGCGTGCTCGAAACGCTTCCCGACGGCTTCGGCTTCCTAAGGGCCCCGGACTACAACTACCTCCCCGGCCCCGACGACATATATGTCTCGCCTTCTCAGATAAGGCGCTTCAACCTCCGGACCGGCGACATCGTAAGCGGACAGATCAGGCCCCCGAAGGAAGGCGAGAGGTACTTCGCTCTCCTCAAGGTCGAGAAGGTCAACTACGAAGACCCCGAGGTCGCCCGCGAAAAGATACTCTTCGACAACCTGACCCCTTTATACCCGCAGGAGAAGATAAACCTGGAGCTCGCCCCGAACAGCGACATCGGGATGAGGGTCATGGACCTCTTTACCCCTATCGGCAAGGGCCAGAGGGGTCTCATCGTCTCCCCGCCGAGGGCAGGTAAGACGATACTCTTACAGAAGATCGCGAACTCCATCACCACCAACCACCCCGAGGTCGTCCTCCTCGTGCTTCTTATCGACGAGCGTCCTGAAGAGGTCACCGACATGCAGAGGTCGGTAAAGGGCGAGGTAATAAGCTCGACCTTCGACGAGCCAGCGGCAAGGCACGTGCAGGTATCCGAGATGGTCATAGAAAAGGCAAAGAGGCTCGTCGAGCACCAGAAGGACGTCGTCATCCTGCTGGATTCCATCACGAGGCTCGCCCGCGCGTACAACGCGGTAGTCCCGCCCTCAGGCAAGGTACTCTCCGGCGGCGTCGACTCCAACGCGCTTCATAAGCCCAAGAGGTTCTTCGGAGCCGCGAGGAACATCGAGGAAGGCGGCTCCTTGACCATCATCGCAACGGCCCTTATCGACACCGGTAGTAGGATGGACGAGGTCATCTTCGAAGAGTTCAAGGGTACGGGCAACATGGAAATCGTCCTCGACAGGAAGCTCTCGGAGAGAAGGATCTTCCCGGCCATAGACCTCAACAAATCCGGCACGAGGAAGGAAGACCTGCTCCTCACCAAGGAGACGCTGAACAGGATCTGGATACTCCGCAAGGTCCTCCAGCCGCTGAACCCGATAGAATCGATGGAGTTCCTGTTGGATAAGATCCAGCACACGCCTTCGAACAAGTCGTTTTTGGAGTCGATGAGCAAGTAAGACGAATGGTATATTGTTACTTAAAAAGGCGGGACTTGTTAGTCCCGCCTTTTTTGCATATAAATGTAGGTTGGTTTAGCGAAGCGTAACCCAACGCAATAGTTCCGCCTTTTTAGCTTATTGAAATGTAGGGTGGGCTATGCCCACCTCTTTAAAACAAACCGAACTCTGGTGGGCGGAGCCCACCCTACAATCATAGATGACGAAGAAGATATTTAAATACATCATCATTTCCGCCATAGTCTTAATATCGTTATCCATTATCGGGATAGCAAGCATTGTTATCCTGTTGTGGGGGCATTGTTTTTTTTCTAACCATGATTCAGTCCAAAGTGTCCGGACAAAACTGCTGAACGGGATAGAGAGTTATCAAACGCAAGAGGAGTTCGAGTCTTATCTCGCAAAAAATTCCTTTCAGTGGCAAAAAGAACCCGAAGACTTTGATACGGAAGATCCTATTAAATCAATTCATATTAGGGCCTTTGATACAATAATAGTAAAAAATTACAAACATCATGATTTCTACATGGATTTGCGAGTTAGTTTTTTCTATAACAGACTAATGGAAGTACTTTGGACTCCGGATGAGACTAAAGCAGACAAAATAAGGAATTACACTGAAGCCATAATGACCAAAGATCATGTCAGCTTCAAAAAGGAGGATGGCGAGATCCTTGAAGCTGATTTGGAACCTTATACTAGAATCATAGTTAACAATAGGAAAAATGAATGGGGAGGTTTTGTGAATTGGATGGATACTCGCCTCTTTCATGAATATAGTAAATGGGAAATGTGTCATGATTGAGCCCCATAGATTGGGCTGAGCGTAGCGAAGCCCAACAATTCTGTCCTTAGTCATATGTCAATAGGCAACAAGACCGCTGGGCTGCGTTCCTTAGCCCAGCCTACAAAAACCCCTTAAAAATACAACGCTTACACCACCCCACCAAAATCCCCACTGTTTTCAACCGCTTGGCGCAAAGTTTTTTTCCTTGCACTCAATGTACTTAGTTGTTAATATTAACTATTACGGTTCCGGCCGGGGCGCATGCGTTATCGGCGTGCCGTATCCATTAGACATCAACGGAGGAAAGATATATGAAGGAAAACATCCACCCCAAGTACGAAGCCGCCAAGATCCACTGCGTGTGCGGCAACATCGTCGAGACCAGCTCGACCAAGAAGGAGCTCTCGGTAGACATCTGCTCGAGCTGTCACCCCTTCTACACCGGCGAGCAGAGGTTCATGGACACCGCCGGCAAGATCGAAAAATTCAATAGAAAGTACCGGAGCAACAAGGGGGCCTAGGACCGCGGAGGGGGAATGTTGAAGGTACAACTCCTGAGTTTCACCCCCGACCCCGAGAAGACGGTCTGCATGGCCGCGAGGCTCTGCTATTCCGCGTCCACAATATCCGCGCTCGCGGATAAGGTCGACGCGGCCTCCACCGAGAAGTTCCTCGGCAGGATACTCAAGATGGGGCACCTCTCGGTCCTTGAGCACGCCTCGTTCACCTTCGGCATAGAAGGGATATCGAGGGCGACCTCGCACCAGCTCGTCCGCCACCGCCTCGCCTCCTACTCCCAGCAAAGCCAACGGTACGTGACCGCGAAAGAGCCCGAGTTCGTCGTCCCGCCTTCCATCGGAAATGACGCGGCCCGGAAAAAGAGGTTCGCCTCCGCCGTCGCGCGCGTGTACAAGCTCTACTCCGAGCTCGTCGCCGAGGGTGTGGCCGCCGAGGACGCCCGTTATCTCCTCCCGAACGCCGCGTGCACTAAGATAATCGTCACCATGAACGCGCGTGAGCTACTCCACTTCTTCTCGCTCCGCTGTTGCGAGAGGGCGCAGTGGGAGATAAGGGACATGGCGACCGAGATGCTCAAGGTCGCAAAGAACAAGGCCCCGTTCATATTCAGGGACTCGGGGCCGTCGTGCGTAAAAGGTAAGTGCCAGGAAGGCGAGATGACCTGCGGACACCCCAAGGAGATAAGGGAGAAGTTCAAAGGGCTTTAAGTTCCTCCCCTTTACAAAGAGACCATTGATAATCCGTATGAGGTCAGGTTCTTGAAACTGGATTCCCGATTAAAACCTCGGGAATGACAAACAAAACAATACTGGATCCCCGCGAAAGCGGGGATCCAGTATCTTGTGCGAAGGTTCCCTTTATAAGGGAAGATCAGTAGGGGTGGGTTAAAAACAAATACGACCTCCCCTTGCCCCTCCTTGTAAAGGAGGGGAACCGTTGACCTCCTCCCCTTAACAAGGGGAGGCTCGGAGGGGTGGTTTGAAAATGAACTACCCCGCCGCAAGCAGTGGGGTATCTTCTAATACCTCCCCTCCCTCGATGGGAGGGGACTGAGGGAGGGAGTGAAAAAAAGCGGCAAGCCGCGGAGTATTTAACTCTAAGAGAGAATAAATACGACCTCCCCTTGCCCCTCCTTGGTAAGGAGGGGAACCGGATCAGCCCCCTCTCTTTCTAAAGGTGGATGATTTTGATAACGCTCAGCTTGCTCTTAAAAACCGCCGGGATTTTCACCATCAAACTATTATGATACAAAAACGACTCGAAGAAGTAGAAAAGAGATACATGGAGATCGCCGACGAGCTCGCGAAGCCCGAGGTCATCTCCAACCAGGAGCTCTACCAGCGGTACGCCAAGGAGCATTCGTCTCTGGGCTCGATCGTCGAGGTCTTCAGGGATCTAAAGAAGACCGACGCGGAGCTCTCCGACAACAAGCTCATCCTCGAAGGCAAGGACGAGGAGCTCCGTGAGCTCGCCAAGGAGGAGATCCCGGCCCTTCAGAAGAAGAAGGAAGACCTCCTCTCGAAGCTGAAACTCATGCTCCTCCCCAAGGACCCGAACGACGACAAGTCCGTCATAATCGAGATAAGGGCCGGGGCAGGCGGGGACGAGTCCGCCCTCTTCGCCGCCGAGCTCTTCAGGATGTATTCGAGGTATGCCGAGCTGAACGGATGGAAGGTCGAAGTCATGTCCTCGTCCCCGACGGGGCTTAACGGCATAAAAGAGGTCATCGCGGCGATTGAAGGCAAGGGCGCGTACTCGCGCCTCAAGTTCGAAAGCGGCGTCCACAGGGTGCAGAGGGTCCCCGAGACAGAGGCCTCCGGGAGGCGTCACACCTCGACCGTGACGGTCGCCGTCATGCCCGAGGCCGAGGAGGTCGAGGTCGATGTCCGCATGGAAGACATCCGCGTCGACACCTACCGTTCCGGCGGCCACGGCGGCCAGAACGTGAATAAGGTCGAGACCGCCGTCCGCATGACGCACATCCCCACCGGCGTCGTCGTGGCCTGCCAGGAGGACAAGAGCCAGCACAAGAACAGGGCCAAGGCGTTCAAGGTCCTCATGGCGCGCATCCTTGACATGAAGATACAAGAACAGCAGAAGAAGATAGCGGCCGACCGGAGGACGCAGGTAGGCACCGGCGACAGGTCGGAAAAGATCCGGACGTATAACTTCCCGCAGAACCGCATAACCGACCACAGGATAGGGCTCACGCTCCACAGGCTTAGCGAGGTCATGGAAGGCGACCTTACGGAGCTTACCGACAACATAATAGCGTACTACCAGACCGAGGCGCTCAAGAACTCCGAGAAGAACGGCGCGCCTGCGGTGGCAAAGGCTCAGTAAAACGGCTTAAAGCCGGTCGCATTAAATTTCCGCAGACCGCGCACTAAATCTCCTCCCCCTTGACGGGGGAGGTTGGGTGGAGCCCTCGCCGGGCAGGCAAATTTGTAACGGACGGCAGGAGAATCAATTACCCCTGAGGCTCCGTACCGACTTTGGCCTGCGCCGAGCAGTCCTGGCCGGACGGGCAAAGTTCATATCCAACGATAGAGGGGTGTTTAGATTATAGTCGTCTCTGGATACTCTGCCCCTGCGCCGAGCAGTCACCCTCCCCTCAGTCCCCTCCCGTCAAGGGAGGGGAGGTATTATGATACCCGCGGTATTCAATTTGCGGAGTATTAGACCCTAAGAAAAAAAAGGCACCCTGAAATGGACAAGATAGTCATCGAAGGCGGCAACAGGCTCGTGGGCGAGGTCGCTGTAAGCGGCGCGAAAAACGCGGTATTGCCCCTCATGGCCGCCGCCCTTCTCACATCCGACTGGACCACCATCACAAATGTCCCGAAGCTCAAGGACATAGACACCTTCAAAAAACTCCTCGTCCATCTCGGCGCGGAAATTGCGCCCGACACACCGGACGGCACTCTTAAAATCCGCACGCGCGATGTAAAGTCCCCGGAGGCCCCGTACGACATGGTCAAGACCATGCGGGCGTCTGTCCTCGTCCTCGGGCCGCTTGTCTCGCGCTTCAAGCGCGCGCGCGTGTCTCTGCCCGGCGGGTGCGCCATAGGCGCGCGCCCCATAGACCTCCACATAAAGGGACTAAGGCAGATGGGGGCGGATATTACGATTGAGAGCGGGTACGTCGAAGTACGCGCCGAAAAGCTCAAGGGCGCCAAGATCTACATGGACACGACTACCGTCACCGGGACAGAGAACCTCATGCTCGCGGCGGTACACGCGGAAGGGACGACGATACTCGAAAACTCCGCGCTCGAGCCCGAGGTCGTCTGCCTCGCCGATACATTAAACAAGATGGGCGCGCACATAGTCGGCGCGGGCACGGATACGATAAGGATAGAGGGTGTTGCGGAACTAAAGCCCGTCGAGGTCCGCGTCATCCCGGACAGGATAGAGGCCGGGACATTCATGGTGGCTTCCGCCATGACGCGCGGCAACGTATTCATAAAAGACTGCCCCTACCACTATCTTGACGCTCTTAACACCAAGCTCAAGGAGACCGGGACAGAGGTCGTGGAAGAAGATGGCGGCGTGCGCGTCATCGGCGACTGGCCGATAAGGAGCGTGGACGTAAAGACCATCCCCTACCCCGGCTTCCCGACCGACATGCAGGCGCAGATAATGGCGATGATGGCGATAGGCACCGGCCTTTCCGTCATAACCGAGACGGTATTCGAGAACAGGTTCATGCATGTTAGCGAGCTTCAAAGGATGGGCGCGAACATTACGATTGACGGAAGGTGCGCGGTGGTGCGTGGCGTAAAGCGCCTCTCGGGCGCGCCGCTGATGGCGACGGACCTCCGGGCGAGCGCGTCCCTCATACTTGCCGGGCTCGTCGCCGAAGGAAAGACGGAGGTATCGAGGATCTATCATCTGGACCGTGGGTACGAGCGTATTGAGACAAAGCTAAAAGCGCTCGGAGCGAATATAAAGAGGGTCAAGGAATGAAAAACCTTAACGACACACTCACTCTCGCCCTCCCGAAGGGGCGCATCCTCAAGGAGGCCGCCACACTCTTCAAGGCCGCCGGGGTGGACTTTAGCGAGATCATGCAGGACGAGCGAAAGCTCATCTTCGAAAACATTGCGGAGGGACTGCGCTTCATGGTAATAAGGAGCCAGGACGTCCCGACCTACGTCGAGTACGGCGCGGCCGACATAGGCATAGCCGGAAAAGACGTCCTCATGGAACAGCAGAAGGACCTGTACGAGCCTCTGGACCTTAAGATCGGCGCGTGCAGGATGATGGTCGCCGAGCCCAGGGAGCTCGTACAGAAGGACAACCCCAGGCACTGGACACACATAAGGGTAGCGACCAAGTACCCGAACATCACGCTAAAATATTTTCTCGACAAGGGCATACAGGTCGAGATAATAAAGCTCTACGGCTCCATAGAGCTCGCGCCGTTGCTCGGCCTCTCGGAGCGGATAGTCGACCTCGTGCAGACCGGAGAGACCCTCCGGAAGAACGGCCTCGTCGAGGTGGAGACGATCACCGATATCTCATCGAAGCTCGTCTGCAACAGGGCGAGCCTTAAGACCAAGCCCAAGAGGGTAAAGGACCTCGTCGAGCGGCTTACGAAGGCCGTAGCTGCCGTCGGGGCGAAGTAGGCCTTACAATGCGCGTTATCAATACAAACGACAAGGCCTTTGAAGGTGTCCTTGCAGGCATACTCGGCAGGGGCGAGGCGGACACCTCCGCCGTCGAGGAGGCCGTTAAAAAAATCCTCTCCGATGTAAAAAAAGACGGGGACTCGGCAGTAGTCGAGTATACAAAACGCTTCGACGGCGTTGATGTCGAAGGTGCTCTCCGTGTAACCGAAAAAGAGATAGACTCCGCAGTAAAGAAAATTTCCAAACAAGACCTCTCCATAATAGAGCTCTCGGCATCGCGCATCGAGACATTCCACAAAAGACAGATACAGCAGTCATGGTTCTCAACCGAAGACGACGGGACGATATTGGGCTCGCGGGTAACGCCCATCGAGCGCGCGGGCATCTATGTCCCCGGTGGCAAGGCGGCGTACCCTTCGACCGTCCTCATGAACGCGATACCGGCGCGCGTAGCAGGGGTGTCAGAAGTCGTCATGGTCACGCCTCCCGGCAAGGACGGCATAAGCCCTTATGTGCTGGCGGCGGCGCGAGTAGCGAAGGTGGATAAAATATTTCGCATCGGCGGGGCGCAGTCTATCGGGGCCCTTGCCTTTGGGACCGCTTCGGTCCCAAAGGTCGATAAGATAACCGGGCCGGGCAATATCTATGTGGCCACGGCCAAGCGGCTCGTTTTCGGCACGGTCGATATCGACATGATAGCCGGGCCGAGCGAGATACTCATCATAAACGACGGCACGGGCTCTGCCGAGTGGATGGCTATCGACCTCCTCTCTCAGGCAGAGCACGACGAGCTCGCGTCTTCCATTCTCATCACGACTTCTAAAAAAATAGCGACTAAAGTAGCCGGAGAGGTAAAGAGGCTCGGAAGGAAACTCAAAAGGCGCGCCATAGCCGAAAAGTCGATTGAAAGATACGGCGCGATAATCGTCGCAAAAGATTTAAACGAGGCCGCCGAAATCTCGAACAGGATCGCGCCCGAGCATCTCGAATTATTCGTCGAAGACCCGTTCGGCCTTATGGCTCTTATAAAGAACGCCGGCGCGATATTTTTAGGCAGGAACACGCCGGAGGCCGCCGGGGACTACCTCGCGGGCCCTAACCACACGCTCCCGACAGGAGGCACGGCGCGGTTCTCATCCCCCCTGGGTGTCTCCGACTTCATAAAGAGGACGAGCGTAATAAGCTTATCCCCATCCGCGATAAAGACGCTCGGCCCGTCTGTCAAGAGGTTTGCCGACCTCGAAGGGCTCGAGGCCCACGGCTTGAGCGCCGGGGCAAGGCTGAAGAAGTATAAGTAACCGGTTAAACCTCCCCTCCCTTGACGGGAGGGGATTGAGGGGAGGGTGACTGCTCGGCGCAGGGCCAAAGTCGGTACGGAGTCTCTGGGTAAATCGATTCTCCTGCCGTTCGATACCGAATTGCCCGCCCGGCTGGCTTCACCCCCACCCCGGCCTCCCCCGTAAAGGGGGAGGAGTATTACATAGCTACTGGATATAGATTTTACTAACGAGTGGCGAGGGATATATATGGCTCGTAAGGCGAAGATCGTACGAAAGACCCGTGAGACCGACATCACAATCGAAGCAAACCTCGACGGTAGCGGCATAGCCGATATAAAGACGCCTATCCCGTTCTTCGACCACATGCTCGAAAACTTTGCGAGGCACGGCCTCTTTGACTTGAAGATCAGGGCAAAGGGGGATGTCCATGTCGACCTCCACCACACCGTCGAGGACGTCGGCATAACGCTCGGCGAGGCCGTGAAGAAGGCCCTTGCCGGGGCCTCGGGAATAAAGAGGTGCGCCTCCAGTGATGTCCCCATGATGGACTCGCTCGCAACAGTCGTGCTCGACGTCTCAAACAGGCCGTACTTCAAGTTCACGACTACCAAGGACTCCTTCGCGGTATCGAAAAAAGTCATCTCCTCGATGATAGAGGGACATGTGACCGACACATTCGACATGGGGCTTTTGCAGGAGTTCATGAAGGCCTTCTCTAACAGCGCAGGCGTCGACCTCCACATAACCCTCCATTACGGGACGGACATACACCACGCGATAGAGTCCGTATTCAAGGCATTCGGCAGGGCCCTATCCGCCGCAGTCGCAAAAGATGCGCGCATAAAGGGCGTACTCTCCACAAAAGGCAAGCTGTAACCTCAGATGATAGCAATAATCGACTACGACATGGGAAATCTTCGAAGCGTTGCCAAGGCCTTTGAGAAGGTCGGGGCGACCGCCGCGGCCACGCGCGACCCGAAGGTAATGAATGACGCCAGCCACATCGTGCTCCCCGGCGTCGGCGCGTTCAAGGACTGCATGAGGAATTTGGAAGCCTATGGCTTGATAGACCCCATCGCAAAGGCCGTCGCCTCCGGCAAGCCCTTCCTCGGCATCTGCCTCGGGCTCCAGCTATTGTTCGACGAATCGAGCGAGTTCGGACTCCACAAGGGATTGGGCCTCATCCCCGGCAAGGTCGTCCGCTTCCCGTCGTCAAAGGACGAGGCAGGCGCGGAGCTCAAGGTCCCGCACATGGGGTGGAACGAGGTGAAAAAGGCGAAGGAGTCGCATCTCCTTAATGGCATCGACGACGGGACTTACTTCTACTTCGTCCACTCGTACTACGCCGCGCCTGCGGACGCCACAGTCACGCTCACGAAGACCGGCTACGGGGTCGAGTTCACGAGCAGTATCGCAAAAGACAACGTCTTCGCCTGCCAGTTCCATCCTGAAAAAAGCCAGAAGGCGGGGCTAAAGGTCCTCAAGAACTTCAGCTCCATGAGGTAATAAAGATGATAATCTTCCCGGCCATAGACATAAAAGACGGAAGGTGCGTAAGGCTCACGCAGGGCAGGATGGACGCCGAGACGGTCTACTCCGACGACCCAATAGACGTCGCGCGCAAGTGGGAGGCCGAAGGCGCGGAGATAATCCACCTCGTAGACCTCAACGGCGCCGTCGAAGGCAACGCGAAGAACTACGAGGTCTTCAAAAACATAACGGCCGCGATAAACATCCCGGTGCAGATAGGCGGCGGCATAAGGGACGAGAAGACCGCCGAGCTCTACCTTAATACAAAGGGCATAAAGAGGATAATCATCGGGACTGCGGCATATGAAAATCCCGCGTTTGTAAAGTCGCTCGCAAAAAAATACCCCGGCAGGGTCGCAGTCGGCATAGACGCAAAGGACGGGTGCGTTGCCATAAAGGGCTGGGTCACTGTAACGGACCAAAAGGCAACCGACCTTGCGAAAAGGCTCGAAGGCTTTGGTGTAGCCTGCATCATCTACACCGATATTTCGAGGGATGGGATGCTTACGGGGCCGAATATAGAGGCAACCCGCGAGCTTGCGGATTCCATATCCATCCCGGTCGTGGCCTCGGGCGGCATATCGTCGAAAAAGGATATAGAATCATATAGGGGCGTGAATATTGAGGGCATCATCGTCGGCAAGGCGCTTTACGCCGGGAAAGTAACATTGAAAGAAGCGATAGAGGCGGCTTCCTGATGTTGACGAAGAGGATCATCCCCTGCCTTGACGTAAAGGACGGCCGCGTCGTAAAAGGCGTTAGCTTCGTCGAGCTCCGGGATGCCGGGGACCCGGTAGAATCCGCATCGGCCTACGAGGCGCAAGGGGCCGACGAGCTCGTCTTCCTCGACATAACGGCCTCGCACGAGGCGAGGAAGACGATACTCGACGTCGTCGAAAAAACCGCCTCGAACGTCTTCATGCCCTTGACAGTCGGCGGCGGGATAAGGACGCTCGACGACATAAAAGAGTTGCTCCGCGCGGGCACCGACAAGGTCTCGATAAACACGACGGCCGTCGAGGACCCGGAGTTCGTCCGGAGGGCCTCCGAGCGGTTCGGGAGCCAGTGCATAGTCGTCGCCATAGACGCTAAGAAGAGAGAAGGCGGCGGCTGGGAGGTCTACACCCACGGCGGAAGGAAACCCCGCGGGCTTGACGCCGTCGAGTGGGCGAAGAAGATGGAGTCCTACGGCGCGGGCGAGATATTACTTACCAGCATGGACAGGGACGGCAGGAAGGACGGGTACGATCTCGACCTTACGCGTGCGGTATCCGACAACACTACCATCCCGGTCATAGCATCGGGCGGGGCCGGCACGCTCGAACACATGGTCGAGGCGTTCACTATCGGGCGCGCGGATGCCGCGCTTGCGGCCTCGATCTTCCACTTCGGGGTATTCACCATTCCCGAGACAAAGGAGTACCTCATGAGGCGCGGGATAAAAGTCAGGCCCCCTGGTAAGTAACAGGTACCCAATGAAAGACAACGGCTCAGGGTTCCTTAGGATAATAATCGTTTACAAGGCAGTGATCGGCGCGATCGAACTCGGGTTCTCGGCCCTTCTCATAAAGAGCCTCGATATCGCGCCCGAGCTCACGATGGCGAACCTCGCCGCTAACCTCAACATAGATATCGGAAGCGCTCTCATGCGCGCAATCTACGATAAGGCCGCCTCCTTTGACGGATATGTCTTCGGCCTCATCGCCGTCGCCGCGCTCGCCATAGGGGTGCTCAACTTAATAGAGGCCTGGGGTCTGCACCAGAGGGAGCGCTGGGCCGAGTGGCTTACGGTCGCCCTCACCGCCGTTTTCATCCCCTACGAGCTCTACATCACGGCATCGAGCTTTAGCCTATTAAAATTAGTCCTCTTATTTGCGAACTCGTACATCGTATACTACCTCGCCAGGCATAAGGAGCTTTTCAGGAGGCAGGCGGAGGCGGGCGCGTAGTACACAGAGCGCAAACTAAAGCATACCTGTGTTGCTGTGTTCTGACGCTCTGTTTTTGAATCAAAGAGACGAGCAAGCGCGCGGGAATGACAAAATGTAAAATCAGCTGATATCTCAACAGGTTACCCTATTTTTACTCTCCGCCCCCCTCCCCTGCCTTATTACGGGAAACCAAAAAACCCCTTGCCTAATCGGTCCGGAAATAGTATATAATCTCTTTACTCAGGACCATGCCATAGGGGCATAACGGGCTTTGATCCTTAAGAAAGTCCGGCAACCGTAAAATCCTTGCGCCTTTCAGGCGCGAACCCGCGACAGCGGGGAACCATAAGGAGGGACTGTGAACAAGTACGAGACGGTCTGCATCGTAAGGCCCGATGCGGGGGATGAGCTCATCAAAGCGTTCATCCAGAAGGCCACCGGCTCGCTCGAGTCTGGCGGCGGAAAGCTTAGCAGGCTTGACGAGTGGGGGAGGCGGAGACTCGCCTACCCGATCGAGAAGAAGAACGAGGGGTACTACTTCGTAATGGAGTACCAGAGCGCCCCTGAGGTCTCCAAGGAGATCGAAAGGCTCATGAAGCTCAACGAAAACATCCTCCGTTACCAGACCGTGAGGATCATAAGCAAGAAGCCTCCCAAGCTTTCGAAGAAGGCGAGGGAAAAGGCCGCAAAGGCACTGGCCGCCGCGGAAGCCGCAAAAGCCGCACCCGCACCCGTGACCGCTGAAGGAGGTAACGCAAATGGCTAACGAGAGACCCCAGCGCGAGGGCGGACGCCCCGAGAGGGGCGACAGGCGCCCCTACCAGAAGAAGAAGGTCTGCCGCTTCTGCAAGAACAAGGAGCTTACCATAGACTATAAGGACGCCAAGGCGCTCCGCCCCTACATAACCGAGAGGGGCAGGATAGTCCCCCGGAGGATCTCCGGGACCTGCGCCAAGCACCAGAGGGTAGTATGCGAGGCGATAAAGCGCGCCCGCAACCTCGCAATAATCCCGTTCACCGCAACGAGCATATAAGGAGCCTTTAGCCATGATAGTGATACTCAGGAAAGAAGTCGAGAACCTCGGCAGGTTCGGCGATCAGGTGAAGGTGGCCGAGGGCTACGCGAGGAACTACCTTATCCCCAAGGGATTCGCGGTAGAAGCGAGCGCGGGGAACTTAAAGCAGTTGGAAGCCGAAAGGGAAGCGTACCTTAAAAAGGCCGCCGTAACGAAGGCCAACGCCGAGAAGCTCAAGGCCGCAATCGACGCCGTCTCCTTAAGCTTCGCGAGGAAGGCCGGAGAAGACGAGAGGCTCTTCGGCTCTGTCACCGGCCACGACATCGAAGAGGCCTTGAAGGCAAAGGGCTTCGCCGTCGAGAAGAAGGACATCCGTCTCGAGGAGCCGATAAAGACCCTCGGGCTCCACACGGTGGCAATAAGGCTTACGACCGACGTCTCGGCGTCGGTTCAGGTAACGGTCTCAAAGGAAGAGTAGTAGGCCTCACCGCCTGAGCTGAAATCTCAAACCTCAAACCAGGGGGCCGCGGGGGGCGGGCGCTCTTAAAAAAGCGCCCCGTCTTTCAAATACGCGGCCCCTTTTTCATTCCCCTTATGGCTTTACGCCCCCAGAAAGAGATCTCGCACAAGGTCCCGCCCCATAACATCGAGGCCGAGCAATCGGTATTGGGCGGCATACTCCTTGAGAAGGACGCGATAAACAAGGTGATGGAAGTGCTCACCCCGGACGGGAGCGACTTCTACCACAACGCGCACTCGCGTCTCTTCTCCGGCATGGTCACGCTCTTCGAGAGGAACATCCCCATTGACATAGTCACGCTCTCGGACCTCTTCAAGGACTCGGACGCCTTGTCTTCCGTCGGCGGCATCTCGTACATAGGCGAGATAGTGGAAGCCACGCCAACGGCGGCGAACATCATGTACTACGCGCGGATCGTCCGGGAGAAGGCGTTGCTACGCCGCGTCATCTCGGCCTCTACCGAGATAGTCACGCGCGGTTATGAAGGGGTCGATTCCGCCGACGACTTTATAGATGAAGCCGAGCAGAAGATATTCCAGGTCTCCCAGGACAGGGCGAAAAAGTCTTTCTACGCGCTGAAGGACATCATCAAGGACACCTTCGAGACCATCGAAAAACTCTACGAGCGCAAATCCCATGTGACCGGCGTGCCTACCGGGTACAGGGAACTCGACAAGATCACTTCAGGGCTCCAGGACTCCGACCTCATCATCATCGCGGGCCGCCCCAGCATGGGGAAGACCTCTTTTTGCCTCAATATCGCCGAGAACGCGGCGATAGAGCACAACTGCCCCGTAGCGGTCTTCTCGCTCGAAATGTCCAAGGAACAGCCCGTCCAGAGGATGCTCGCCTCACGCGCTCGCGTAGACCTCCAGAAGCTCCGTAGCGGCTTTTTGAAGGAAGAGGACTGGGGGAAACTCACGAACGCCGTCGGCTCGCTCTACGACGCCAACATATTCATAGACGATACCCCGGCGCAGTCGGTCCTTGAGATGCGCGCCAAGTCGCGGAGATGGAAAAACGAATTGGGTTTGAAGCTCGTCGTCATAGACTACCTCCAGCTCATGCGCGGCAGACGGAATACCGACAGCCGCGAGCAGGAGATATCCGAGATATCGCGGTCTCTTAAAGCCATGGCCAAGGAATTGCAACTTCCGGTCATCGCCCTCTCACAGCTCTCCCGTATGGCGGAGCGGAGAGAAGGCAACAGGCCGCAGTTGTCCGATCTTCGTGAGTCCGGCGCTATCGAGCAGGACGCGGACGTCGTCATGTTCGTCTACAGGGAATCCGTTTACAAGCCCTGCGAATGCCCGAGGGATCTGTGCACCTGCGGCATGAGGCGTAGCGCCGAGATAATCGTCGCCAAGCAGAGGAACGGCCCGACCGACACCGCGAAGCTCACGTTCCTGCACGAGTACACCCGGTTCGAGGACCAGGCCTCGGCGGACATGGACGTGCAGAGCGAGTGGGTGGAGTAGAGGGAGTAATTTGTATTTTTTGAGCAACATTAATCTGCTCTTTTAGATATATTTTTTTCGCCCTGCCGGGCTTTTTTTCGGCATAGGGGTTCGCTCCCGTCGTCCTCCCCCTCCCCCTCCCACGCGCTCGCCTCCCCCGAGCGCTTCGCGTCTATCCTTCCTCCGGCTCGCGCGTCACTTCCTCACTTAAGGTCGCTCACCCCATGCCTGGTGGATTTTTGAAAGACAAAAAAATACTGGTTCAGTTTATTGACCCGATAGCGCCTGTATCGGCTATTCGAAACTTTCGCCAAGGCCTTTTTGCGCGCTCCGCGCGCTTTAGGCGATGGCTCCGAGCGCTTCCTTCCTCCCCCCGCTAGGCGCGGGGCCAATTTCAAATCGGGTTGCTTAGGGTTAATTTAAGCACAAACGCACGATACGGATTTGCCTGTCCGGCGAGGACCGTTCGCTCGCCCCAGCCCCCCTTATGCGCTCTCCGCCATGCGCCCGTGTGTTTGAAAGACAAAGCGAAAAAAATGCTTAAGCGGTTGGAAAACCGTGCTTATCGATTATAGTTAGGCGGGACTAACGAGTCCCGCCTATTGGATAGAGGATACGACCTCCCCGGCCCCTCCTTGTGAAGGAGGGGAGCCAAAGACAATCTCCTCCCCTTTTTACAAGGGGAGGCTGGGAGGGGTCGCAGTAAAAACATTACATCACATTTGGAAACCACGCCTGAATCCAAATCATAATACCCCTTTCAAACTCCCCTCTTTTCTAATAAAATCTTCTGAGCACAAAGGCATGAGAGAGGCCCCGTTGAAACGGACATTTGCAGAGGTCGCCATAGAGCTCCCGATCGAGGGCTCGTTCACCTATTCCATCCCTGATGCGCTTAAAGGCATCGGCATCGGCGCGCGCGTGCTCGTCCCTTTCGGAAAAAGGACCGTCACCGGATATGTCCTCTCCACGACGGATGCGCCCCCCGAAGGCGTCAAGGGGATAAAGCCTTTGATAGACACGCTCGACGAGAGGCCGATATTCGACGAAGCGCGCCTTAAGTTCTACAGATGGCTCTCATCATATTATTTCTCGTCGCTCGGAGAGGCGCTCTCGCTCATCCCGCCCGGGGGCGCGAACATCCGGAGCCGGCGGCACATCAACATTACGGAGGCGGGCATAAGCGCTCTCCCTCAAAAAACAGGGCTGGAAAAGGAGCTCCTGGAAGCCGCCGTAAAAGGCCCGGCGATCGCTACCATCCAGAAGAGGTTTCGCGGCGTTCCGGTTTTATCCGCCATTGAGCGGCTCAAGAAAGACGGCCTCATAGAGGAGGAGTCGCTCCTTAAAGGCGGTGGCTCGGCAAGGATCGAGCGGTTCGCAAAGGCCGTGAAAGGCGCGGACGCCCTTTCGCTCAAGAGGTCGCCCATTCAGGCAAAGGCGTATTCGCTCCTTCTGGAAAACGGGGAGATGGCCGTCTCCGCGCTCAAGTCCGCGCTCGGCGCAATCGACGACGCCCTCCGGAGGCTCGTCGAAAAAGGTCTCGTGGAGGTCTCGGAACGCGAGGTCGGAAGGGCCCCGCTGGATGCCATCACCCCGAGGGACGCAAACCATGCGCCAAACGAGGAACAGCAGAAAGCGATTGACAGGATATCTGAGGCCCTGAGGTCAGGGGCTTTCACGCCCTTCCTCCTCTACGGCGTAACCGGGAGCGGCAAGACGCTCGTGTATCTAAAGGCCCTCGAAGAGGCGTTAAGGTTGAATAAGCGGGCTATAATCCTCGCGCCCGAGATAGCGCTCACGCCCTGGCCCGCGGCCTACCTCGCTTCACTCTTTCCGGGCAGGGTCGCCCTCGCCCACAGCGGCCTCTCCCCAGGCGAGCGGCTCGACGAATGGCGGCGTGTCCTGAACAACGAAGTAGACATTGTCGTCGGCGCGCGCTCCGCGCTCTTCTCTCCCGTCGAAGGCCTCGGGCTCATCATAGTAGATGAGGAGCACGAGACATCGTACAAGCAGGAGGACGGGGTAAGGTACAACGCGCGGGATGCCGCCCTCATGCTCGGCAAATACCTCGGGGCGACCGTCGTCCTCGGGTCGGCGACACCGTCGGTCGAGACCTTCTACAACGCAAACAGCGGCAAGCTCGAACTCCTCACCATGAGGCACAGGGTCGGGGAAAGCTCTTTGCCGCGCGTCGAGACCGTGGACATGAAAGGGAACAAAGAGTGCCTGTCGGAGAGGCTTAAGGCGCTCATGGAGGGGAACTCGGCGAAAAACAACCAGACGCTCCTATTTCTCAACAGGCGCGGCTTTTCCAACTCGCTCGTATGCAAGGACTGCGGCCAGGTATTCAAGTGCCTCAACTGCTCGGTCTCTCTTACCATGCACAAGAGGTCCCATGTCCTTAAGTGCCATTACTGCGACCTGTCGATCCCGATCCCATCGATATGCCCGAATTGTTCAGGCATAAACCTCTCCACGACCGGCTCAGGCACGGAGAGGCTCGAAGAGGACATGCGCGCTCTCTTCCCGAAGCTCACGATAGGGAGGATGGACCGGGACACGACCCGGAAGAAGGGCTCGGCAAGGCGGATAATGGATGCCATGGAGGACAAAAGCATAGATATCCTCATAGGCACGCAGATGGTCTCGAAGGGCCATCACTTCCCCGGCATAACGCTCTCCGGGATCGTGGCCGCGGACACATCGTTGAACATACCCGACTTCAGGTCCTCCGAGAGGACCTTCCAGCTCATAACGCAGGCGGCCGGGCGCGCAGGGCGCGGGGACGAGGCCGGCTCTGTCGTGATACAGACACTGAACCCGGGCCACTACGCGTTTTTAAGCGCGCTCAGGCACGACTACGGCGCGTTTTACGCCGAGGAGATAGAGCTTCGGAAAGAGGCCTTTTACCCGCCGTTCGCCCGGCTCTGCAATCTCAGGTTTGAGGGGGCGAAAGAGGCGGCGGTAATAGAGGCGGCAAACGACATGAAGCGCGCGGCGGATGCGTTGCTCAAGAAAAAAAACGAGGATATCGCGGTCCTCGGCCCTGCGCCCGCGCCACTTGAGAAGCTCAAGGGCAGGTACAGGTGGCAGATGCTCTTAAAGTGCGCGGATGTAAAAAGGCTCCACTCGGTTGCGCGGACGCTCAAGGCTTCTTTCGTTGCGAAAAAGAGGCCCGGCGTCTCCCTCACCGTAGACATGGACCCGCTGAATACGCTCTGAGGCGAAGCGCTTCCTGACATTCCCTTCCTTTCCTAACCCCAAGGTTCCGGTTGAACGCCTGAATTTGCTTACGCTTATTGAAGCACTTCTCTCAAAGACCCTTTTGCGCGCCCGCGCGCTCTTGGCGATGGCTCCGAGCGCTTTCTTCCTCCCCTACCCGCTCGCGCGCCCCTTAGAGCGCTCGCGTCTAATCTACCCCGGCGCGCTCGCCTCTTCCTCACCTTAGGCGCTCTCCGCCATGCGCCGGTGTATTGGTAAAACAAAGCGAAAAAAATTGTTTTTTTGTTTCTCAAAACTCCCCAGGCATGGGGTGAGCAACCTTAAGGGAGGAAGAAATATGAGCGAGACGAGGAAGTAAAAAGGCGCGACAGCGCCCTAAGGGGCGAGCGAATGGGAGGGGGAGGGTGGAGGGAGCGAAGCCCCATGCCGAAAAAAAGCCCGGCAGGGCGCAAAAGGCTTTTTAGCAAGAATTGGAATTGCCAATCGAGCGCATATCGAATTACGATTAAAGGGTTCAGGTTACAAACCTGAACCCGCTCAAAAACCCGCAAAGGCAAAAAAAACGGGCGCGGAATCTTCCGCGCCCGTTCTGATTTCAAATAGTATAGACCTATATCCTCGTCGACTCCTCGCTCTGCTCCCTCAAAAACGCTATCGGCTCCCTCACCTCGAGACCGCCCAGGTCGGACTCCGCCGGTTTCAACAGGGAGTAACGGGGCATTGCCTCTTCCACCCTTGCGGGCCTCCTTCCCCTCACCTTTTTGGCGACAAGGAAGTTTATGAATATCCCGAGGAGGACCATGTTGTTTACGAAGAGGATGAGGAGCTGCCAGCCCTTGGCCTCGCGTAGCACGACGGCCGCGAGACAGAACGCGAGCGTCAAGAGGCAGAGGACGAATACCGTCTTTCTGCTCCTTACGCCCACCCTCGTAAGTATATGGTGTATGTGGGTCTTATCCGGGTAGAAAGGGCTCTTGCCCTTCCGCATCCTCGAGACCATCACGCGGACGGTATCGAATATGGGGAGAGAGAGTATCACGACCGGCACCATCGGCTCGGAAGAGAACTCTGTCCTGAAAAGTGCGATGGAGCTTATGGCGAGCGCGAACCCGAGGAGGTTCGAGCCCGAGTCCCCCATGAATATCGAGCCTTTCGGATAATTGAAGACGAGGAATCCCGCAAGCGAGCCGATGAGCGCGACGGCGACGTATACGAACGCGGCGGAGCCGCTCAAATAGGCGAAGAAGGCGAGCGCCCCGAGCATTATTACCGAGAGGCCGCCGGCAAGGCCGTTGAGGCCATCTATCATGTTAAGGGCGTTCACTATGCCTATGACGCAGAAGAAGGTGAACGGCACCGAGAGAATACCCAGCCTTATGTTTCCGGAGCCGAAGAGGTCCCCGAGGTCGTCGAGCACTATGCCCCCGTAAAAGACGGTAATGGAAGTGGCGATGATGGTCCCCGCCATCTTGTACTTCCAGTTGATGTTCTTGAGGTCGTCGATAAGGCCCACGGCGAAGATGACGGCCGCGGCGGCAAAGAAGCTCACAGCCTCCCTGCTTGGGCCGGCGAAGAGCATCGCGGCCCCGAGCCCGGCGAGTATGCCGAGGCCCCCGAGCCTCGGCACGGGCGCGGAATGGACCTTCCTTCTGTCAGGGACGTCGAGGCCGATCCGCCTCTTGCAACAATAGGTCAATACGGCCTTTATGGCCGCGATAGAGAGGCACGACGAGATGACCACTAAACCCAAGGCATTCGCAAGCATTACGGATACTCCATTCTAAAAGTGATACAACCCGGGCGCATGGGACTTAAAAGCCCGCGCCTCTCCGCACACTTCCGGAAGAGTTCTTCGGCGTGTCTTTTGAACAGGAGGCCGTACGGGTGCGGGAGAAGGTACTGGTAGAGAGAGATTCGGCTCTGGCGGATCCTTGTGCGGGTTGTCCTTTGATGCAAAGATGATTCACGCCCTCTTCCCTGAAAATTGAACGCACTGCATGAGAATCTATGCAGAATTGCACAAACCTTTGTGCATAATATAAGAAAAATGAGGTACTTTGTCAAACCTAAAACTTCCTTGCTTTAAATATTTAATTTAACTACATTCCGTGTTTCTTAGACCTTTCCGCATTGTCTGCAATTCCCTTTACTTTTGCACCTTTACTTGTAAGTTCATCGGCTGAAATCGGGCCTGACTTTAAAAAAAAATTGATGGTCTGGCATAAGCGGATTTACATTCCATGCCCGTGCAGGTCCGAGTTTGCATAATTTTCTGTTCAGGATTTGCACATTTCCTTTGTTATTCAGGGCAATCCAGAGTACCTGAGATTGACAACCAGTTTTCGCGGGGCTAAAGTTAAAATAGCTACTATTCATAAAGAATAGTGAGAGGAGGTGAATAGTATGGCAGTGGGATATGGCACGGCAGGACCGATGTACTTTCAGGAATCCGAGGCGTTAAGGTATCGTCTCTCCTGGGGGTCTGTCTTCGCCGGCGTCGTCGTCGCGATGGTGACGTTCCTGGCGCTTGAGCTACTGGGCCTGGGCATCGGGCTCGGGCTTCTGAACCCCGCAGCCGCGCAGAGGTTCGCGGCAGTCGGCATAGGCACGGGGATATGGCTCATCCTCAGCACGTTGATCTCGCTCTTCTTCGGGGGCTGGACCGCCTCATGGCTTTCCGGCACGGCCACGCCGATGAGAGGGCTTCTTCATGGAATAGTGACCTGGGGTCTCGTTACCCTTGTTTCCTTCTACCTGATGACGAGCGCGGTAGGCGCGCTCGCAAGCGGTTTCGCCGGCTTCATAGGCACGGGGCTCACGGCGGCGCCACAGATCGTCCAGCAACAGGGGTTGCCCGGCAATGTGATGGGGGACCTCGGACGGGTCTTGAGGGAATCCTCAAGGCCTGGGGCCGACACGCAGGCGGTAGTGACCTCGATGACGGGGCTCTTCGCCAGGGGTGATGCGGCAACGGCAGAGGACAGGAACGCGGCAATAGACACGCTTGTCGCGAATACTACCCTCGGCAGGCCCGAGGCGACAAGGCTCGTAGATAACTGGGTAGCCCAGTTCGGCGAGTTCAGGGCGCAGGCCGCCACCACTTCCGAACAGGTGACGAACGCTCTTTCCGCGGCGTCGCTCTGGGCGTTCTTCGCGATGATCCTGGGCGCCGGCGCGGCAGGGTTCGGCGGCTGGTACGGCGCTCCGTTAAGGACGCGCCCTTCGGCGAGGGTCGGGGAAAGGCCTGAGGAACCGAGGGAAAGAAAGGCCGCTTGACGCAAATCCGGTCCGGTAAACCAAAAAACGGGGAGAGGACGACTCTCCCCGTTTTTTGCCTGAACCTCAAGCAAACCTTTGAAAAATCCCCCATGAAATAGTATCATTTATACCCTTTAAAGATTTGGCTTAAACAGGCCCCCTCTTTACGGTATAATTTAAAGAGGGCGTAATACAAAAAGCCCTTATTACAAACAGGTTTGTCAGATGCTTCTTGAGATATTGAAATACCCGGACCCGTTCCTGAAGACCAGGGCTGAGAAGGTCGAAAAGATCGACGACGGGATAAAGGCGCTCGTAACGGACATGGTCGAGACGATGTACCACGCAAAGGGCATCGGGCTCGCCGCGACACAGGTGGGCGTGGGCAAAAGGATATCCGTGCTCGACGTGCCGACGGACGAGGAGAGGAGGGAGCGGGGCAAGCATCTCCTCGTCCTCATAAACCCGGAAATAATACTCTCCGAAGGGTCGGTCGTCTACGAGGAGGGGTGCCTCTCCATACCGGGCTTCACGGCCGACGTCACAAGGGCCTCGAAGCTCGTCGTAAGGACGCTCGATATCGAAGGAACGGAAAGGACGATAACGGCAGAAGGGCTCTTTGCCATAGCCGTACAGCACGAGATCGACCACCTTGACGGCCTCCTCTTTATCGACAGGCTCTCGCGCTTGAAGCGCGAGATGATGAAAAGAAAGATACGAAAATCGCTCGAGGCCGAGGACAGGGCGCTCTGAGAAGACGCTAAAAAAGCTTCTCATGACTTTTTTTCAGCCTCGGCATCGACAAGCGGGTTCGCTCAAGCCACACTCCGTCCACTATTCTTTTAACGGGAACAAGACCACCTGAATGATAAAGGCCGTAAAGCTCGTCTTCATGGGGACTCCGCTCTTCGCCGTCCCGTCGCTCGAAGCGCTCATAAAGGCAGGCTACGACGTTTCAGCCGTCGTAACGAGGCAGGATAAGCCCAGGGGCCGGGGCCTTTCGGTCGTTCAGTCCCCTGTAAAGGAAGCGGCGCTAAAGCACGACATAGCCGTCCTCGAGCCGCTCTCCATGCGGGATGAGGCTTTCCATGAGACCCTCCGGTCAATAAGCCCCGACATAATAGCGGTCGTGGCGTACGGCAAGATACTGCCTCCGTCGATACTCGAGCTCCCTCGGAAGGGTTGCATAAACCTCCACGCATCTCTTCTGCCCAAATACCGGGGGGCCGCCCCAATAAACTGGGCGATAATAAACGGCGAAAAGACGACGGGTGTATCGACCATGCTCATGGACAAGGGCATGGATACCGGGCCGATGTTGCTTAAGGAAGAGACGGCTATAGGCGAAGACGAGACCGCCGACAACCTCGGCAGAAGGCTCTCGGAGATCGGCTCACGCCTCCTCGCCGAGACTATAAAGCGGGTGCTCGAAGGGTCCGTGACTCCGGTCCCGCAGGACGAGAGGGATGCGAGCTACGCGCCGATACTGAAAAAAGAGGACGGCAGGATCGACTGGAAAAATGACGCGCGGCTCGTGAAGTGTCTCATGCGCGGGGTGACCCCGTGGCCCGGCGCGCACACCGGCTGGAGGGAGTCGCTCCTGAAGATCCACTCGGGGCTCGTAATCGACGCGGATACCGGGGAAGCCCCCGGCACCATAACCGGACTTTCAAAAGACGGGATAGAGGTCGCCTGCGGCAGGGGGACTTTCGTAATAACCGGGCTTCAGCCTGAAAACCGCAAAAAGATCACCGCCGCGGAGTTCATACAGGGTTACAGGATAGTAAAGGGGGAGCGTTTTTGCTAGACGGTTCTCAAAAATGGCAGGGCAGTCCCGAATCTATCGCGTATAAGCCGGGTAGAGCCGTATACCTCGCGCTCCTCGGCGTCTCCACGCTTGCGGTCTCGGGAATAGCATTCTTATTCTGGTACGTACCGACCGTGGGCTTAAGGAACATACACCCGGCGCTCCCATATGTGCTCGGCGCGGCGCTCTTGACCGGGTCGGTCTTCATCCTCGGCGGAACGGCCTTCATAACGAACGCGGCGATAAAGGGCAGGCTCCCCTTCTATTCGCACACGTTAAGGTGGCTCCTCGTAAAGTTCTATCTCCCTCTCATGATAATGGCCGGAGGGATATTGAAGATACCGAAGATAAAGATAGAGCGGGCCTTCATAGACCTCAACAACCAGATGATAAAGATGATGGGGAAGAAGGTGAGACCCGAAAAGCTCCTCATCCTCATGCCCCACTGCATACAGTTCGACAACTGCAAGATAAAGGTGACGAGGAACGTAAGAAACTGCGCGGGGTGCGGAAAGTGCGAGATAGGCGGTCTCTTATCACTCAGCGAGGAGTTCGGGGTGGGCCTCTTCATCTCCACGGGCGGGACGGTAGCCAGACGCAAGGTCTACGAGGACAGGCCCGACGCCGTAATAGCCGTCGCCTGCGAGAGGGACTTGACGAGCGGCCTCCAGGACTCGTACCCGCTCCCGGTCCTCGCCATAGTGAACAAGAGGCCGCGCGGCTACTGCATGGAGACCGGAGTCGCGATAGAGGAGATCAGGCAGGCGATAAGGGACCTCATGGGTTGACACCTGAGGATGCCTGCCCTATATTAAAGGGTGCCGTAACAGAATCGTCAAGACGCGGCCTGGTTATAAGGCCGTGACTGTTAACTTTCAAATGGATCATCTTAGCCGGAGGATATAAATGAACTACTTAAAGACTGCCGTGCTCCTTGCGGTCCTGACCGCGTTCCTGCTCTTTGCCGGGAGCGCGCTCGGCGGAAAACAGGGGGCCATGATGGCGCTCGTGCTCGCCGGGGTCATGAACTTCGGGACATACTGGTTCAGCGACAAGATAGTGCTTGCCATGTACAGGGCAAAGCCTGTCGAGGAGGGCGACGCGCCCGGGCTCCACGCCATGGTCCGGGACCTTACGATGAAGGCGAACATGCCGATGCCGAAGGTCTACATGATGGATAACGAGACCCCGAACGCCTTTGCGACAGGCAGGAACCCATCGCACGCCGCCGTAGCGGTGACAACGGGCATCATGAAGCTCCTGAATAAAGAAGAGCTCCAGGGCGTGATGGCCCATGAGCTCAGCCACATAAGGAACAGGGACATACTCATAGGCACGATAGCCGCCACCATCGCCGGGGCGATCGGCTACCTATCGCACTTCGCCTATTACGCGGCGATGTTCGGAGGCTCCCGGCGCGACGACGGCGAAGGCGGAAACCCCCTTGCAGGGATCGTGATGATGATAGTCGCGCCCATAGCCGCGATGATAATCCAGATGGCGATATCGCGCTCGAGGGAGTACGGGGCGGACCACTCCGGCGCCGAGATCTCCGGGAACCCCCTGTATCTCGCGAACGCGCTCAGAAAGCTCGAGCACTACAACAAGAGGATACCGATGCACGTGCCGAGCGAGGCTACCGCGCACATGTTCATAGTAAGCCCCCTGTCCGGAGGCTCGCTCCTCAAGCTCTTCAGCACGCACCCGCCGATAGAGGAGCGGATAAAGAGGCTTGAGCAGATGGTAGGGAAGGTGGGGCAGAAATCTTTTTAAGGATTGACACGGGATTTATAGAGAACAATGTATTCGATAGGCGGGGTTTTCCAACCCCGCCTTTTTTATTTCCCTGCTTGCGGGTTCAGGTCCCCCTCCCCCCCAAAAAAAGGGGGCCTTAAAAGGCCCCCTCTCATTGATAATAATTTGTAAGGCTGTCCTACGCCCCCGGGTCCGGCTGTAGCGGCGCGTTCTGGCACCTTATAAGGTAGCTCTCCATCGCCTTCTTGTCCTCCTCCCTCATGTCGAGGAAGATTATCCCGTAGCGGTAGAGCTTCTGGACCTTGGTCTTTGATTTTGCCTTTCTCTCGTCCTCGTCGTCCTTCACGCCCCGGACCACCTCGCCTATCACGTTCACCGGAATGGTGAAGCCCGGCATGCAGAACGCGTACTTGAGGAGAGAGCCCATGGGTATGAGGGAGCCCGTCTCAACGAGGGCCCCTGAGAGGCTCACGTTGATCGTGTTGCAGATGTAGGACTCGCCCTTGCCGTCGTTCGATTCCAGCGTTATCCGGCCGAGCACCTGGACATTGAATCTCTCCGCCCTGGTAAGCTTTTTGTAGCGCTTCTCCATCTGTCCACCTCTCTTGAGGTCTATTCTTATCACATCCCGCATGAAAGGTCAAAGCCTCCTATCCGCCGGGATTCAACTCCCTGTTAATAGACTTTATCTGTTCGAGGGCCTCGGCGTTCTTAGGGTTCTCTTCGGCGGCGAGCTTGAAAACCTTTAGGGCCTGTTTGAGGCGGAAGTTGGAGCGGGAATAGGTCCTTCCGAGCCCCATGTAGAACGCCTCCCTCTCCCCGGCGTCAACCTCGACCGGAGGGACGACGTCTTCCACGGCTAAAAGCAGTTCCTCGACGTTCTTTACCCCGACGAGCGGGTCCATGTAGAGGAGCTTCGGGAGGCTGAATTCCAGTATCGGGCGCTCGTCTGAATTTACCGGCTGGTCCCCTAAGTATCTCCGCAAGTCCTCGCTCCCGATGAGGAAAAGGTCGAGAACGTCGTATCTGTCCCTTATATCTATCCTCTCGAGGCCGTGCCTTACGGCAGGCATCGAGATCCTCTGCTCAAGCCTTCCAAGGTCAAATCCGTGCGGCGTTTTCGACCCGACGACGATAAGGTCGAGGGTGTCGGTGTAATGGAACCATATCGAGACATGGGGGAAGACCCTGGCAAACGAGCCGAGCGCGATCTTGAGCTCTTTGGGCGTTATCCTGTAGTTCTGGAACCAGAGGCCGACTATTCCGTCGTCTTCGAGCTTCGAGTCGAGCTCCTTGAAATATTCATATGTGAAGAGGTTCGAGACCCCGGTTATCCACGGGTCGGATACGCCGGAGACTATGACGTCGTATTTCTTATCCGCGAGCGCGAGGAAGCTCCTGCCGTCGGTCACATGGAGAGAGACCCTCTTATCGTCAAGGGCGTTGTTGTTCGATTCATTAAAGAACCGCGCCGCATCGACGACCGCGGGCTCGAGCTCGACGACGTCGAAGGCCTCGAGCGGATAGAGCTCCATCGCCCCGAGCGTGATGCCTGAGCCCAATCCCACGACGAGCGCGTCTTTCGGCTCACCCGGGTGGAGGAGTAGCGGCACATGTCCCAGAAGCGACCACGCCTCCGAGGGGCGGCCCTCGACCGACCTCGCCTCCTGCTTGCCGTTGGCCTGGTAGGAGATCACTTTCCCGCCCGCCTCGCCCCGGACAGTCACTATGGCGTTTATGCCTTCCTTGTAATAGAGGAGGTCCTCTCCGAAAGAGCCCTGCCTGATCTTCGAGACCTTGCTCTCCTTTACCGGGTTCGCGTACAGGCCGAGAGTCATGACCATCTTCTCCCAGGGCGGGAGCGCGAGATACGAGACCGCGAATATCACGACAAGGACGACCGAGTACGACAACCTTTTTACTGCCTTCAATTCCGAGTTCGTAAAAAGCGCAATTGCGAGCACGAGGTTCAGCGCGGCCGTTAGTATCACGCCGTTCTGGACCCCGGCATACGGTATGAGGACGAAGCCGCCTATGAAGGCCCCGAAAATGGAGCCGGCGGTATTGAAGAAATAGATGTCGCCTATGGATTTGCCGACGCTCTTAAGGTCTCTTGCCGCGAGCCTGCCCACGAGCGGGAATATCGCGCCCATGCAGAGCGTCGGGATTATCATGATCGCGGCGGTCAAGAGGAACTGGATGAACATGAAGAGCCAGAATTGCGAGGCGAACGACTCTTTTAACGAGTAGAATACGAAGGGGAGTTCCCTGTAGACGAAGATGGAGACGAGGGACACGACCCCGATGACCGCCTCGAACAGGGCGAACCAGGCGATCAAATTCTTCTTCCTGTCTATGAAGGGCGCAAATACTATGGAGCCGAGACCGATGCCCACGAGGAAGGTCGCGAGCATTATGGTGAAGGCGTAGACAGAGGAGCCGAGGACGAGGGACAGTAGGCGCGACCAGAGGACCTCGTAGTTGAGGGAGGCGAAACCCGAGAGCGCGAACGAGGCGATTATAAGGAGTCTCTTTCCGCTGTCTGCCTTTTCAGTTTGCGCGGGATCACCCACCCGGGGCTCGACCGGCACTGAGACCGACCTGCCGTAGAGCATGTAGACGAGGACGCCGACTATGATGTCTATGACGCCTGCGGTGTAGACGGTCGTCTTGACGCCGAGGACGTATAGCGAGAAAAAGCCGGTCAGGAGACACCCCGCGACCGCGCCGAGCGTGTTTACGGAGTACGGCACCGCCGTGTGGAAGCCGATCCTCCCTGAGCCTGAGGCGAGGTATTTGACGAGCGCGGGAAGGGTGCCTCCCATGAGTGTTGTAGGTATTATGAGCGCGAGGAAGGAGAGCGCGAACTGCGGGGCCTCGAACGTCGCGCTTACACCCGTTGATGCCGCGGCGGCATGGCCCCCAAGCCCCAGGTACGCCCCCTTTATCGCCGAGAATATCGCGGGAGAGAGGACGCAGTAGACCCCGAGCGCCACTTCTATCATGGCGTAGAGCTTAAGGGGCGACGAAGTCCTGTCCGCGATCCTGCCGAATATGAGGGAGCCTAACGCGAGCCCGGCCATGAATACGACGAGGACGGTCGTCACCGCGAACTGCGTGGAGCCGAAGGCGAGGATAAGCAGTCTTATCCAGACGAGCTCATAGGCAAGCCCCGTGAGTCCCGTAAGGAAGAAGAAGGCAAGGATAAGGTAATTTGCTGAAGGTCTTCCGGACATTCGTGAATAGCCCTTTGTTCGAGGGCGGTTCCTTTTCGTGTGTCTGGAATAGTACCACGAAGGCTTTAAATCCAAAAGCCTTTTTTGGCATGGGCTTATGAAACACGCTTGCATTTCCGGGGCGGTTTTGGTAGTCTAATCCGGACAATAAATATCCACTCAGGTTTTTTACAAGGAGGATTATGGATAAAAGAGGCTTACTGAAAATGGCCCCGGGCGTGGCGCTCTCCGCCCTTCTCGCGTTCTCGGTGCTTCTCCCATACGGGTGCTCGAAGGAAAAGAAGGACGCGGCTCAAGAGGGCCAGCAGGCCCAGCCTGCCGCGGACCTCGGCAAGGAGCACTTTGAAAAAGGCGTTCAGGCCTCGATGAAGGGACAGATCGACGAGGCCATAAAGGAGTACGAAGCGGTCCTCCAGTTCAATCCGAAGTCCCCTGAGACATACAACAACCTCGGCTTCGCCTACTTTGACAAGGGCGACATGGACAAGGCCGTCGAGAACCAGAGGAAGGCGATCGAGTTGAACCCGAACCTCGCCAACGGCTACTACGGCCTCGCGCTCGCGCTGGAGAAGAAGGGCGACAAGGCCGGCTCCATCGAGAACTGGAAGAAGTTCGCCGAGCTCTCACAGCCCCACAGCAAGTGGTGGATGAAGGCCCAGGAGCACATACAGGCGCTCGAAGGCAAGAAGGCCGCGCCGGCGCAGGCGAAGAAGAAGTAGGAAGGTATTTGATAAATTCAAAAAGGGCGGGGGGAAAACCCCGCCCTTTTTTATTGGTCCTCTATTATTTTAGGTTCTTTTTTCAAAGGCTATGCGCTCTCTGCCATGCGCCCGCGTGTTTGTAAAGACAATACAAAAGACTCGCCCTCAATCCCCTCCCTTGATGGGAGGGGATTGAGGGTGAACTTATGCAAAAACCCCCTCACCCCGGCCCTCTCCCACAAAGGGGAGAGGGGGAACTTCTTTTGCTTTTTTGTTTTTCAAAACCCCCCAGGCATGGGATGAGCGACCTTAAGGGAGGAAGTGACGCGCGAGCCGGAGGGAGGATAGACGCGCAAAGCGCGCTCAGGGGAGGCGAGCGCGTAGGATGGAGAGGGCGAAGGGAGCGAAGCCCCATGCCGAAAAAAAGCCCGGCAGGGCAAAAAAGAAAAAGACACATACGCCGGATAAAATCGCATGTGTATGCTGAGCGGAAAAAGGCTTCAGGCAGAGGGTTCGAATAAAGCCGGATGGGCGTATATCGAGTTACTAATTAATGGGTTCAGTTTACAAAACTGAACCCGCAAAGCGATTGGATCAAAAAAAAGGGCGTCGCTTTCGCTCCGCCTTTCTCTTTAAAACCCGGATTATCTTCCAGCCCTCTACTTGAACGGGTTTTTTATGATGATAGAATCCTTCCGGTTAGCCCCGACCGAGATCATGATCGCCTCTACCCCGGTTATCTCCTCCATCCTCCGTATGTACGCCTGCGCCTTCTTGGGGAGCTTGTCAAAACTCTTGACACCCTGCGTCGGCGCTTTCCACCCGTCCATCGTCTCATAGACCGGCTCGCACTTAAATAGGATGGAGGC
Organism: Deltaproteobacteria bacterium; assembly: GCA_016182655.1. Taxonomy (GTDB): domain Bacteria; phylum Desulfobacterota; class GWC2-55-46; order GWC2-55-46; family GWC2-55-46; genus GWB2-55-19. Next base: position 57,716 of record JACPGB010000008.1, read on the forward strand.
CTCTGTCGGGAACTCGTCGATGATATGGCCGTTGTATTTGTAGCCGGTGCAGATATTCACCTTGTCCTCGGAATCGAGCACATCGAGCTTTGTGATTACGAGTCCGTCGAGGCCGTTTATCCTCGAGGCGTACTTAAGCGCAACGGCGTCGAACCAGCCGCACCTCCTGGGCCTCCCGGTCGTTGCCCCGTACTCGCCGCCCTGCTCCCGGAGTCTTTCGGCCTCTTCGCCGTGCAGCTCGGACGGGAACGGCCCCTCGCCCACCCTCGTGCAGTAAGCCTTGGTGATGCCTATGACGGTGTCTATCCTCGAAGGCCCGATGCCGCTGCCGGTGGCCGCCTCTCCGGCGACGGTGTTCGAGGAGGTCACGAACGGGTATGTCCCGTGGTCGACGTCAAGGAGCGTGCCCTGCGCGCCCTCAAACAGGATGTTCCTCTTGAACTCTATCGCCTTTGCGAGGAACTTCGAGGTGTTCTTTATGAGCGGCCCGATAGACTGGGCTATGGTCATATATTTGTGGTAGATCTCGTGTATCTCGAAACCTTCCTCGTGGAGCACGGTCTTGAAGTAGTGGTTCTTCTCCATGAGGTTGGCCTTGAGCTTAAGCCGGAAGTCCTCCTCGTTAAGGAGGTCGCCGCACTTTATGCCGCACCTCGATACCTTGTCCTCATAGGCGGGGCCTATGCCCCTGCCCGTCGTCCCTATCTTATTATTGCCCCGGAGCCTTTCACGGGCGACGTCGAGCTTTTTGTGATAGGGCATTATGAGATGTGCGTTCTTGCTTATGAGGAGGTCTTCCGGCCTGAAGAGGTTCTTCTTCTTCAGGACCTCGATCTCGTTCAGGAGCACCTCGGGGTCCACGACGACGCCGTCGCCTATGACGCAGGTCTTGCCGGAATGGAGTATCCCCGAAGGCAGGAGGTGGAAGACGTACTTCTCCTCTCCTACGATGACCGTGTGCCCGGCGTTGTTGCCGCCCTGGAACCTGACGACGACGTCCGCGTTCTCGGTGAATATGTCTACTACCTTGCCCTTGCCCTCATCGCCCCACTGGGCGCCGACTATGACTACATTTCTTGCCATCTTATGTATTTCTCTCCAGCGCAGAGACTATGTTCTCGACGTCGAACGCGAACCCGGTCGCCGCGGCGGGGTAGCCGTACCTCTCGAAGAGGCTGTCGTACCTGCCGCCGCTCAGGATCGGTTTCCCGAGCCCCGAGGCGAAACCCTCGAAGATGATCCCCGTGTAATAATCGAAGCCCCTGACTTCTCCCAGGTCTATAGTGACGAAATCCTTCAAGCCCTTCTCGGTGATTATGTCAACGACCCTCTGGAGGTTCGAGAGCGCATTCAAGGAAGCCGGGTCCTTGGACGACTGGCGCGCCTTCTCAATGACCTCCTCTTCGCCGTAAAAGGTCGTGAGGTTAAGGAGAAGCTCCCTGTCCTCTGCCCTGACCTTGGGCCCGAGCTGGTCGAGGAGAAATTCGAGGCCCGAGGCGTCCTTTATGGCTATCGCGTCCTTTATGAGCTTTCTCTCATCGTCCGTGACGTTCAGCTGACCGAAGACCGCCCTGAGGAACCCGACGTCACCGATGTCTATCTTGAATGATCTGAGCCCCATCTCCTTCAGGGCCTCTATTGCTATGATGATTATCTCCGCGTCGGCCTCTGCGGACGCGGAGGCCGAGATATACTCCGCGCCCATCTGGAGCACTTCCCTGCTCTTGCCGTCGGTGGGTTCCTGATAACGGAGGACGCTCTCGTTGTAACAGAGCTTCAGGGGGAGCGGGTAGTCACGCATCCGGGTAGCGACTACCCTCGCTATCTGCGGGGTGATGTCGGGCCTTATGGCGACGACCCTGCCGGTCGAGGGGTCGATGAACTTCAAGACACGGTCCTTGAGGTTATCGCCCATGCCGAGCGACAATACCTCGACGTACTCGAGGAGCGGGGTTATGACCTTCTTGAACCCGTATCTCCCGAAGACATTGAGTATCGAGGACTCGACGGACGCAATCCTTGCGGACTCCTCCGGGAGTATGTCGCGCACCCCCTGCGGGAGCGATATCGTCTTCTGTATTATCATTGCCATTAAAAAACCGCGAGCCTAATGTCCTTATATACCACGAACACAGCCCACGGTCACTAAGTTTTTAGATATGCGTACATGGGGACCTTTCGGTCCCCATGTACGCCTTTTTCTGATCCCTTCTAAAGCTCTATCACGTTAGCGGATATCATGTGCGGGAGCTTCAGTATCTTCTCGATGAGCCCCTTTGCGAGCGGCGTGTCTATCGACCAGACCGAGACCGCCTCGCCCCCGACCGACTGCCTGCCGAGGTGGAGCCTCGCGATGTTGATGTTGTTGGCGGCGAGAAGCGTGCCGACGTTGCCGATGACGCCCGGCTTGTCCTCGTTCTGAAGGAGGAGGAGGTAGCCTTCGGGGACGGCGTCGAGGAAGAACTTGTCGATGCGCACTATCCTCGGCTCCTTCTTGCCGAAGAGAGCGCCCTCGACGACGGACTCGGTCTCCTTGGTCTTCACCTTTATGGTTATCGAGCTCGCAAAGTCTGTGGCGCGGGAGCTCTTCATCTCGATGACCTTTATGCCCCTCTCCTTTGCCACGAACGGGGCGTTTACGAAGTTGACGTAGGTGTCGAGCACCTGGTCGAGGAGCCCCTTGATGCAGGCTATCGTAATGGGGGCGACGTCATAGTTGACGACCTCGCCGCTGTACTCGACGGTTATCTCCTCGATCCCGCCCTTCAATATCTGACCCTGGAACGAGCCGAGCTTCTCTCCGAGCGCGATGTATGCGCCTAACGACGCAAGGAGGTCCGCCGGGACCGACGGGACGTTGACCGCGTTCCTGATGGTGCCGGTCGTTAGGTAATCGGCTATCTGCTCGGCGATGGCTATCGCCACGTTCTCCTGCGCTTCAAAAGTGGACGCCCCGAGGTGCGGCGTAAGTATCACCTCTTCCAACTGGAGGAGGGGGTTGTCCGCCGGGGTCGGCTCTTTTTCGAATACGTCGAGGGCCGCGCCCGAGACTATCTTCGCCTTTATGGCTTCCGCGAGGTCGGCTTCGTTGACGATGCCGCCCCTTGCGCAGTTGATGAGCTTTACGCCCTTCTTCATCTTCTTGAACGCCTCGGCGTTGACGATGTTCTTCGTCTCCGCCGTAAGCGGCACATGGATGGAGATAAAGTCGCTCTTCTTGAAGAGGTCGTCGATGGTGACGAGCGATATGCCGAGCTTGTCCGCGGCGTCTGCCGAGATGAACGGGTCGTAGGATATGACATTCATCCTGAGACCCTGCGCACGCGCGGCGACTACCGAGCCGATGTTGCCGACGCCGAGTATGCCGAGGGTCTTGCCCGTAATCTCGGTCCCCTCGAACTTCTTCTTCTCCCACTCGCCCCTCTTCATCGAGGCGGTCGCCTGGGGTATCTTCCTCGCCAGCGCCATCATCATCGATATTGCGTGCTCTGCGGTCGTGACCGTGTTGCCGCCGGGCGTGTTCATGACGACCACACCTTTTTTGGTGGCCGCCGGCATGTCGACGTTGTCGACGCCGGTCCCGGCGCGGCCTACCACTTTAAGGTTCTCGGCGGCCTCAAGTATCTCGGCCGTCACCTTTGTGGAGGACCGGACCACGAGGCCGTGGTAGTCCTTTATCTTGACTTTAAGCTCTTCGGGCTTCAACCCGGTTATTACGTCGACATCGAGGCCCGGGGTGTTCTTCAACACCTCGACGGCCTTTGCGGACATGCTGTCGCTTATCAGTATCTTCATTATTTGTATCCCTCGATGAGTATTTCCTGGGCCGCGCCTACACCCTTGCCGAACTGGACCTTGTGGCCTGCCTTGGCAAGCGCCATCTCGATTGCGGCAATCGAGATGATGATGTCGAAGGTGTCGACATAGCCGAGGTGGGCGATCCTCAAGATCTTGCCCTTAAGGTGGTCCTGGCCTCCGGCCATGGTCACGCCGACTTCGTCCCTCAGGTATTTTACGAGCTTTCCGCCGTCAACGCCTTCAGGCACGAATACGCCGGTGGCCGCGTTAGACGGGGCGTCCGGGGCAAGGGCCTTAAGTCCCATCGCGGCGCAAGCGGCCCTTGTGGCGCGGGCAAGCCTGTCGTGCCTGCCGAATACATTGTAGAGACCCTCTTCCTTTATGAGCTTGAGGCACTCTCTTAAACCCGTGATGAGCGAGACCGCCGGGGTGTAGGCCGTGGTGTTGTCCTTGAGGTTCTTCCTTTCCTTCTTGTAATCGAAGTAGAACCTCGGGCACTTCGCGGTCTCCTGGAACTTCCAGGCCTTTTCGCTGAGCGCGACAAAGGCGAGGCCCGGGGGGAGCATGAAGGCCTTCTGCGAGCCGGAGACGAGCACGTCTATGCCCCACTCGTCCATCGGGAGATCGAATACGCCGACACCGGTGATGCCGTCTACTATAAGGAGGCAGTCCCTGTCCTTTGTGATAGCCGCAAGCTCCTTTATGGGATGCGCGGCTGTCGTCGAGGTCTCGGAGGCCTGCACGAGCACGCCCTTTGCCTTCGGGTTCTCATCCAGCGCCTTCTTCACTACGGCCGGATCTACGGCTTTCCCCCACTCGACGGTTATCCAGTGGACCTTCAAGCCGTAGGCTTCCGAGATCTTGCCCCACCTCTCCCCGAACTTACCGCCGTTTACTACGACGACCTCGTCACCGGGGGAGTAGAGGTTTACAATCGACCCCTCCATCGCGCCCGTGCCTGAGGCGGCGAGTATGAGGACATCCTGCTTGGTCTGGAATACATACTTAAGGAGGTCCGCCGTCTCCCTGAAGACCTCGGAGAACTGCGGAGTCCTGTGGTGGATGATGGGCGCGGCCATCGCGAGCAGAGCCTGATCAGGCACCGGGGTGGGACCCGGGGCCAAAAGATACCTCTTTTTCATGAAACCCCTCCTTAAGTTAAATACTCCAGTATTTTTATGTTTTTAGAACCTTAAAGCTAACAGAGTCCAAAAGCGCAAGTCAAGGGGAAAGCTTTAGATTCAGGCCGGTCTTCCAACTCATTGAAATACAAAATAAAAAACCGCCTGGACGGCTCGCGCGGCAGTTCCCTGCCATGCTTTGCCCAGACGGTCGACAATCAAACGAACGCTTCCGCTCCCCGGTGGTCGCCCACCTTCATTCCGTCAGTTGCGGAAGGCCTTTTCTATTGTATACAGCGGCTTAGAATAATACTCCGAGGGAGGGGTTTTGTCAAGGGGTTTTCCCAAAAACCCACCCAAGAAAACGCGCGTTATCTTTTTAAATATTTCTTTAAAAAAGATTGACATCTTTATCTACAAATATTATAAAAGCTTGACTTTATGAACACATTAATGTCACATCTTCAAGCAAACTCATAATCAAAAAAGGATTCTTAGATGCCTATTCCAAATTCGATTAAACACATTATCGTCTTAATGTTGGAAAACAGGTCCTTTGATCACATGCTTGGTTTTTATCCGGGCGTTAACGGTCTAAATGGCACGGAAAGCATACCTATAGACCCCGATAGCCCAGCCTCGGGGTCTATAAATATAATAAAAACTTCAGATTCCGACGGGTATACAACTGACCCTGACCCGATGCACAACCTGGAAGATGTCAGTCTTCAGTTGTACGGCTCAAAAAACGCGGACTTCAGCAACACTCCTCTCAACAACGGCTTTTTCAAGAACTATCTCTCCCGTTGCGGCAATAACGAAACTAAAGCTCGCAATATTATGAAGTGCTTCTCGCCCGAACAGCTGCCTGTTTTAATCACGCTGGCAAAAAACTTTGTCGTCTGCGACAACTGGTTCTGCTCCGTGCCTGGCCCTACATGGCCCAATAGGTTTTTTGCCCATGCCGCGACTTCACATGGGATTCTGGATAACAGATTAGCGCGAGGCCCTTTCAGGATGAAGACGATCTACAACCTTATAGAGGAGAAAAACAAGGAACTGCCGCTTCATCAGAAAATAAGCTGGCGCATATATTGGGAGAACTTCCCGCACACTTCGCTTTTCATAAAGCTTGCGGATTACAACGAGACCAACCTTTCGCATTTTAATAATTTTATAGGGGATGTTCATTTGTGCGGCGAGTCCGACCGCTTTTTCCCGAACTATGTCTTCATAGAGCCCGGGTATGAAGACGCAAAGATAGGAAAAAAGAACGACCAGCACCCGCCGGGGGACCTCAGAAAGGGAGAGGCTCTCATTGCCTATATTTACAACATACTGCGCGGCAATGAAAACTTATGGAATAGCAGCCTCTTCGTCATCCTCTATGATGAGCACGGTGGCTTTTACGACCATGTACCGCCTCCGGGAACCGTCCCGCCCGACAACAAAAGGTCGCCTGATCATCCTGCATTCAATTTTGACAGATTGGGCTTGCGCGTCCCGGCTATCCTGATTTCGCCATATGTCGCCAAAGGCGGCGTGGATAAAACATTATATGACCACACCTCCCTCCTTGCCACGGTGGAAGAGAGGTTCGGCCTGCCGAACCTGACTGAACGCGACAAGAGCGCGAATAAATTTGGGAACCTTTTTTCGGATATACGCAGGACGGATTGCCCTGCGAGGATTGACGTTCCGGCTGAGTTCAAAAAATCTGTAAATCGTTTTTGAAGCTCAGACTAAAAAAAACAAAAGGAGAAAAGCCATGCCAGCAAGAGTTGAAATCACGGGAATTCAGTTAACTCTCAAAAAGCAGGACGGGTCGTCCGAAACAGTTGTAATCGACCCCAAAGTAAACGGCGCCATTTACTGGGGTGACGAGGCGGTGATGAAGACTCTTGTGCCCTACTACATGAACACTATAGTAAAGAATGGGGACGCTGGGATTGATCACCTTGTTAAAAACTTCGGACCTGGCGCAACGGAAATCGACGGCTATTCAAATAGCATGGTAAAGGGTGAATTCATAGCGCGCATATGGATGCATCCAAACGGCAACACTCTATTGCCATTCCTGGCTGTAACAAAAGGAGGCATTCCCAATAAAGGGTAATTTTCATTTAGTCCTTAAATGAAAAGGGCCGTCGTTATTTTCGATGGCCCTTTCTTTTTAGGCGGATTTAACAGACTAACTGATTAGGATTTTCAGGGCACCTTTTCAAGATATTTTTCAAGGCCGTCCTTGTAGAATTTGAGATTATTTCTACCGAACATAAGGGAGTATTTATCCTCTGAAGCCCGCCCTTTTTGAACCACCTCCACCTCAAAATCCTTTTTATTCCTTCTTGAATTCAAACCCCTTATCAGGAGTGATTTGATGGCAAGGTCCTCCGATGGCATGGAATATTCTATCATCACCCATCTGTCAGCCTCCCTTAATCCCTGGACCGCCGATTTCCAGATATGAAGGAGATTAGGGTCCCTCACTTCTCGCTCAAACGAGGGCGCGACCATGATTACTTTTAAAGGGTTGCCACAGTGGCAGGTGTTGTAATAATTTTTTCCAGCGCTGAAAGCCAAGTGAAATATATCGACTTGGGTATTTATATATATGTGCTCACAAAGATCACACTTGAGCCAGTTTAATGAGCCGTGCAACTTATAAATACGCAAATCTGCTGTTGGAGGCTGACCGTATATGATCTCTTCATCATCGACATCGCGCCAGCTGAAACCGAAATCGATTTTAGCCGTATCAAATTTTTCAAAAAGTTCATATTCAACGCTCGCGTCATAGTTGGACGTTATGAGAGTCACCTGGTCGCCGTTCATTATCTGCTCCCGTATTCTCTTAGCGAATCGCTTAAGCAAGACTATTTCCTTTTTATTATTTGTATAATCTTCATCGGGAACTACGATCTCACAAATAGCTCTATCGAAAAGCCACCTAAAATATTCCATGTCCTTGCGCTTTTTCAAAAAATTAGGCGAGGGCTCTTTCTGATTGGCTGCCATGTAATCTATTAAGGACAATACATCCGTAATGAGAGGGAATTTTTTAAATATTTTTTCTTTCTTTTTTTTGTCTCTCCCTTGCCCTCTGCAATCCATGTAATCATTGGCAAGCTCTTCAAGGCCAGGCATAAAGACAAGAAGGATTTTTTTCAGGTCCTGCTCCATAGCCCTGAGCGTATCGGACTCCTCACCAAAAGAGGTAAAAAGGTTATTTTCACAAATCCCTTGCAGGATTTGAGGAAGAATCTCATTTGTTAGAGGAATACCGAAAGGCTTTGAGGCCCCGGCTCCGAGAAAATATACTATTTTTTTATTTTTCATCTATTACCTGCTAACTAAATCCTAAAGAACCCAATAAATTTATTGTCACTTTAACAACAAAAAACAATCCGTTCAACTAGAATTTTAAACCATAAAAATAAATATTGCCACTTTGTATCTTTTTTGTTAAAAAAATACATTAATCGGAGGATTCGCATGAATAAACGCCTGATAATACCTTTTGGACTGATTATTACTCTCCCTTTTTGGCTTACTCCTGAAGCAATCACCTTGAAAAATTTTTCACTCGAACAATTCATGCAGGCGCTTGGTACCCTCTTCATAGTCGCACTTTTTCTGGAGCGCTCGCTGGACACATTTTTCACCCCTACTCGCTCGAAGGAAGCCGAGGCGCTCGATCAGGAAATTTCAGCTCTCGAAAAAAGGCAATCTGGAATTAATGACGATCCAAATCCGGCCTCAACAGACAAACAGACTTTAATAGAACAACTTCAAAAAGACCTGGATAATAAAAAATCTGAACGGTTTGAGCACCGCGCAAAGACGCGCAATATCGCTACAGTAGCGGGGCTCATCATAGGCCTTTTTATAAGTGCAATAGGGCTGAGGATTTTAAATAACTTCGTTAACTTGAACATCCCGAAGGACAGGATATATCAGAAGAACTTATTCAATCTGGTAGACGTATTCTTGACAGGAGGGCTAATAGCCGGGGGTAGCGACAATATCCATAAAATTACTGAAGTTTACAGGAGTTTTATAGAGAAAAAAAAGAGCGGCTAATATATGATGTAAAATTGTTGGGTTATTTTAGCGATTTAATATACTCTATCAACGCCTCTATCTCCTCCTCCTTCAATACCCCCTTCTGCGGCGGCATGACGGGAGGGAAGCCGACGACGACGTCGGAGGCAGGCTCCAGCTCCGAGCGTCTTATGTAATCCTCGTCTATAGTTACCTCCCGCTCCTTGCCATTCGTCGAGACCCGCACCTTTTTACCGAATATCCCCTTGAGCGTCGGGCCGACGAGGGGCCTGCCGTCCGTCGTATGACAGGCGACACAGCCCTTTGACTTGAATAGCTCCGCTCCCGAAGGCCCCGCTGAAGGCGTGGCAAGAGCCGCTTTTGCCTCCGGCGCGCCGGAGAGCCATGCGGCAAACTCCGCCTCTTCCATCACAACCGCCTTTGACAGCATCTGCGAATGCCCGGTGCCGCAGTACTCGGTGCAAAAGAGGTCGTACTCTCCGGTCTTTTCCGCCGTGAACCAGACCGTCCTTTCAAGACCGGGGACCGCGTCCTGCTTCATCCTGAAGGCCGGGACATAGAGCGAGTGGATGAGGTCGCGGGAGTTGAGCGCGACCTTTACGGGCCTGCCAACCGGCGCGACGAGCCTGTCGCTCGTCACGCCATTTTCATACTCGAACGACCACGCCCACATCTGAGCGAATGCCCTGACCGTAAGCGCGCCTTCCGGGGCCTTCCGTCTGGCGTCGTATCCGAGCCAGCCGTAATAGAACATGTAGAGGACTATGAAGATCGGCAGCACCGTCCAGACCGTCTCAAGGAGCGCGTTCCCGTGGATGTCTTCTGGTATTTCCCCGTTCGACCTCCTGTAACGGAAGACGAAGTACGCGGTAAGCCCGATGATGGCGAGGAATAGCATTACGCAGACCCCCGCTATCACGAGAAACGCGCTGTCGGTGTTGTGTCCGAGTACGGTTACCGCCCGCCCCATTCTAACCTCTCACCTGTAAGCCACATCCGAGAATACGAGCGCGCCCGAGACGATGAAGGCTATGAGCCCTATGACGACGACCCACCTTATTAGGCCCCGCTCCGTTTTTAAATGCATGAAGAACGCAAGCACGAAGACGGCCTTTATCGCGGCTATGACGAGCGGCCCGGCGATCTTGAGCGCGCCCGCCTCAAGCCCCGCGACCGTCACCGAGAGCCAGGTAAGCCCCATTAGCCCGAGCCAGACGAGCGCGTATGTGGCGTAGCCTGTCCTCTCCCTCCCCTCTTCTCCTCCCTCACTCATCCTTCGCCTCACGATATGAGATAGAAAAACGGAAAAAGGAATATCCAGATGATGTCCACAAGGTGCCAGTAAAGGGCCGCGTTCTCGAGCTTTACGAAGTCGCGCTTGTTCACGATCCCGCCTGCGGTAAGCGTGGCAGTGACAGCGAGCACTATCATCCCGGCTATGACATGGAGCCCGTGGAGGCCCGTGGTGAAGAAATACAGGCCATAAAAGACCGCCTCACCGGGAGGCAGCTCAGCGAACGCATCTCCACCGGGGTAGATGCCGTGAGCGATCTTCCCCGTCCATTCGAGATACTTGTTTACGAGGAATATGCCGCCGAGCGTGATTGTCACGAATATGAAGATGAGCGTGAGCTCGGTCTTGCCTCGCCTTATGGACGCGACAGACAAGGCGGCGGTCAGGCTCGATGTAAGGAGGATGAGCGTGTTCGCAAACCCGATGGTCTTATCCAGACTCTGTGAGGCGGCATGGAAGGCCTCCGGGTGCCTGATATCGTGCATGACATAGAGGAGGAGCGGGCCGAAAAAGAGACCGAGCTCGGTAAGAAGAAAGAGCCACATCCCGAGCTTTGCCCCTGCGTAGTCCCTGTGCGATGCGACCTTCTCAACCGTCTCGTTCATCTTAAGCCTCTGAAGTCGTACGGTCCCTTGGTCACTTCAGGGATCTTTTCGAAGTTCTCACGCCCCGGCGGCGACGGTATCTTCCACTCAAGGGTCGCCCCTCCCCAGGGGTTCTCTGTAGTGCGCGCCCCCCTGAACGCGCCCCTCAAAAGATTCGCAAACATGATAATAAGCCCGGCCACAAGCACCCACGAGCCGACTATCGAGACTATCTGCAGGGTCGAATATTGCGGCAGATAGTCGAAGTACCTACGCGGCATCCCCTCTATCCCGAGGAGGAGCATCGGGAAAAAGAGCGTGTTGAACCCGATGAAGAGTATGAGGCACGACCAGTTGGCGACCCTCGCGTTGTACATCCTACCGGTCATCTTCGGGAGCCAGTAGTGGAGCCCGGCGAAGAAGGCGAAACCCGCGCCGCCGAATTTTATGTAGTGGAAGTGGCTTACGACGAAGTAGGTGTCGTGGAGGTGGACGTTCACCGAGAGCGCGCCCAATATGAGCCCCGTGAGCCCGCCGATGGAGAATAGGAATATGAAGGCGAGCGCGAAAAAAAATGGCGTCCCGAGCCAGATCGACCCCTTGTACAGGGTCCCGACCCAGTTGAAGACCTTTATGGCGCTCGGTATGGCGACGAGGAATGTGAAGAACGAGAATATCACGCCAGCCGTGTACGACGACCCGCTTACGAACATGTGGTGTCCCCAGACGAGGGAGCCTACGCCTGCGATGCCCAACGACGAATAGGCTATGGCCCTGTACCCGAATATGACCTTCCTCGCGAAGACCGGTATTATCTCCGATATTATCCCCATGCCCGGGAGTATCATGATGTATACGGCCGGGTGCGAGTATATCCAGAAGAGGTGCTGGTATAATATCGGGTCGCCGCCCTTGGCCGGGTCGAATACGCCAATGCCGAAGACCCTCTCGGCTATGACGAGGAGGAGGTTAACCCCGAGGATGGGGGTGGCGACTATCTGTATCCAGGCCGTCGCGTATACGGCCCAGACGAATAAAGGCATCCTCCAGAAACCCATGCCCGGCGCGCGGAGCCTGTGGACCGTCGTTACGAAGTTTATGCCGGTCAGGATGGATGAGAGCCCGAGGACGAATACGGCGAATACCGCGAGCGAGACGTAAGTCCCGGTCCTCAAGCTGTATGGCGCGTAGAAGGTCCACCCTGTGTCAGCGGGGCCGAGCGCGAGTGTGGCGAGGGCGAGCGCGGCCCCGGCCATGTAGAACCACCAGGAGAGGAGGTTGAGCTTGGGGAACGAGACGTCGTTCGCGCCTATCATTATCGGGAGGAAAAAGTTGCCGAATATGGAAGGTGTCGCAGGGATGATGAAGAGGAAGAGCATGACGACGCCGTGGAGGGTGAATACCGAGTTATAGGTCGAGGCCTCCATTATCGTAGGGCCGTGCGAGATGAGTTCGAGGCGCATGAGAAACCCCAAAGACACGCCGACGACAAAGAACGAGAGGATGGATACGAGGTAGAGTATGCCTATCCTCTTGTGGTCGGTCGAGAATATCCATGAGGAGAGCCCGTTGGGCCCGCCCCCTCCGCCGAGGTATCCGGCCCCCTCACTCGCCATCGCGCCTTCCCTTCCTGCCCGAGTAATTGAGATAGATGAAAAGCATTGCCGAGCCGAAGAGGACGCCGAGCCCCGAGACCTTGAGCGCGTCCAGCACATAGCCCCTCGTCTCCGGGTCGTACCTGTAGCAGAGTTTCAAGAGCCTCGGCACCGTCGGCGCTGTCTTGTTCGCGGCCGTCTCGGCAATTGCCATCCTTATCTCGGCGGGGAGGAACATCTCCCCTCTTATGTACCTTACTATCTTGCCGGACTTTGAGAGCAGGATGAGCGCGGCGGGGTGGTCGAAACCGTCCGAGGACTTCCTGAAACTTATCCCGAGGGCGGAAGCGAGCGAGGCGATATTATCCTTGTCGCCGACGAGGAACCTCCAGCCGTCATCCGGGATGTTTCCGCCGGATACGGCGAAAAAGTCCCGCTTTTTCTTAAGCGCGTCCACGGGCGTGTCTTTATCATCCATCGAGACCGCGAGTATCCTGTAGTCCGGCCCCGGAGGAAAACCTCCGGCAATGGAGGCGAGAGACCCGGATACGGTCCGGCAGAGGTTGGAGCACCTGTAATACGAAAGGTATATTATGGTCGGCCTGTCCACGAGCGACTTGAGCGTTACCTTTTCGCCCGATTCGTCAAAAAATACGAGGTCAGCCGGAATAACCCCGCCGAGCCTCTCCTTAACGCCTATCTCTTTCTGCGTATCGGGTTTTTCGGGTATGGCGCGCGCCTCAAAAGGGATGAGAATGGATAGGAGGATGGTCCATATCAGTATGCCGTATCTGTCCGTCAGTATTTTCATGGACCGGGGGGAGTCTTTCAGGCCTTTTTTCAAAGGATATCAGTTTATTTCTCTCCGTCAAGGGAGTGTGTCAAAGGGAAGTAGACCGGGGAGGTCTTCTTGAACTCTATGAGCGAATTGAGCGCCCTCCAGGAGCTCAAACCCGTCAGCATGGAGAGCTCTTTAATGATACTTTCGAGGTGTCCGGGGTCGTCGGCGTGTATCATGGTGTAGAGGTCGTACGGGAAGCCCTCGAACGACGGCCTTATGTAGCAGTGGCTTATCCTCGGGTGTTTCGCCATGACGCCTCCGGCGTCCTCGGCCATCTTCCCGGCCTCCCAGACGACCATCGCGTTCGACTTGAACCCGGAGTTTCTGGGCGTCAATGCCGCGCCGAACCTCCTTATTGCACCGGCCTCCTTAAGGGCCCTCGTGAGCTCGATGACCTCGTCAGGGTCCCAGCCGCGCAGCTTCGCCGCGCTTCCAAATGGGTCCCTTTCCAGATAGAGCTCCTCTATCTGGAGGACCCTTATAAGCTCTATGTATCTCGCGTCAGTCTTTATCATCGAGTTTCAAGTCCACCTTTATCTTGAATACCTTGAGGGCCGGGAGGTTCTTGACCGGAGCCCCGCACTTATCCGTTATCTCGGCTATTATGGCATCAATGGATTCGCGGGACTCCGCAATGAGCGTAAACCAGACGTTCGGCTTCCCCTTTCGGAGATAATTGTGCGTGACCTGCGGAAAGGCGTTTATGACCTTTACCGCGTCGTAGATCCTCTCTCCCGGCACCTCCATCGCGCAGAGGGTCGATGCGTAGTCGAGCTTTTTGGCGTCGAAGAAAGGGCCGACCTTCCTTATGATCCCCCGGTCGATGAGCGCAAGGACGCGCCTTAACGCCTCGTCCCCGGCTACACCCGCTTCTTTTCCCACTTCGCCGAACGGGTCCCTTGATATCGGAAAATCCCCCTGGATGCGGTTGAGGATCTTCCTGTCCGTCTCGTCGAGCCTCGGTTCCGGGAGCTTTTCGTATGTGTGCATGTCCACTCCTTTGTCGTATGAACGAGCTTAACCCGTAAACACCGGTTGTCAAGCGCGCCGGACTTTTTTTTCACGAACGCTTAACAACCGTTTTTTTTCTGCTATGCTTTCCACCAAGCCCGAAAAAGAGCCCCTTGGGGAATACGTTATGCTGAACATCACGGACCTTCTTGGCGGACCCGCGAGGCGCGCCCGGGGGACGCGGCCTGTAGTCGTATGGAACATAACAGGCGCGTGCGGTCTCCGTTGCCTGCACTGCTACAGCAAGGCAGGCGCGGCGGATGAGCGGGAGCTCTCGACTGATGAGGCCCTCGCCGCAATCGACGGCCTCTCCGATTACGGGGTCCATGCGCTCATATTCTCCGGCGGCGACCCGCTCGAAAGAAGCGACCTCATGGAGCTCGTCTCCCATGCCTCGAAAAGGTCATTAAAGGCCGCCATCTCCACGAGCGGGGTCACGCTCGACACGGAGACGGCAAAAAGGCTCAAGGACGCGGGAGCCTCATACATCGGCGTAAGCCTCGAGGGGGACGAGGAGGCGAACGACGCGATCAGGGGAAAAGGGTCGTTCAGGAGGGCGCTCGAAGGCATACGCGCCTCTGTCCGGACCGGGATACCTACTGGATCGAGGCTCACACTCACCAGGCTCAACATCGGGGGACTCCCCTTCATATTCCGGCTCGTCGAGGAGGAAGGCGTCGGCAGGCTCTATTTCTCGCACCTTGTCTACTCGGGCAGGGGAAGGAGAAAAGACGCGCCAGGCAACGCGGAGACCAGGCGCGCGGTCGACTCGATAATCGGCGCGGCCGTCGATTTTTTGGAGAGGTCCGTCCCCTCCGAGATCGTCACGGGGTCGAACGAGGCCGACGGCGTATGCCTTTATTTGAAGACCAGGGACCACGACCCGGCAATGGCGCAGTCTATCTACGCAGGCCTCGTTACGCGGGGCGGCAACACCTCGGGCGTGGGGATATGCTCGATAGACAGAGAGGGGTTCGTCCACCCGGACCAGTTCTGGTCTACCCACTCGTTCGGCAATGTCAGGGAGAGGCCTTTCGGGGAGATATGGGAGGGTAATGACGCCCTTAAGACCGCGCTCCGCAAAAGGACGGGGCTCATAAAGGGCAGGTGCGCGGCGTGCATCCACTTCGACGCATGCAACGGGAATTCGAGGCAGAGGGCGCTTGCGGAGACCGGCGACCCGTTCGGCGAGGACCCGGCCTGTTATTTAACGGACGCCGAAGTATTCGGGAGGAGACGGTGAAAAAGATATTATTCGCGCTCGTGTTCTTGTTTCTCACTGCCTTTGACGGAGAGGCCGTTGAAAGGCGATACGGCACCTCGGCCCTCATGGTAGTCGTCGAGAGGGAGTCGGGGGCGGTCGTTGTCATAGACTCCGTCGAGCACGAGCTTTTGGGAAGGGTAGAGGGGCTCGGGGACCTGAGGCACGCAACGCTCGTTTTTTCGCGGGACGCGCGATTCGCGTTTACAATAGCGCGGGACGGCACGCTCTCGAAGATAGACCTCCTTACCCTTACGCTCGAAAGGCAGGCAAAGGCAGGGGACAACTCCATAGGCATCGCGATATCGAGGGACAACAAGTATCTCATGGTATGCAACTACTCTCCGGGCGGCGCTGTCGTATTCGATGCGAGGGACCTGAGGAAAGTAAAAGAGATACCGGCGATATATAAAGAAGGGGCCGCGCCCTCGCGCACGGTAGGTCCGCTCGACACGCCGGAGAACCTCATGATCTTCGGCCTCATGGAGGGCGACTCGGTCTGGGTGGTGGACATGAAGGCAGAGGGCTTCCCCGTCGTAAAGAAGTTCGAGTCCGCCGGAGAGACCCCCTACGACCAGCTCATCACGCCTGACGGCAGGTATTACCTCGTGGGTTTTGAAAAATCCGATTGGATGGGGCTTGTGGACACATGGAGGCTCGACAGGGTCAGAAAAATTGATGTGAGCGAAAGGAACGCGGCCGACGAAGGGGCCGCGCCGATCCACCACATCCCGCACCTCGAGTCGTGGGCTATATCGGGCAGGTACGCATTCGTCCCGGCCTTCGGGCGCAGACGCGTGCTCGTGTACGACACCGAAGACTGGTCGCTTAAAAAATCGATCCCCATTTCCGGCACAGGCCTTTTCGTCGTGGCAAGGCCCGGCGGCCGAGAGGTCTGGGTAGACAATACCGGAGCGCCCGGGAGCGCGGAGGAGCGGACCATAGAGGTGATAGATACCGAGACGCTTTCCGTGAAGGACAGGATAGATGCCGGCAAGGGCGCGATAGACCCGCAGTTCACGGCCAAGGGCGAATCCGCCTATGTCTCCGTAAGGGAAGAGGACAGGGTCGTCGTATACGATACGGACACGAAGAAGGTCATAAGGGAGTTCAAGGTCAGGAGGCCTTCCGGGATATTCTCTTCCTACAGGGCGGGGCAGTTCGGATTATGAGGTAACGGGGAGCCCAGTTTTTTTGATTTTTTGCCTGAAGCCTTTTCCGCTCAGCATACGCATACGACTTTGTCCGGCGTACTGTGCCTTTTCCTTTTTCGCCCTGCAGGGCATTTTTTCGGCATGGGGCTTCTCGCTACGCCCTCCCCAACCCACCGCTCGGCGCGGGGCCAATTTCAAATCGGGTCGCTTAAATCTACCTGATGCACTGCCGTCCGATACGGATTTGCCTGTCCGGCGAGGACCGCTCGCCTCCCCTGAGCGCGATTCGCGCGTCTATCCTCCCTCCGGCTCGCGCGTCTCGTCCTCCCTTAAGGTCGCTCACCCCATGCCTGGTGGGTGAAAAACAAAAAAGCAAAAGAAGTTACCCCCTCTCCCCTTGTGGGAGAGGGCCGGGGTGAGGGGTGTTTTGTCACCCTCCCCTCTGTCCCCTCCCATCAAGGGAGGGGAAGTTAAGAGTAAAATTTTCGTTCTGTCTTTACCAACACACGGGCGCATGGCGGAGAGCGCATAAGGGAGGCCGGGGTGAGCGAGCCGAGGAGCGAGGAGCGTAGCGACTTCAGGGGCGAGCGAACGAGGAAGGAGGGGAAGAAAGCGCTCGGAGCCATCGCCGAAAGCGCGAGCGAAGCCGCGCAAAATGGCTTTTGGCAAAATGATTTCAATCAGCGTGGCGAGCGCATATCAATCAAGGATAAAAGTATCCGTGCTGCAAAAACGAATCCGCAAGGTCGATGACGCTCTGTAATACAAACCCCTCTTATGCTAATATAAAGAAATGAAGTCCTGCTTCCACTGCAAGAAGCCCATCGAGACGGGAAGGCCCGGAAGGGGGGAAGCGTGTCCTCACTGCGGCTCTGACCTAAAGGCCTGCCTGAACTGCGCTTTTTATGACAGGGACTCTTACAACGAGTGCAGGGAGACCTCGGCTGAGAGGGTGAAGGACAAGGAGAAGGCGAACTTCTGCGAGTTCTTCGAGTTCAGGGAAACGGATGCCGCCCGGAAAACGGACGACCCGTTCAAAAACCTCAAGGACCTTTTTAAGTGATCAGGCGCTCAACACGCCCGCCACGGCCTTTCTTATCTCCCTTATCGACGATGGCTTCGGCAGGCTCTTGAGCCCGTTGTCCTTCAGGAATGCAACTGTCGATTTGTCGAGCGCGCCTGAAAAGAAAATAAACCTCTCCCTTATTCTCGGGTACTTCGTGGAGGCGGCCTTGTAGAGCTCGATCCCGTTCATCTCCGGCATCTCCATGTCGGAGATGATCACCGAGTAATACCTTTCCTCGATCTTTTCAAGCCCCTCCCTGCCGTTACTGACCGCGTCGACCAGCCCCTCTTGGTAGAGCACCTCTTTCAAGAGGTCCCTTATGTCCTCGTCGTCCTCGACTACGAGGATGCTGTCTTCCCAGACCCTCGGCAGGCCCTTTATCCTGTCGAGCAGGTCTTTGAGCTCACCCCTGCCTTCGATGAATTCCTCTATGCGCCTCTTGTGGTGCTGGACGCTGACCGCGGCATCGACGAACTCCCTGGACTCGGATTTGAGACTATTTATAGCGAACCGGAAGAGGTCGTTCCATTCCGAGAACTCGGCTTTTACGACGCCCTCAAGGAACGCCGTCCTGTCGAGGGGCCCTCCGTCGATCATCCTTTCGCATTTAGAGAAGTGCCCGGCCATCTCCTCCATCGCGGCCTCGTCCAGAGTAACCGGAGAGACGAAATCCCGCCCCTTTATGAACCCGGAGGCCCTCTCGATCATGAACTTGTGGGCGGCCTCCTCCACGGAGAGGGCCTTGAAAAATTCCGAAAGCTCCCTGTCATTTGCGGAAAACGCTGCAGATGCCCTTGCATAGAGCTCCTCGGCCCTGCCCTCCATCCATATAAGCCACAAAAGTAGCGCTTTCATCTGATCACCGACTGATATTATACACCTTTTCACGGGTCTTTTCTATTCTTCGGGTAAACAGAAGTCTACGCCGCCGTAGCCTTTTTTACGTACGGAGCCACTGCCGCAAGTACCCGTGAATCAAGGAAAAACTCACCCCCGCGCCGGATGGGGCCCGGGCAAGGCGTAAAAACCGTTTACACCATTGCCGGAGGCCGAGAAACGCTAAAAGGAAAACCCTTTAAAAGCGCTCATTCCCCGGGCAGTGACAATGGCACCGTAATTGCTTTCTATATTGCATAATCAACTGGAGGGGACGGATGGGCCTGCCGGCTATTGCGATAATCATCATACCGCTTTTTCTCGGACTCGCGACGTTCCTCACAAGGGTCTCCGGGGAAAAAGAGGCCGAGCGCCTCAAGGGAGAGATAATACTCGCACAGAGGGAGATAAACGAGCTCCGGGACAGGAACAGGGCCTTCGGCGAGAATATGGAAGAGCTCCGGATATACAGGGTCGACGTGCAAGAGAAGACGAGGTATGTGCTAGAGCTCGAAAAGAAGCTCAGGATGATAGAGAAGAACGAAAAGGAGTGCCGGACTGACGATCAAAACGGCGGAGGCTCGTTAAGCGACAGCCAGTAATCGGCTACCCCCTTCAACACCTCCTTGTACCTTTCAAAGTCCACCGGCTTTCTTATATAGCTGTTCGCGCGGTTCCTGTAAGCGAGGTCCCTGTCCCTCTCCTCGTTAGATACCGAGAATATCACGATCGGGACCTCTTCCGTCCTCTTGTCGTCCTTGAGCCTCTTCAGGACCTCGTGTCCGGATACCTTGGGGAGGTTCAGGTCCAGCAGTACGAGATCAGGCATTCCCCTCCTCCTGCCATTGAACTTCCCGGAAGAGAAGAGGTAATCGAGCGCCTCCGAGCCGTCGAGGGCGACGGCTATGCCGCACTCGATGCCGCACTCCCGGAACCCGATGAGCGTAAGCTCTACGGCGTCCGGGTCGTCCTCGACGAGGAGTATTCTCTTTCCATTGCTTTTCATAACTCGCTGGAAGGCCTCAGGGGCAAAAGGCCTTTACTATCAAGCCTAACCCCCTATGCCGCGATGTCAAACCTCGGGAAGCCGACCGGTCGGCTTCCGTTGACTTCCAAATACTTATCTAATAACATATCGGAAGGAGGCATTGCATGGCATGATGGATTCCATTACCTTACTCGGGCTTGTGGGCGGGACTCTCACGACCGTCTCTTTCCTCCCTCAGGTCTTCAAGACCTGGAAGTCGCGCTCAGCCAAGGACGTATCGCTCTGGATGTTCCTCATCCTCTCCCTCGGTATCGTCATCTGGATAATCTACGGGTTCCTCATAGACTCCTTTCCGGTGATAGCCGCCAATATCGTATCCTTCATCCTCGTCTTCACGATCCTGATACTCAAGATCATATTCAGATGACAGCCTCCGAGGGCCCGCCTGTGGGAGACGCGGACAGCCCGTCGATTTTATGATAAAATTAAGAAAGATTACGCGTGGTTGCGCTTTAAGCGGCCATTTAACGGAGGTGTTTGGATGAATACGGAAAAGTCGATCTTTGCCGCCGGGTGTTTCTGGGGGGTGGAGGAGGCTTTCAGGAATGTAGCCGGAGTCGTCTCGACAAGGGTAGGCTACACGGGCGGGGATACCGAAAACCCCTCTTATGAAGACGTTTGCACCGGGCTTACGGGACACGCCGAATCGGTGCTTGTGGAGTTCGACCCGGCCGTCGTCTCCTACGAGACGCTTATGGAGGTCTTCTGGTCGATACACGACCCCACGACCCTGAACAGGCAGGGGCCGGACGTAGGGAACCAGTACAGGTCCGCCATCTTCTATTTCGATAAGGAGCAGGAAAGGATCGCGCGCGCCTCAAAAAAGAGGCTCGAGGAAAAGGGCGCCCACAAAAGGCCGGTAGTCACCGATATATCGCCCGCCGGCCCGTTCTATGACGCGGAGGAATACCATCAGAGATATCTGGAAAAAAGAGGGCTTTCGCATTGCAGATGAGCGTGCGTTTTTTTACCGAAGGCCCGCGCCCTCTCCTGGCATGAAGACTGAACGGGCCTCCCGTTCAATTATCGGATAGCGCGGACCTTACCGCCTCGCTCAGGCCCTTCATATTGAAGGGCTTTGCTATGGCCCCCTTAAGCCCGTATCTTCCATAATCGGCCATTATCGGGTCGTTCGAGTACCCGCTTGATACCATCGCTTTCACCCCGGGGTCCATCTCCTTGAGCCTCGCAAGCGCCTCCTTGCCCCCTGTCCCGCCCGGTACGGTAAGGTCGAGGATGACGAGGTCAAAGGGAACGCCAGCCTCTTTCGCCTTCGTATATTTTTTAACGGCCTCATCCCCGTCCCTGGAGACCTCGACCTCATAGCCGAGCGACGGGAGGATCTCCGCGGCGAGTTCCCGTATCATCTCCTCGTCGTCCATGAGGAGGACCTTTTTGCCGGAAGTCCCGAGGCCGCCTCCGGCCTCGCCGTTATCCACGGTCTTTAAAGCCGCCGGCAGGTACATAATGAACACGCTCCCTCTGCCCGGGGCCGACTTTACGGTCAGATGCCCTTCATGCCCCTTTACTATGGAATACACGGCAGAGAGCCCGAGCCCGCTCCCCCTCTCTTTTGTGGTAAAAAACGGGTCGAAGATCCTCGGCAGGTCCTCTTCCTTTATGCCGCGCCCCTCGTCACCTATGGAGACCGTCACATACCCGCCCTTCCGGGCCGTGAGCCCGTCGCTAAAAGCGTCCTCGTTCCTTGCCGCGACTCTTACGACACCGCTTCCGTCCATCGCCTCAACGGCGTTCATAACAAGGTTCCGTACGGCCTGCGAGACCTGCCCCTCGTCGATATAGGCGTCCCTTAAGTGTTCGTCGATATCGTATTCGCACTTCGCCTGCGCCCCCCGCGAGGCCACGGCGCACCACTCGGGTATGAGCGGGGCGATGGATACCGCTTTTTTTACCGGGGCCCCGCCCCTTGAGAATGTAAGGAGCTGTTTTGTGAGGTCCCCTGCCCGCAATGACGCCGACTCGGCGCGCAGGATCGCCTCGTAGGGCTTGCCCGTAGGGCAGAGCATCATCTTTGCGAGCGAGATGTTCCCGTATATGCCGGTCAAGATGTTATTGAACTCGTGGGCGATGCCTCCGGCGAGGAGGCCGATGGACTCGAGCTTCTGGGCCTTGAGCATCTCGGCCTCCAGCTTCTTGACCTCGGTCAGGTCCCTGAAGATCCCGAGTATGAGTTTCTTGTCTCCGAGTGAGAGCGCCTCGGCGCTTATGTGGACGATCACTATCGTCCCGTCCTTCCTCTCCACCTCGCCGACATAGTCGGCGAGCTTGCCCCTGTCGACATGGAGCGCGAACTTTCCGCGGTATTCCTCGGCCTTGCCCGACGGATGGAGGGCCGACTGATGCATTCCTATTATCTCTTCGCGGGGCCTTCCGAGGAGCTCCTCGCCCTTTTTGTTAGTCTCGAGCAGGACGCCCGTTGAGGCGTCGGCGAGGAGCGCCGCGTCGTTCAGGTGCTCGAAGAGGTGCCTGTACTTCTCCTCCGATTGCCTGAGCCTCTCCTGCGCGTCCTTGAGCTCGGTTAAGTCGCGCGAGTTGACGACGATCCCCGAGACCTCGCCGTCCTCGCCGATAAACGGGTAATAGACTACGTTCATGTACCTCCTGCCTGTACCCGCGAAGTCTATCCACGCCGAGAAGTTTACGACCTCTCCCGCCAGGGCGCTGTCGAGATAGCCCTTGATCCGGAGGAATATCTCCTCTCCGAGGAGGTCCGCGACCGTTCTCCCGACGATCTCCTCCCGCTTTCTCCCGTGCGCGGCAAGATAGACGTCGTTCACCACCATATAGCGATAGTCCCTGCTTACAATCGAGATGTGGTCCGGGGCCGGTGCGATGAAACGCTGGAACTTCATGATAGTATCTACGCTCAGGATGTCCATCGGAATTCCCCCGTTGTAATGGCGATCGGCTATAATGACCGCGGGTAAGACAACATACCATGTTTTATGGATTCAAGGTATTTTTTGAACCTCAAGGGAAGAGTCTATCGGATTTCGGCAGGGCGCGTCAAAACTGTTTAAATATTCCTTATTTTAGCCGAAAGATAAGGCAGGGGGCTTGTCGCCATGCGCATGAGCGGAAGGTTCTGGATATACGGGGCGGCGCTTATAGTCATCACGTGCTCGGTCGCGCTCTGGTCCGACTCGGTATTAAGGGGGACCGCGTTCAGGGACGCGCCTTACGTGCTCAAGTGGCCGACGGCCGATGGGCGGGTCACCTCCATTGTCATAGAGGAAGACCCGCGCATGAAGGCGCGGCGCTTCAATGCGAGGATGGAGTACGCCTACCAGGTGAAGGACGAGCGGTTCTTCGGAGAGGCGCCCCTTTCCCACATAGGTAAGACGCCTGAGGAGGTAATGGCGAATCTCCGGGCGTTCATCGAAGACGCCGACTCTCTTAAATGGAGCGAACGGTCGACACCATCGGGCCGGGTCCTCTACGCCTCTCCCCGAAAGACCGTAACGGTCCGCTACAACCCTGACGACCCGGCGCTCTCGGTCATCAAATGGGAGGGGCCGGGCGCGGGCGAGTCTTTTACGGCGGTTTTCCTTGCATTTCTCGCTGTGCCTGCCGTTATCGGCCTGTCCGTCCTCGTCTATTGGCGGCTCAAAGCGCCGCGCCCTCTTGCAAAAAGGTTCGCGAAAGGGCCGTTCCTCTACGGCAAGAACCGGCTTTCCTGGAAAGAGGACGCGGAGGAGCTCCTGGACGAGGGCAGGCATAAAGACGCGCTTCTTTGCTTCGAGAGGTCGCTTGATCTGAGCCCGAAAGAGGAGGAGGGCTCGCTTGCGTATTGCGAGAGCCTCCTCGGCAAGGGCAGGTGTTTATACGAGCTCAAGAGGCTCGAAGAGGCGCGCGCGGCGCTCAAGGAGGCGGCGGAAAAATTAAAGAAAATAAAGGACGAGGAGCTATTGAGCGAGGCCCTCTCGTGCCTGGAGCTCGCGGAGCAGGGGCTTAAGTCACCAAAAGAGGCGTAAAGTCGGGCGGGCCCCCTCTCTTGGAGAGGGAGCCCGTAAAAAAATCTTAAGGCATGAACGTCCCGCCGTTCACATGGATATACTGCCCGGTCACGAACCTTGCCAGGTCTGATGCGAGGAACGTGACGGCCCCGGCGATGTCGTCAGGCGAGCCGATGCGTTTCAAGGGCGTCGAGTTCGCGATGAAGTCGAACATCTCTTTCGGGAACCCTGCCGTCGCGTCCGTGGGGATGAGCCCCGGGCCTATGACGTTTACGGTAATGCCCATGGGCCCGAGCTCCTTTGCCATCACGCGCGCACCGCTGTCCATCGCGGCCTTTGCCGCGGCGTGGGTAAAGAAGTTCTCCGAAGCGCAGCGGGACAGGCCGCTCGAGATGTGGATTATCCTCCCGTGCTTCCTCTTGATCATGTCCCTGGCCGCGGCCTGGGTCGTGAAAAATATCCCCTTCATCTCGCCGGTCAGCTTCGCCTCGGCCTCTTCCCACGAGTGGTCCATGAACGGCTTCATCGGAAACCCTATCGCCGCGTTGTTTACGAGTATGTCCACTTTGCCGAACCGTTTTATCGTCTCGGCTATCATCGCGTCGACTTCGCCCTTGTCCGTGACATCGGCCTTTATCGCGAACGCATCGCCGCCGGAGCTTGCTATCCCTCCGGCGATTGCCTCGGCCAGGCCGGTCGACTTGAGGTAATTGACGGCCACCATCGCCCCTGCCCTCCCCAGCGCCTTCGCTATAGCCGCCCCTATGCCGCGGCTGCCTCCGGTGACGATCGCCGACTTGCCGTTGAGACCGAGTTCCATAAGCACCTCTCCAGTGGGATAGATTCACTCCAATATAGTCCAAAATCATACGAATCTCAACTCCCGCGGCTCCGGAGACCCGCGCCATATTGAAACCGGGCGCTTTTGAGGTAGAATTATAGCAGGAAGTTGAAAACGGTTTTCAACAAGAGGAGGTGATCTGAATGAAGTACCTTCTTGAGACTCCGCACACCAAGGAAGAGTGTCTTAGGGAGCTGGACGGCCTGCTCGCAAAGGGGCCGGATGTCCTCGACAAGTTCTATTGGGGGTGCTCCAAGGGCGACCACACGGGCTATGCCCTCGTGGACGCAAAGAACGAATCCGACGCGAAGAACCTCGTTCCCGAGTTCATACGCGGAAAGGCCAAGATAATCGAGTTGGCGAAATTCACGCCGGAGCAGATCAAGTCTTTCCATTAGGGTTCAGTGCGCGCCCATTCGCCAAAAAAGGGTTACGGCATCGCCGTAACCCTTTTTTTACAAGCCGGCTTGCGAACAGGTTGCAAGGACGCAAAAACGAGCCCCTTCCAATATGACGCTTATCGGTCAGAGCTTATTGATTATCGCCGACATGCCTGAAAGCGCTTCCAATCCGACGGTGTTAACGCCTTCCAGTTTTCCCCTGAAGTCGGACACTATCTCCTTGGAGAACTTGCCCCACTGGGCCTCATTTACAAGATATATTTCGCCCTTAAAATGGAGATGGGGTACGGGGATCCCGGGGAACCCCTTCTTGCCTTTTGCGAGCGGAAGCTTTATCTTTGAGTTGTTCGCCGTAATCGCTATTTGCGTGCGGGCCAGGTTTTCCCTTTTTATGAAATTAGCCACGGACACCGCATGATTCACCCACAACTCCTTCCTTCCGCCGTTTTCCCAGCCCCGCAACAAGTCGAAACTTTTCCCGAAGCCATTCGTTAAGCCCATCGAACCCTCCTTTTTATTGGTTTTTAGTACCCGCCTCAGCCCCTTCCATGCAACTGTTCGCGGCCGGCCTGCCTGAAAAATGCTCCATGAACGTAGCCGCGCCGACCTCCTGATCAAGACGCTCGAAGGCCTTGAATGCGGCTGAAAGAAGCGCCTTTTCAGACGCGCACTGAAAAGGACTCACGCGGTTGTAAAAACCCGAGGAAAAATAATTCGAGCACCCGCACCAGTTCATGCAATAGGGCCTGACGGTGCAGGAGAGGCATTCATGGTTCAATTCTCCTTTTGGGACGGTCCTGCAGGACATTAGCCCGGGATCGCAACCGTTGTCCAGGCTACCTATGGCGCCTTCGCCCGTATCGGGCCCGATAAGCCTTTCGCATGGGTATATCAGCCCTGAAGGGGAGATGGCGAACTCGCCTGTCCCCATGCTGCAACGCTCCTGGGGCTCGTAGCCGTTCCTCATTATTACCGCTATCTTGTCGTCGAGCGGTGAGATGTGGATGGGCCTGCCCTCGAGATAGCAATTCACATAGAAGTCAGCGACACCTCCGTAAGCCTCGGAGAGGGCCTGCGCGTCTTTCATGTCCCACCCCGCCGAGTAGTCGGGGTTGAAGTATATGCGCCTCAGTCCGAGACCGGCGAGGTATTTGACGACCTCGGGAAGCGACCTGAATGTCGCCGGTGTATAAACGGCGTTTACGACCACGGAAGGCAGCTCTTCAATGGCTCTCCTGATATTCCTCTCCACGACATGCGAGCTCGGCGAGCCGTCGCTGAAGCGCCTGTTCGCGTCCTGAAGACGGGGAGGGCCGTCGATGCTCAGGCAGAAGTTTATCTCCTCCTCTACGATGTACCTTGCTATCTCCCGGTCGAATATTGTGCCGTTGGTCGTGACGGTAAAACTTATCCCCTTGGGGTCGTACTTCGGGTGCTCCTTTATCATCGACACGATCTTTTTAAGGAGTCCGAATTCAAGCAGCGGCTCTCCGCCGAAAAACCCTATCGAGGCCTCTTCACCAGGCCTTTTTTTCCCGAAGATGAAATCAACCGCCTTGCGGGCGGTCTGGAGCGGCATGGTCTCATGCTTTTTTTTGATGTAGCAATAACCGCACCTGAGATTGCAGTCCTGCGTTATCGAAAGAGTGAATTTCATTTATTTACTCTATACCCTAATGGTTTTAATCCTTATATTCAAAAACAATAATTATGTCAATATATATTTACCATGCAAACCCTTTCATTTCGCAATATTCAGCATTCATTAAAAAATAGCGGTGGCAATGCAACCCTGCGATTATTTACGCAAGGTTGTCCCGCGCCTTCCGTTATTGGATTTTTTCCGGAGGGATGAGCTGGAGAAGGTATGGCTGACTCAATCTATCGCGGCCCTGCCGCTCGTGGCGTTTACCGCGACCCTGTATTTGAGGGCGTTCTCGACATCCTTTACGCAGATGACCGCGGAGTCCGTAGACCCGTTCGTCTTGAACCTGACGGTGAGGTCAGCGGTCCCGTCGCAGGCCGACCCGCTCGACCACTTGACCTCGGTCGCGAGCTCTGTCCACGGATCGCCGGTCCATACCGTTGAACCGGAGGAACGGTTGCCGGTTGCGAGCCTGAACCTCCTGGCGTCGATATCGAACTCGACCCTGTGCTCGAGGTTTGTGGAAAGTGAAGAGTCCCTCGCGAGCCGGAAGGCCGCGACTACCCCCCAGGCGGCTTCCTTGTACAACGCGGACTGACGCCATGTATAGAACCTGGGGATGGCTATCGCGGAGACAGACGCGACTATCGCGAGCACGACGAGCGTCTCTAAAAGCGTATAACCCTTTTCACTTCTCATCGTCCACCTTGAGCTCAAAGCGCTGGAAGGCCTCCCCGCCGTTGCCGTCGTCGGCCGAGAGCACGACCCCGAACGCGCCTTTCCGCCCCTTTGTATCCCATTCAAGCCTCCCCCCTTCCATCTTCATCCCCTCAGGGCCTTTTACGACGGAAAACTTCACCTCGTCCCCGTCATGGTCGGAGGCTTTGGGTGTGTAGATGAACAAGCCTGAAAAATCATCGGGCGGGACCGAGACGAACCTGGGTTGGGCGTTCATTGCGGCCCCGGCGTCCGTACGGAACTCACTTGACCCTTCACGGTCTGAAGATACTACCAGCACCGAGACGGCGTCACCCCTCTTGAAGTATCTTCCGTCAAGGGCCGCTCCGCTCTCTTCGTATACCCTCTCGTTGTTGACGTACCACTCATATTCGTACTCAATGGCATCATTGTCCGGGTCGCGCCCATCCGCCACGGCCTTTACACCCGTGGACTTGTTGAAGGGCTTCGGGCTCATGTCGATGGACCTGATCACCGGCGGAGAGTTGAGTAGTATCGATTCGGCCGAGGCCTCCCTTCCTCCAGAGGTCACGACGACGCCGACCCTCTCTCCCTTCCTGAAGCCGGAGGTGTCGAGTACGTCGGCGGCGTTCTCCATCGCCTCTCCGTTCCGCTCCCAGCGGAAAGACGCTTCATTCCCTCCGGTTACGACGGCCCTGACGGCATCCCCGGCCCTCGGGGCCTCAGGGATGAGACTTACCGAGAACGCTCCGGTCTTCCCACGCTCCGTTGCGGAAGGGACCGGGGCGCGTCCGCACGCCTGCATCAAAAACGCCAGAAAGAGAATTGCTATGAATGATCTTTTCATATTTTTTCTCACGGTATCTGCATGTACTCGTATCTGTATCTTTCCTTGCCGCTTATGTACTTCGGGAGAAAGTATATTTTCTCGGCGTCTATCGACCCATCCTCACCCGGCGTGCCCTCGACATAGAGCCATTTGTACTCCGAGAGCCTGTACATGCTTGAGTCGTTGCCGCTCGAATCGAAGAACCTCGTCTCTGCCTTTATGTTGATCGTCTGTCTCTCGTTGAGGACTAACGAGGATGTCCCGTACGAGCTTATTATGCCCTGGATGAACCTCTCCTCTCCTTCCTCCCCCGCAAACACGGCGGACGCGGAAGCGATCATCGCGACCATCATCATCGCAAGAAGCCTTTCCATCAGCGCACCTCCCTCCAGTAAGTGGGAATGGATGAGCCGCCCTGCCGGACATCCGGGTTAACGATAGAGCCTCCGGAGCCGATGAGGGCTGTAAACCCGTTGGGGCCGACTACGGTGACCACACCCGAGGCAATGCCCGAGCCTATCTCCTTTGACCTGTCGGTTGCGTCCTTTACGGCCCCGGACTGCGTGTCGTTCGATGTATTGTAGTTGTAGGCCGCCCCGGCCGTGAGGTACTCGAGCGAGTACAGCCTCGAAGTGCCTGCCCCGGCCGAGCAGATGTTCACGACACTCGAGGGCTCGTATGTCGTGTAATACGCGGCCTTTCCGAAGACCGCGGCCTGCGCAAGCGACTTCTCCCCGGCGTTCGTCGAGAGCTTTATGTACCACCCGTAGTAGGGCGAGATGTTTACGGACGACGCGTTTGTTGCGTCGATCAAGTCGGTCTCGGTCTTTGTCGAGGCCTGGCCGGTATCTTTCACCGCGTACAATCTGTCGACCGTGCCGGTCGATACCGGGTGTTCCCTGTCTCCGGTCCCGAGGAATAGCAACTCGTATCCGGTCTCGAGCGTCACGGCGGGCTTGTAAAACATCTTCCTCCCCGAGGATGCGTCGGCGCCCGGGTTGGACTGGAAGATCTTCTTGCCGCTCCAGGATGAAGTGAGACTGCCGCCGACGTCGAACCTCCACACGCCTGCTCCCGCGTCCCCGGCGTAGAGCCTGTCCACGTAGCCGTTGCCGTTCGCGTCGAGCGCGGAAAGCTGCGACGGTATGGACCTCGTAAGCGCGGAGTTCTCCGCGGCCGTGTACCCCCAGACCTTCCTGCCGCTCGATGAGAACGAGGGGACACCGTTTACAAGGGTCGCTATCTCTATCGCGTATACGCCCCTGCCCCTGGTGGACGAGGGCGCGGGCTCCTGGTCCTCGGACGAGTTGTCGTAGCCCGCGCCGACGAATGCCACTACCTTCGTGACATCCGTGCCGCCTGACTCTATCGCAACCTTCGTCATGACCGGCTCCGACCATGTCTCGGCCAGCTCCGAATAATCGGTGTTTACGCCCGAGGGCGATTCCGTCGAGCCGAGCCTCCACAGATAGACCGGCGCTGACGGGTCCGAGACGTCGAGCGCGTAATAAAAGCCCCCGCCCCTCCTCTCGCCGAATACGATCACTACCTTGTCGCCGTTCGCGGTCTCTATATAGCCGTTGGAGTTGGCGTCATAGGCATAGACCGACGGCGATGAGTCGGCGAAGTATGTATGCGTGGCGCCGTAGAGGTGCTTGAGGTTCGGCAATTGGTCCTGCGGTATGAACGCCCATGCCTCTGACCCGTCGCAGTCCTTGAAGGCGTGGAGCATGCCGTCGTTGCCGCCGAGAAAGATCATCGACCTGTTCAAAGAGCAGTCGTTCTCCTCCGCTGAAGAATAAGTCGAGTACGCGACGACCGTCGGCTTCGAGTGCAGTATGTCGCCAAGTATCCAGTCCCTCTTCTCATCCGTTATGCCGTTGCCGTCCTCGTCATAAGCATCATACCCGTGGACGTAATTTACAAGGCGCGTCTTCTCGGTATCGTCGGCGACCGCGAGCGCGGAGGCCGTCACAAGGGCGTTGGATGAAGTAAAGGCGTTTGCCGATACGGTAAGGCCGGCGTTCGTCCCCATGTAGGTGTAGATGTTCCTTGAGAGCGACCTCGTAAGGAGGAGCGCTCCAGCGCCTCCCCTTTCGACCTCGCCCGCGTCGGCGACCGTGTTCCAGTATGAAACGGCGTTCTCCCTTATCGAGCCGTCGGAGTTGGTCGCCGGGTCTCCGTACCTGTCCACGATGTTGCCGTCGGAGTCGAGCCCGAATTTCTTGAGGTTCCCGGACCAGAAGGCCTTGTTCTTGGGCATGAAGAACCCCATGTAGAGCCGGTCGCCGGTGTAGGTGCGGTTCTCGGGGCTGACCGGGAGGACCGGGGCGACGAAAGAGGTGTTCTCCTCGACGATGGAGGCGAGTATCTGGCGTAGAGACTCGCTTAAGCCCGCGGTCGACGAGGCCGAGTAGTAGACGCCGCCGCCGTTGTACGCCGTCTCCTGAAGGAGGTCCTCGGCGTAGGCCACGCCCGAGAGCCCGAAGCCAACGGTGTACGTGAGGACCGTCTGCCTGCCGAGGGTCTTTTCATCGGAAGTATCGGGCAGGAGGTCGTTGTCAAAAAGATATTTCGCGACGTCGTCGAGGTAGTCCGAGCCCTGGTAATTGTAGACCTTGTTCGGGTCGTTCGCCGGTTCGAACCCGTCGCCGTCGCAGTCTCCCTGGTTGCAGATGGTCTTCAATACCGGCGACCTGTCCTCTGTCGACATGCCGTCGGTGATCAAGATGACATAGTTCTTCTGGCAACTGTACTCGACCGGGGTGGTGTAGGTAATGTTTCCGTTAAAGCTCGTGCCCTGTCCCTTGTAGTAGTTCATCGCCTCGAAGAGCGTCTCTGCCAGAGGCGTCCAGGTCGAGGGGTCTATGCCGTTTACGGTGTTCACGAGAGCCGTCCTGTTCGTGGTAGTGCCGGAGAAGACGGCGTCCATGTCCTTCACATAGGCGTTATAACCGTTGTAGCCGTACTGGTCGCCGACCCCGGCTATGTGGCCGCCGTTCGACTGGTTGAATATCATGAGGCCGAACTTCACGCCCGAGGTCGTGTTGAGGAGGTTCGTAAGGACCTCCTTGGCTATCTCCATCTTTGAGCGGTAGCCCCCGCCGATGGTGAGCCAGTTGATGTAGTTGCCGAGGGAGTAACTGCCGGAGTTGTTGGTGCACGCGCCCGAGGTCTTGAGCTTGCCCTGGTAGGTGCCGGTAGTAAGGAGCGCGTTCTTTGCAGACGGGCAGGTGATCGAGTTGACGTCGTTTATGTACTGGACCCATTTGCCCTCTATCGCCCTCCATCTGTAGACCTTGTCGGTCTCGCAAGGCTGTCCCTGACAGCCGTTCGTGGCGGCGTAGACCGTCGAGGGATTGTAGGGGTCGCCCGAGACGATCGTCTCGCTCATAGACCCGGAGTTGTCGAGTATTATGAGGACGTTCGGTTGTAGCGTATCCGTCGAGACGCCGTAGATGACGGCGTCCCCGGGGTACTGGTCGAGGGCGCCGGCGAACGGCGCGAACAACAACAGGGCAACAATGGCAAGAAGGACGGGTCTCATCATCAGCTCCTCGGGATTATCCTCGCTACATTCGTCTCCACCATTGCCTGGGCATTGGCCGGGCCGGTACCCTGGGCGGAGATCACGAAAAAGTTGGCCTCGAACTCGGTAGCGTCCATGCCCGAGCCCCTCGGCGGGTTGCCTTTGGACAGGAATGTCACGGACCCGCTTGCGTCGCTCCTTGCGTCGGAGAGGCTCACTCCGGTAAGCGGTATGTTCACCGTGCCGGTCCCTATCTGCGTGTAGATGTTCATGTCGGACCTTCCGTATTCAAGCGCCCGTTCGGCCGCGTAGAACGCGTCCTGCTTGACTCTCCAGTTCCTCGCGGCCTTTGTCTCGGACGACGAGTTCGCGTGCATCATGGTACCCAAGAGCCCCATGAGAAAGAGCGCGATGAGTGCTATGACGAGCGCCATGCCTTTTTCATTTCCGACGATTTTTTTGAACATACATTTCTCCATTGTTTTGGCTACCTGAAAAAAAACAGGAATTTTTTATCTGTTCCTTAGTCTTGCCGATGCGTTCATCTCCCTTACCTTGGCAACGCCGTTCGAGAGCCCCTTCGTGGCCTCGGTCTGGGCGTTCAAGGCTATCTTTATGTCCCTTATTTGCGATGCGTCGGCAGGGGCCGAAGTGACCGAGCCGTTATCGAGCACATAGCTCAACTGAAAGTCACTTATGTTGCTTGCCGCTATCGACCCTTCATCCGCGCTCCCGTTGACTATCCTCATGAGGCAGTTCCCAGCCGGGCAGGCGACGTCCGGGGCGCACCCGGCGGAAGGCCCGAGGCAGTACCGTATCGTGTTCGGGTAGGTGTCAGGGGCCGAGGCCCCGGTCTTTACGATGAGAAAGCCCCTTTTAAAGTCAGTGGCACCTGCGCTTGAGGACGGCGTGATGGTCACTGACGGGACAGAAGAGTCCACGGCTGAAACGACAAAGGCCGACGCCGCCGGCTGGGATTTGTCCCCGGGGTTTATGACCCTGACGGCGTCGCCGGGGGTCAAAATGGCGGCTTCGTCGGCTGAGGCGATGGTAAAAGCGATCGCCGAGCCGGATGAGACGTTGACGGTCGTGTCGGCGTTTATGCGCGCCACGGTCCCGGCGGCAGAGGCCGTATTAAGGACGACTATGTCCGATCCGCTCACTCCGGAGTTGTTCTGGATGAGGGCCACGGGGAACTCTCCGCCCGTGAGCGCAAAGCCCGCCATCCGGAGGTCCCTCGTTATGCTTTCCACGGCCAGCCTCTGGTTCTGCTGTACGTCGACAACATCGGCTTCAATATGCGTCACCTTGTGCTGGGTGTTGTAGAGCGAGAATATCCCGGCGGTCAGGACGCCGAGTATCGCCATGGCTATCACGAGCTCGATTATCGTAAAGCCCCTATCGTCTCTCATGGCCCTTTCCATAGCTACACAGTCCCCTTGAACGCTGTGAAGCTTACGCTTCTTACTCCGCTTGAGACCGTTACATCGACCTTTGAGACCCCTGTAACGGGGTTATTGACCGACACCGAATAAGTCGCCGAATAGACCCTGCCGCTCACATTTTTGGCAGTCGCGGCGGTATCCGGGTCGAGGTCGTATGTCGCGCCTGTTACGGTTGCGTTGAATATGGCGTCGTTTGAGTCCCTCGATGTTATGTCCTCGATTACCGAGGAGCCGAGAGCCCCCTCGACGGTTATCATCTGCGAGAGCCTGTCGGTGCCGATGCCCATAGAGAGCATCGTAGCCGTGCCGAGGAGCCCGAAGGATAGGATGAACATCGCTATCAGCAACTCGAGTAATGTAAACCCATCTTCTTTTTTCATGGTCGGTTTCATAGTCATGTTTTAACTCCATGCAATTGCAAAACATGTGCCTAAAGTCACATTACCATGTAACATATTGATATATATAGTATTTTATTTATAACTCGGGATACGCGCGGGAGTCCAGGTGAAAAGGTGTGCGGTTTTGGCCTATTGTTTAACCCAAGCCTGTGGGTCTGAATCAAATTATTTGTTGAAAAATGGCATATTACGCTTCAGAGGTGTGTACAGTCAGGGGTGTGCGGTTTTGGCAGGCCTTCACGATATGGAGTACTTCTCAAGCTTTCTTAAAAGGGCCCTTCTGCTAATTCCAAGCACCCTTGCGGCCTCGGACCTGTTCCCGGCTGAGGCGGCAAGTGTTGAAAGTATATGCCTTTTTACGACTTCTTCGAGGGTCCCGGATGAATGGGCCTCAAGGGCCGGTCTTTCAGGGCCTATCGCAGTGACCGTTGCCGGAAGGTGTTCGGCCTTGAGGAACGGCTCGCTCGCGAGTATCGCGGCGTACTCTATCGCGTTCTCGAGCTCCCTGACGTTCCCCGGCCAGTCGTATGAAAGGAGCGCCTTCTGGGCGGGCCTGGAGATGCCGTCGACCTTTTTCCCTGTCTTTGATGAAAACCTCTCTAAAATGTGCCTGCTTAAAAGCTGTATGTCGTCCTTGCGCTCCCTTAATGGCGGGACCGTCAGGGTGAGCGGGGTCAGCCTGTAGAAGAGGTCCTCCCTGAAACGCCCCTCCCTCACCTCATTTGCGAGGTCCCTGTTAGTCGCGGCTATCACCCGGCAGTTGGCCATAAGGGTCTTAGGCCCCCCGACCTTCCTGAACTCTCCGTTCTGGAGGACCCGGAGGAGATGCGGCTGGAAAGATAGGGGCATGTCCCCTATCTCGTCAAGGAAGAGGACCCCGGAGCCGGCGGCCTCGAACATCCCCTTTTTGTCGGCGTCGGCTCCGGTGAACGCCCCCTTTACATGGCCGAATAGCTCGGATTCTATGAGCGTCTCGACCATTCCGCCGCAGTTGCACGCTACGAACGGCTCTTTCGCGGCAGGGCTTATGGCGTGGAGGGCGCGGGCCATCGCCTCCTTCCCCGTGCCGGTCTCGCCGGTTATGGTGACGGTCTTGAAGTAGGGGGCGATCTTCCGGAGGAAACGGAACGCGTCGAGCATCTGCGGGTTTTTCGCGACGACACCCGCGAAGGTGTACTTCTCGACGAGGAGCTTTTCTATCTCGTCGGTCTCGTTACGTATGGCGGCTTGAACTGCGACTTCTTCGAGGCTCTCGGCGAACCTCTCTTTGTCGAGCGGGAGGCCGAAGCAGGCTGAAGCGCCCCTCTTTATGGTGTCGAGGGCCTCGGACTCGGACACCCCTACAAGGAAGATCTCGACCCTCGGGTCGACCGCGGCCATGTACTGGACGTACTGGACCATCTCGCGTCCGCTTTTGGCGATGACGAGGTCATACCCGCCCTCGATGAGCTTTATGAGGGCGTTCTCGCTTTCCTTGACGGGGTCGACAGTATGATTATCGAGGAGCCCGGAGAGCTCCTCTTGAAGCCCCTGGGGCAGGAGCATGATCTTCAGGCTGTATGGGCGAGTCGACGGCATATGCGGTAATCATATTGATTTATGGGAAAATATTCAACTGATTTGAAAAGAGGGGGACGTATGAACTGGGTTGGAATTTACGGCTTCCACGCTTATTCCAAATCGATACCGGCGGAGTCGATCCACCCCGCATCCACTCCATATGGGACATGTGTGCGAAGAAGGCTACAGGGATCGATGACTACAAAATACCTTAACCTTGAATTCTCGTCCTGATGCCTTCCTATGATTTTGCCTCCGCAACCCGGGAGGTATTTTGTCAAAACATTCCCAAAGACGGCAACTCAATTACGTCCGCTCGCATTTTGGTCATATTCGTCGTTTACCAAGGGCGAACTCCTCAAGACCAATTCCCTTTTATTTGATACAAACGGCGCAGGTTTCTCGCTTTTGACGGGTAGCAAGGTTGTTTTTGTGACGCTGATATTCTGTTTTCTGGGAGCATCGATAGTCCCCACGTGATATCTGTCTATCTCATCAGCACAACAACCTTTCTCCACGGAGCTTAATTGTACCGGCGTCCCCTCTTTTATACGAAGGGGCAGGATGTTATCAAAGACATATTGTTCCTTTACTACAAAGCCATCCCTGTCGCCAAACCAGATGAGGGTGGAATTGCCTTCGGCGCAGTGTGCATGCCCCGCGTAAAATACATCCAGCCGTCCGTCGGCATCGACATCGTGCAAGGAAAAAGTGTCCATATAGCCCTGGTCGGTAAACAACACATCAATAAAAGAACAATATTCTTTCTCTTTCTCCTTTCCGGCCTCGCTCGATAAATATGCCTTTCTTAGCAGTTCTTTGTTTTTTGCCAGAAACGCCCTGTCCACCTTGCGCATCTTGTTTACCGGCGTCCATGAGAGGGTCTCAGGGAACAATATCGACGATGTAGCCGTGTAATCATGCTCCGTCACCTCCGCGCGAGGAGCGCTACATAGCGGAGGGAGGAATAGTAGGCAGAACAGTATTATGAATATTCTCGTCATCACGGCCTCTTTTGAGTGTTCAGGTCTGACATCCGCACCCTTGCCAATGTTGCCCGATATGCTCGTGTGGCAAGCGGCTATTAAATCTGCCGACCTCCTGCGTCACTTCGCGGCATGCATCTCCTCATCCACCTTCTCTGCCAGGAATATCTTCAGCAAGGACTGATAAGGGACGTCACGCTTGCTGGCCAGGGCCTTCAGGTGTTCGATGAGGGACTCCGGCAACCTTATGGATATGGTCCTGGTAGAGGGCTTAAGGTTGGGGAATACCGCCTTCCTGCCCTTGGAGTAATCGATGTACCCGGTCGAGTCGTGCTTCGCCCAGAACTCCCTCTCTTCTTCCTCGCTCTTGAATTTGGGGGTCTTATTCCGTTTCTTCATAGACCTTCCTCTCTTTTTTGCTCATATCCCTCGCGGATATTATCCTTATCCTGTTTTTCCTTATCGTGAAGACCAGGAAAAGCGGACGACCGTTGTCCGTTTTTCCCAAAACATAATTACGCACTTCCGTGGCCGAATGCGCGGTATCGTTTCTTACAAGCAGCGGCGAGTTGAAAAAGACCTCTTCGCACTCGATATGGCTGACGTCATGCCTTTCCCAATTCTTAAGGAAATTTCCCTTATCCCAATCAAAGCCTTCTATGTCAGAAAAGATGTCTTCTTGATATTTCATAAATGTATATACTCAATATATACAAAAAGACTGCGTCCGTCAATACCGCCCGATATACCCGGCAAGGGA
Source organism: Deltaproteobacteria bacterium (assembly GCA_016182655.1). Classification (GTDB taxonomy): domain Bacteria; phylum Desulfobacterota; class GWC2-55-46; order GWC2-55-46; family GWC2-55-46; genus GWB2-55-19. Next base: position 94,503 of record JACPGB010000008.1, read on the forward strand.
AGCGGGCTGCCCATTTGACAGCTTTTTCCTATTGTGTAATCATATCCTTAACCCTCGGCAACGCGTCCCATTCTATCGTGATGATTCATCAGCTTGACTTAACCCCATTGGCGGACCTTTTGATGGAACAGATCGACATACAAAAAATAAACTCAGCCGATATAAGCCACGCCGTCGAGATAGGGGAAAAGGTCTGGTGGGTCGGGCAATACATGCCCGACGACCTCTTCCAGTGCAACGCGTACCTTATTGAGCACGGCGACCAGTCGGTCCTCATAGACCCGGGCGGGCACCTCACCTTTGAAAACGTCCGGAGGAAGGTCGAGGAGGTCATACCCTTCTCAAATATCCGCTACTTCGTCTGCCATCATCAGGACCCCGACATAACGGCGTCGCTTAAGCTGATAGAGAAGATCCCGGGGCTTCGCACCGACGCGGTCGTCGTAACGCACTGGAGGGCCCGCGAGCTCGTCAAGCATTACGCGCTAAGCCTCCCCTTCTGGGAGATAGAGGAGAACCACTGGCAACTCGACATAGGCGGGCGGCTCCTCCTCTTCGTCTTTACGCCGTACCTGCACTTCCCCGGCGCGTTCTGCACCTTCGACGTCACTACAGGCATACTCTTTTCAAGCGATATCTTCGGCGGCATGACCCGCGAGTGGAGCCTTGTGGCGCGGGACGAGTCGTACTTCGAGGACATCCGCCCCTTCCACGAGCACTATATGCCGAGCAGAGAGATACTCTTGCACGGTCTTTTGAGGATAGAGGAGCTTCCGCTTAAGCTAATCGCCCCGCAACACGGCTCCATACTCCACGGCGGCCTCATAAACTTCATCATCGGCAGGCTCAAGCAACTGGACTGCGGCATATTCGCGCTGGCAAACGACAACACCGACATCCGCCGCCTCTCTTTCCTCAATAAGACCTTGAAGGACATCACCAATACCGTCATCATCTACCGGGACTTCCGCGATATCGCGAACGCGCTCCTGGATATCCTCCGGAGGACTCTGCCCGTCGCTTCGGTCGAATTCCATACCGCGACAGCCGACGGGAAGCCTCTTTACCTCGCCCCGGAGACGCGTTACCGGAGCGTCGTCGAAAGCCTTCCCGAGGAACTATCCGGCGTCATCGGTAAAGACAAGGCCTCGTGGTACGCTGACAATACGGCAAGCTACAAAAAGTTACTCATGCAGGCGGGGCCCGTTCAGATGAGGGGGAACCTCAAGGAGTGGTGCCTCCTCATACCGCTCTTCCCGCTCGAGGGCGGCAGGGCCGAGGCGGCCGCCGTAATACGCCTCTCACATGATATAAAGATGACCGAGGACATAGACCGGTTGCTCGGACAGATGAGCGGCACGTTCGCGGTCGCGGTCGAGCGCGAGATCTTTTACCATATGCTCGACTTCGAGCGGGCCAAGTTCTACGAGCAGTCCATAAGGGACCCCCTTACCGGCCTCTACAGCCGTTTCTACATGGAAGAGACGCTTAAAAGGCTCATGCACGCCCACGACCGAAATGAAAAATACGGCATATCGGTCGCCATGTTCGACCTCGATCATTTCAAGCAGGTCAACGACACCCACGGACACGGGGCCGGGGACGAGGTCATAAGGAAGGTCGCTTCCACGCTCACGGCCTCGATAAGGGCGAGCGACATAGCGGTACGCTACGGGGGAGAGGAGTTCGCGGTATTCCTCATGGGGAACACGGAGGAAGGGAGCGTGGCGATGGCCGAGAAGATAAGAAAGGCAGTGGGGGAGACAGTATTGGAAGGAGCGATGAGCGGGCATAGGCTCTCGGTGAGCGCCGGGGTGGCCAGCCGGCGGCAGAAGGAGCCTTTGGCCGAGTTCCTCCGGAGGGCGGACACGGCCCTCTATCACGCAAAGGCCTCCGGGCGCGACAGGGTCGTCTCGCTCGAAGACTGAGGGGGGCCGCCCTCAAAAAACCGGGATGCAAAAAGGGTTACGGCGGTCCGTAACCCTTTCTATTTTTGGGGCAACCACTGCTACGCGCTCATCCTCATCTTCTTTGCAAGAGTTAACCACGGACCGCCATTCTCACCCGCTTCATCTCAAAATCTTCCCAAGTCTCGGCGACCTTGCTTTCGAGGTCGAACCTGATGTCGTTCACCCTGACCCTGTACCCCATGGGCCCGATGACGGCCATTACTATCATGGAGAGCGGACAGCTTATGAACGCCGACCCTGTCTCCCTGTAAAGGCGGGAGAAGGCCTCTATGCCCACGAGATTTACCCATTTGCAGTACATCCCTTTCTCGGTAGTCGGGTCTATTATGACGTCCTCTACAAACCCCTTTTCGACAAACGAACTGATTATATTGGCGACCGTGTCCTCGACGGTATCGCTTTCCCTGAACTCCATGCCGAACTCTTTCAGGTAGGAGATGAGGTTACTGCCTATCTCGCGCGAGATGTTTTCGATCTCTGAGGGCGGACATTTCGAGAGCATGACGCCGTAGCCGTATATCATCGCGTTCAAAAGGACCTTTTCAAAATCTTTCATCTTCATTCCTCCTGTTTAATTTTAACACGAATGCGGAGTTCCTTGAGAGGCCGTGAAATCAAGGGCCGCAAACATCCCGCCATCCGTAGAGGACAGGCTCGGGAGGTCGTACGTATCCGGTCTTACCGGCATGGTCCCCCAATGCACATCGCCCGAGATCATCAGGGCCTATCCGGCGCGGTGCGGACGATGGAAGGGTTGCGCTACGGGGGAAATCTCGAAGAAGAGGCGGATAAAAGGGGATGGAGCTTCTGGTAAGGGCGGGTATCGACCCCGGGGGGATGGTCGGGTTTTTTGAATACCTCTGGGAATGCGAGTGCAAGAAGGAAAAGAAGACAAAAAGGCGAGCGTCCTTGAGTACCTCTCGACCCATCCCCCCCCCACGGAGAACAGGGTCGAATATCTTAAAAAGAACCTTGAGTCAGTCTCACCCCGGGATTACGAGCCCCTGCTACCGGGAGTCGACTGGGAGAAGGTCAAGAATTCGTGCTCGGGCGGGCCGCCCGGCGGTAAAGATAAACAGGACGAAGAAGCGCCGAAGACAAACGAAGCCTTATAGGTTGGGTTGCGTCTTCAAACCCAACAATTAGTCGTACTAGTCGTACGGCTTTATTCAAGATTTTGAGATTCTCTTGCATAAAGTTGGGTTACGCTTCGCTAACCCAACCTACGAGGCTATGCCTCTGCAACAAAAAAACCAGTACCCCTTATCTTCAAGCGTATACACCTTATATCCCCCTATTTAGCATTGGAATTGAATTCTGTTCGATATATCCAGACCGATGAACCGTCTGATTCTTTTTCATGCGAATTCCCCACGGCTATAAACGCGCCGTCTCCTGCCGGGATCGCCTGATGAATATGCGCATTCTTAACCGGCAGGAATTTTTTTATTGATTTAATCTTGCCGGACGATGAAAGGGTCGCCGCCCATATCCTTTCCTGCTCATTTTCGCATGTTTGTCCAACCGCGACGATTTCATCCTTATCCGCCGTCCAAAGGCCTTTGATGCCGCAAATCCCTGGAATATTTATCTTGCTTCTCCACTTCAAATCCCCATTATTTGCAAGCTTGCTTAGCCAAACAGAACCTCCGAGCGGCTGGATAATAGCTTTCCTTTGCGTAGAGTGTATGTCTTCATTTATTTCCTTAATATCTAAATACTCTACCCCGTTGCCTGTAATTATGCTGCCGTCCTTTAATTCTGCGAGAACACGGCTTGAGGCCGTAGATACAAACTTTTTATCAATGTCAGAGTTAAATTTTCTTTCCCACAGGACCTTTCCGCGAGCGGAAATGTAAGCAAGCCAAGTGTTAAAGGAATTATTGTTACGGTCGATCAAATCACCCTCAATAACAATCCCGCCGTTTCGTAAGGGGATAATAACATCAGGCCAAACGCTATGTTCCCTTTCAACCTCGATACGCCTTTCCCAGACGACTCCGCCTTTGGCATCGAGCATCCAGACGATGGGGGTATCGCTGATGCCGTATCTGAGAAAACCGGCTATTATTATCCTGTCTCCTACGACCTTCGCATCCGTCGCAAGGATGGAAGGCATGACCTCTATTTCAATGTCCTCATATTCGAGTCTTTCTTTCAACCTCAGCTTCTTTTCCCACTCCACGGACCCGTCTTCAGCCAACTTTACGACCCATCCCGACGCAGAGGCGAAAGTCCCGGCCTGCCACTGGGGTTTGTATGAAATATCCGTAGCCCCCGCAAGGACGGCCCTGTCTCCCATGGCTGCCGCCTTGACAAAATTATAATAATTGTAGCTCTCGCCGATTGTTTTTTCCCACAGCTTATCGCCGCTTTTATCTATCTTTACGGCCCACCCGAGGCAACATTGACCGTCCTTGTCACGGGCGCTCCCCGCGACGATATACCCGCCCCTGGTCTCGGCGATACTGCTTCCAGAGGCATGAGTTCCTATTATTTTGTAGAGTTCATCCTGCCGCTCAGAGGCATTTGCCTGGAACGGATGCGACGTCAACAAAGCCAAAACAAAAAGGATGTTTGAAAAAACAGCCGGTCTTCTAAAAAAATCCATCTCTCTAAGCCTTCTATTAAATTTTAGTGAGGATTATTTTAAATGAACATACTATACATAAGTCTTTTTTTCTACCAATAAAAATATATCTACTCGGTTTTGTTGATAAAATAACTCTTTTTTATTTCGCCCAGAGAACTTTCATCGAAACCCATTAACCCACCCCTGTAGAACGTTTTATCTTGACAAATCGCGGGATGTAAGATAGTAATTAATTACTATCTTTTCTCGGGAGGCATTCCCATGGAACATAACCCCAGACACCTTCCGGCCGACGAGCGCCGGGCAGTCACCATAGAGGCGGTCGTTGAGCTCGCCGCCGAGCAGAACCCGAGCGAGATAACAACGGCGTCCATCGCCAAGCGCATGAAATTGACGCAGGGTGCGCTCTTCCGCCACTTCCCCTCCAAAAAAGCCATCTGGAAGGCCGTGATGGAGTGGGTGGCCGAGCGTCTGCTGGCCAGAACGGATAAGGCAGAGCAAACGGCCCCGACCCCGCTCGCGGCCCTGGAGTCCGTGTTCATGGCCCACATCGACTTCATAGCCAGACACCCGGGGGTCCCTCGCATGATCTTCGGCGAGCTTCAAAGCGCCTCCGACACCCCGGCCAAGCTCATGGTGCGTACGCTCATCGACAACTACAAAAAGCGCCTGCAAGCGCTCATAGAGAAGGGAAAGTCGCGGGGAGATCTGGCCCTGGAGGTCGATTCCGCGGCCGCCGCCACCCTCTTTATCGGGACCGTCCAGGGCCTGGTGATACAGTCGATGCTCGACGGGGGCGTAAAACGCCTCAGGGCCGAGGCCCCGGCGGTCTTCGCCATCTACATGCGCGGCATAAGGAGCGCGCCATGAAAAAGCGCCTCTCCGAACACGGCCGCAAGCTTGCCCTTATCGCCGTGCTCGCGCCCTTGTCCGCCCTCTTTATATATGTGGCGCTCCGCTCCGGGCCTCTGGCCCCTGTACCCGTGACCGTGGCGACCGTAGAAACACGCTCGATAACACCCGCCCTCTTCGGCGTCGGGACGGTCGAGGCCCGTTACACATACAGGATCGGCCCGACTGTCGCCGGGCGCGTCAAACGGGTGGACGTGCACGTGGGCGACAGCGTCCGCTCCGGCCAACTCCTTGGCGAGATGGACCCGGTCGACCTGGATGAGCGGGTCGTCGGGCAGGAGGCCGCGCTCAAAAGGGCGGAGGCCGCGGTTCTGGCCGCTGAGGCCCAGGTGCGGGACAACTCTGCCCGCCTCTCCTATGCCGATGCCCAGGCGAAACGCTATGAAAAGCTCCTGCCGACCGGGGCGATAAGCCAGTCGGCGTTCGACGCTACGAGACAGGAGTTGCAGGTGGCTGAGGCGGGCCTTGCCTCTGCTGGCGCGAACCTCAACGCCGCGCTTCAGGAAAAGGCGCGAGTCCGCTCCGAGCGCGGGGGTATTGCGAAGCAACGCGCCAACCTGCGCCTCGTAGCCCCGGTTGACGGGCTGGTCGCGGCCCGCGAGGCCGACCCGGGCACCACGCTCGTCGCCGGGCAGTCGGTCATTGAGATAATCGACCCGAAGAGCCTCTGGATAAATACGCGATTCAATCAACTCGGCTCCTCGGGCCTCCGCCTCGGACCCCGGGCGCTCCTCCGCCGGTCAGGTGCTTCGGGTGGAGCCTTTGGCGGACGCGGTGACTGAAGAGACGCTTGCAAGGGTCGTTTTCGACGCGCCGCCTGCGCCTTTGCCGCCCGTCGGTGAATTGGCGGAGGTCACAGTGGCGTTGCCAGCACTGCCCGAGGCGATAGTAGTGCCGAACGCGAGCCTTAAGCGCGTCAACGGCCAAACGGGCGTCTGGGTTATAGACGACGGCAAGCCGAGGTTCGTACCGGTCAAGACAGGCTCGACGGACCTTGACGGCCGGGTACAGGTGCTCGAGGGGTTGCAGGCCGGAGAGCGCGTGGTCGTCTACAGCCAGCGCGCCCTTAACGACCGCAGCCGCGTGAAAATCGTAGAGCGCCTGCCCGGTGTGCCGCAATGATCAGCCTTGCCGGGCGCGACATACTCCACTCCTGGGCCAAGTTCGTCTTCACCGGCGTGGGTCTCGGGCTCTTGATAGGCGTGACGCTCACCATGGCCGGGGTCTACCGCGGCATGGTCGACGACGCCAAAGCACTCCTCGACAACAGCGGCGCCGACCTCTGGGTCGTGCAGAAGGACACCCTCGGCCCGTACGCCGAATCCTCCAGCATATATGACGACGCATACCGCGGCATCCGCGGCATGGAGGGGGTGGCGCGAGCGGCAAACGTCACGTATCTGACCATGCAGGTGCGTAGAGGCGAAACCGACGTGCGGGCCATGGTGGTAGGGGTCGTCCCCGGCGGATACGGCGAGCCGGGCCAGCCCCGGTACCTCGTCGCGGGCCGCCACATAACGCGCGGGCATTACGAGGCCGTCGCAGACCTGTCCGCAGGGTTCAGGCTCGGAGAGCACGTTCAGGTCAGACGGAACCTCTACACCGTGGTAGGGCTTACGCGGCGCATGGTATCCTCCAGCGGCGACCCGATGGTCTTTATCCCGCTCAAGGACGCGCAGGAAGCTCAGTTCCTCAAGGACAACGACGCGATCGTCCAGCAACGCCGCCGCACCGCGGAGAACCCCGCGTTCAACCGCCCAGGCGTCCCAGGGCTCACGGACTCGGTCATAGCCTCGCAAAGCGCAAACCCCTATGTCAATGCGGTGCTGGTGCAGATAGAGCCGGGCTTTTCGCCAGAGGACGTGGCCGGGCCGATACGCCGCTGGAAGCGTCTCCAGGTATACACCCGCTCTCAGATGGAGGGGATACTCGTCGGGAAGCTCATAGCCACTTCGGCAAGGCAGATAGGCATGTTCCTTGTCATCCTCGCCATCGTCAGCGCGGCCATAGTCGCGTTCATCATCTATACGCTTACAATGGGCAAGGTGCGCGAGATAGCGGTATTGAAGCTCATCGGCACGAGGAACAGGACGATCGCCTTCATGATACTCCAGCAGGCGGTCGGGCTCGGCGTCATAGGGTTCGTCGTCGGCAAGGTCGCCGCCACTTTCTGGGCGCCGTTCTTCCCGAAGTACGTCCTCCTTGAGCCGGGGGACGCCGCGCGCGGATTCGTAGCCGTGGTGATTATCTGCGTCCTTGCGAGCGTGCTGGCCATCCAGGCCGCGCTCAAGGTGGACCCCGCGGAGGCGATCGGTGGATAGGGCGCATGCACAGGGGATCGTGATTGAAGGTCTCAGCAAACGCTACGGCGAGGGAGAGACGGCCGTCGAGGCGCTAAAGGGCGTGGATATGAAAGTGGCCCCCGGAGAGGTGGTGGGTCTTGTCGGCCCGTCGGGCTCGGGCAAGACCACGCTCCTTAAATGCCTCGGCGCGGTCATTGAGCCGACTGCGGGGCGCATGACGCTCGGCGCTGAGGAGATATACGACAACGGCTGGAAGATACGGGACTTAAGGGCGCTCCGCCGCGACAATATCGGCTTTGTCTTTCAGGCGCCGTACCTCATACCTTTTCTCGACGTCACCGACAACGTCGCGCTCCTCCCGATGCTCGCCGGACGGCCAAACGGAGAGGCGCGGAAAGCCGCAATAGAGCTCCTCGGGGCGCTGGACGTCGCGCACCGCGCCAGGGCCATGCCGTCCCAGCTCTCCGGCGGAGAGCAACAGAGGGTGGCAATAGCTCGCGCGCTTGTAAACAGGCCTCCGGTAATACTCGCGGATGAGCCGACCGCGCCGCTCGACAGCGAGCGAGCGCTCGCTGTCATACGCATACTCAACCAGATGGCGCGCCAGTACGAGACCGCCGTCATAGTCGTGACCCATGACGAGAAGATCATCCCGACCTTCAAGCGGATATACCACATCCGCGACGGCCGCACCCATGAGGAGGCCGGCGAAGGCAGGGCGTTTTGAATGAACTACTCGCAGCAAGCTGCGGGGTATCTCTACCTTAATTCCTCCCCTCCCTCGACGGGAGGGGATAGAGGGGAGGGTGACTGCTTGGCGCAGGGGCAAAGCCTTGACCGAAGTCCCTGGCATCCGAACTCCCTGCCGTTCGTTACGAATTTGCCTGCCCGGCCAGGGCTTCACCCCCAACCCAACCTTCCCCCATCAAGGGGGAAGGGGATTAAAACGCTGCAACTTCAAGGAGGCTTAATGAAGAGAAGGATTACCACTTTGGTACTGGCCGCTGGTCTTGTCCTCGGCTCGACATGGGCCATAGCCGAAACCGGCGCTATCTCAGGCGAGGCTCTCGCACTCCGGTCCATCATGAAAGACCTGGGAGCCAACATGCAGGCCGTAACCGACGGCATCTCGAGGGAGGACTGGGCGCTCGTTACGAAGACCGCGCCGCTCATCGCCGACCACCCGCAGCCGCCGTTTACCGAAAAGGTCCGCATAATGGCCTTCATGGGAACGAACATGGGCAGGTTCAAAGGCTATGACGAGGAGACGCACAAGGCCGCCGAGTCCCTGCAAGAGGCCGCCGCAAAAGGGGACGGCCAGGCGGCGATCGCCGCGTTTCAAGCCGTTCAGACCGCCTGCTACGGATGCCACAGGGATTTCCGGAAGCCCTTTCTGGAGCACTTTTACGGAGCGCGCTGATGGCGAGGCTTTAAGCCTGTAGATTGGAAAAATGGAGGATGCAGAAAAGGGGCCGCGGACAGCGGCCCCTTTTGCATTTTGGAAGGCTTGTGGTTTGGGTTGTGTCCTTGAACACAACAATCCATCGTGCGGCTGTACTCAAGCTTTGAATGGATTCTCTTGCGTAAAGTTGGGTTACGCTACGCTAACTCAACGAACCGCGCGTATCAGCGCTTATATTCTGCTTTCAAGGGCCGCGATCTCGTTTTCCAATCTTTGTATCTTCTCGCGCAGGTCCGTCCTGGGGTCGCTGCTGATTGTCACTATCGCCTTTTCCCCTGTGGTGGGACAAACGGGGGCATCGGCTCTCATCTGCTCGTCAGCGGCGTCTATTTTGATTATCGCGTCCTCATACGCCCGCAGCTCCTCTTTCTTATAGTGAAGCTCCTGCTGAATATCGGCGGAACTGGCCCGAGACATCCTTATTGACGCGCCTTTCTCGACAACAAAGCTCTTTATGCCGTACAGGGCGGAATCCTGCCGGACAGGCAGGAAATACAAGGCGACAACCGCGCCGGTCAAAAGAACCGCACCGTAAAAGATTTTTCTCATCAGATCACCCCTCGGTTAAATCCTACATTCATCACCTTTTCATATCGCCCGTGACCCTAAAAACTGTACCTGTACACTCGTACAGTCCATCCCTCAACGAAAAAAAACTGCGCCATGAAATGCAAAAAGGGTTACGGGAAACCCGTAACCCTTTTATATCTCGGCGGGTCGCGCCGGGATAGGACCGGCGGCCAGCCGGTTTATTATCCCTTGGCCTTCGGTTCCACATGTTTTACGACGCTCATGGCCGTTGCGATGATGGAGGACATGTCTCCAAAATTGGAAGGCAGTATCAGCGTGTTTGTCGCCTTGGCGAGATGTCCGAATTGCTCTACCGTTTTTTCCGCAACGCGTAACTGAACCGCTTCCATCCCGCCGTTGGCCGTGATTGCTTCAGCTACTTTTTTAAGCCCCTCCGCTGTAGCTGTCGCAATCTCGGTAATTGCCCTGGCCTGCCCTTCCGCTTCGTTGATCTGCTTGATCTTATAAGCCTCGGATTCCAGCTCAACCTTCTTTTTTTGCCCTTCCGCGACGTTTATCGCGGAAAGCCTTGCGCCTTCCGACTCCAGGACGATGGCCCTTTTTTCTCTTTCAGCCTGCATCTGTTTTTCCATCGCAACCAGGACGGATTTGGGCGGCACAATATTTTTTATCTCATACCGCAATACCTTAACGCCCCATAATTTGGCGGCCTCATCGATTGAACCGACAATCGATGCGTTTATGGTCGTCCTTTCCTCAAATGTCTTGTCGAGGTCTATTTTACCCATTTCGCTCCGCATCGTCGTCTGGGCAAGCTGGGTTATGGCGAAGAAGTAGTTTTGGATCCCATACGAAGCCATCTTTGCGTCTATTACCTGAATGAATACGACGCCGTCGACCCCCACCTGAACGTTATCCTTGGTGATACAGACCTGCTCCGGGATATCAATAGCCTGTTCCTTCAAGCTGTGCTGATAAGCGACTCTGTCGACAAAGGGGATTATGTAGCTGATGCCGGCATGCAATGTGGCATAATATTTACCCAGGCGCTCAATGACATACGCGCTTTGCTGCGGCACGATCCTGACGCCTTTAAAAATTACGATGACCACGACAATAACAAAACCGATCAACACATATTCCATCCATTCCTCCACTGACATGCTACGATATTTTTCTTACCTTGACCCTTATGCCTTCCGTACCGATTATCTCCGCCATACTGCCTGAGGGGATCGCTTCATTTGAATCGCTAAACGCAATCCATTCAGACCCTCTATAGGAAACGGCGCCTTCGCCGTTAACCGATATCGCCCTGGTAACCTTTACTTTTTGTCCGATGAATTCCTGTGATATGTCAGACTTCCTGAAAAACTGCTTTTTTGCGAAGGTCCTCAAAATCAGCAGCATGCCTAAAGAAGAGATCGAAAAAACCAACAGTTGGCTTGTAAAATCAGGAGTGATCCCAAGCCAGGTCAAAAACGCGGTCAAAAGAGACCCTAAACCGAAGAAAACCAGTACAAATGCCATCGTCATCAATTCGGCGACGATCAAGACAATGCCGAGGATAGCCCATACGGTGCTGTACGATAAAACGCCGATTGACAGAATATCCATTGGTATATTCTCCCAGAAATCTTCTTTGTTTTAAACTTATTTATTACGAAAGGGGCGCCAGTCAGATTTAAAATACTATCATAGGCCGGAAGCTTATAGTAGCTCAATTCTCTTATCTTCCGAAAGCCCTGGAGTGGCATGAATGACAATAGCCAGCCTCCCTGCTGACTTTTTGAGCCGCAAATCTACCGGACAAAAACCGGACCCTGAAATGTAAAAAGGCTACGGATAATCCGTAACCCCTTTGATTTTCTTGGTGGCGAGGAATCCCAACGGCTTTGGCGGCTGGGTTACGCTACGCTAACCCAACTTACTGGACTTCGATTTTGTAAACAATCTCGTTCAGAGTTGCCCCTGACATGCTTTTCCGAACTCTTTCCTCAAGGACAACGCCGCCCAACGATTCCGCAATCTTCCGGCTTGGAATATTGTCGCGGTCGACCGGGTAGATTAAATATGAAAAAAGGAGATTTTTCATTGCCCATTCTGCCAGATATCGAACAGCTTCCTTTCCCAATTTCTTTCCATGAGCGCTCTTTTTGATCCATACCCCAAGCTCAGGCACTTGCGGGTCATTATTTCCGTGAATGGCACATATTCCTAAAAATTCCCCGCTGTCAACTTTTGTTATCGCAAGGACGAGTTCAAGTCCAGCTTTCATGTTTTTCCTGCATGTATCGACGAACTCATAAGCATGCGCCATATCGCTAAGTGGTTTTGGCATCATATGGCGCGTTATATCTTCGGTAAATTCATGGAAGATGTCTTGAGCATGTTCTTCAGATACAGGCGATAAGACAATCCTCTCCCCATCGATTCTCGTTGCGAGAAAATCTGCTGGCGCGGCACTCTTAGTTTTAAATGGATTCATGATTTAAGCTCTCGGGGTGGGGTAATGACATCCCTTCTTTTGTGTATACCATACCCATACTTGTTTACCATACCATATCACCCGACTCCATCACACCCCTTTACAGCCCCTATTTCCCAACTGGACAGTAAAATGCAAAAGGGGCTACAGATTTCTCTGTAACCCCTTGATTTAATTGGTGGCCACGCAAAAAAAATTGGCGTAGCCCTCCTACTCACTATTTCGGCTTCGAATGAAATGATAAGAAGCGTATAAATATTCATTACAGGTTTTGCATTGTGGCGCGGTGAAATACATGTAGGCAACAAGAAACAGCATTCCAATCCACATATTTATATAAGCGATCACAAACCATAATAGACTTATAGGAAGAAGTATTAATGAAGAAAACCAAGACCATGACCTGTCATAAGATTGGTGGGATTTACAAAAAGGGCAGTAAATTATTTTACAATTTCCGCAGTATCGACCCGAAGATAATTTCTTACCACATAAAAGGCAGCTATTTTCATAACAGCTTTTACAAATGTATTTGCTAGAATTATGGACCGTCACCAGGTAAACACCAAGAAAAAATTGAAATATTAGGGACGGAAGACCAAATAGCAAACCGAATGGCAAACATGAGATCATCAACATTTGCCCGAGGTCTTCAACTTTTATAATTTTCTGTTCTTTTTGACAGAGTTTGCAGTGTATCATAACGAACCCGGAATCAAGTATAGATGTTTAAAAGCACCACAATTAACTCAGCAGCAAATTAATAAGCCGCAATTTCGCGTTAGAATAATGAACCAAAAAAAGGAGTGCTATAAAAAAAAAGGAACTGAAAGCTGCGAATAGTAAAGGTGAATATGAAAGTTTACTTTTTGATGCTCGTATCATATTACGCGTTAGGAAAGCTGCCAACAAAAAGCTATGAAACGAGCATGATAAAAGCAACAGTAACATTATTGCGAAGTCAGAGAAAGGAGTTATGTCAGAGTAAGACCCAGATATCTTTGGATTTGCCTGTACCTCAATAATTGAATGGATAAATGAATAAAACAGGGCTGCAAGAATTATTACGAAATACAATTTCAAATTATCTATCCGTTCCTCTCTGAACTCCTTTAGAAAATAAAGATATAACGGATAACCTGCAATTAGCGTTACAATAAATACGGCAAATCCGATTAGACAGATAATCAGAAAATCGAAATATAAGTCATACAGGACTCCTGTATGAGAATAAGCGGGCTGGGGAATGAGACCAACCAGAGCTAAACCTGATATAATCCAACAAGATCTCTTCATCTTTTTTTGTGAGTTTTAAATCTAATCATATATTTTATTTTTCATACACCTTACCATATCGCCCGAAACCCAGTAAACCTGTACTCCCTGACAGCCCCATTCACGCCAACTGGACAAAAACGGGACAGTGAAATGCACAAGGGGCTACAGATTTCTCTGTAACCCCTTGATATTCTTGGTGGGCCGCGCTGGGATCGAACCAGCGACCCGCTGAGAAACTTTACTTGACGCCTCTCCGATTATTTCAATATCCTTAACCAGAGCGAGCGTCAATTGGCGATTATTGTCAAGGTCGCTTATTTTCTTGCCAGATGCAAACAAACGAGCTTCTTTAGCTGCGTCCAGCATATGTTTTAAACGGATTAAATCATCTTTCCGCATATTCTACCAGTGCAGATGAAACAATTTCTTCTCTGAAATATTTGCTGAGTTCGTTAGGAGTCCGCAGGTCGACCTTTCTCCCCAGGATTTCTGAAAGCTCAAGCTCCATATGAGAAAGACCGATTAACCCTGGACCCATACCAGGAAGGAACTCCACAAGTATATCCACATCACTATCCGGCCCAAAATCACCTCTGAGGACCGAGCCGAAAAAAGATAACTTTTGAATATGGTTCCTCCGGCAGAACTCCACTACCTTCTCGTGGGGGATATTTATTTGTATTCTGTTATTCAATCAGAGATTCCCTGTTATTAAATATCAATCGCATCATATACAGATTTTAGAATAAGTCTTCAATTTTAATCAAGCAAATAAAGAAAATCTGAACTGCACCTCTTCAAGGCGATGACAAAATTATAGCAAAGGCGTCGATATCTGGCAACAAGGCATCAGTCGAACCTGATCATCCAATCTATTTCACAATTCAACAAATGGCAAGGCGGTTATTCCAGTCCCCAGCGGCAGGCGCACATCTCCGGTATGGAGCACATAGCCTGGCGCGACCCTTTCCTTGAAGTCCTCCTGAAATACCTTTATGCACGATGCCATCGCCGGTCGTGGCGTGGAAGACAGCTTCACCTCTACAGGTATCAACCTTTGTTCAGACTCGATGATTATATCCACCTCTGAGCCGGCTGATGTTCTCCAAAAGTATATCTGCGGGTCTATACCACGGTGTATAAGCGTCTTGAATATCTCGGAAACCGCCGCGGTCTCAAGAATAGCCCCTCCCATCGGTCCGGATGCCGCATGTTCAGTATCCCTGAGTCCTGCAAGGTAGCAGAGCGTGCCCACATCGGTAAAATAGACCTTTGGTGTTTTTACGAGCCGTTTCCCGATATTCGCGAAATAGGGCCGAAGCACTATTACCTGGTAGGTTGCTTCCAGCACGGACCGCCATGCCTTGACGGTATTTACGGCTATGCCTAAATCCCGCGAGAGGTCTGAGAGGTCAAGGAGTTGTGCGCTTCGGGCCGCCAGGGCCCGCAGGAAGTTCTGGAATTGGGTCAGGTCTCCTATTTGTCGTAGAGTCCTGAGGTCGCGCTCAAGGTACGTCTGTATATACGCTGAATGCCACAGGGCCGCGTCCCTCCTGGGATGCGCCGTAAGCTCAGGGTAGCTCCCACGAAGGAACCCGCTCCAGATCTTCCTGTGAGATATTTTCAGTTCCTTGCCTGGTTGTTTAAGCTCCCAGGGGAGGAGCTTCCCGGGGACACCTTCCATCTCGCGCCTTGTAAGGGGTAGGAGCTTGAGCATCGCCGCCCGTCCAGCAAGGGACTCCGTGACCTGCTCGACAAGCAGAAGGTTCTGTGAGCCGGTTATTAGATACCTGCCATAGGCACCCCTGTCGGCGTCTATCTTTTCCTTTATATAAGGCAATAGGTCCGGTGCGTACTGTATCTCGTCAAAGATTACCGGCGGCGGATACATTTCAATGAAGCCGCGCGGGTCTTTGTTAGCGGCGATCCTTACATCAGGCGGTTCGACGGATACATATCTGTGCTTTTCACCAAAAAGGTGTTTTAAAAGGGTAGTTTTCCCTGACTGGCGTGGTCCGGTAAGCACAACGGCGGGGAATTCCCTGACCGCTTTCCTGAGTAAGGGCTCGATAGTCCTTTTAAGGTATGGGTTCTGAGTGGACATATCTTGCATATTTGCATTTTAAATGCAAAATTGCAAGAGGTTTTATCTCGAAAAAAGCCCTTTCTACACCATCTGATCAACTTCACAACAAACCTAAACCAGAGTATACTTTCCGGTCTTATGCCCGCCCACTCTTTTTATCAGGTCCTTTTCCAGAAGAGGCTTAATAAGAAAATGCGCCCCTTGTTTCGTCACATCCAATTGAACTTGTATTTCCCTTATACCGAGCGGCCCAGCCTGTAAGAGATTAAGAAAGCGTTCCTGCTTCGGCGATAAAGCTATATCTCCCTTTTTTTCCGAGATGCGGACAGTCTCGACCCTCGACAAAACCCGCTCAAGGGTAAGCTCGACGGCTTCTGCCGAGAATTCGAGCCAGCTGGTAAGGTCTTCGTTCTCTTTTCTTACAATATCGAGCGCGTTGTAGTATCTTTGCCTGTTCTCAAGGAAAACCTCGTCAACCGAAAAGATGTGGTGAGTATCGAACTTCCTTCTATAAAGCTCCCACAAAGCCAGAAGTCTGCCAGCCCTGCCGTTACCGTCACCGAAAGGGTGGATATACTCAAACTGATAATGGAGAATGGCGGATGAGAATACCGCTGGCAACGCCTGCCCTCGTCCGTTCAGCCATTCGAGTAAACCCTCCATGAGACGCCCCGCGTCCCTTGCCTTCGGCGGTACGTGGTCCCCCACATAAACCTGATAATCCCTATATGCGCCGAGAGGGCCTCTATCCAGCACGTCTTTGCCGATGACTGTGTATATCTTAAAGACGTCTTGCGCTGAAATCGTCTTTTTGTTTCCATGTTCAGAGATGAACTTGAGCGCGGCAAGGTAATTCGTCACCTCTTTTATATGCTTGGGCCTGGCCTGGGGGATGTCTCCGCCCTCAGCGAGTATCTGGACTTCTTTCAGGGATAGCGGGTTGCCCTCGATGGCCGTTGAGGAATGCGCCGTACGTGCAAAGGCATCTTTCGCAAGAGTCGGCACCCAAGCCACCGACACGGTCGAAAGCTCAATTTTCGTCTTCAGCGAGGCGATGCTTTCAAGGAGCCTCAAAAGGTGGGCGGTTACCAAATACTTGGGCTCGTATACAGCTGGTTTATTCATTCCATAAGTATAGTATAAGTCAAGTAAAAGGTAAAGTAGGTAATCCAGTCCGGAATTGAAAAATTTACTCCCCTCATGAATATGATACTATCAGTCTCATATGCGCTCATCAATGACGGATAAGCCCAGCGCTCCTCTTGAGCACCTTGCAGGCACGGTGGAGCGGGTTACTTACCATAGCCCGGAGACCGGCTTTTGCGTGCTCAGGATAAATGTGGCCGGCCAGAAAGAACCCGTATCGGTTGTAGGCTCTGCGGCCAACGTGTCTCCAGGGGAGTACCTGGAATGCGAAGGCGCCTGGAGCAACGACAGGACCTATGGGCTCCAGTTCAAGACCACATTCTTGAAAATCGTCCCACCTGGCACGGTCGAGGGCATTGAGAAGTATCTTGGCTCTGGCATGGTCAAGGGGGTTGGACCTCATTTCGCCAAAGTCCTTGTTAGCGCCTTCGGCGAGGAGGTCTTTAATGTCATCGAAAATGACCCTAAGCGGCTCCTTAAACTCCCCGGCATAGGCAGGCACCGCATGGAGCGCATTACAGGCGCGTGGGCAGTGCAGAAGGCCGTAAGAGAGATCATGGTCTTCCTGCAGTCCCACGGCATAGGCTCTGCCCGCGCCTTCAGGATTTATAAAACTTACGGCGACGATGCCATAAAAAAGGTAAAAGAAGACCCCTACAGGCTCTCGCTCGATATCCACGGCCTGGGATTCAAGACGGCGGACATGCTCGCCCAGAAGTTAGGGGTAGCCGCGGACTCCCTCATGCGCGCACAGGCCGGAGTGCGCCATGTCTTGCAGGAGATATCTTCTGCCGGCCACTGCGCGGAGGCGCGCAAGCGTCTTGCCGAGACCGCGGCCCGGCTCCTTGAAATACCGGAGGCTGTAATAGAATCGGCTATCGACCACGAAGTCCGGGAAGGAAACATCATCGAGGACGATATCGGCGGAAAGCCCTGCCTCTATCTTGCGCATCTTTTCCGTGCCGAGACGGGTGTGGCTGATAACCTCACCCGCCTCTTAAAGGGCAAGGCCCCGTGGGCCGGCATAGACACTGAAAAGGCCATCCCCTGGGTGGAGAATAAGACCGGCCTTAAGCTTTCAGAATCCCAGCAAGAGGCAGTAAGGCTCGTACTCAATAACAAGGCGGCTGTCATAACCGGCGGCCCCGGAGTGGGCAAGACCACCATAGTCAAGAGTATCCTCAAGATAATCCTCGCCAAAAAGATCGATATCGCGCTCTGCGCGCCAACCGGCAGGGCCGCCAAAAGACTCTCCGAAGCTACCGGCATGGAGTCCAAGACCGTTCACAGGCTCCTCGAATACGACCCGATGACGAACGGCTTCAAAAGGGGCAAGGAGAACCCCCTCGATGCATCCCTTGTTGTCATGGACGAGGCATCGATGGCGGACGTGGCGCTTATGAACAGACTCCTTTCGGCCATACCCGACCATGCCGGCCTTTTGATCGTGGGCGACATTGACCAGCTGCCCTCAGTAGGTCCCGGAGCGGTGCTTTCGGATATCATAGAATCAGGCGTTATTTCGACGGTCAGGCTCATGGAGATATTCAGGCAGGCCGCCTCGTCCAAAATAATCGTAAACGCGCACAGGATAAACAGTGGCGAGATGCCTGTGAAGGCCGAGCCGGATGAGCCGACCGATTTCTATTTCATTTCCGCCGGAACGCCGGAGGAGATACATGAAAGGCTAATAAGCTCGGTGACCGAGCGCATCCCGAAGAGGTTCGGCCTGCATCCGGTGAGGGACATACAGGTCCTTACCCCCATGAACAAGGGCTCCTTAGGCGTTAAGTCCCTGAACATAGAACTTCAGAAGATCCTCAATCCTCAGGCAAAGGCCGGCATAACCCGCTTCGGTATAACATTCGCCACCGGGGACAAGGTCATGCAGACCGTCAACAACTATGACAAAGAGGTCTTCAACGGCGACATCGGCTGGATTACAGGGGTGGATTCAGAGGATGGAATTGTAAAAGTGAATTTTGACGGAAGGCCCGTTGCGTATGAGATCGGTGAACTGGACGAGCTGTCGCTCGCCTATGCGGCGACCATACACAAGAGCCAGGGCTCCGAATATCCGGCGGTGGTAATACCGCTTTCGACCGAGCATTACGTCCTTCTTGAGAGGAACCTTCTTTATACGGCCGTGACAAGGGGGAAGAGGCTCGTGGTCATCATAGGCCAGCCCAGGGCGTTGGAGATGGCTGTACGGAACCGGAAGGCAAACAGGAGGGTGACGAAGCTGAGGGAAAGGCTTAAAAAGACCGGACCATAAAAACTTCACAACCCGGCTCTCTGCCTGCACACGCGTTCAGTGGACTCTTTTTCCAAACAGATGGCACTATAATAGCAGAGGCGATTAATGTCTGACAACAAAGGAATACAGGGTAATAGTTGTGAGCTCTTTGTGGAGACATAACTATAATATATATATGTACACGAGAAATTCATCAAGAATGCTGCCGTATGCTTAGCTTCTTCCCGGTGGGCGAGGCCGCCTGATTCTAAGGCGGACTCGCGAGTAAAGTCTCCAGTGCCATTTGGTCCTCCTTTTAATCTTTGAACGGGGTATTTATGGCGCGTGTCGCTTTACCATTAATCTGGATTTAATGCTGGGCGTCCTCCCCTCTCAAAAAAGTACGTGAACAGTCATTGAAGCTTTTTGTGGCCTATGCGAAGAGAACTCGATCACGGATCTTTCGAGCATCGGTATAGTACTCGGCCCACCAAGCCTTCTCCCCCGGTTTTCGCGGTGGCTTGGTTAGTTGCAGCTTCTTCTTCGCCTTCTTCGATTCCTGCTGAGCTACCCTGAAATGGTAGTGGTCGAATAGGCGCAATGCCTCGATGGTGTAGGAAACCGCAATACGACGGTCACGGATGAGAAGCAGATTCTCTCCATTCTTAGTGTCTGCGGGATCGGAGAAATTGTAGGAGCCAAGGTAGACCCGGGCGGTCGGCTTATCGAAATCTACAACGAGAAACTTATGGTGCATGCGATTGCCGCCGCCTCCCGTCGGTTCCGACTTGAACGGTTCCGGAACTGTTTTCTTGGTGAGTGCTGAGGGAAAGACCGGAGACACATTGCCGTTCGGCTTCTGTAGATCGATACCACTGACCTTTCGGTCGGAAACGCCATAGACGAAAATCCTCTTGTCCTTCGAAACTTTCTTAATTGCATTTTGCATGACCCCAGGGGTCTGATAGAGAAATGCCAGCGAATAGAACAAACACGATGTGGTCTTCTTGCCGATATCGTCTGCTATCGATTGCAGCAGTGCGTTCGACTTGGAGTGCGGCGAAAAGGCGACTTTCGCGTTGATGCCGTCAAGGCCGAGGTCCGACCATTTCGCCGAGCCCGTCTTTCCAAAGCTACCCGGCGTTTCTTTATTCCAGTAATCGTCAAACGCCGTAAGGAACGGTTCGACCGCGCTCTTACCCCGCAAAACCATAGCGTTGTTGGATTGAACGAATAAACCGCGCCAGGTGAAGTTAGTCGAACCGCATACGACAGCTTTCACATTTGGGCCGTCAACCACAATGGTCTTATTGTGCTGCAACTTGCCCATGTGCTGCCGCTTCACGTTATTCTTCCCTGCCGAGACAGCCAGGCGCTTTTCGGCCTGGGCTTCCCCTGAATGGGGCTTGCCATGGGAACCGTCATCGTCGATGATCACCTTGAGCCTCGAACCCAGCTTTTCGAGACGGGCCACGATATCGGGCTCACTCAGGTCGTAGGCCACCACCCTGACCTGGGCCAGCTTGTCGGAAATTGCCTGATCGAGCACCTCAAGGATGGCGTCTCGCGCCTCAAAGCCCATCCACGCCAGTGCCTCCTTGGCCTTGGGGTGAGTCGGAACAAATGTCAGCCCCTCATCCGCTTTTTTCGGCAAAAGCTTGGAGATCGGCGCGACTGATTCATATCTATCGACGAAAGCCTGCGAAGATACGAAGCCGCGGGTAAATGTGACATTGAGTTTTCCCGGATAGGTTTCTCGCCGGAGCTCGATTGCGGCCGTCTGCGCCTCGCCATAGCTCAGCTCATCCTGATCGTTCATGAAGACAGGCGTTACTCTGTAGGTGAATTCTCCGGATAGCTCGGCATTCCGTGGAAAATGCACCCAGCGGAACTTCTGGATCGGCGAGCGCAAGGTCGAAAGGCGGTTTGCATCAACCTCGCCGTTAGGGCCGGGAAAAGACAGCCGGTTCTTTAGAGCGAAGAACCTGTCACCCCCAGGCTCCTTGTATTCGATAGCGAAGCCGACGAGGTTCTTTGGCGGCTTTTCATTTTTCCAGTTCATCGCGATAAGGGTCATGCCATCACCACGATGAAGTTTTAGCGTAAATTGCGCTCCCGCATTTTGGCCATCGACCTGAAATTCACCAGCCATAGCACCTCCAGGGTTTAATAAAACACCTAGTCCAAGCGTAGCTGTAACGGTTTCAATTTATCTGCAGTTGCGAACTGATTGAAGATTAGACTCTCAGGTAAGATTTGGGCTGACCAAGTTAGAGATTGCGATCTGGGAGCCAGCGGCCAGATAGCCAATCTCTGTTGAATTAGCTCTACAAGAGGGACAACCCATGAAGGTGATCCCATGCGCGTTTTGGGCCCCAAGGCTGGTACTCAACGTGGTCTCGCGCCATAGTCGAGCCAGTTTTTTTCCGTTAGATATTCGTTTTCTTCAAATTTAGCTTCGGATTTTTGAGTAGCTACCCATATTAATTTTCCGTATCGTTCCCTTTCACAACAAAAGATACCGAATCGAGGACGAGGTCTTCCGTATCCACAAGCGTGAGCAGATGTTTTCCGGGGTTGGGCGTCCAGCTCAGGAAAGACCCTTCCCCGACGAATTCACCATCGATCAGCCATTTCATATTGTTATCACCGGAATCCGTTTCAAATAACATCATTTGCTGTCCTTCAGGTATATCAGGATCGAGGGCGAGGATCATCCCCTGTGCAGGGTAGACGATCCTGGGTTTTGCTTTCATGGCGAATCGACTCTCTTTTTCCTGAGGCTCGGTCCCTTTTATAAACCATTCTTTTCGCTCAGGCTCCAAACCAGAAAAAGATATCCTCTTTGCAACTACGCCGGGAGGCGGCTTTAATTTAAGTACCGGGCCGTTATGATGTAGCCAGTTCGTTATCTCTGCCCATACAGGCGCCGCGCCGGTTACGCCGCTGACATTCCACATCGGCTCTCCTGAAAAATTCCCCACCCAGACCCCGACGGTGTACTTATCCGAATAGCCGATACACCAGTTATCACGCATGTCCTTGCTTGTTCCAGTCTTCACTGCCGCGCTGAACCTTACCGATAGAGGGTTTTCCAGGCCGAATGTCTGGCTTCTTGCCTCTCTGTCCGAGAGAATGTCCGAGATTATAAAAGCCGCTTCTTTTGAGAACACTTTTCTGCTGACCTGTGTTGTCTTGTCTCCTGAAGCAATCCTTAATTCA
Source organism: Deltaproteobacteria bacterium (assembly GCA_016182655.1). Taxonomy (GTDB): domain Bacteria; phylum Desulfobacterota; class GWC2-55-46; order GWC2-55-46; family GWC2-55-46; genus GWB2-55-19. The sequence continues at coordinate 116,730 of JACPGB010000008.1, forward strand.
CTCCACAGCCCTCCGTTAGCAAGGGTGCGGTAGGCATTTACCATTTCCCAGAGGCTCACATCAGCGGAGCCGAGGGCAAGGGAGGGGCCGTAAAAATCATCCGCTTCGTCAAGCCCCTCTATGCCGAGGGTCCTTAATTTCAGCAAAAATGTTTCTATGCCTGCAATCTGCAATACTTTTACGGCCGGGACATTCAAAGACGAAGCGAGCGCAGTGCGAGCCGTCACCAGTCCTTTAAACTGGCTGTCGTAATTACTCGGGCGGTAGACCCCGTTTACTGCCGGGATATCAAGCGGGCTGTCATCGATAACGGATCCTGCGGTCAGGATTCTATTATCGACCGCAAGAGAGTATAGAAAAGGCTTTAGTATGGACCCTGCCTGTCTCTTTGCACGCACGCCGTCAACAAGTGCTGATTCGGACAGTTCACCGCTGCTGCCTACATATGCGAGGACATCGCCGGTCTTGTTCTCAACGACCAGGACCGCTCCGTCCTGTACATTTTGCGAGCTTACCGATAAAAGGTGCTGTCTGAGGGTCTCTATTGCAAATAGCTGCAAACTGCCGTCTAAAGTGCTTTCGACAAGGTTCTTATCATTTGAGCCTGTTTTTAACAACTGTACCGCAACATGCGGGGCCAAGGCCATCCGGGGCTTTATGAAGTGAGGGCCGGAAAGCGCCCCTTTTACCGCTGACTCAACGGCCTCTCGCCTTAGATCAAGGCCCGTTGCATTTCCAAGGAGATAAGCCCTGTTTATAACCTGCTCGATGGAGGCGTTCGGTGACCTTAGGAGCGAAACCAATATCAGCGACTCCATATCATTCAGCCCGTGCGGGTCTTTTCCGAATAGTCCCCTTGAAGCCGATGTAATGCCCTGCAACTCACCTCGAAAAGAAACGAGGTTGAGGTACGATTCAAGTATCTCCTGTTTTGACCATCCATTTTCCAGTGCGGTCGCATACCGTATCTGCTCCCACTTCTGGCGGAGCGACCTCCTGTTTTTTGGCTGAAGCCCCTTATCCAGCAGGGACGCGAGTTGCATCGTAATGGTGCTCGCCCCCCTCTTCCTCGCCAAAACCAGGTTCTTTATGGATGCGGACGCTATAGCCTGCCAGTCTACGCCTCTGTGGTCATAGAATTTCCTGTCCTCGGAGTGAATTATGATTTTCTGCAAAACGGGGGAGATATCTTTCAGATCAGCCCACTCAAGCCTTCTGCCTTTTTCATCTATCCTCAGTTCATGAATTACCTCGCCATATCTGTCAAGCAGGACGGCGTCGGAGGTTTTATAGGAATCACGAACCGTCCTGAAGTCAGGCGGAGTTTTAGACGGCCTCTGGAGCAGGGCAAAAATCGAAATAAATACCGATACAGGAAGGAGCACAAAAAGCACTGCCACTGTTTTTAAGAGAGTTTTTCTTCTCATCACAATCTATGGGCTAAAGAGCCGGGAGTGACACATCAAAAGCGCACCAATGGATCAAATTTTATCGGGCTATGGGTCCCCTCTGATTTAAAATAAACTCTCGGGCTTTAAATGGGTCCGTTCTTTGCAAACCTAAAAAGTCCTCTTCATCGTGAATCAGACTGTTTAGTTTTGTTGCCTTTATTCTTACTTCTGGATCTCTCCCTGGCATGGCCCTTAATCTCTCTTCCCTTGTCAGCACCTTCGGAAGCTCCACAATACCTAAGACAGCCTTCATCTTTGTAGCTTCAGCTCCTGCTTTCCATGGCTCTCTGAATAAGACTTCTTTTGTGACCCCAATTCCTCCTGAAAAAAAATCTTCGAAGCCTATGTCCATGCCTTTTATCGGATACACCCTTCCGTTTGGAAAATTGCCGTATCCCGGCTTGTATATGATGAAGTCCGTCACATACTCCCATGACAGGGGCTGAGTTAGAGTTGTGTAGGATGGAAAATGGAATTCCCCATTCCTGTCCGTTAAAGTCTCCTTCACATCAATTATTACAGTGTAAGATTCGGCTATACCGATCGTCTTCTTGTTATAAATGGCTACCGCCACGGCTCCCTCTATCGGCTCCTTTGTTTCCGCATCTATCACCTTGCCATGAAAAGCCGGCTTGTGAAAAACAAGCCAATCCGCAAAGGACGGGGATGACGCAAAGACTGAAATCAATATTGTGATGAATGAGACCAAGCCTTTCTTCATATCGACCCTTATTAGAAGCTTAAACTCCTCATCTTGCACCCCTTTTCATATGAGATGGTTGCAACCCTAAGTCAACCCGTTCTTTATTCATTGATTCAAGCAATCTCGGCATCTTGTCGTTTGGAATTGAAGGCGGAATGCTGCGGATTGTCAAAAGCCTCTCTTTCCTCGTCTTGAGCTTCGGCAACTCAACAATGCCGAATATTACCTTAATTTTTTCTTCTCTGTCATAGTCCCACCCTATCTCCCCTGGCTTCCCTGTCTCCCTTAAAAAGAACTCCTCGATAGCATCTGTTGACAGGCCCCTTGGCGGACCAACCCTGTGTTCAGGGAAATTTCCGTACCCAGGCTTGAAGATCGTGAAATAAGGGCCTCTGATATAGCTTATGATAGGGAAGAAATTCATGGGTCTATAAGACGGTATCTCGAATCTGCCGTCTTTATCCGTTAAGACCTCTTTTGAATTGTAGAAGTAAGAGCTATCACCGTTCGGAGTCCTGTATGCTCTATCCCATATCGCAAGCACTACTGCGCCTTCGAGAGGCTCCTTGGTTTCAGCATCTATGACCCTTCCTTTCCACGGCCCTGCGGCAAAGGATTGGACCGACACAAAGGCTAAAGCCAAAATAGCGAATAGGGGGATTAAGAGTTTTTTCATTTCAATGCCATACCTGCATGTTTAAATTCCATGCCTTTAAAGGCCGCCTTGTTGTCAATGCGTGACTTCAAACCTCCCGTTGGGTATCTCTCCGAACATCTCAGGCGAATACAACGCCTCAACCCTGGTCGATGGAAGGTGGAAGGAGCCGCTCTGGTTGAGCCTTACCGTGTACTCCACTGAAAAAACGCCTTTCGGCACGAACTCATAATATGACCTGAACGATTCAAATGAACGCTCTTCGAAGGCAGGCCATACCCGTCCAGTTTTCCTCTCTCCCGTTGTTGCGATTTTCGAGTCCCGCCCAAGCCCGCTTCCGAGTATGGCCGCTCCCGCCGGAATAGGATCGTTTATTACTACCCATGTCATGTCTGACTGCGCGTCAACCTCAAGCTTTACTCTTACTATATCTCCTCTCGACCAACTACCCTTCTGTTTCTGCTCGACCGGGATAAGGGATTTTTTGATCCTGTACCCGCTTGAGAAAGGTTCCTTTAATGGAATCGCTGCCAGGCTCTGGACAGTCGCCCAGGGTTTGCCGCTCCCGTCATGGTTGATTACAAGCTCCTCTTTGGTTGAAGGCCATGAGAATGCGATCCCGTCTTTCTCTTTCTTTGCGCCTTCGTTCCAGTCGATGCTGCCGGTTTTTTCTGATAATCTCGCCCGTGTGATACCGGTTACCGGCTCTTTCTCAAATGCCGCAGAGAATTTTTCGAGCGCCAGCACCCCCCATGCGTTCGAGACCGTAAGGTCCCATGCGCCTCTCTTTTGCCGGCCCAATGCTCCCCGCACCATCCTGGGCATATCCTCTTTCCACTTCTCGGAATCGAGCATAGAAAGGATCAGCTTTACGGAGTTGGTATCGTTCGAGACCATCAGCCACCAGAGGTTGTCCGTGCCCTCGGTTGAAAAGCCCATCGTAGTGCCCTGAAAATTAAGGCGCGACCTCAATATCTGCTCGGCTTCCTTGAGCCTCTTCTCCCTGTCCGGTATGCCGTCATGCCTTTTCAGGATATTGTACCAATCGATTGCGGTCGATGTCGGCCAGAGGTTCGGCTCTATCGATATCGAATTTAAAAGCTCGACCTTAAACTTCATTGCCCGCGAAACCGCTTCTATCGCCATGACCTTCCTGATCGCTAAGTCCGCCGTGGGCATCGATGACCATCTGGTTAGAGACCCTTCCGCGAACCTGTTAAGGGCGGAGAGCATTTTAGCCTTGACCTCATCGGGGATATCCAACCCGGCCTCGTTCGAAATGGATATGATATAGGAAGTGAGGACTTCGCTCCCCTCTCTCATCGACGGGAAGTATTTTGCAAGACCGTTTGAGTCGAGATAGCCTGGCATCTCCGCGACTATCTGCTTCCAGAGGGATTCATCCCTTAGCGCGACCGCGCGTGAGACCCTCTGCTCCAGACATGTATAAGGATACAATTTCATGTATTCGATAACCCCGCCGAGCCCGTCCGAGAGTTTGGAACGAAGTCCTATATTTATCCCTCCACGACCCGGAAGAGCGTCTTCAGGCCGCTTTACCGTAAGGCTTAAGTCCTTGTCGAGCTGCGTTATAGTCGCCTGAAAAGTCCTGACAGCCACGGCAGGCACTACCTTCTGCCTGACCGTGAGCTTATCCATGCTGCCGTCGGCCTCTTTTGCCTCTATCTCATAATCAAGAGATGTTCTGCCAAAAGGCGAGGTGACATCCCAGCCCGTCTCCCTGGCCTCTCCCGGAGAAAGTGAGACTGCAATCGGCTTCAAAGGCTCAGGCAGCCCTTTTACACGGCCGGAGAGCTCCACCTCCATTATGCGATCCGTGGTATTGCGGAGAGTGAACTCGGACCTGAAGCTGTCGCCCTCTCTTACCAGGGGCGCTATGCCTGACAATATGATCAGGTCCTGCGTGGACCTTACGGATGTGTAGCCGGTCCCGAAGAGGCTCGCTCCGCCGGTGGCTATCGCCACTATTCTAAAACCTGTAATCGAATCGTTGATAGGGACCTCTACCTCGGCTTCCCCTTTACTGTCGAGCTTGACCCTGCCTTTCCATAACAAAAGGGTATCGAAAAGCTCCCTTGTGGCCTGCTTCCCGCCGCCTCCTCCCTGGGGCAGGGCCTTCAACCCGAAATGCCTTTTCCCCACGATATGCATCTGGGCGGTTGCCGTATCGATCTCATATCCCCGCCTGCCCATCATGGCCTTTAAAATCTCCCAGCTGTTGTTAGGCATGAGCTCAAGGAGCCCTTCGTCCACTGCGGCCAGAGCAATTTCGCTGCCCGCCGGAGGGACCTGCCCATACGCTGTCCTCACGGAAACCTTAACCCTTGCCTTTTCCCTTACCTTGTAGACCTTTCGTTCCGTTGATACATCGACCTTTAATTCATGGGACTTCCAGCCGACATTTATCTCGGTGATCCCTAGTTTATAGGCGGGCTTTCCGAGATCGACCATCGCCGTGGGCTGGATTCCGCCGACCCTGCCCCTTACGGCAAGCGCCGATACAAAGATATTCGGGCCGTAATTACCTTTTATCGGAATCTCGAGCACAGGCGATTTACCGGAGACCCTTTTTACGATTTTATCAAGGATGCCTTCCCTTTCGATTGTGACCAGGACGGTAGCGTCCCTGAAAGGCATCCTTACCTGAAACCTGGCTACCTCGCCAGGCTCGTAGTGTTTCTTTTCAGGCAGAAGATCGATCCGGTCGCTGTCGCCGACGTCAAACCACCACTGATTCTTTCCCGCTACCCAGATATCCTTGTGTACGAAATCAATATTCCCATCATCGTCTTTTACACTGGCCTGCAGGATGGCCTGTCCGGAGACCGGGGACCTCCCTTCACAGATAAGGAGCCCTGCCCTGTCTGTTTTACCTTCGCAGAAGGTATCTATCCTCTTAATTTCCGTAAAGTGCTCATAAGCATAAAACCCGCCGACCAGCCGCTTCCTGTGCGAGTAATTCTTTTGTTCGAATATATCCACCTTGACCGGGGTGTCAGGCGCCGGCGCTCCCTTAAGGTCCACGACCCCGACATAGAATTTCATCGACTCCTTTGATGCGGCCCATGATTCAGGCCTTATCCCGACCAGACGCTTAGACGACCAGAGAGGTATTCTGGAAGAGACGGTCTGAATCTCGCCGTTCGGGTCCTTGAACTCAAGCTCGGTCAGGACTTCAGCTGGCCCTCTCATCCCTGCAAGCCCGGATATCATAGTTTTTGCAGACCCGGACCTATCCAGTGTAAGCTCTTCGCTTTTCAATACAAGTTTCTTTTTCTCCTCATCAGTCTCTTCTGAATCGTCATAGTCGGAAAACCCTCTCCTCCGGGAGAGACCTTCCTTGACAGGGCCGTTCGAGAACTCCAAACCCTCGAACCCTTTGAATTCCGGAAGACGCCTTGGCTGCACCTGGCTTCTAAACCTTACCTGCGCCCCTCCAGCGCCACCCCCGGCTAAATATGCCACCGCAAGGTCGACGGGTATCTGTGCGGCCTGGACCATTGTCCCGTCAGGGGGCTTGATGATGCCTTTCATAAGAGGTACACGGAATTCTTCCACCCTGAAAGAGCCCGAATCAAATTGAGGTGAGCTTGAATATCGGTCAGCAAAGCCATCGGAGCTGCCGGAACCCTTATCGCCGACAAAGAACGTTTGATAATTCCCGAGCTTCGCTTCCCCCGGGATATCCCAGACCGTCTCGGCTATACCGTTGCCATCCCATTTAAGCGGGAACTCGTAGGTCTGGTCGCTGCCCGAGTGCCTGATGCTCAAAGTCTTCGGGGAAAAAGATTCAGGGACAGACACGCCGTACATGTTATGTCTTCTTAAAAAGTGTTTCATATGCAGGGTCTCTCCGGCACGGAGCAGCGACCTATCAAAGACTGTGTGCGCCATTATTGGCCAGCTATCGTATTCTTTTGGGAGTTGAAACCTCCATGGCTCTATCCCGTTTGTCCAGCCTGAATGGACAAAGGCCATGTCTTTTGCCAAACGGGCCGTAACAAAGAGGCCCCTGCCGTACGCTCCGTTGCCGCAGTTAGGGACTGCGCTCTCCACGGGCAATCTGCCCAGATCAGCGATACCGTTCGAATCGGTTTTGCCTTTCCACAATATTTTCCCGGCACAGTCCTTCACATCGACCATAGCCCCATTTACGGGCCTGCCGGTATCAAGGGCCGTAACCCAGGCGATGGAAGATTCCCTGCCCCATTTAAAATGGACGGACAGATTCGTGACCAGCACGGTAGCCGGGACAAACACAGGCTCTGGTCTTCCAAGGAGCGATGAGCCAAGTATGGCGCTTTCGACCTCGACGACATAGAAACCAGACTCCTTGAACTGTATCCCTATGACCTCAAACGCCCTTGCTCCGCCCGGTTTTGGAATGGAAAGCTTTTTTGCACTGCTCTTCTCCTGATTGCTGAAAACAGATGACCCCCTGTCTTCTTCATCGTTATACATGTACATCCTATTCAGCCATGAGACTATCTCGTTCTCATTCCCCTTTTTAAGGGAATCGACCTTTAAGATCTGCCCGGTATAACTTTCAAGGATGTTTTTGATCTTCCCTATGCCGCCACTGCCGGGCTTAACTATCCGCGCCAGAACCTCGGGCTCGATATTCCTGACTGTAAGGGGAAGGGCCGGCTGGGCATTAAGCTCAAGTATCCCGAAGCGCGCGGCGAATTTGGCCAGGGGCGGGTATTTATCGGTGCTGACTTTTAACGGGAATTTATCCTTGTTTATAAGTTTTCTGCCGCCTTCGTCGTTGATTTCCTCAGGGAGTTCCACCATGAAATCCGTATTCTCAGGGAACGGGGCCTTAAAATAGACCGAGTTTACGACTATATCGCCGTTTTCGGCCTGCTCTTCAGGCTTTAAAGCCTGGTTTTTCGGGCCTCTTAAAATTATCTTCCCAGCCTGTTTCCACGAAACCGGCGCTGAAAAACTTACCTCCATCTGCGAGATAGGGATGCAGCCTGCCTGAGGGCTCTCCCTCTCGCAGTGGAACTCTACGGTAAAAGGCTTTCTCGATTTATAATTAAATCTCTGCTCAGCATCTGTCGGTACGCCGCTCTTCGATAAAATATCTTTTCCCCAGACCAGGGTCACCGCTGAATCATTCGGGAACCTTTGCCTTGATTGGAGGATTATGAACGGCCCTTGCTTCTTCCTGCCCCTTAATCTGCTGATTTGCTGTTTAAGCTCCCCTGAAATAATATTCACGCCGATGCGTTCATTGATACCCTCTACCAAAAAGAACACATTTGAGAGGACCGATTCTTCGGAGACTTCCGAGTCAAGCTCTATTAAAAAAGCGTTATCTTCAGCTATGCTGTTTGAGCCTGCGTACGGAGATATAGATCTGACGGCGGGGCCTCCCGTTGAAAAAAAGAATTTTTTCCGCCCCTGTATCTCCTTTCCTGCCAATGTCCTGGTGTCGGGTTTAAGTGTGAACTCACAGATAATCCCGGCAGGCAAATCCCTTTCAAAGTCATAGACCCAGTTCTTCCCATCCGCCCATCTCTCGGAACCTTTCTCAGTGCAGCTGATATCAAACGGCTCAACAAGGGCGGGGGAGCCGAAGGGGACCATCTGTTCCGAAAACCTTACGCTCACCTGTCGAACCCCTTTCACGACCCCTTCGGGGGAAAACATCTCAACGTGAGGACCTTCTTCGGCATGGAGCAGGCTTGATGACAACAACACCAAAAGGATCAGTAAGACCCGCAGTTTGAATTTCATCCGGCCTCCATAGTAAAAAGGAAAACAGTTATTCCTACACTGCTACAAGCCTCTGCCGCAAATACATCTATCACAAGCACGATATTGCCCTATTAGAACCCTCTACTTAGTCTGAATTCAAACCGGCCGCTCTTTAAGTCCTTATATTTCGGCTCGGCGGTGACAAGCTTTGAGCCTTTAATCGCATCGAGCAATGCCTGCCTATCGATTGTAACCGTATTCGCTTCCATTTTACCGATATAGCTCCAGCTGTTTTCGCCAGTTTTACAATTATTGCCGGTTGCTTTATCAAACAGGAGAATTGCTCTTAAAGGCATTCCCGAGGGGACGAATATATATTCCTTCTCCGCATCTTCGTCCATATCCAGGTCAAAAATCACACAGTCTTTTTTTCTGGCGCATACAGACAAGGCATCGCCGTCATATGAAAGGTCTGTTTTTCCTTATATGCCCTGAACGATATTTGCGTTTACAGTAGGTCTCCCGGTTAAGGCACTTCTGAGTTTACATCACCGCCTCCTTTTCCTCCATAGGATTTTCATAGACGTACTTTTGATAGAGCTCCATGCCATCTAAAAAGGTCTGCAACGGGGTACGCCCCTGGCAGTACCGGCCCTGGTTGGTGCGCTCGGCGTTATACAGGCCATGAAGGCATCGAGGTCGGCCTGTATCTCCTCGATTGTCTTGTAGAGCTTCTTACGGAAGGCGACCTTGTAGAACTCCTCCTGCACCGTCTGGTTGAGCCTCTCCACACACCCGTTGGTCTGGGGATGCCGGGGCTTCGTCGTCGTATGCTCGACCCCGTTCAGGTGCAGGAAGAGCTCGTAGGAATGGGTGTCGGTTCTACCGCAGTACTCAGGGCCGCGGTCTGTCAGGATGCGAAGGATGTTTATTCCGTGCTCGTCGTAAAAGGGCAGGACTTTGTCATTTAAAAAGTCGGCTGGGATATACAATACCTCTGAACATCCTTTCATAAGCGCTTGCAAACTACGGGAGCTATCGGATGGAATGAGGGTGTCGTGGCTTGGTCGTGGGCAAGAGCGGTTATGACAGCCTTCGGCACATGATTCTCAAAGTCGAGATACGTATCTTTGAGAAGCCACATGATTATTTCAGCCACTTTATAGGAATGTTCCTTGAGCGATACATGTGCGAGGTAGTCCCGCACGAGATGAAGCTCAAAGGATTCTGTATCCTTTGAACACAGGGATGAGGAGGGGAGAGATCCTTGGCCTTGAATGGAACCGCCATGTGGACTTAAGGCACGACTTCATCCTTCTCGACCAGACCAAGAACGGTGGGCGGAGAGAAATACCCATAAACCAGACGCTCCGTTCAACTCTTCAGGGCCTTGTGCGCCACATCAAGAGTCCCCATGTCTTCACTGACCTGGAAGGCAAGAGGTTCAAGGAAGTGAAAAAATCCTTCCGAACGGCCTGCAAGAGGGCGGTGATTGAAAGATGCCCAAAGTGCTCATACGAGGGCCAAAAGACCGATTTAGAGACTCCGGGCAACTGCATCCTTTGTGGAACCCGGTTGGAGCGCAGGTGCATCGCGGACTTCAGCTTCCACGACCTCCGTCACACCGCCGCAAGCCATTGGATATTGGCCGGCGTGGACATCGTGACGATTAAGGAGATCCTCGGGCATAAGACCATGACCATGGCTCCGGTACGCGCACCTTGCGCCGTCCCACAAGAAAAAGGCTGTTGAGGCGCTTGAAAACGGTTACGTTTTGGTTACGGTCAAAGAAAAAGGGGCTACGGGAAAACCCGTAACCCCTTGATATTCTTGGTGGGCCGCGCTGGGATCGAACCAGCGGCCCGCTGATTAAGAGTCAGCTGCTCTACCAACTGAGCTAGCGGCCCAAGAAAACCTGATTTTTATACGCAGGATGTGCCACCCAACAACACCCGCCCCGACAAACCCTTCCCCTCCGGCAAATGGCGCGCCTGAGAGGATTCGAACCTCCGACCCTCGGCTTCGGAGGCCGATGCTCTATCCACTGAGCTACAGGCGCAAAAACCGAATCTATTAAAGTTACAGAATTAGGGGAGGTTTGTCAAGAGGAAATGGGGGAGGAACGCAAACCGCGCCATATTTCGGAACGAGCGTCCTCGAAAAGGCCGGGGACGCTCGCCGTGCCTGCGACAGGCTTTTAAGCCCTGCCAGGCGACTAAAAGACCATCACCTGCCCGCCCTCGGCCACCCACCTGGCGAGGTCTATGGTCTTTCCTACGACGACCCCATCGATGAAGTCCTCTTGCGTCAGCCCGCGCGCCGAGGTGCAGGTGAGGCACGAGCGGACCTCCACGCCCTTTTCCACGAGTCCCTTCATCATCTCGCCTATGTTGTAGTAGCCCTTCGGCGGGTTCTGCCCCTTCTTGGCGCCGGTCACGCTGTCTCCGTAGAGGAATATCCGCACCTGGCTCCCGACCGAGAGAAGCGCCTGCGAGAGGCGTAGAGCGTTCCATACTTTTTCGTTCCCGTAAGGGGCGTCCTGAAGGACTATCGTCACCATGCCCATATAAGGCTCCTTTCGACTCTTGATAGTTATATGATTGCGAAATCATGCAACTTTGTCAACACAATTCTCGCCCCCGCCCTCTTTACAAACAGGCCGGGGTGCTGTTAGAATGGGATTTTTCAAGGAGGGAGCCATGGCAGACAGGAAAAAATACGGTGCGCGCGCGGTACAAAAGGCACGGCTCGTCGCGTGGGAGAACTCGAACCCGGAGAGGGACTACGAGATAGAGATATCGTACCCGGAGTTCACGTGTTTATGCCCCCGCTCCGGATACCCGGACTTCGCCACAATCAGGCTCGTCTACACGCCGGACAAGTCGGTAGTGGAGTTGAAATCGCTTAAGCTCTATCTCAACTCATTCAGGGACAAGGCCGTCTCGCACGAGTCGGTCACGAACCTGATTTTCAGCGAGCTCGATAGATTGCTAAAACCCCGGAGGATGGAGGTCGTAGGAGACTTCAATGTGAGGGGGAATGTGAAGACGATAATACGGGTGGCGAAGTAGAAGGGTTGTCATTGAGAGCGAAGCATCTCATCTTTTAATGATATATAAGCCTTGAGATTGCTTCGTCGCTGGCTCCTCGCAATGACAGTTAATAGTTCAGGATACAACCCCCTGCACCGCAAGAAGTCTTTTTGTTGGGCTTCGCTACGCGGAGCACAACCTGCCCCACTAATCCCTTACCTCCATCTCCGGGTTCCACACCACTTCCCACAGGTGTCCGTCAGGGTCCTGGAAGTACCCGGCGTAGCCTCCCCAGAAGGTCTTTCCCGCGGGCTTGATTATCTTCGCCCCGGCCCTTTTCGCCTGCGCCATGACCTCGTCGACCTCATTTTTGCTCCCGACATTGTGGCCGATAGTGAGCTCCGTGGCGCTACGGGCGGTCTTCGGTATGCCCGTGTCATGGGCGATGTCGTCGCGAGGCCAGATAGCAAGCTTCAACCCTGACTGCAAGTCGAAGAACGCGACTGCCCCGTGCTCGAACTCTTTCCCGATGATACCTTCCGTCGGGAGCCCGAGCCCGTCACGATAGAACGCAAGCGACCTTTCGAGGTCGTCCACGCCCAGAGTGATAACTGTAATGCGCGGCTTCATATTTCCACTTTATCAAACCAGGGCCGGTTGTCAAATGCGGACGCCTTGATCCGTTTAGCCCCGCAATATAAACACATCAAATACAAAGGCCCGGGTCTTTCGACCCGGGCCTTTAAGGGCGCCGTGCGATAGGCAGGCTTGGGGACAGCCTTTTAAGGGGCCGTCCTGAGGTATTGCATTATTGAGGACTTCATAAGAAGAGTTCCTTTTATGATGAACGGCACTTGCAAGCGCCCGGCACCCTCGTGGGTGGACCGCAGGAACTACCCGGATGGACGGACTCCCGGTCCGGGCTTTTGAATATTCAGGGGTGAAATTTAAATCATGATACTCCTTAAGTTTGGGCAATGGAAGAAAAAAAGGGGCGAGTGACGATAGTTATATTATATCAGGGTATTCGCGGCTTTGGATGGTGCGGGAGCCCTCGGGGCCTTCTCTCCGAATACGTCTGAAAGCTCCCTTAGAAGGGCCTTGTTCTCCTCCCTTTTTTTAAGGGAGATGCGGAAAAAGGCCTTGCCGAGCCCCGCGAAATCACCGAGATCCCTTATGAGCAGGCCTTTTTTGATAAGCCTTCTCTTAAGCTCCAAGGCGTCGGGCGCGCCCTCGATCAGCGCCATGACGAAGTTCGCGCCTGAGGGGAAGACCCGGATACCATTGAGCCTCCCCAATGACGACGCAAGAAACTCCCTTTCCGTCACCGCCCATTTTGACGTCCTTTCGATGTAACGCGCATCCGTCAGGGCCGCTATGGCGGTAACCGACGCAAGCGTATTGACCGACCACGGCGGAAGGTGTTTCCTCATCTTTTCAATGACCGGCTTGCTTGCGGCCGCGAACCCGAGCCTTAAACCCGCCATCGAATAGAACTTGGTCATGGAGCGGAGCACTATTACGTTCTTAAGCGAAGGCGCGTCTTGTATGATGGAGATATCCTCCGCGAAGTCCGCGAACGCCTCGTCGACCACAAGTACGGCCCCTTTTTTTCTGCAAATGGACGCGATCGACAAGACCTCTTCCCTTGAAAGCGTCGTCCCGGCAGGGTTAGACGGGTTCCCGATAAAGACAAGGCCGCACCCCTCGACGCGCCTTGCGAGCTTCTTCTCGTCGAGCCTGAAAGCGTCCCTCCAGTCGAGCACGAACCCTGATATCTTCGTCCCTGACAATTTGAGCGCGCGACCATACTCGGAGAAGGCCGGCCCCACTATGAGCGCCTTCCCGGGTTTGAATACCATTGGTATAAGGTGGATGAGCTCGGTCGAGCCGTTTGCCGGGAGGATCGAAGACTCGGGTATTGAATGACGCAGAGAGAGAGAGCGTTTAAGCTCTTGCGCGTCCGGGTCCGGGTAAGGGGGGATCAGGCTCAAGGAGCTTCTTAAGGCCTTCAAGGCCCTGGTCGACGGGCCGAATGGGTTTATCGAGGCGCTGAAATCGATGATCTTGAGCGGGTCGATCCCGAGGCGTTTGGCCGCCTCCCATATGTTGCCGCCGTGGGTCATCGGGATTATTTCAGGACCGCCCTCGCGTCCACGGCCATGACTCCGCGCTCGTATACGAGGAGCGGGTTTATCTCCAGCTCTTTCAACGCGTCGACTTCTTCCATTATATTCGAGACCATCAAAATGATCTCGGCCACGGCCTCTATGTCCTTGAAGGTATCTCCCCTGTAGCCGGTGAGGAGGGCAAAGCCCTTCACCTCGGTCATCATGCCTATCGCCTCTTTTTTTGACAACGGCCCGAGCCTGAAAGAGACGTCCTTCATAAGCTCCACGGCAACTCCGCCGATGCCGAACATGATGAGCGGGCCGAACTGCTCGTCCCGGACGGCCCCGATTATCACCTCAGCCCCTTTTGGCGCCATCTCCTCGACGAGGAAGCCCTCTATCATCGAGGTCGCGGACTCGTCCGCGACGGTCAAGACCATCTCGGCCCACTTCTCTTCCAGTTCCTTCGCGTTCCTTATCCCGAGCGCAACTCCTCCGACGTCGCTCTTGTGGACGATATCAGGAGAGACGACCTTCAAGGCCAGCGGGTATCCTATCTTCGCGGCCATCTCTATCGCGCCGCTCAGGTCCTTGGCCACTTGCGACCTCGGCACCGGTACGCCGGAGAGCCTTAGTATCTCCTTCGCGTCCGGCTCGGGGAGGGTCTTTCTCCCGAGGCTCTGCGCGTCTATGACGAGCCTTTCTATCGCTTGCTTGTCCATCTTAACCGCCGCGCCTTGAGGCAGAGGCCCTCGCGAGAATAGAGGCCGCCTTCACGGCCGCCTCAGGGGTCTGGAATACCGGGAAACCTGATCTTCTGAATAATTCGGACTTCGACCTCGTGAACGCGCCGCCAGGCGAGCAGACGAGGACCGGTTTTTTTATCGCGAGCGAGCGCTCCGAGATGAGCGAGGGCAATTCGTCCGTAAGCCCCGGAGGCCCCCAGAGCGCGGCGACTATGGCGATGTCGAATGAGTCGTCGGAAAGCGTCTTTTCGAGCGCGTCCGCGTACATCTCGTCCGTCACGCTCCCGGTAAGGTCGATGGGGTTCCCTATGGAAAAGTAGGAGGGCAGGCCGTCCTGCACCCTCTCCTTCAAATCCTCCGAAAGGGGCGGCACCTCGAGCCCGGCCTCGACGCAAGCGTCAGCCAGGCTTACGCCCATGCCTCCGCCGTCGGTGATAATAATGACGCGAGGACCGCTCGCCCCGGAGCCGGATCCGAACGCCTTGCACGCGGCGATGAACTCCTCGTATCCGTCGAGCTCAATTACGCCGGACTTCCTGAACGCCGCGCGGTATGCCTCGTAGTTGCCGGCTATCGCGCCCGTGTGGGAGAGCGCGGAGAGAGCGCCGGCGCCGCGTTTTCCGACCTTTATGGCAAAGACCGGTTTTTTGGACGCGCAGAATGAGGCCGCCTCGATGAAGGCCCGCCCGTCGCTTATCGCCTCAATGTAGACCGCGACGGCCTTCGTGTGTTCATCCTCGGCGAGAAAACGGAGGCAGTCCGCCTCGTTCACATCCGCCTTGTTGCCGTAGCTGACGACGCGGGCGACACCGATGCCTTCGCCGGCGAGCTCGTCCATCGCGGTTATCGCAAACGACCCGCTCTGGGAGATGATGGAGAGGCCTCCGGCAACGGGCCTCGATATCCTCGTCCGAGGAATGAAAAAAGTATCGAGCCTGGAGATAGCGTCGTAAATGCCCATGCAGTTCGGGCCAATCACACGGATCCCCGTCTCTTTCGCAATATCTTTTATTTCCCGCTCGAGTCCCTTGCCAGCCTCCCCGGTCTCCCCGAAGCCGCCGCTTACGATCACCGCGCCCCTTGTCTTGCCGGCCGAGTCCCTCAACGCCTCTGGCGTACGCGCGGACGGCAGGGCATAGACGGCAAGGTCTACGCCATTCTCTATTTCAGAGACCGAGGGGAAACACTTAAGCCCCCTCACGGACGAATACTTCGGGTTTACAGGGACGACCCTGCCGGGGAAGCCGGATGAGATGAGGCTGTCGATTATCACGGACGAGAGCTTGCCCGGGGCCTCGGAGGCCCCGACGACCGCGACACTCTTCGGATCGAAGAAAAATTCTATGCTCTTTTTCACCATCAACGGATTACCGGGATCGCCGGGGATCTCAATCTACTTTGAATGCCGCCTTGATGACGGCCTGGAACTCGGTTATCTTGCCGTCCGTTATCTTGCCGTGCTGTTCGGTCACCTCGAACCAGGCAAGTCCGTGGACGGTCTTCGTGGCCTTTTCTATAGCGTTCCTTATAGCGTCCTCGAAACTCTTTTCCGAAATACCGACAAGCTCCAGCTTCTTGTATACCCTCTCCATCTTCCCCTCCTTTTGAACTCTGGACTTTCAGGCTTCAAGGGTCCGGGCGCGAGGCCCGGATCGTAAAGCGAGCGCGCGGTTTAACGCCGCGGGACAGAGCAAGAAGACAACGAAGCAGACGGGCTTTTTCCGGGCCGTTAGAGCCTGAGATTCCGGGACATGAAGAATATGACGGTTATGCCGCTTGCCATGACGGCCATGTTGATGGCCGCGCTCTGGGCGTGCACCTTTTTGAAGCGCGCCCTCATCTCCTCTTTCTTTACCGGGTCCTGGATGTTTCTTATCTCCGCTGACATGACCCTCGCCTTCTCGCCTACGATGAGGCCGGAGTAGAATGTCATGGCGGTCATGAGCGCGACGAGCGAGATCCGTGCCGCGGGAAAGGCCTTTTCTATGAGAGAGACGGCTATGAGGGATAGAAGCGAGAGGACACCGGCCGCATAGCCTATCATCCAATACTTGGGGAACAGATCTCCGACGAGGTCGGAGGCAAGCTCCCTCGGGAGCACCTTGAATATACTCGGCGCAACAAAGAAAGTAAAGAATATAAGCATGCCGATCCAGACCACCATGCTTATGAGGAGGAGGAACCTGAAAAAGTTGAGCATAGGCCGCCTTAGTGGATGATTTTAGAAGAGTATTATCGCCGCCCTTGACGCAAATGCGAGCGCAACCATCAAAAGGGCGCTCACTTCCATCAGCCTTATCGCGCGATTGACCGAGCCTTCGTCCGGCGACGCATCCATATCCCCTATCGACGGTTTGGGGACAAAGACCCCGCCGTAATAAGACCCGCCGCCGAGTTTAAGATCCAGGGCGCCCGCTACCGCGGCCTCGGGCCGCCCGGAGTTCGGGGACGGGTGGTTTCCGCCGTCCCGGAGGAATATCCTCAGGGACCCCATCCAATTATACCCTAAAATGAAGGAGGCTGAGAAGACGAGGATGGCGCAGAGCCTCGCCGGGATGTAATTGGCAACGTCGTCGAGCCTCGCGCCGGACCAGCCGAGGTCTTTGTATCTCTCGTTTTTGTATCCTATCATCGAGTCCACGGTGTTCACCGCCTTGTACGCGAGCATGAGCGCGGGGCCGCCAATGGCGAGGTAGAAAAGCGGCGCGACTATGCCGTCCGAGGTGTTCTCGGCGACTGTCTCGACCGTCGCCCTCATGACCCCGTCCTTTGAAAGGGACGCGGTGTCCCTGCCCACTATGCGCGATAGGGCCTTCCGCGCCCCTTCGATCCCGCTTGTCTTGAAGGCGTTGACGACCCCGAGCGCCTCTGTCTTAAGCGATTTTATAGACAGGCACCACCAGACGATAACGAGCGAGATCATCTGGGATAGTACAGGCGAAACGCCGTATGAGACATGGAGGAGGATGAGCGCGATGGCGTATGTGAGGCCGACGACAATGATGACGAGCAAGACCCCGCCGAGGCGGAGAGCGCCGGGGGTGCGTACGAACCGCCTTACCGCCCTTTCGAGCGCGGTTATAAATGAGCCGATCCACCTTACCGGGTGGGGGAGCCTTTCCGGGTCGCCTATTGCAAGGTCAAGGAGATAGGCAAGGATGAGGATAAAAGGCGAAAACGGCGGCGAAAGAAGACTTATGTCAGGCATTCAGGCTTTAGCCCCATTATCTTCATTATCTCATCGATTTTGACGCTCTTCTCGACGAGCGCGGCCCACTTATCGAGCGCCTCATTCCTCTTTGCCGCGAACGAGGTCTGCGCCCTTGCCGGAAGCCCCTTCTTCCCAGGAAGCATGTCGAGGAACGCGCGCCTGAATGCGTCGTTGTCGAATATGCCGTGTATGTAGGTGCCGAAGACCGTGCCATCGGCCCCGCCGTCAAGGACTTCTACCCCCTCTCCGTTCCGCTCGCTTATCCGGGAGAACGGCTTTAGGCTCCCTTTGGTCTCGCCCATGTGTATCTCGTAGCCTGAGGCATCAAAGCTATTTCCATCGAATTCGAGCGAGGCCCGCACATTGAAGGTCTTTTTGTGCTCGAGGATGGTCGTTGTGCAGTCTAAAAATGCGAGCCCGGCCTCCGTTGCCTTCGTTGACTCCATGCCGAACGGGTCCCTGACCTCACTGCCGAGCATCTGGAAGCCGCCGCATACGCCGAATATCACGCCGCCTCTTTCCCTGAAGGAGCGGAGCTTTTCGAAAAACCCCTTATCTTTCAGCCACGCGAGGTCCGATACCGTGTTCTTTGTGCCGGGGATGATGACGGCGTCCGCGCCTTCAATACCTTCGGGGGATTCGATATATTTTAAATTAACGACTTCAGCCCTGAACGGGTCGAAGTCCGTGAAGTTCGATATCCTCGGGAGCCTTATTACGGCAATGGTCACGGCGGAAGCGCCAGCCGGTTCATTTGAATCGAGCGCGACCCCGTCCTCGTCAGGCAAGAGCATTTCCTTGAAATAAGGTACGACGCCAAGGACCGGCTTTTTCGTCCGCGCCTCCAGAAACTCAAGCCCCGGTTTGAGTAGCCCGATGTCCCCCCTGAACTTGTTTATGACGAATCCCTTTACGCGCTCCCTTTCGGCTGGCGTCAGGAGATCGAGCGTGCCGACGAGGTGGGCGAATACGCCGCCCCTGTCTATGTCGCCCGCGAGGATGACGGGGGCATCGCACATCTCGGCGATGCCCATGTTGGCGATGTCGTTATCCCTTAAATTCACCTCGGCCGGGCTCCCGGCCCCCTCGATAACGATTACCTCGTATTCGGCGGACAATCGCTCGTAGCTCTCGGCGACGAACCTCTTAGCCTCTTTTTTGAACGAGTGGTACTCCCTTGCGGACATTGAGCCGAATACCTTGCCGTGGATTATGACTTGAGAGACGGCATCCCCCGTGGGTTTCAAGAGTATGGGGTTCATGTCAGATGTGGCCTCAATTCCAGCCGCCTCGGCCTGGAAGGCCTGGGCGCGGCCTATCTCGTGGCCTGAGCGGGTGACAGCCGAGTTAAGCGCCATGTTCTGCGCCTTGAAGGGCGCGGCCTTGAAGCCCCTGTGCTTTAAAATCCTTAAGAGCGCGGCTGTAAGGACGGATTTGCCCGCATGGGAGCATGTGGCCTGGACCATTATGGGACGGCATTTTTTCATTGCTTATCGAGCCCTGGAAATGTTAAAATCCCTTTGGATGGCACGCGTTCTTTCTGGTACCCCCCTCACCCCTCCTCATCCGAATAAAACACCAGAAGATTAAAAAAGATGAGCCGTTTCAAGCAGATAGCCTTATTTTCGGCCCTATGCCTATTCCTCGCCGGACCGGCCTTTGCCGGGTCGCTGGACGAGCTCAAGGCGCGGGTCTCGGCCGTGTCAACGAGGCTTGAGCCTGCAACAGGGCTCAAACCCCGGATAATCGTAGTGAACGATACGGTAAGGAACGCCTGGGTCCAGCCCGACCGCTCCATCATCATAACGACCGGGCTTCTCTCCGAGTGCGCCTCGGATGACGAGATGGCGTTCATTATAGCCCATGAGGCCTCCCATGTCATTTCAAAAGATTACCGGGAGAAGGTGCCTGAGTTCAGCCCGGCAACGGATATTCCGGCAGGTGAGCTCGCCGAAATAAGCGCGGACATAAACGGCGCGTTCTTTGCCAGAAAGGCCGGGTTCACCCCGGACGCCGCTCTCAAGATACTCTCCAAGATCTCGTCCGAGACTAACGCCTTTCACAAAAGACGGCTCGCCACCCTCAAGGCCTTCCTTAAGCGCTCCGACTGAAAAATTACGATTTAAATTTTCACCACCTCTCCTCGATCCCCTCCCTCGACGGGAGGGGATCGAGGAGAGGGTGAGGGATTTCCTTCCCTGCGCTTGAAAAGAAATACGGCCTCCCCTTGCCCCTCCTTGGTAAGGTGGGACATGTTCGGGACTCCTCCCCTTAACAAGGGGAGGCCGGGTGGGGTCGTATACACCTCCTCTCCAGTGCACCTTCATTCCCCAAATTCCCCTGCAATTCGCATAAAAAAGTGCTATCTTTTGAAGACTCACATATTAATACCGGATTCCCGCATTCAAGCGCGGGGATGACGGCTGGAGTACGTTCAATGTCCTTTGGCAGGATCAAATTGAGCGGGGCGGCGATAGGCGGCGCGTTCGACCTTCGCGAAGAAGCCTTCCGCGCCCTCATGAGCTGGAACCCGCGCATGAAAGAGGCGGTGACCGTTGTCTCGAATGACGCGCTTTTCCGCGCGCGCATAGAGTCGCTCGGGGAAGACAGCGCGCGCCTCAAGGTCTTCGAGGAGATGGGGCCTATCGGAAGGGAGATCGACATAACGCTCCTCCAGGCGCTTCCCGAAAAGGAGCGGATGGAGCTTATCATACAGAAGACGACAGAGCTCGGCGTTGCATCCATCATCCCCTTCAAATCCGAAAAATCGATTTCGATAGACGAGAGGGACTCGGCCCAGAAGAAGTCCCACAGATGGCAGGCGGCGGCGCTAAAGGCCGCGAAGCAGTCACGGAGGCCAGATATCCCTTCAATAGAGCCGTTCTGCGCTTTTGAGGATGCGCTCCGTGTGGAGGCCGGCCTTAAAATCATGCTGTGGGAGAAGGGCGGACTGCCTTCCCTTAAGGGCGTGCTACGCGGCTACAACGGGCCCGGCCCCGTCGCGCTCCTCTCCGGCCCAGAGGGCGGGTTTACGGATGAAGAGGCCGAGGCGGCCAAAGGCGCGGGGTTCGTCCCGGTCTCGTTGGGAAATAGAATTTTGAGGGCAGAGACTTCTGCGATTGCGGCGGTAGGGATAATTGGATATGAGATGATTGAGTAGGAAGGCTTTCGGGTGGAAGCCTCGCCTTTATAAAAAGTTGGGTTACGCTTTGCTAACCCAACCTACCCTGTCAATGATAAGCCGCGCTGTCATTGCGAGCGAAGCGCGGCAATCTCATCTTTTACCAAGTCAAACTCTTGAGCCATGTAGGTTGGGCTGAGGGCAGCGAAGCCCAACAATTCAGTTGAGTGCGCTGGGTTGCGCAGCAATGGCATGAAGGCTGCTGGGCTTCGTTCCTCAGCCCAGCCTACAAAACTGATATATACCACTTGGGCTTCATTCGTCCAAAGTCTGTTCTGAGATTTGCGCATAAGCTCTTACTGGAGTCCAGCACGTAGGATTCTCCGCTCTCGCGGACAAACACTACCCAATGCCAATATGGGCGACCCTTCTCGATATGCCATTTGATTGCCAATAAGGCGCAATCCGGCAGGGCCTCCCACGAACTAAACGGAATTTCACAAGGACTTGTTTTAATGCCGAAGTGCTCCAGTAATCTTCGGACATGAGAAGTTTCCGACCACAAATTTTCGTCATGGGCGAATATCCCTATAGAATTAGCAATCGACTTCGCCTTAGGATACGTAAGGCCGACGATTGCGGCAACGCTTGCGATACCGCAGCCTGTGCGTTCTAACTGAACTACTGGTTTCATGGTTATACCCAATATTGTTTTCCTTTACGTGCCCAAGATATTGGGTTACGCTTCCCAACCTTGCTGCGCCGAGCAGTCAGGAAAAAGAACAATTTTTAGTTAGATCATCATCTCCGGCTCCAGATCCCCCGTGAGCTGGCTCTCGATGAAGGCCTTGAGGCCCATCCTCACCTCGGGCGGCAGGTTCACGAACCTCACCCCCATCCCCGGCTCCGAGAACCTCTCCCTGTTGAGGCTTACCTGATAGATGACCTCGCCGTCGAGGACGAGCGGCTTCGCGCTCGGGAGGTCGAGCGAGAGCAACACATGCGTCCCGGCCTCAAACGGGTTCATGGTCCGTATGAAGACGCCGCGCTCGGAGATCATGGTCGCGTACGCGGTCCGTGCCGTGTGACCGGCGGTGACGGTAGCCCTGAATATCACGCGGAGCCTCGGGGCCTCCCTCGGCTGGGTCTCGGTAAGGGTTTGAATCTTACGATAGAGTCCGGTGGGGCCGAAGGGGCGGATGAGAAAGTCGTTCGCGCCTTTCTTGAGGCTCTCTTTCAGGAGCGGTTCGTCGGCGATGTCAGCGGTCGTGATGACTTTTACGGGGTCAAGCCCGCGCTCGGAGCGTATCGCCTCAAGACAGGTCCTGTTCCCGACGAAAGGCATCCGGAGGTCGAGGAGGATGAGGTTCGGCATGGCGTAGTCGGCGATGCGGAGCAACTCCGCGCTCTCGGAAGCCACGAAGACATTGTACTCGAGGCGTTTTAATATTATCGCGGCGCGGAGGCTCCGCCTCTGGTCCGGGTCGGCAACGAGTATGTTCTTGGCAAAGGAAGGTATCAAGGGCCTCCTTTTGGGACGGGCGGGTTTGTCCTGATTATATAGGATAGGCGGACTGCGGTCAAAGGAGATTTCCCTTGAGGAGGCTTGGCAAAACTCTTAAAATGAAGTCCGGTGCGGCATGGGCCGCGGCGGCCCCCTCATCATAAATTCCCTAAAGGCCCCCCATGTACTGGCTCCCATTCGCCCTCCTGACCGCGATCGCATTATCTACCGCCGACGCCTTAAGCAAGCGCGCCCTTAAAGACACCGATGAACTCGTCATAGTCTGGGTCCGCGAGGGCTATGCCCTCCCCTTCCTCGCCATCGCCCTCTACTTTGTCCCGGCCCCGTATCTGGATTCCACATTCTGGGCCTCGGTCGGCGCGCTTATTCCGCTTGAGGCACTCTCTCTCATCCTCTATGTAAAGGCGATACGGCTCTCGCCGTTGTCTCTCACAATACCCTTCATGGCCTTGAGCCCTGTCTTCATCATATTCACAGCCTTCGTCATGCTCGGGGAAGTGCCGTCAAGGGGCGGGGTCGCGGGGGTCGCCCTTATAACCATCGGCGCGTACATGCTGAACTCGAGCGCCTCGAAGACCGGGCTCCTCGGCCCCGTAAAGGCGATAGTGAAAGAAAAGGGCTCGCTTCTCATGATAGCCGTAGCCCTCATATACAGCGTCACCTCCACGCTCGGAAAGGTCGCGGTCCAGCATTCGGACCCCGTCTTTTTCGGCGCGTTCTATCCCTTTACGCTTACCGCGGTGCTGACCGTCTACACGATATCGAAGGGCAAGTTCGGATCGGTATTCAAGAAACCCGCGACCTTCCTCCCCATAGGGCTATGCACCGCGATCATGATACTCTCCCACTTCGTCGCAATAAGCCTCACGCAGGTAGCCTACATGATCTCGGTCAAGAGGACATCCCTCATCTTCAGCGTCCTCTACGGGAAGCTCCTCTTCCACGAGATAAACATCCGGGAGCGGCTCCTGGGGTCTCTCATAATGCTCGCCGGGGTCGTCCTCATCGTTCTCTTCTAAAAAAAGCCCTCTCCCATTAAAAAACCTTCCAATATCTCTGCTAATATTATATATTTATCCTTTTAAAGTCAGCCGCACGGAGCCAATGGACAACATCTTAAAGCAATCTTTCGAAGCGCTCAAAAGGAGACGGAACCTCATCGTCTTCTTCGCGGCGGCGCATCTCGTCTTTCTCGTCTTCGGGCAGTGGACGGTCGCGGAAAGGATACCGTTCGTCCTCGACCTGAGGGCCCAGCAGTTGAAGGAGATCCAGAGCCTCTCGTACCTGAAACCCCTGACGGGGCTCCTCGCCAACAGCCTCCCGGCAAAGATACTCTACACCTTCTTTTTCAACCTCCTGGTCGGCGCGTTCTTCTCGACCACCTTAACGGGCGCGATATTCTTCCTCCCGTACCTCATCGCGGTATTGAGGAGCTTCATCATAGGTATACTCACATACGGCATGGACTCCGGCGGCGTTATGCTCGTGGTCTTTTACGGCACCTTTTTACTGGAGTTCGGGGCCTATTGTATTTCATCTGCCGTTGGCATGGATATCGGGCTCTCGCTCCTCTGGCCCATGAGGAAAAAGGTGTCCTCAAGGAAAGAGGCGGTACGTATTGCCGCCCGCGACGGAGTCAAGCTCTATCTACTTGTAATAATCATACTTTTCATCGCGGCAATCTGGGAGATGTCCTGGATCCATTACCTCGGGCCATTGAAACTCCCCGACCCCGGCCAATGATCGCGGGTTCCCTTTCTGCCTTTTTTTTAATCAACAACCGCTTGAAAGTCTCAAATCCTTGAAAATTTCACTTGGAGCAAGGACCCACTTGTGCTATAAGGTGTAACAACAGGTGGAATTGGCCTGTCATTTTGAGGAGCATTTCTCCTTATTTTCTGGACACTTGTCCTCTTCAAGCCGCCGGGATGCACGGCGGTTTAAAAAACTTCTGGCGGGTCTCGAATGACTGGGACAATCTCTGAGAATCTGACAGGCGTTCTTGAAAGGATCGGAAAGGCGGCGAGGAAGGCCGGGCGGGACCCCGGAGAGGTGACGCTCCTTGCCGTTACGAAGACGGTCGACATCAAAAAGATAAAGGAAGCCGTCTCAAACGGAGCCAAGACCCTCGGCGAGAACTATGTGCAGGAGGCCGGGGAAAAGATGGAAAAGATAAGGGACAAGGCCGTAAGGTGGCACTTCATAGGCCACCTCCAGAAGAACAAGGTCAAGCTCGCGGTCGAGATGTTCGACTGCATAGAGACGGTCGACTCGATCGAGCTCGCGCACGAGATAAACAAAAGGGCGAAGGAGCCGATCGACTGCTTCATAGAGGTCAACCTCGCCAGGGAAAAAACAAAAACCGGGGTCGACGCCGAGGGCGCGGTAAAGCTCGCGAGGGCGGCCTCGTCGCTACCGAACATAAGGCTTAAGGGCCTCCTGACCATCCCCCCGCAATTCGAGTCCCCTGAGATATCAAGGCCCTACTTCGTCGCGCTCCGGAGGCTCGCCGAGCGCATAAACAAGGAGCGCATCCCCGGGGTATTCCTCCGTGAGCTCTCCATGGGGATGTCGAGCGACTTCGAGGTGGCGGTCGAGGAAGGCGCGACTATAGTCCGTATCGGGACCGCGATATTCGGACCCAGGCCCGAGAAAAAGGCCCTGAAGGCGGGCTAAGCCCTTCCCATCCCCGGCGAAATAGGCTACCAATAAAAAAATGCTCACAAAAAAGACCATAGGCTTCCTCGGCGCGGGCAACCTCGCCGAGGCGCTCATAAAGGGTTTGCTCGCCTCCAAGTGCGTTGGAGCGAACCAGTTGATAGCCAGCGACAGGGTATCGACCCGCCTCGTCCACCTCGCCGAGACCTACGAGATAAAAGTCTACAATAAAAACCACGAAGTCGTAAGAAATGCTGATATAATATTTCTTACGGTAAAACCGCAGGACGCGAAAGACGCGCTCCTGGAGATCGCCCCGGAGCTCACCGGGCAGAAGCTCCTCATCTCGGCCGCGGCCGGGCTCACCACGACCGCGATACTCGAGACGCTCAAGCACGGCGGGGTTAACGCCTTCATCCCCGTCGTCCGGGCTATGCCGAACACCCCGGCGATAGTGAGAGAGGGCATGACCGGGCTTGTCGCCGGCATGGGGGCGGGCAAGAACGATCTCAAGCTCGCAAAGTCAGTATTCGAGTCTGTCGGCAAGGTCGTAGTAGTAGACGACGAACAATTGCTCGACGCGGTAACGGGCCTCTCCGGGAGCGGCCCGGCGTATGTATTTTATTTTATGGAGGCGCTCGTCGAGGCCGGGCGCGAGCTTGGGCTTGGCGACGAGGGCTCCAGGCTCCTCGCCATGCAGACCACACTCGGGGCGGCGCTATTGGCTATCGAGAGCAATAAGGACCTCGCGGAATTAAGGAGGATGGTCACCTCCCCCGGCGGCACCACCATGCAGGGGATAGCGAAACTCGAAGAGGCGGGGTTCAAAGACGCTGTCATAAAGGCCGTTAAGGCGGCGACAAAAAGGGCGCAGGAGCTTTCGGCAGGGAAGTAATTTAACGCCTCCCCTTAGCAAGGGGAGCCTGGGAGGGGTGGTTTGAAAGTAAAGAGGACCTCCCCACCTCGGTAAGGAGGTCCTCGCCGGACGGGCAAATCCGTATCGGGCTGTTTTGCGTCCGGGAGACTTAAGCAACACGATTTGAAATTGGCCCCGCGCCGAGCGGGGAATCAAACACCCTCCTCCTCTTTGGAAAAGAGGGGCCCGCAAAGATCGATGTCACAGACCTTAAAGACGGAATCGAGATAAAAAGGAGAAGGTAAAAGATGTTCGCTTTTGCAAACCTTATAAACGCAATAGCCCAGATACTCGACTATGCGCTTACAATATACTTCTGGGTCATTATAGCGAGGGCGCTCATATCATGGGTAAACCCGGACCCGTACAACCCGATAGTCCGCTTCCTTTATCAGGTGACAGAGCCGCTCCTTTACAGGATAAGGCGCGTGATACCGTTCATGGGGGGGCTCGACCTCTCGCCCCTGGTGGTCATACTCGCCATCATGTTCATCAGGTGGTTCGTCGTAGCCTCTCTGATAGAGCTCGCAATCCGGATGAAGGCCGGGGGAGCGTCGATATGAAGATAACGCCTCTTGAGGTAAGGGGGAACCAGCTCAAGAAGTCGCTACGCGGCTATGACATACGCGAGGTCGACGAACTGCGCGAGCAGGCGGCGGACGCGCTCGAAGAGTCGGCCAAGGAGATAATCACCTTGACCGAACGCCTTAGAGACGCGCACGAGAGGCTCAATGAGCATATCGCGAACGAACGCGTCCTCAAGGACACTCTCACTAACGCGCAGAGGATGGTCGAGGATTTCAAGGTCAATGCCAGGAAGGAATCCGAGCTCCTCATAGCCGAATCACGCCTGCAGGCCGAGGAGATCGTAAGGCAGGCGCAAGGCCGCGCCCAGGAGCTGAGAGACGAGATATTCAGGCTCAAACAGCAGAGGCTCGAGATAGAGAGCTCGATAAAGGCCGTCATCAACTACCACTCAAGCAAGCTCGTCATGGAAGAGGACGAATCCCGCAGGGCCGACAGTGACTCGGAAAAGCTCAAGTTCTTCCCCAAGTAAGACGCTCCCCTTCATCGAGGAGACCCCGAAGGGGGTCTTCATCCGCGTAAGGTTGCAACCCCGCTCGTCAAAAAACGCTGTCGAAGGCGTGCAGGAAAACTCCCTCAAGATAAAGCTAACCGCGCCGCCCGTGGAGGGAGAGGCGAACCGCGCGCTTATAGAATTCCTATCCGATATTTTACGTATCAGGAAGTCCGCGCTCTCAATAGACTCAGGGACAAAGTCGAGGGAAAAGAGGGTGCGGGTGGAAGGGCTCGCGGTCAAGGAGATTGTTGAAAGGCTCTCGGGAGTTCTTAATCTCACTCCCTAGAAACCATTT
>JACPGB010000047.1 GCA_016182655.1 Deltaproteobacteria bacterium
TTTAAGAAGCTCGGAAAATATGCTATGATTGCCTTGCATGGCTTGTTCCTCCTTGCTGTAATAGGCTTCTGGCGAATTCTATTATCCAACAAGGCAGAACAACAAGCCATGCTTTTTTAGTTTTTACCGGACACTACTGGTAAAAAATTCAAACCGCCCGGAAGCGCATATGGGTCACGAATCAAAAGGTTCAGGTTACAAACTTGAACCCGCAAAAGGCCACAAAAGTTGTCATTGCGAGCGTATGCGAAGCAATCTCATCTTTTATGATACATATCCCCTTGAGATTGCTTCGTCGGCAAAACCCTCCTCGCAATGACACTTAGTTCGTAGCCTGGACCCATACAAAAAGTGTTTTAGCCATATTTATAAAAACCCTCTCCACTTTTTCTCCCGAGCTTCCCCTCTTTTACAAGCGATTCAAGCACTGCCGGCGGAGCGTACCGCTCATCGTTAAGTCCGTCGCTTATCGTCCTCATTATCTCCAGGCAGACATCGAGCCCGATGAAGTCGGCGAGCTCTATCGGCCCCATCGGGTGGTTCATCCCGGCCTTCATCACGGTGTCTATCGACTCCTTGTCGGCCACACCCGCCTGAATAAGCCTCATCGCCTCGCCTATGAGCGCGAATAGTAGCCTGTTGGAGATAAAGCCCGGCGAGTCTCTGGAGACCGCCGGGGTCTTGTCGATCTTTTTTACGAGTCCGACGATAGATGAAAGCGTCTCATCCGACGTCTTCTCTCCCCTTACGACCTCGACGAGCCGCATCACCTTCGGCGGATTCATGAAGTGCATCCCGATGAAACGCTCCGGGGCGATCACGGCGGTTGAAAGGCTGTCGATGGAGATGGATGATGTGTTGGTCGCGATTATCGCGCCCTTTTTCAGAAGGCCGCTTAAGCTCGATCTCCTCGGGGACCGCTTCGATTACGAGGTCCGCTCCCGAGACGCCGCTAAGCTCTGTAGTCGTCCTTATTCTTTGAAACACGCCTTCCCATGCCTCCGGGTCGGTCCTCTCCTTAATACGATCGAGCGCGAAAGAGAGTATCCCGGCGGACCTGTCGATCAAGGTCACCGGGTATCGATGAAGCGCGAAGACCTGCGCGATCCCCCTGCCCATCGTGCCCGCGCCGATCACGGCGACGGCCTTTATCTCGTCCGTCGTCATCACAAGCCCTCAATCGCCTCTATAGCCATCGACATCGCTCCCCCGCCGCCGAGGCAGAGTGTCGCGAGCCCGAGCCTCTTTTTACGGGCTTTGAGCGCATGGACGAGGGTCGCGAGGACGCGCGCGCCGCTTGCGCCTATGGGGTGGCCGAGCGCTATGGCCCCGCCGTTCACGTTCACCTTTGACGGGTCCAGGGATAGCTCCTTCATGACCGCTATGGCCTGGGCCGCGAAGGCCTCGTTCTCCTCGATAAGGTCGAACTCTTCGAGTTTAAGGCCTGTTTTCTTAAGGAGGTTTTTGACCGACACGACCGGCGCTATCGTGTACCACTTCGGCTCGAGGTGGCCCGATGACGAGCCGACAATCCTGGCAAGGGGCCTCATCCCGAGGGCGCGCGCCTTTCTGCCCGAGGCGAGTATCATGATCGCGGCCCCGTCGTTAAGGCCCGGAGAGTTACCGGCCGTTATTGTCCCGTTCTCGACAAACGCGGGTTTCAATCTTGAAAGGGCCTCCATCGAGGTCTCTTTCCTTATCGTCTCGTCCTCCGAGACGAGCGAGCCTTCGGTCTTTATCTGTATCATCTCATCGGCGAACGAACCGTTCCGGATAGCCTCTGCCGCCTTCCTGTGGCTATCGAGGGCGAACGAGTCCTGCTCCTCCCTCGTTATCCTGTATTTGTTCACCGTATGCTCGCAGAGCTCCCCCATGTGCGCTCCGTTGTAACAGTCGAGAAGGCCGTCGAATATCATGGCGTCTATCGCTTTCGAGTCCCCGTACTTCTTCCCCCGCCTTAAGTCCTTGATGAGATGGGGCGCGTTGGACATCGACTCCATCCCGCCCGCGACTATCAGGTCTGCCTCTCCGAGCATGATCGCCTCGGCCCCGAGCGAGACGGCCTTGAGCCCCGAGGCGCAGACCTTGTTCACGGTAAATGCCGCTGTCGTCTCGGACAGCCCCGCGTACATGGCCGCCTGTCTCGCCGGGTTCTGGCCGAGCCCGGCAGAGATGACGTTCCCCATGATGACCTCGTCCACGACCGACGGCTCAAGCCCGGTTTTTTTAAGCCCTTCGCTTATTACGATTGACGCGAGACGCGGCGCGCTCAAAGCCGAAAGCCCTCCGAGGAGCCTCCCCACCGGCGACCTGTACGCCCCCAATATAAACGCCTCTTCCATCCCTACCTCTTCTTTCTTTCAAGGAATTCGCCCATGAGGCGTTTGCGGTCTTCGAACGAAAAGAGGCCTGTCCATACGCCTATTTCCTCCTCGAATGAGGCTGACTCTATGAGCCTCTTGGCGGCCCTCAGGCACTGGACAGGCTTGTGAGCGATTGTGGAAGCGAGCGACAAGACCTCGTCCTTGAGCCTGCCCCTGGGCACGACCTTATTTACGAGCCCGATACTTAAGGCCTCGTCCGCGCCTACGCGCCTCCCGGTCAGTATCAACTCCTTTGCCTTCATCTTTCCTACCCTCTCGGCGAGGCGTTTCGTACCGCCGCCGCCCGGCACTATCCCGAGATTTATTTCAGGCATGCCGAATATGGCGGATTCAGAGGCAACGACGATATCACACGCAAGCGCAAGCTCGCACCCGCCTCCTAGCGCGAACCCGTTTACGCCTGCTATCACCGGGACAGGGAAGGCCTCGACGGCATTAAAGGCGGAATGAATGAGGCGCGCAAAGGAACGGGCCTCATTCTCCCCGAAACCGTACATTTCTTTAATATCCGCGCCTGCGACAAAGGTCGTCCCCTCGCCGAAAAATACAAGGACTTTCGCGGACTCCTTCAAGGCATCGAGCGTCCCGACGAGGTCCCGCAGGACCCCGGACGAAAGTATGTTCACGGGACGATTGAAGGTGACGACCGCCACCTCGCCCGGAACTACACCGAATGACTCTCCCATATCCAGAGTAGATTAGGTATCTCCCTGTTTGTCAAGCGTAGCTAAGGCAGGAGGGGGAGGATTGCCTCCCCCGGATCAGGCGGCACAGAAGGGATAGAGCATCGTGAGAAGATCGGCGGAGACATGGAAGTGGAAGATCGATTTGAAGCCGAGCGCGATTATAATGACCGACGATAAGGCGGTAACGGGCAGGGTTTTAAGTCTCAAGCCGGTGATCGACCCCGCGAACAGCATGGGGACAAACGTGCCTGCGCCAAGCGCGAGTGTGACGAGCGCGCCTTCAAACGGACTGCCGGTGGAGGCGGCCTTGAGCCCCGCGGCATATAAGAGCCCGCACGGCACAAGCCCGTTAAGCATGCCTATTATGAAAATCGTCTGCCTATTTGCCTTGGACTCCCCCCTGCCAACGATAGCGAGTGCGCGGCCAAGTAGGCCTGTGGGAAAGAGAGCGATAAGCCGTCTCTTTATGGATCCGGGCATGAGTCCGAGCATGTCGATGCCTATGGCGACCATAACGGCCCCGGCGACCACGGGGACGACCGACTGAAGGCCTCCGAACAAGCCTGTGCCGGAGAGCGCCTTTCCGATGAGCCCGGCGAGCGCGCCGAGAACGGCGTAGGACGAGAGCCTTCCGGAGTTGTATAAAAGAGAAAATTTGAGACCCCCGCCGAGCTTCATGCCGCAGGCCGCGGCGAGCGCTCCGCACATCGCGACACAGTGGAGCGCGCCCAGGGTCCCTGCCGCGAATATAAGGATGTAGTCTCCCATTCTATTCGCCCTTGTCGTCGAAGAATATCCTGTGCTTGGGCCCCTCCAGGTCCTCGAACTGGCCGGACTTTACCGACCAGATAAGGAAGATGAGCCCGACGAAGCCCAGGAATATCACCGCCGGTATCATTATGTAGAGCATCTCCATGACTATCTTCTCCTTAACGAATTGCCGATAACGACAAGCGAGCTTACCGGCATGGCGACGGCCGCGAGGAGCGGGAAGACGAGCCCCGAGGCCGCAAGCGGCGTGACTATCAAGTTGTATACGACGGAAATGGCGAGGTTCTCCTTTATCGCCCTCATCGTCCCCCTTGACAGCTCTATGGCGCGCGCCACGTTCGCGGCCCTGTTATCAAGGAGGACTATGTCAGCCGAACCTATGGCGAGATCGGTGCCGTTGCCCATGGCGATGCCGATGTCCGAGGCCGCGAGCGCCGGGCCGTCGTTAACGCCGTCCCCGACCATTATTACCTTCTCCCCCTTCTCCCTTAAGGCCCTGATGTACGCCTCCTTGCCCTCCGGCAGGACCCCTGCAACGACATCGTCTATGGACACGGCCTTGCCTACGGCAGAGGCGGTAGCCTCTACGTCGCCTGAAAGCAGGCTCACTTTCAACCCCATTTTCTTGAGCCTTGAGACGAGCTCCGGGGCGTCTTTTCTCACAGGGTCGGATACGGCGATGAGTCCAAGCGCCTCGTCTTTACCCGACTTCGCCACAAAGACGACAGTCCTGCCGGCCCGGGAGAGGTCGGCCGCGAGCGCAAGGGACCTGGGAGGTATGCGGAAGCCCATTTCAGTTATGAACGCCGCGCTCCCGGCCCATGCCCTCACGCCGTTCCAGCGCGCCGATCTTATATCCCTGGGCCTTGTGACCCTGAGCTCGCCTTCAACACCCTTTCCCGGATGGGCCTTGAAGGACGACTGCAATATGTCGCATGAGCGCTTGATCGCCTCGGCATGTATCGCCTTCCCTATCGGGTGCTCCGAGTACTGCTCGATGGAGGCGGCAACGGACAAGAGCTCCTCTTCATCTAACCCGTTCGACGCCGCCACCTCTGTGACCGACATCCTTCCCTCTGTGAGCGTCCCGGTCTTGTCGAATACGACATGCGTTGCCTTGCATGCCTTTTCAAGGACCTCGCTCCCCTTTACGAGTATGCCGTCTCTCGCCGCCCTCGATGTCCCGGCGAGTATCGCGGCCGGGGTGGCGAGAGCGAGCGCGCACGGGCATGTGATGATGAGGACGGATACCGCGTACACGGCGGCCTGCCCCACCCCGGCGTGGAGATACCAGTAGATGAACGTAAGGGAGGCTATCGCGAGGACTATCGGTATGAAATAACCGGCGGCCTTGTCGGCCACACGCTGTATCGCGGTTTTTTTAAGGAGCGCGTCCTCCACGAGCCTCTTTATGCCGGAGAGGCGCGTAAAGTCCCCTGTTGCGGCGACCTTTACAAGGAGCCTGCCGTCGAGGTTCATGGCGCCGCTCCAGACCTTTGCGCCCGAGGACTTATCTACCGCGAGCGACTCTCCGGTAAGCATCGATTCGTCGACTTTCGATGCGCCCTCGAAGACGGCCCCGTCGACCGGAATCCTCTCGCCGGGCCTCACCTCGACGATGTCGCCGGGGACGAGGGACTTTACGGCCGCCACCCTCCTTACCCCGTTCAGGTACAGGGTCGCGCTCAGCGTCTCGCGGGCAGAAAGCCCAAGAGAGGCCCAGCCCGCCCTCTTCCTCGCCTCTGCCTCGAGGAGCCTCCCTATGAGGATGAGGAATATGAACATCGCGGCAGAGTCGAAGTATACGCCACCCCCGGCCCCAATGGCCCCCCCGGCCCCTTTGACGCCCGCAACCGATGCAAGGCTGTAGCCGAACGTTATCAATATGCCGAGCGCTATGGGGAGGTCCATGGTCAGGGCCCTCGCCCTTATCCCGTAAAAGGCCCCTCTCAGGAAAGGCAGTCCAGCGTAGAACACCACCGGGACGGTCACGAGAAGGCTCAATATCTCAAGGAAGAACCTCGACCCCTCGTCCATGGACCAGAGAAAACCGCCGTAGAGCCCCTCTGCGAGGAACATCGTTGCTACGGTCCCGAACCCGGCGACGGCAAGCCGTATTATAGCGTCGTCGCGCCGCTTCTCCAGCGGCGCTTCGATTGACGGGTCGTACGGGGTCGCCCTGTAGCCGACGGAGCCTACGCGCGAGACGATCTCCTTGAGCGTAGTCTTTTCGCCGTCCCACCTGACCTTAAGCCTGTGCGTCGAAAAATTGAGGCGCGACGAAGCAACACCATTAATATGCGAGGTGACTTTTTCTATGAGCCAGATGCAGGCGGAGCAGTGCACGCCCTCGACGATGAGAGAGGCTTCGCTCATTTCCCCGGAGGCCTCTATGTGGTCCTCGTCGATAAAAGGGGACTCCTCTATCGATACGGGCCTTCCGGGCCTCTCCTTATCCCTCTTTTCATAGTAGATATCGAGCCCGGCCCCATAGATGTACCTGCAGACAGAGAGGCACCCGTTACAGCAGAACGCCAGGAGCTCGCCCTTTATGGATTGGGTCAACGGCTCGGAGGGGAGCGCCTCTCCGCAGTGGAAGCAGTGCCCTTCGTGGGGGGCGGCAAAAAAGCAGGGCGCTTCGTTGGTCGTTGCCATTTCGATGAAACCCTTCCTCAGGCCTTCAGCCTGAATGTCTCTTCAACAGATTTGCCGCCGAGCGTCGCGGTGACGCGCAGATCCCACCAGCCTTCGAGCGGAAGGACTACCTGCCCCTTATAGAGTCCTGCCTCGTCCTTAAGCTCGTGGACCGCATCAAACCCGCCTGTCGCGGGCCTCATGACAAGGAGCGTGACCATCGCGCCTTGAATCACGCCGCCGTCCCTGTCAAGAAGGCTCACCTTTACATCTTTTATCCCGGTCCCGCCCGCCACGGTGGAAAGTCTTAAAGTCCAGCCGAGTTCCCTCTCGGTCTTTATCCTCTCGCCGTATTTGAGCCCCTTTTCGTAATAATCCCTGTCGGTAAGGCCGTCGTCGCTCCATAAGGCGAGCGAGAGGAACGCGATATTTACCGCAAAGACGACCCCGAGCGATATGCCTATGGCCAGCGGCCACTTCGATCCCTTTTTCATTTAGCTGCCCCTTCCGCCCTTGAGAGCTTCGTCGCGCCTTCTTCAGGTATGAGGAAGGTCGACTGCCTCGCGGCCCTGACACCCGGGTCTGCCGCGTCCTCCAGGACGAAGTCGAACTTTTTCACGCGCTCGCCCTCTGCCCTGTCCACTACGAGCGCGAGCGCGGTCTGGTAGACCTCCCCGCTCTTTACGGTCACCGGGTTTCTGCCGACGATGATCGAAGCGTCTATGCCTTCGGTCTTTATGAGATAGGTATGCTCTTTTGTATCCATGTTCATCGCCTTTATGGTGTAGAGGTTTGAAACTCGCCCGTCGGCCCCCTTCTGAAACAGGGACGCCCTGTCGCGCAAGACCTCTATCTCAAGGGGCGTCCTTGTGGCAAGCTTCCAGGAGAGGAGCGAAAAGAGCGCCGTGAGGCAAAAGCCGTAGAGGACGACCCTCGGCCTCAATACCTTTGTGGTCCCGCCGGAGATGGTACTGAGCGACCCGTACCTGATGAGCCCTTCCTTCAATCCCATCTTCCTCATGACCGAGTCGCACGCGTCTATGCATTGCGCGCAGGCGATGCACTCGTACTGGAGCCCGTTCCTTATATCGATGCCGGTCGGGCAGGCCTGAACGCAAAGCGTGCAGTCGACGCAGTCACCGGCCCCGTCTTTTTTCGCTCTTCCGTGCGACCTCGGCTCGCCCCTCTTCGGGTCGTAACCGATGATCAGCGTGTCCTGATCGAAGAGCGCCGACTGGAAGCGCCCGTACGGACACGGGACAAGGCACATGAGTTCCCGTAAAAAGGCGCAGTCTCCGTACGTGGTAAACGTGAAGAGGCCGAGCCAGAAGGCGTTCGAGCCGGTAAGAGAGCCGGTCGTGATCCTCGCCATGAGCTCCATCGGCGGGATGAAGTACGAGACGAACGCGAAGGCTGTCGCAAACGAAAAGGCGAGCCAGACGGCGTGCTTGGCGATCTTCCTCGCGGCCTTGTTGCCCGAGAGGGTCGAGCCGTCGAGTTCCATCCTTTTCCTTCTCCCGCCCTCGATGAAGCGCTCTATCCTCATGAATATGTCGGTGAATACCGTCTGCGGGCAGGCATATCCGCACCAGAGCCTGCCGGCGACCGCCGTGAAGAAGAAGAGCGCTATCACGAGGAAGACGAGCGCGAAGGCGAGGTAATAGAGCTCCTCGGGCCAGAAGGTGAAGTTGAATATGTGGAACTTCCTCCCGGGTATGTCGAAGAGGATCGCCTGGGCTCCATTGTATTTGACCCACGGGAGCACGAAGTAGACGGCGAGGATGGCGAAGGAGACTATCGAGCGCAGTCTCCTGAACCTCCCCGCCACCTCCCTCATGTATATCTTGGTGCGCTTTTCTGTTTCCATCGCGCCTTCTTATTTAGTTTTATTGAGGCTCAAGACATAGGATGCGGCGTCAGCGATCTTTTTCGGCCCGAGCTGAGACTTCCACGTGGGCATGCCCTTGGCCGTGCCGTTGGTTATCGTGTGGACTACTTCTTCTGGAGTCCCGCCGTAGAGCCATGCGTTGTCCGTGAGGTTCGGCCCTATGCCGCCTGTGGCGTCAGCGCCGTGGCACGGCATGCAGTTCTGCGCGAATATCTCCTGCCCCCTCGCAATCGCCGAAGGGTCGTGGATAATGGCAGAGAGGTCGGCGCTCGCCGCGGAGGCGTATTTTTTCGACGCCTCCTTTACTTCGTTCTCATACATCCCGGCCTGGCTCCAGCCCGTCGCCCCTTTCCAGAAGCCCGGGTACAGGACCCAGTAGGCGATTGCGAAGGCTATCGTCACGTAGAGGAGCCACATGAGCCACGCCGGTATCGGGTTGTCGTATTCTTCAATTCCGTCTATCGAGTGTCCTATCTTTTCTGGCATTGCAACGCCTCCGGTTTATTGGTCTTCGCGGAACGGTATCTCCCTGTGACTCTCGAGCCTCTCCCTGTTCTTTCTTCTGAGAGCCCAGAACGAGACCGCGCAAAAGATGATGAAGAAGTAGACGAGGACGGCGGACTTTGAAAACGCGGTAAACTCTTCCATCCGCTACCTCCTCTTTACCGCTGTCCCGAGGGACTGCAGATAAGCGATGAGCGCGTCGAGCTCGGTCTTGCCCTTAATGGCCTCCGTTGCGCCGTCTATGTCAGCGCCCGCGTACGGGACGCCGAGAGAGACCATCGCCCTCATCTTCGTCTGTATGTTCGTGCCGTCGAGCGCGGTCCTGGAGAGCCACGGGTAACGGGGCATTACGGATTCCGGAACTATCGACCTCGGGTCCTCCATGTGCTGTATGTGCCAGGAGTCGGGGTACTTGCCTCCGACGCGGGCAAGGTCCGGGCCGGTCCTCTTCGAGCCCCACTGGTACGGGTGGTCGTACATCGATTCGGCCGGGAGCGAATACGGGCCGTAGCGTTCGGTCTCGGCCCTGAAGGGCCTTATCATCTGCGAGTGGCAGTTGTAACAGCCTTCCCTGAGATATATGTCCCTGCCTTCGAGCTCGAGAGCCGTGTACGGGCGGACCCCTTCAAGCGGGGGTATCGTGGATTTTAGAAAAAAGAGCGGCGTTATCTCGACGAGCCCGCCGACGCTTATGAGCCCGGCTATGAGTATCGCCATGAAGAAACCGTTCTTTTCGATGACCTCGTGTCTCATGCGGCCCTCCCTTCAGGAGAAAGGGCCGGGACCGTCTCTTCCGAGAGGACGGTCATGAGGACGTTGTATCCCATTACGAGCATGCCGCCGAAGTAGATGAGCCCGCCGAAGAGCCTCATCACATAGTACGGGTGCATAGCCGCGACCGATTCCGCGAATGTGTAGGTAAGCGCGCCGTCGGTGCCGACCGCCCTCCACATGAGCCCTTGCGTGATGCCCGATATCCACATGGCGACGATGTAGATGACGACGCCTATAGTCGCCATCCAGAAGTGCGTGTTGATGAGCTTCGTGCTGTACATGGCGGACTTCCCGAAGACCCTCGGAAGCATGTAGTAGACGGCGCCGATCGATATCATGGCGACCCAGCCGAGCGCGCCGCTGTGGACGTGCCCTATGCCCCAGTCCGTGTAGTGGGAGAGCGCGTTCACCGCACGGACCGCGAGCATGGGGCCTTCGAAGGTGGACATGCCGTAGAAGGAGACCGCGACTATCATGAATTTCAAGATCGGGTCGGTCCTGAGTTTTTCCCACGCGCCTTTAAGGGTCATTATGCCGTTCACCATGCCGCCCCATGAGGGGGCTATGAGCATCACGCTGAATGTCATGCCGAGCGTCTGAGTCCAGTCGGGGAGCGCCGTGTAGAGGAGATGGTGCGGGCCCGCCCAGATGTAAAGGAATATGAGGGTCCAGAAATGGAGTATCGAGAGCCTGTAGCTGTAGATGGGTCTTCCGGCCTGCTTGGGGAGGAAGTAGTACATTATTCCGAGGAAGCCCGCGGTGAGGAAAAACCCGACGGCGTTGTGGCCGTACCACCACTGGACCATCGCGTCCTGTACGCCTGAATATACGGAGTATGACTTTGTGAGGCTTACCGGGAACGCGAGCGAATTGAATACGTGGAGGACGGTTATGGTTATTATCATCGCCATGTAGAACCAGTTGCCCACGTAGATGTGGCTCTCTTTCCTTTTCCAGATCGTCGCAAAGAAGTTTATGCCGTTAAGCACCCAGACGATCGCTATGAGTATGTCTATCGGCCACTCGAGCTCGGCGTACTCCTTTCCCGCGGTGATGCCGAGCGGGAGCGTCAAGGCGGCGAGCACGATTACCAGCTGCCAGCCCCAGAAGGTGATGTTCGCGAGCGTGTCGCTAAAGAGCCTTACGCGCGAGGTCCTCTGCACCGAGTACATCATCGCGGCAAAGAGGACGCACCCGCCGAATGCGAATATTACGGCGTTGGTGTGAAGGGGGCGGATCCTGCCGAACGAGAGCTCCGGCATGTCGAGGTTCATGAAGGGGAAGGCGAGCTCCGCCGCGGCGAGGACGCCGACGAGCATGCCGACTATACCCCATACCACCGCCATCACGCAGAACTTCCTTACTATCGCGTCGTTATATCCGGGCGAGTATCCTGACGGACCGGCCCCGGAGAGTACTGCCGAGTCTTGCTCCATACTGCTCCTCCTTTCGTTCCTGGCTTCTGTTTTTTTATATGGAAAGGCCTTCGGTCGAAGGCCCCTTAAGTGCGGGCGGAGCATAGGAAATAATAACGGCGATAATATAGTGTAAAAAGGCCTTTTTAGTCCTGATATATGCCAAAAAAAATCAGCGCGCCTGCGCGAGCTTTCTTGAATTCCTCTTCTGGATCGCCTCCGCGTCCCTCACAAGGTCCTGCATGGTCTTGCCCTCGAGCACCTCGAAGAGTTTTTTCTGCGCCTCTCTCCATACCGGGTGGACCGGGCAACCCTCGTCCTTCGGGCACTCGCCCTTTTTTATCAGGCAGACATTCAGATGGATGGGCCCCTCTACCGCCTCTATCGTCTCCCGGAGCGTAATGGAGCCTGCGGGCCTTGCGAGAAAGAACCCGCCCTTTGCGCCGCGCCTCGATTTAACGATGCCCGCCCGCGTAAGACTCTGCATTATCTTGGAGAGATAGCTTTTGGGGACGTCCTGGGCCTCGGATATCTCGTGTATGAGCGAGACCCTGTCCTCGTGCGCGGCGAGGTGCAGGACCGCCCTTACGGCGTACTCCCCGTCCCTTGTGAGTTGAAGCATTGCGGATTCCTTAAAGGATATTTAAGATGATTTTAGTCCTGATTTATCGTTTTTGTCAAGGGGAAAGTCCCGGAAATCTTTCGTCCCCTGATAATCCGTTTTAAATACAGCGCCTTACGGCGCAGTCTGTTTGGCTTTCAGGAACTCCCTGACTGCGCCGACGCTCTCTTCCGGCTTCTCGGCGAACATCGAGTGGCCGCTGCCCTCTATAACCTTTACAGCCGCGTTCGGGAAAAACCGCGCCTGCTTCTTTTGATGTTCCTCGCCGATGAGCGTGTTGCACGAGCTCGCGAGGAACAGCACCGGCCCCTTGAACCTGTCGACCCCCTCTGCGAGGTCTATCTCTATCTCCCCGTCTTTAAGCGCGGCAAGGAGTATCTCGTTCATGGCAGTCGAGCCCGGCCTCCAGTGGAGAGCGCCTGCCTCCGGGACCACGCCCCCGCAATAATATTCCGTATTCACATACGGGACTATCCTGCCCATGAACCAATCGGAGGCGGCGTCCTCCCCGCCCCCTCTGACGTGAAACGACTGAAACCATGCCTTCGACGCCCTCCAGAGGAACGACGGCTCCCAGCGCGGGCCGAATCGCAGATGGGCGTCCTTTGCAAGCTCTGTCGTCAGGAACCCCGGCTCCGCGAGGACCGCGGCCTCGACCTTCTCCGGATGAGCGCCTATATAGCCCGATGCGAGCATACCGCCCCAGGAGTGCCCCGCGAGAAAGACCTTTCTCCCCCCGGAGAAGCGGTCGACGATCCCGTCGAGGTCTTTTAACGTTGATTCAAGCGTAAGGCTCATGAGGCCGCCCCTCGGCGAGAGCCCAGTGCCGCGCTGGTCGTAGAAGACGACAAAGTACTCGTCGGAAAGGGCCTTAAGAGAGAGCAGGCCCCGGTAGTCCCAGCCCGGCCCGCCGTGGATGACGATAAGCGTCGGGTTCTTCGGGTCCCCGAACTGCTCTGAATGGAAGACCGCCCCGTTTATCTCTATGCGGGGGATCGACGGGTCGTCGGCGACTGTCGCCGGGACGGTATAGTCTCCCTTGGCGACGATATAGAGCGTTGGAAAGAGTACCGCAATGGCTACGATAAAACCGGCTATTATCCTGACTATCAACAAAGGAAGCTTATTCATTTTTTTCTCCGCGACTTTGTCCGGGGAAGAGTACCACAGCGCGCCGGATTATTCCATCCCGCGGAGAAACGCCTCAGACTTTCCCTTGCCGATCATCGGAGCGCGAAGGCGCTCGCCTCTCTCCACTCTCCGGGCTTGAGAGCGCCGAGCTCCCATGGCCCCACGCTTACGCGTATGAGCCTTAAGGTCGGGAGCCCCACTGCCGCGGTCATCCTCCGCACCTGACGGTTCCTGCCTTCGGTTATCGTCATCTCCACCCATGCCGCAGGCACGGACTTTCTGAACCGTATCGGAGGCACGCGGGGCCAGATAAAATCCGGTTCTTCAATAAGCCTTGCGCGCGCGGGCTTCGTCATGCCGTCGTTCAAGAGGACTCCCTTTCTCAATCTTTCAAGCGAGTCTTCATCGGGAGTCCCTTCGACCTGCACAAGATATGTCTTTGGGAGCTTGCCCTCGGGGTCCGTTATGATGTGCTGGAGGCGGCCGCTGTTCGTGAGCACCACGAGCCCTTCGCTGTCGAAGTCGAGGCGGCCCGCCGCGTACACGTACTTATGCGGGATGTAGTCGGCGAGGGTCGCGCGCCCTTCTTTATCCGTAAACTGCGAAAGCACGCGGAAGGGCTTGTTCAAGATGATGACAAGCTCGCGCGCGGATCCCTTTCCGGTTTTCGCGTCTCTGTATCCGGCCTTACTTTTCATGAAAAACCGTTGTCCCGTCCCACCCGGCAGGCGGCGGGTTTTCGATCAGCTCCCTCGACCTCTCCTCGTATATGGCGTAGAGCGCGCAAGCGGGGTTTTTCTCACTCAATGCGCGGAACATCTTCCTTGCAGGGTCCCATCGCCTCTCGCGGTACAACTTAAGCCCCTCATGATAACTCACTATCTCTTTTATGACAGCGTCTTCCACGTCCCCGGCCTCCCCGACGGGCTCATAGATCCCGACCGGCTCGCTCTTGCCCTTTACCCTCACCGTGTCGAGCTCCCTGTAAACGAAACCGGGGGCGAGCGCGCGTGTCGAGGCGCTCACGATTATCTCTACCCCGTATTTTTTGGATAACCCTTCGAGGCGTGAGGCGAGGTTCACGCCGTCTCCGATGACCGTATAGTTAAGGCGCGTTGTCGACCCCATGTTCCCGGCTACGACCGTCGCCGTGTTCACGCCGACCCCGAGCGAGAGCCTCGGGAGCCCCTTTGCCTCGAACTCGGTATTAAGCTCAATGAGCGCCTGCCTCATCCCGAGCGCCGTCCTGACGGAGCGCGCCGCGTCGTCTTCGTTCTTAAGCGGCGCGCCAAAGAGGGCCATGACCGCGTCCCCGATGTATTTGTCCACGACACCGCCGTTCGCCTCTATAACAGAGCTTATGCGCGTGAAGTAGTAGTTCAGGAACGAGAGTATCTCCTGCGGGGTGTGCCTCTCGCACAAGGTGGTGAAGCCCCGGAGGTCCGAAAAGAGTATCGTGACCTCCCTTTCCTCTCCGCCGAGCTCGATCTCCTTTTTAAGCAGCTCCTCTGCGATTGCGGATGAGACGACCTTTCCCAGAAGGGAGCGGACGCGGTCACGCTCGATGAGCCCCTTGAGCATGTGGTTAAATGAGCCCGCGAGCTTGCCTATCTCGTCCTCCTGCTCGACCTTTACGGGCTCCGAGTAATTCCCCTCGTAAATCCTCTTTACGCCCGAGGCCAGGTCGCGTACCGGCCTTGTGACGGTCCTCGCCATGAGGACGCCGCCAGCGACGGAGAGCGCGAGCCCGAGCGCGAATAGAAGGATGAGCGCGGACTTAAGCCTTTTATACGGCGAGAGCGCCTCATCGAGCGACCTCTGGAGGAGCGTCGTGACCTTATCCTTGCCATGTGAGATCGGCACGGCAAAGGAGACGAATTTATCTCCGCCGAGGACCATCTCCATCTGAGGCGGGGCGTCTGCGCGGAACGCGGCCTTGAGCGCCTCCCTCCCGAAAAAAGGCAGGGTAGAGGCTATGACGGAGGTCCCGTCTTGAGAATCTCTCAGAAGCGACACTTGAGTCTGGGTCAGGGATTTAAGCTCCTGCACGAACCTGTCGTCTATGAGGAACCCTATGCATATCCACGCATCCGGCATGGGCACGAGGAGCGGGACGACCACCATCTGATAGGGTTTGCCGTCGATGAAGACGACCGACGCGGCCTCCCCGAACTCGCTGTCTTCAGCCGAGGAGACGAGGTCTTTAAGGCCAAACTCTCCGCCTGTCTTTTCAGGGTGGAGCGTGTCCGCTACGACCTTCCCGTCCATCGAGACGAGCGTCATCACGTCCGCCCTTATCCTCATCCTGTGGTTATCGAGCGCCGAGAGTATGGTCGAGCGGTCGCGGGTGGCGTAGGCCTCCTTGAAGGCGAAGTCGCCGGATAAGAGCCGCGCGGCCTCGAGGAGCCTCGCTTCGCGCTCCGTCATGATCCTGCCGAAGACCCCGGCGGTGATCTTTAAGGCATCGTCGATTTGAAAACGGGCGCTTTTTATCGAGGCGGTGTTTACGGAGATGAATACTGCGGCCTGGACGAGGACGAGGAGCCCCAGGAAAAAGACGAGTATCCTTGTGCGGAAGCTTTTGAAGCGAAAAGGAGAGGCCACCTACCTGTATCCGTTGCCGGAGGCGGCAGGCGCCCTCCAGGCCTTCCAGACGTTCTGGAGCGCGACCTGAAAATCCGCCTTCGAGGCCCCCTCATCCGCGACCTTGACCCTTAAAGGGGCCGGTTTTGAGGAGGATTTCAACCTCGGGTGCCAGACACTCACGTCGTACTCTCCCGCAGGGATGTTCTCGATCCTCCCCCTGCCGGCGTCTGATGCCGTCGAAAAGTGCGGGGTCTCCGATACGAAGACATACGCCGACATCCAGTCGTGTATGTTGCAGCCGAGGACTACGACCCCGGGCTTGTCGAATACGACGGGGTTCGCGGGGGTCCCCGTGTAAAGCGGTATCTCGAACCTCTTGGCCTCGGAGAACGAATAGACGTGGTGGCGGAGCTTGTCGTGGTTCGGGAAACTCACCATTGTCCCCTTCTCGATCGGGGTCACATAGCCCACGAACTCCTTGTCTATCTGGTCTATCATAGCCTTCCCGGGGGCAGGTGAGGGCGCGCCGTCCCTTGGGACCGCGTAGACGACCGCGTCGGCGACGGGCTTGCCCTTGCCGTCGTTGACGGAGAACTCTATCGACCCGGCAAAGGCCGGGCAGGAGTGCGCCGCCACAAAAGCGGCAAAGAGTATTATGCCGGTTTTCTTGAGCATGGCTGATGTTTAGTAGCTGTACATGAAGAGGGCGCGAACGACCGAGCTTGAATAGCTCAGGTCGTCGGCCTCCCCCTCGTTCATCTCGTATCCGAGGCTGATCGACCCGTGGCCCTTAAAGAGCGAATAGCTCGCGTCCATGCTGAATGTGTTTATCGCCCCGGAGACCTTGTAGGTGCAGAAGTTCTCACTGTAGGCGTCGTCGACGATCATCGCGGATATATCCGCCCTTTGGAGCGCCTCGACGAAGTTCGTCGGCGTACACGACGAGTCGAATTCGCCTGACCTGTAGGCGTATCCCCCTGTCAACAGGACCCGCTCGGTAAGCGAGTACGAGGCCTCGATCGAGACCGTCTGGCTCTCCTGGTCGAAGACGTCGGAGGCGAGCCCCGGGATAGTATCCCCGTCCTCGCCATCCCTCGATTCATACATATAACCTACCCTGCCGTCGAGCCTTTCGGTGAGCCTCTTGCCGAATTGCACGCCGGCGCCAAAGAGGAAGCTGTCTCGCGCGGCGTCGTCCACGTCAAGGTATGCCGCGTACATGTTCGGCTTGACCCATGCCGCGTCAGCGCCGAACGCGAGCTTGTGTCTCATTGAGAGGCTTAAGCCCGCCTTACG
Source organism: Deltaproteobacteria bacterium (assembly GCA_016182655.1). Taxonomy (GTDB): domain Bacteria; phylum Desulfobacterota; class GWC2-55-46; order GWC2-55-46; family GWC2-55-46; genus GWB2-55-19. Next base: position 16,692 of record JACPGB010000047.1, read on the forward strand.
ATAATCGAGTTGTTCGAATTCTCCGAAGAGCCCATAGTCCAGGTCGAACGCAAGCCTTAAGCGAGCGGAGTCGGCGAGCTGGTTGTACCTTCCGAGAGTCAACCCGAGAAAGTATTCGGAGTCCTCCCTTTCGTCATCGGCAAAGGACGAGCGGTTGAGGTTTTTGTGGACCCTCGCGCCGGTCTCGGCGTCCGCTATCCACTCTACCCATTCGGCTGACGCGGAGGTCGAAAAGAGGATGGTAGCTGAAAAAGTAATTGCGGCCAAAGATGCAAAGAGGGTCTTTTTACCGGAGAAATGGCGTGGTATCAGAGAAAACAATAGCGCGGTCTTACGCGCCATGGTCTTGAGGCCTTTGAGTTCCGCTTCCTTCATATCAACATCCGTCTTAGCCTGGAATAGACGGCTAAATAATGACAAAACCCGTTTTTTTTGTCAACGGTAATGTAGAGGCCCGCATGGGTCTCAGCCCCGGCCCCATGCGTAGTCGTTATAGGCCATGAGAGTAAGAATGGTCGAGACCCTTACGCGGCTGTCGAATAGCCTCGGGAGGAGCTTCAGTATGAATAACGACCTCGGGAGGTTGGCGGAAAACAGCATCGAGGAGAGGCGTAGCGCGAAGAGGAGCCTGTACTTGAATTTTATGGGGTCTATCTCGTTCGAGCGCCTCCAGAAGTCTTTTGCCCAGTAGTGGTCGAGCTTCCTGTAAATGGAATCAAAGGAGTATATCTTTCTGATGACCCTCCTGTAGCCCTCCTTAAGCGCCTCGGGGGAGAGGCGCGCCGGACGGAAGACGACCGTCTTGGCGTCGTACTTCGACCAGTCCTTGTGAGTTATCCGCCCCTCTTTCTCGAACCTCTTGAAGAGCTCGGTGCCGGGAAAGGGCGTGAGGATGTTCACAAGCGGCATGAGGAGCCTGGAGTCTTCTATGAACTTCGCGAGCTCGTCGAAGGACTCCTCGGTATCGAAGTCGTATCCGACTATGAACGAGCCGTGGACGAGTATGCCGTGCGACTGTATCTTCTTGATCGCCTCCATGTAGTCGAGGCGCATGTTGACCTTCTTATCCATCTGGGAGAGGTTCTTCGGCGACACCGACTCGAACCCTATGAGCACCGCGCCGCACCCGGCGTCCTTCATGAGAGTCAACATTTCCTCGTCCTGGGCGAGGTTAATGGACGCCTGGCACGACCAGTTGAGGTTCAAGGGCTTCAACGCCCTGAAGAGCGATCTCGCGAAGTTTCTGTCCGCGATGATATTATCGTCGGCGAAAAAGATCGACTTCCTCTTGTAGCCCGCGTCTTTATTAAGCGCGGAGACCTCTGAGACGAGCTGTTCGACGGTCTTTGACCTGATGGTCTTGCCGTCGAAGGCATAGACCGAGCAGAACTCGCACTGGAAGGGGCACCCCTTTGTCGTCTGGACGACGTCGGAAAAGTACTTCTCCCTTGAAAGGACCGACCTTTCCGGGGGCGGAGAAGCCTTGAGGTCCGTCTTTTTTCCGGACTCGTACCTCCTTTTGAGCGCCCCCTTTTCCGCGTCTTCGAGGACATCCTTCCACACGCCCTCGGCCTCCCCGACGACGACGGCGTCGGCGTGTTCGAGCGCCTCGTCCGGGCACATCGAGGGGTGTATGCCGCCGAGGACGGTTTTCACGCCCTTTTCGCGGAACTTCCCGGATATCTCGTACGCCCTTTTGGCGAACATCGTCCTGACGCTTATGCCCACAAGGTCCGCCGGCCAGCCGTAGTCGATATCCTCGATGTTCTCGTCAAAGACCTTCACCTCGTGGACCGGAGGGGTGAGCGAGGCGAGTGTGGGAATGGCGAGGAGGTACGAGAAATATTTTTTCGAGAGGAGGAACTTCGAGAAGAACCTGTAGTCGTAGAAGGACTTTTCAGTCCCCGTGCTGTTTTTCGGTATGATGAGTGCGATCTTCACTGGTTTTGTGCCCTTGTGTTCGGATGTTTAAAGACCGCGCCGTGAGGAAGCCGGACATTACACGCGCCCGGCAAGAACGGCCCGCTAAGGAGGCTCGTGGAGAGGCGTAACGGTTGTTCCCGCTAACCGATCAGCCTATATTTTTTCTTGTTCACTTCCCGTTCTTTGTACCACAATAATCGGCTCTTTAGGGATTGTAAAATAAAACGTCGCTCCTTCATTGACCTTTCCTTCAGCCCAGACACGCCCGCCGTGCCGTTGAATGACCCTTTGGACGATAGCGAGCCCCACACCCGTTCCTTCAAACTCAGCGCTGTTATGCAGGCGCTGGAAGACGCCGAATATCTTATTCAAATACTTTGGATCAAACCCGACGCCGTTATCCCTTACGTAGTATATATTTTCATTCCCCTTGCTTTCGCCCCCGACTTCGATGACCGCGTTCTCCACGGGCCTTGTGAATTTAACGGCGTTGGACAAGAGATTGAGAAATACCTGGCGTATCAATACCCGTTCCGCCAGCGCGGGCGGAAGCGTCTTGACATTGAATTCCGTCCTCGATTCAGGCGCCACCGTTATCTCCTGAATGACGGACCTTGCGAGTTCGCCCATGTCAATTTCCTGATGATTTATCTCGTGACGGCCCGCTTTCGAGAGTTCAAGAAGTTCGTCGATAAGCCGTCTCATCTTCTTCGAGCTGTCTCGAATGATATTCAGAAAATCCTTGCCGTCTTCATCCAGCCTGGCGGAATACCTTTTTGCCAGGATCTGCGCGAAGCTTTCGATAGACCGAAGAGGCGCCCTCAGGTCATGGGCGGCCGAGTAAGAGAACGCCTCCAGCTCTTTATTGGCGGCTTCAAGTTCTTCAGTCCGCTCCTCAAGTGCTTTATTCATCCTGGTGCGCTCCGCCACCATGGCTTCCGCGCGCCTGACATGCTCCGCCAGGTCCTCCTGCATGCGGTTGCGCTCTTTGTCCATCCGCGTCAATTTCCTTATCACTAAAAACGCCATGGCCGCGATCGCCGTTATGGTCGTGGCGACTATGGCGACCACCATGTTTCTCATGGCTTTGCTTGGCGCCATTATTTCAGAGGCGCGCATGTGCACCATTATGCACCCGCCGTAGCTCTGCACCGGCCTGTAGGACATCGCCGTCGGGACGCCGACATAATCGGGCGTGATCACGAACGATTTGCTGTTCCCGGCAAGGCAATCCAGCATCGCGCTTGCGTCTATGGGATGGCTCATTTTTTCATGGGAAGAATACCGGAGCGCGGTCAACGCAATCCCCCTGGAATCGGTCAGAAAGCTCTCCCCGGTTGCGCCCAGCATGGACGTATCTTCAAACAGGTCGTCGAAAATGTCGAGCCTGGAGAGGCCGAGCAAAATCTCGCCGCGGCCCGAGCCCTCTTCGCGGATAGATTGGCCGAACAGCAGCGCTCTTGCGCCGCCAGGAAGGGCTTCCGCGCGCACAAACGATTTTTCCTGTTTCTGCTTCATCTCCAACGCCAGCCGTTCCATGATCTCTTGGGGGAATGTACCTGCCGTCCGGCTCCTCCCGGTCGCCATATCCATGACCGACAACCCGACAAAGAACTCGCTCCGCTGCACCATCTGCTCCAGGGGCTTGTCACTTGACGACCCGGCCCTGCCGGAGAGTTCACGGGCCAAACGCACAGTCTCAGGGTCTCCGACGAGAAAGCCCAGTTCATCACGCCGCCGTTGTATAAGAAGCCTTGTAGCCAGTTCGCGGTCTGCCGATAGACTGCCAAGAAGGACCGCGCTTTGCGTGAGTTGCCTGTCCCGGGCCATGCCGTATATTATGTAGCTGATAATTGCGCAGGGAAGTACTGCAAGCAGGATAAGGAGCACAAGGAGGCGCAGGAATACCGACTCGTTATGTCGTATGCCGGGATTCATTGCCATGCGCAATGGGCGAGCGAGGTCTGTTTTTTCGGACGGATATGCGTCTTCATCATGAGGGCCGCATTAAATCGGTATTCGGATGACGTCATTTTAGCCATCCCCATTGCAGTTAAGTTACCATTTTTGGTGAAAACAATCAAACAGGCGCATACTGATGTCGTTTACTCAGGTTTTTTCCATAAGTCGACCAATCCGCCAAACATGAGCGTATTCGAGAGGGGCGACCGACCATGTCGATGAGGACGATTTAAAGCAGGCTTCCTGAAAGTTCCGGGATCCAGCAAGAGGAACGTGGTTACAAAACGGGTGCAATCGAGGCGTTAGAAGAGAAAGCGGCCCTGCTTAGGGAATCTTATGACACATTGAAAAAGTTGGTGCCCGAGGCCGGGATCGAACCGGCACGGCTTTAAGGGCCGCGGGATTTTAAGTCCCGTGCGTCTACCAGTTCCGCCACTCGGGCACGGCAAAAAGTATCGCACATCGCTCAAGGAGTGTCAATAATCGGCGATATATTTACCTGTATATGCATGGCGGTTTTGCTTCTCCTTCAAGTAATCTCTCAGAGGACGCCCGCAATGCTTTGAAAACCCAAGCGTTTGTCTTGACAATTGGTCAGCGATTGCTATAATTGGGGAAATCCGCAAAGGAGGTGACCCCTTAAAGGCAGGTCCCCCGATAGGCAACGCTCCAGGTAGAAGCTGGTTTCATCGCTGTAAATTATCCAAAAAGGAGGTAGTATGAAGAAATCGTTGCTTTGTGCCGTAGCCGTTCTCTTCTTCTTTGCGCTCTCGATATTCGCGGTGCATGAGGCGGAGGCGGTCCCGGCGTTTGCTCGCCAGACCGGTCTGGCCTGCAATTCCTGTCACTTCCAGCATTTTCCCGCGCTGAACTCATTCGGCCGCGCCTTCAAGGACGGCGGCTACACCCAGGTGGGCGGACAGAGCCTCGTGGAAGGAGACCTTCTCTCCGTCCCCGTCGTGCTTAACGCCTCGCTCGTTACAAAGATAAGGTACCAGAAGAAGAACGGAGACGCCGAGACCGACATCAACAAGGGCGAGTTCCAGTTCCCTGACGAGGCCGCGCTCCTCATCGGCGGCAGGGCCGGAGAGCACGTAGGTTTCCTCCTTGAGTCTTCCCTCATAGGCGAATTGAACAGCGATTCCTTCGCCTCCTTCAAGATGCCGATAGTCTTCAACGTTTCCGGAATCAACCTGAGCGCAATCCCGTTTACGACCGACGCCGCGGGCGCGGCCTACGGCTATGAGCTCCTGAACACCGGCGCGGTCCGCATGACCCGCGTCCTCGAGCACAGGAGGGAGACCTCCGGACAGCAGTACATAGGCACTGATGGTGCGGCAACGGGTCTTTCTCTCGTCGCCTCCAAGCCCATCGGTTACGTAAATTATACCGCCTACTACCCCGAGCACGGGTCAGCCGCGGCGGGACCGCTCCTTAACTACTTCAGGGTAGCCGCGACCCCGCAGGTCGGCAACTGGGACCTTGCCGGCGGCTTCCAGCTCTGGAATGGCACCTCCAAGACAGGCGACGGCGCAGGGGCGGTCCAGCAGAAGGCTGACGCGTGGGCCATAGACGCGCAGGCCCAGGGCACGGTAGGCAACTACCCGGTCGGCGTCTACGTGACGTACGCCAGCGCCGCAAGCTCTGACACCAATGATATCGAGAACATGTTCAACTCCTCGACCGTCGACGACGAGACCGCCCTTACGCTCTTGGGCGAAGTCGGCGTGATACCCGGCAGGCTCACCCTTGCCGCGGGCTACAGGCTCGGCAAGAACGGCGACCCGAACGACGACGGGCAGGACAGCGATGACGCGGCTACCGTTGGCGCGGTCTACAACGCCATGCAGAACGTCCAGCTCCAGTTCAACCACACCATCTACTCCGGTGATGTAACGACAGACGCGAGCGGCGACCAGCTCACGACTCTCATGCTCTTCGCGGCGTTCTAAACGCAGTTGCTTCGGATGCGGGGAGGGCCTCTAAGGCCCTCCCCTTTTTTATTTAAGGAGAGCGGATGTCATCGATAAAAAACGCGTTCGCATTTGCGTTAAGCCTTACCCTCCTCTTCATCGCCTTTGGCTGTTCCGGCCCTCTCAAGGTAGCGTACAGGCCGGCCGAGGGCGTGCCGTCGAAACTTAAAGAGCCCTTACGGGTCAGCATCGCGCCCGTTGCCGACGCAAGGGGCGAGGCGGACCCACGGAAGATCGGAAAGATAGACGCGACGATCGCCGACATGAACGCAACCAAGCTCGTACTCTCGGAAGAGCCCGCAAGGCTCGTTGAAAAGGCGCTCTCGGAAGAGCTTAAGGCCGCCGGGTTCATCGTCTCGGGCGCGAAAGAGGCGGATCTCGTACTCGCAAGCTCTATAAAGTCCTTCAGGCTCGACGTGGGCGGGCGAGACGAGGTTGAGATAGCCATAGACGCGGCCCTCGAGAAGTCAGGGGGCGGCGCGGTCTGGACGGGGACCTTCGCCTTCAAAAAGGAGCGGTACGCCGGTGTCATGGGCAACTCGCGTGGGACCATTGAAAGGCTCGTCAACGGCGCTCTCTCGACCGCCTTAAGAAAAGGCGTTAACGACATGGTCGCGGCGCTGGATAAGCCCGTTGTCAACGCTGAAAGGCCTTCGAAAGACGCAGTGGAGGCTGCCGGAGCCGGGCGGCTCGTAATATCTTCGGTCCCGGCGCGCGCAAAGGTCTACATAGACGAGGTCTATTACGGGCTCACCCCGTTGTCCCTCGATCTAAAGCCGGGCATCCACGATATCAGCGTCAGCCAGAAGGGCTTCAGGGACTCTAAAGAGCGCGTCTCGGTCCGCTCCGGAGAGACGACAGAGCTTCCGGCTGTGCTCGACAAGGAATAAAAACGGCCATCCCTTGATGTACAAAAGCCCGCGCGCCTTTTGGCGCGCGGGCTTTTTTTGTTTTTATAAACGGCGAGAGGCCCCCCCGTCACTTCCTTGCCAGGGGCGGCCTCCTCGCCTCTTTCGCCTCGATGTAGGCCCCTTTCTTTCCGGCCCTTGCGATGCCCTTCACAATAACCAGCTCGCCTTTCGGCTTTAATGATGAAAGTCCCCGAGGCACGCGCCCTGAAACATATATGCAGGCGGTATCGTCCTCAAGCGCCCAATCGCTCCGCGTGGCAGGGGAAGAGCCCGCGCACCGCGCCTTCCACCCCCTGAACCTGCCTTTCAAGAGGACCTCCCTGCCCTCGAAAGATACAGGGTCCTTAAGGATAGAGGCGGTCTCGGTAAACTCTTCGGCCCCTTCCCCGGCAAAGCCTCCGGAGGCCAGGTACCCGGAGAGCGCGAGCGCCAGCAGAAGCGCCGCTACTCCGCGTCCAGGCTTACCTCTTATTGATAGAGCCCTTCTCAAGTATCTTCACCTCGAACTTCTTTGTGTTCAACACCCTGCCCGCCCCTTTTGATAACACCGAGCGGCCGGAGCCGTCCCTTGCAAGGTCTCCTACCCACCACCAGTCAGAGAAAGAATCCAGACAGAGGAGGTCCGGGCAGGTGACGTTCAGCGGGTAAGGGTTTGTGAGGTCCATTACGTCCGAGGCGATCAGCGTGAACTCGTTGTACCCGTCGATCGGGTCGTAGAGATAGACGTTCGGGGTGGCGCGGGTGCACGAGGGGCCGTTGGAGTAGTAGTTGACGAGGACCGTGTACGTCCCGGCCTGCGAGGTATCGTTTGCGATGTATGTCTCATAGGTCTGCCCGGAGTCGAAGGAGTCCGGCGTGAAAGTACCGTTCGGCGTGGTCGGCCCGTCGTAAGGGGCGTAGACGTTGCCGTCAGGCTCCATCACATAGAGGTCGAGGTCCGCGTCGCACGCGGACCAGTCGACCATGAAGCCGAAGGGTCCGGACCCGCTGTACTCAAGCGTGCCGCCGCCGAGGCTTGAGAGGAGCGCGGAGAGGTAAGAGCCCCATGTGGAGCCTGTAGAGCGCGCCGCGTTTATCGCAAGGAGCGAGTACTCGGACATATCCGAATCATTCGTTTCATTCGTCTGCGGGAGATAGATCGCGATGCCGGTCGACCCCTCTGCCCCAGTCCCGGTCATCCTGTTCGCCACGACGAGGCCGCCGGTTATCTCGGCCATCACCTCCGCCGCGGCCGCTTTGACCCCGCCTGAGGTGAGCCCGTTGACATAGCTTGCGACCGAATAGAGGTCGTGGTTGAACTCGTAGTCGTACTCCTGTGTGTTCACCTCAGCCGACTGCATGACCGCCGACGAGGTCGAGTCCGCAAGGAGCGCGTCGGCGAAAGCGCGCACCTTTTCATCGAGCGCCGCCATCCTCGACATATCGATTGCGGACTTCGTCGTCTTCTCCCTGCCGTTTACCGCGTAGAAGTCGGCGTACTCGTTAACGCTTGATATCGCGAGGTCGCGTCCATTCATGCCGGGGCTATTGATAAGACCTGAGAGTATCGTGTCATACGGGTCGCCGTCCGCGGGCTCGTTCGCCTCGGAGAACACCATGTAGTCGACGAGCCCCGTGAATTCGTAGGCGACCTCGTACATGGCCATGAGGCAGGCGTCGAAGTCCATGACGCTTATCCTCACGCCCGAGTCGCGGACTCCGCTTGCGAGGCCGGGAAGGCTCATGAAAGTCCCGCTCGTGTCGTCCTGTACCGCCCCTCTGGCGACTGCCTTGGCCTTCCATCCGGCGCCGTGGTCCCAGATGACGAGCGCGTAATTGTCCGCAGGGTACTCGGAGGCCGCCCATCTTATGAACCCGGCGAGGGTCGCCGGGTCGGCCATGTCGACGTTCCCGATGCTCGTGCCGTCGAGGTTAGCGCGGGTCTCGTCGTTGTCCTTCTCTACATATATCCTTCTCGTGTCGGCCGGGACGCCTGTAGAATAATTATTGCTGAACTCGGCCTGGACGATGATCGCTACATCGGAGGTCGACCCGGCCGTCTCCATCTCGTTCAGGTCTTCAAGCGCGCTCTCGGAGAGATTATTGTCCGCGCCCATGTAGACCATGTAGGTCCAGCTCCGCCTTGTCGAGCCGCCGCCTCCTCCGTTGCCTGATGACGACCCTCCGCCGCACCCGGCAATTGCGATGGCAAGCAACATCAGAAAAAAAACGATACCGCCGGTCCGTCTCATATCCGTCCGTCCTTTGCTCTAAAAGGGTGCGCCCGCCCGTTTAAAAGCCTTGCGGGACCAGGAAATGATATCGTATTCAGGGGGACAAGACCAGCGGAAATGGAATGGTGGAAGTGCGGTTGGATGTGTCTTAAAACGTAGTTTAAACTGTCACGCTTGAAGAAAAATCAGGCGCGCGCCGCGGCCCGGATGATGCACGCGCAGTCCGCGACAGGCTCTATCTGGTGGAACTTCATGACCCTCTCGATGAGCGCCTCGGTCATGACGGTCCCTTTTGTGACGAGGAGCCTGCCTTTTGCCGATGTGAGGTTTTCGGCGAGCACCATGCCCGCCCTGATGCCGGTTATGTGGAACCTTGCGACCTCGGGCCCGTCGGAGTCGGACGCGAAGGCCCGCTCCTCCTCTATCCACTCGCCCAGAAACCCGAAGAACGCGTCGGCGACGGCCGGGTCGAAGGCGCGCCCCCGCTCCTCCATTATCTTTATGAGCACCTCTCTCGGCGTGAGCCGCTTGGCCCCGTGCCTGAACCTGTCGTAGAACGCCGAGATAGCGATTATCTGCGAGCCTATGTGGATCTCCTCGCCCTTCAGCCCGTCGGGCCATCCCTTGCCGTCGAACCTCTCCATGCACCCGCGTATTATTATCCCGGCCTGCCGGAGCGTGTCTACCGAGGAGAGGAGGTCCTGCGAGACCTTGGGGAAGTGCATGAGGAGCTCCCTTTCGTCGGCAGTAAGGAGGTCCTCGTCCCTGTCTATCATCTCCCTCGGGAGCCCTATGAGGCCGATGTTGTGGAGGAGCGCGGCCGTCTCTATGAGCTCGCCGTCCGAGCCGTCGAACCCCATTTTGGCCGAAAGCTTCCTCGCCATGGCCGCGACCCTTCTTGAACGCCCGCCGACGTTGTGGTCGTAGAGCTCCATCATGTTCGAGAATATCTTTACGAACGCGAAGAAGTTCTCTTTTATCTTCCGCGTCTTCTCATCGACCTTTTTTTCGAGGTTGGCGCTCAAGTCCTTCAGCGCCAGCCCCTGTTTTTTTACTGTCTCGGAGAGCTTCCTGTTCTCGGCTACGAGGTTGAACCGCTCGAGCGCCTCTTTCACCGCGCCCTTCAGCTCGTCGTCGTTCCACGGCTTTATTATGTACCTTGCCGCCTCGCACTTTTTGAGCGCAACCGCGTCCTTAAGGTCTTCGTGGCCGACGAGCACGAACCGGACCGTATCCGGGTGCGCCTCCTTCAACTTCGCGAGGAACTCCGCGCCGTCCATCCCCGGCAGACGGAGGTCCGAGATAACGAGGGAGACCCTGTTTCTCATCAGGTGCCGGATGGCCTCCGCGCCGCTCCCGGCCTTGAGTATGCCGTACCCTTCGTTGCCAAGCGCCTTATCCAGGGAGTCGAGGATATTCCTCTCGTCGTCGACAAGGAGCACTGTGTTTTCCATAATGGACCTCTCTGAAGATGTGCGGCCTGCCCGGTCCGGTTTCTCAAATAGAGCGGTGATGGGGAAGGTCTGTCCCTGCTAACCCGAGCGCGATTGAATCCAGCGCCCGAGACGAGCGAAACCCTTAATAGAAATATCGGTAGTTTTTCGGAAAAACTTTAATTTAAACGGATGGTTAGAAAAAGTTCGGGACGGGAAAACCTCAATAAATTCCCTGCCTTTTCGAATCAGGTGTAGAGGATGTGAAATGGGTGGAAAAACGGGGTGGCTAAAAGAATCGTACTTCCAAAATAGTGGTACTGGCGGAAGGGGGCGGGAGTCGCCCTTCGTTCGTCGGCCTCCTGCCTCCTCTCTACGGCCCCGGTCTTCTCGCTTCCGGCCGCGTCCTGCGGCCTTTTCCTCGCCAGCTCGGCGCTCGAAGACTTCGACTCCCTGGAATGCTTCTGAAATAATGGCGGAAGGGGGAGGGAGTCGAACCCCCCGGTCGTCCGTAACGGCGACAGACAGGTTTTGAAGACCTGCAGGGCCACCGGGCCCTGTCCCCTTCCTTACGAGACCTTTGCATAACCGGCATCCCGGTATGTTATCGAATCCTTGTAACTGGATTCCCGATTAAAACCTCGGGAATGACAAGCAAAACCATTCCATTTCATTCCCGCGAAAGCGGGAATCCAGTGTCTTATTCAAAAGTCCCCTTCCTCACGGGCTGATTTTAGAGGAACGCGCCTTTCGAGTCAAAATAAAAAAAGGGAAGATAGTTTCTTTTAAAACTATCTTCCCTTCTTATCGGTTTTTGCGACAGGTGGTCTCAAGACCACTTTTTTCCAATCCGCTGGTCCTTGGGGGCCTTTGTCCCCTTCCGGGCCGTGATCCGTTTCCGGACTCCGTGCCCCTTCGGATAATCGCCTGTTGGCTTTATCCTTTCGGGATCTGCCTCCAAGGCCATTTTAGGCGGTTTTTACGCGCTCACGGATGGGAGTTACGCATTCCTGCATTGGCCTTGAGACACGCCTATCCATACTTTTATTATATCACAACCCAAAAAATATTCAAGCCTGGCCAAGCCTGAAAATCCAATAAAATCAAGGCATTAGAGGCCACTTCCAACCATATTCCCTTCCCAAGGGGAATATGGAAAAACTCTCTAAATAATAAAAGGCATATCGGCTTAGGAGAAGAGTTGTTCAACCAGGTGGCAGTCCAGAGGAGCGGTTAAGGCTTCCCGCATCGCACGATGGCGGCGGGCTTGCACACCCCGTTCCGGAAGGACCCCTAGCGGATATTACTTGATCCTCATCTCCTTCCGCCGATATGCCCTTTACCTATAAATATGATACTCCTTTTGAAAAAGGATGTCAATTTGGCGCGCGGGCTGAAAACTGCGCGGAGCGCGTCCTCACCCTTTGGCTGTCTCAAGGCCTTTGCCCGGCTCCGGCCTCGTCTTCCATCTCCTGTGGACCCAGAACCACTCATCGGGGTGGATCCGTATCCGGTCTTCGATGAACTTCGTGCACCGCTTCGTCAACTCTTCGGCGTCCCGCTCCCTGTCGCCGGTCTGCTCGTACTTTATCTCCTCGAAGACTTCGAGCCTGTGCCCCTTCGATGTCCTCCTTATGAACGCCGGGACGATGGCCGCGCCGCTTGCGAGCGCCAGCAGAGCCGGCCCCTTGTTCGTGCACGCGGGCGTGCCGAAGAAGTCGACGAAGAACCCCTCCCTGTGGGTGACGTTCTGGTCGAGGAGGATCGTTACTATCGCGTTCTCCTTAAGGCGGGTAAGGAGCTTCCTCATCGCCTTCTGCTTGTAGATTATCCTGTTCCCGGAGCGCGTCCTCACCCATGAAATGAACTCCTCGAACTTCGGGTTGTCGACCTCCCTTACGACCACGTCGAGCGGATAGCCCTTTAGGCCGAACGAGAAGCCGAGGAGCTCCCAGTTGCCGTAATGCGCGGTGCACATGATGACCCCGCGCCCCTTCTTGAGCGCCTCGTCTAAGTGGATAAGCCCCTCGAACTCGACGAGCGCGTCGAGACTCTTTTCATCGAGCCACGGAAGCCTCAGGAATTCGAAGAACATCACGGCGAGGTTCGAGAATACCTTTCGCCCTATGCCCTCGATCTCTTCGTTTGAGGCCGAGGGACCGAAGGCGCGCCTGAGGTTGCTTGTCGCGACCTCTCTCCTCTTTTTATCCAGAGAGAAGATGAGCGCGCCGATGAGCGGCCCGATCGCCATGACAAATGCCCTCGGCAGATGGCCGACGACAAAGGAAAACATCTTAAGGAAAGGGAGCATTACCCCGCCCCCTTTACAAAGGGCTTTAGCGCCCTCTCAAGCCTCTCGCGCCCCTTGACCTCTACATCTATCTGGAGGGCATAGACAGGAAGCGTCTGTATGAGGTTCTTGAGTTTCACACCGTCCTTCTCCGTCGCGACTATAAGCTCCGCGCCTGTCAGCTCCCTCTTCATCGCCTCAACGTCGTCTGTCGTGTAAGTGTGATGGTCCGGGTAGTTGAGGCTCTTGACGACTATCGCGCCGAGCGCGTCCAGCGTCTTCAAAAACGACTCCGGCTTGGCTATGCCCGAGAGCGCGACGACCCTCTTGCCCTTGAGGTACGAGGCCTCCCTCTCGATATTTCCCCGGAGGTCCACGACGACAGACGGTGCGTAACTGAACTCTATGGCCGGGACCGGGCCGAGCGCGCGCCGCTCCTCGGGCCCGAGTATCCCGCCCTTTACCATGACGACGCCCGCTCTCTTGAGCCCTTCGACGGGCTCTCTTAAAACGCCGCGCGGCAGGAGATAGCCGTTGCCGAAGCCCTCGATCGCGTCGATGAGGACGATATCGAGGTCCCTTTTGAGCTTCATGTGCTGGAACCCGTCGTCGAGTATGATGCAGTCAGGGTTGAAGTTTTCCATGGCATAGAGGCCGCTACGATACCTCTCGGCGCCTACTATCACGGGTACGTCCTTGAGCCTCCTGGCCATGAGGTACGGCTCGTCCCCGGCCTCTGAAGGGCCGAGGAGAATTTTTTGCCCGTCGGAGACGACGGCCATGCCTTTTACGCTACCCTTGTAACCCCTGCTCAATATCACGACCCTCGTGTTCTTTTTTTTAAGATACCCGGCGAGCCAGACCGCGAACGGCGTTTTGCCGGTGCCGCCAGAGGTGATATTGCCTATGGAGATGACCTTGCACGGGAGTTCCTTTCTCTCAAGGAACCCGGATAAGTATAGACGGATTTTCAGCCTTGCGCCAACGGAGTAGAGGATGGAGAGCGCGTAGAGGAGCGCGTGGGGGAGGATGCCAATCTCCTTCTCCTTCATCCACCTCTCTATTTTTTTTCTTATCTGACAATGCATCAGAGGGTCGCCCTGTTGTTTTTGGAACGCTTCAGGAACCACTCGATTGCCTCAACACTTTTGCGCGCCGCGCCCTTGTTCGCTTCAACGACTTTTTGCGCGGCGGCTCCGGCCCTTTCGCGTATCACCTTATCCGACAAAAGCCGCTTCGCACTCTCCGCAAAGTCGTTCTCGTCTCTTAAAGTAAAACCGCCGCCGTTTCCTTCGAGAAGTTCCGCCATTGAGGCGTATGTCGTAAGGTGCGGTCCCCAGAGCACGGGCTTTCCGTAATACGCGGGCTCAAGGAGGTTGTGTCCGCCTATGCCCGGCACGAGCGAGCCTCCGACAAAGGCTATAGTGGAAAAAGAGTATACCAGCATGAGCTCGCCTATGGTATCGAGGAGGACGATTTTCGCGTTCCCCCCCCTTGACCTCCTCGTAAATTCGAGGCCGGATCTTTTAAGGAGTGTTTCCACCTCCGCGAACCTCTCGGGGTGGCGCGGCGCGATTATGAGACGCGCGTTGGCGTGCTCCCTTAATACGGCCTTGAACGCGGCTATTACTTTTTCCTCTTCACCGGGGTGTGTCGAGCCCGCGACTATTACGGGGTCAGAGGGGGTGATGCGGAGCGAATCCTTGATAGTGTTCAGGTAATCCGGATGCGCAACGGGAGGCGTAAGATCGAACTTGATATTCCCCGCTGTCCTTGCGTTACCCTCCTTTACCCCCGCCTCGACGGCCTTTTTTCTGTCATCTTCCGTCCGGGCGGAAAAGAGGCTCACGCACCCGAAGACCTCTTTGAAGAAAAAGGCGAACCTTAAAAACCTGCTGTGCGAGCGGTCCGAGATCGTCCCGTTGAGTATTATGACGGGGACATTCTCCTTTTTCATCTCAAGAAATATATTAGGCCATATCTCCTTCTCTATTACAACAAAGGCGGCGGGCTTGAAGGCCCTTGCTACCCTTCTTATCGCCCAGGAGAGGTCGAGCGGGAAGTAGATGAGCGCGTCGATAGAGCCGGACAGGTCCTTTGCCGCCGTGGCGTTGCCGGTGCGGGTGACGGTCGAGAAAAGTATCTTTACGCCCGGGTTCCTCTGCTTGAGGCTCTTTACAACCGGCGCGACGGCCTTTGTCTCACCGACCGAGACCGCGTGTATCCAGATGAGCGGGGAGCCGGAAGCCGCCTGTATCTTTTCACGGCCTATAAAGCCGAACCGCTCCGGTATCCCGTCCCTGTACTTCCTCGCGGTGAACATCTTGACGACGAAGTACGGCAAAAGAACGATGACCGAGATATGGAGTAGTATGTCGTAGAGGAGAAAGATCATACGGGTCCACAAGGGAGATTATCTAAATCATTTATAATCCCCCCTTCCCCCTTTAGAAAAGGGGGAGATTGAAATAACGGCGTTCCCCTCTTTTTGAAAGATGAGAGCCCCAATACGCGCCTTCATTAAAGGCAATTATGTATACTACACTTTTGCGCAATTGATAGTCAAGACAGAGGGGGGGGGTGGCAAGCTTTCAGGCGAAGTATCCGTCGGCCTCTCTGGTGAGCTTATTCAGCGTCTCTTCGAGTTTTACGCGCGAGGCCTCCATTTCTTCGGGGCCGGACTTCGCGTCCACTAATATCGGCTCGCCGCAGATGAATACGCCTTTAGAGAAGGGGTAGGGGAGTATGAAGGAGTCCCAGCTCCTGAATGTTTTTTTTTTGGAGGCGTTGAAGGAGACCGGGATTATGGGCAGGCCCGTCGTCCGCGCTATCTGGACCGCGCCCATCTGCGCCTTCTCCTTCGGTCCCTTGGGGCCGTCCGGTGTTATCGCCACGTCGCGTCCGGCCTGGACGGATCTCAAAAGCCCCTTTACGCCCGAGATCCAACCCCTTGTGGACGACCCGCGTACAGACTCTATCCCGAAGTTCTTTACAGTCCTTGAGATGAGCTCGCCGTCTTTTGACTGGCTGACAAGTATCGTAATACCCTTGCCCGGGTAGGAGTAGGGCATCATGAGGAGGCGCCCGTGCCAGAAGGCGAGTATTATCTTCTCGCCGCGCTCCAGCATCGCACGGTATGCCTCGAAGTTTACATAGGTCTTCCGCATGGTGATCGAAATAAACCGGATTATCCAGTAGGCGAGGCGCGGTGCGGCGTGAATGGCAAGGTAGTCGAGGAGTTTTTTCATGTCAGCCGTTGAACTGCATCGTGTATAAGCGCGAGTATTCGCCGCCCTTGCTCAAGAGCTCCTCGTGCCTGCCCATCTCCATGATCCTGCCGTTGGAGAGGACTATTATGCGGTCTGCGTTACGGACGGTCGATAACCTGTGGGCGATGACAAAGGTCGTCCTCCCCTCCATGAGGTTCGAGATAGCCCGCTGGACCTCGAGCTCGGATTCGGTATCGAGCGCCGAGGTCGCCTCATCCAAAATGAGGACAGGCGCGTTCTTGAATATGGCGCGGGCGATGGATAACCTCTGCCTCTCGCCGCCCGAGAGCCGGACGCCTCCCTCGCCTATGACGGTCTCGTAGCCCTGCGGGAGCCTCATTATGAAGTCGTGGGCGTTGGCGGCCTTTGCGGCCCGGACGACGCCGTCTTCGTCCATACCCTTATCGCCATAGGCGATGTTCCTCTTTACCGTGTCGTTGAAGAGTATCACCTGCTGGGAGACTATCGCGGTCTGGGAGCGAAGCGATTTAAGCGTAAGCTCCCGGATGTCCGTACCGTCAACGAGAATGGAGCCGCCCGAGACGTCGTAGAACCTCGGTATGAGGTTCACGAAGGTGGTCTTGCCCGCGCCTGAGCTGCCGACTATCGCGATGACCTCGCCCTTCCTGACCTTGAGGTCAATGGACTTAAGCACCTCCTCGCCGCCGTAGTTGAAGGCGACGGACTTGAACTCTATAGAGTCGTTGACGACGGAGAGTTCCCTGCCCCCTGTGTCCCCGGCCTCTCCCTTCATGTCCATTATCTCGAATATGCGAGCGGCGGCGGCGAGCCCCTGCTGGATGCTCAAATTAACCCCGTTAAGCGCCTTTATCGGCTGATAGAACATGATGACGGAGGCGAAGAACGAGATGAACGTCTCGGGCTTCAGAGTCCCCTGGCTTATCCTGTAGGCGGCGAACCAGATGGTGACGGCGAAGCCCACGGCCCCGACCGTCTCCATCAAGGGGGACGAGATGGCGCGTACCCTTATCGCCTTCACCTGGTTATGAGTGTACCGCTCGTTCTCCTTCTGGAAGCGGGCGGACTCGTACCCTTCCATGCAGAAGGCCTTGACTATCCTTATCCCTGCTATGGCCTCGTGCAGGAGCGCGGTCAGCATGCCCATCGAGACCTGCCCCTGGGTGGAGACCTTCTTCATCCTCTTTCCGAGCTTCCTCATCGGATAGACGGAGAGCGGAAGCGCAATACCTGCCGCGAGCGCGAGCTTCCAGTCGAGGCTTATGACGACGCCGGCGAGGACAATGATCGTGAGCGACTGTTTCAAGGTCGTTGCCATGGCCTCGGCGGTCGTGGCCTGGAGGAGGTTTACGTCGTTCGTGAGGCGCGAGACAAGCGTGCCCGTTGGAGTTGAGCTAAAGAACCCGACGGGAAGCGTGAGCATCCTGTCGTACAGGCTCTTCCTTATGTCCCTTATGACCCCCTGCCCCACATAGCCCATGAAGAACGACTGCCCGTAGGAGCTCAAGCCCTTGACGACGGCCACGACGATTATCGCGAGCGGTATCGCGACGAGCATCCTGTCTCTTGGTATCACGAGGAGGTCGAAGGGGATGAAGTTTACCTGAGACCCGGTCTCATTGGCGAAAAGGAACTTCATGACCGGGCCTATGAGATAGGCGAACGCGCCGTTGGAAAGGGCAAACCCCGCCATGCATATGAAGGCCATGACGAGCTGGAGCTTGTATGGAGGCAGGAGCTTGAGTAGCCGGAGATATATCTGCATGTCTACGCCCTTATCGCGGCCAGGACGGCCTTCGCGGCCCTTTCGGCCGCGCCCTTGCCGCCGAGGGACTTTCTTACGCCGTCATAGGCCGCCTCGATCGACGCTCTCCGAGCATCGTCTTTAAGAATGGCGAGCGTCTCCTCGGCAATCCTCTCCGGAGTCGCCTCGCTCTGGATGAGCTCCGCGACTATCCTCTTCCCCGCGACGATATTCGGGAGCCCGACATCCTTGACCCCGACGAGCGCCTTGGCTATGGCGTACGAGACCGGGGCCATCCTGTATATTATGACCATCGGCGCGCCCACGAGCGCGGTCTCAAGGGTCGCGGTCCCGGAGGCGACGATCGCCGCGTCAGCGGCCCTTAACGCCGCGTGCATGGAGTTACGGAAGACTTTTACCTCTATCGGCGCGTCCTTCAAAAACCTGTCGAGCAGACCGTCGTCTATGCTCATAGCCGCAGGCATCACGAACGAAGGTTTGTTTTCAAGCCCCTTCGCGATGAGCGCCCCGGCCTTGAGCATGGAGGGGAGGAGCCTCTCTATCTCCCCTGTCCTCGACCCTGGAAGGAGCGCGACTACCGTGGACTTTGCCGGAAGCCCGAGCGACTTTCTCGAAGCGGCCTTATCGATGCCGGAATCTACGACGTCGAGGAGCGGATGCCCCACATACTCGACTTCGACCCCGGCCTTCTTGTATATCGGAACCTCGAACGGGAAGACGACGAGCATCTTGTCCACAAGCGAGGCTATCGTCTTTACGCGGCCCTTCCGCCATGCCCAGACCTGCGGGCTTATGTAGTAGATGACAGGGACGCCGAGCCTTTTGGCCTCTTTCGCAAGCTTCAGGTTAAAGTCCGGGAAGTCGATCAACACCACGCAGTCGAAACGCCCGGCCGCGAGCATCGCTTTCAGCGTCTTGAAGGTGTTCCATATCCTCGGGAGCTTCCCGATGACCTCGATAGCGCCTACTACCGAGACCTCCCTGGAGTCCGGGCCGATGAGCCCGAGCTTTCGCATCCTCTCGCCGCCCATGCCCGTAAACTCGATTGTCGGGCTCAAGGCCTTGAGTGCGGCCATGAGGGAACTGCCGTGGAGGTCGCCGGACTCTTCCCCGCAGACTATGAAGATCCGTTCACCCACCCGTATCCGGCCTCTTGTTCAGGTTAAAGCCCGGCGTGCGCTATCGCGCCCTGTATCAGCTCGGCTATATCGAGCGCGGCCCTGCCGTCCTCGCCCGAAACGACGGGCCTTCCGCCCGAAGCGGAGCAGGCCACGAACGACCTTAGCTCTTCGAGTATAGCGTCGGCCTTTGGCACCTCGACCTGCTCATCGGAAAGGGTCCCCACTCTGCCGGGCCCTCCCGGAGTAAGGGTCGAAACAAAAAGGTGCTGGTTCATGAAGTCGATGGTGGCGGAAGAGTCCCGCGCCACTATCTCCATCTTCCTCACGCGAGAGCGCGAGACGCGGCTTGCGGTGATGGAGGCCACACAGCCGTTCTCGAATTGAAGCCTCGCGTTCGCCATGTCCGTCTTTGGGGAGACGACCGGGGTGCCGACAGCCTCTAAGGATTTGACATTGGACTTTACGACGTCGAGGACGAGGTCGATGTCGTGTATCATGACATCGAGCACGACGTCGACGTCCGTCGACCTGTTGGGGAAGGGCGAGAGCCTGTGCGCCTCCACGTAAACGGGCGGGCTCTTGAGCCTGCCCGCAAGCGCCGTATACGCGCCGTTAAACCTCTCTAAGTGGCCGACCTGGAGGATAACGCCCTTCTTTTTGGCCTCTGCAATAAGTTGGTCGGCCTCGGCTGTCGTGTTCGTGACGGGCTTTTCCATCATAACGTGGACGCCCCTGGACAGGAACTCAAGGCCGATCCTGAAATGGCTCTCTGTCGGGGTAACGATGGATACGGCGTCGACCTTGCCGAAAAGGTCCTCGTAAGAGGCAAAGGCCTTCGTGGAGGCGAGCGCGGCTATCTCTTTTGCGCGCCCGGCGTCAGCGTCAGTGACGCCGACGAGCTCGGCTTCTTTTATAAGGGCGTATTTTTCGGCGTGTAGCTTGCCGAGGTATCCGACGCCGACGACCCCTACCCTAATCTTCTTCCTGGACTTCATTCTTCCTCTTCGTCCTTTCGCGCGCCACCCCCCGCTTCGAGCCCCTCATGAAGTCGATGAACCTCTTGGCGTGCCTGGAATCCGGCAACTCGCGCTCGAGCTTTTCGAGCGCCTCCGAGAGCCGGAGCGAGGACCTGAATATGATGTTGTACGAGAGCTTTATCTCCTCGAGCTCCTCCTTGGTGATGCCCTGCCTCCTTAAGCCGACGGAATTCAAGCCGAAGAGCCGGGCCCTGTTGCCGACGGCCTTCACATAGGGAGGGACGTCCTTGGAGACGGCCGAGGCCCCGCCGATGATGCAGTACGCGCCGATCCTCACGTGCTGGTGAATGGCGACGAGCCCTCCGACGATGGCGTTGTTGTCTATGGTGACGTGGCCGCCGAGGGTCGCCGAGTTCGCCATGATGATGTTGTCCCCGAGGTTGCAGTCGTGGGCTATGTGGACGTAGTTCATGAGGAGGTTATTCGACCCGCAGACCGTCTTCCATTTGTCCTTGGTAGTGGCCCTGTGTATGGTGACGAACTCCCTTATGGTGTTCCCGTCGCCTATTATTACCTCGGTCTTCTCTCCCTTATATCCGAGGTCCTGCGGCGCGGCCCCTATGGAGACGAACTGGTAGACGCTGTTCCTCTCGCCCATCCGCGTCCACTTCTCTATGACGACATGGGGGCCTATCTTCGTCTCCTTGCCTATCGAGACCCCCTCGCCTATGACGGAATAAGGCCCTACCTCGACGCCGGCGTCGAGCTCCGCTGTCGGGTGGACGAACGCTGTCGGGTCTATCTTCACTTCCTTATATTTTCTGGCGGTCCTTGCCATATCTTTCCTCTTTCCCGAAATCGGAGTTGATTATTTCTCCATAATAGTCGCCATCAGCTCGGCCTCGGCTACGAGCGCTTCTCCGACATGCGCCTCGGCCTTGAATGCCCATATCGCGCCCCTGGACTTGGTAACGGCGACGGTTATAATCAGTGTGTCGCCGGGGGTGACGGGTTTACGGAACCTGGCCTTGTCTATGCCCATGAAGTAGACGACCTTATTGTTCACCGAGGCCGACTTGAATGCGAGCACCCCCCCGACCTGCGCCATCGCCTCTATTATGAGGACGCCGGGCATTATCGGGTGGCCCGGGAAGTGCCCCAGGAAGAACGGCTCGTTTATCGTGACGTTTTTCATCCCCTTCGCCGACTTTCCGGGGTCGAGCTCGAGTATCCTGTCTATCAGGAGGAACGGGTAACGGTGAGGCAGTATCGTCTGGATCTCCTTGGAATCTATCATTAGGACCCCCTCTGAAAAATAATCGCTTCTGCTTTTCGCGTGCCATTGCGGAACCTGGTTTTATCCCTTGGCTTTTTCCTCGAGCTCCCTTAACCGCTTTTCAAGCTCTCCGAGTTTTTTCTTGAGCTCCGGAAGTTTGCCGAAGATCGCCTCGGCCTTTAGCCAGTCCGCGTGGTTTATGGCCGGTATGCCCGAGACGACGGAGCGGGCGGCGACGTCGTTTATGACCCCCGACTTCGCGCCGACCATTACGTCGGAGCCGACCTCTATGTGGCCCGTGACCCCTACCTGCCCGCCGAACTGGACTCTCGAGCCTATGCGCGTCGAGCCCGCTATGCCGGTCTGCGCGGCTATTACCGCGTCTTCTCCTATATTCACGTTATGCGCGACCTGGACGAGGTTGTCTATCTTGGTGCCGCGCCCGACTACGGTCTCGCCGACAGTCGCCCTGTCGATAGTCACGCACGCGCCTATCTCGGCGTCGTCATTGATGCGCACTATCCCGCGCTGTGGTATCTTTTTATAGGCCGCGCCTTCCTTCGAGTAGCCGAAGCCGTCGCTACCGACTACCGCGTTGCAATGGAGTATGACCCTTTTTCCCACGACGCACCCTTCCCTGACGGCCGCCCCGGAATAAAGTGTGGAGCCTTCGCCTATTATTGCGCCGGGGCCGACATAAACGCCGGGGTACAATACGGCGTTGTCTCCAATCTCCGCTCCCTCTCCTATGTAAGCAAAGGGATGGATGGAGACACCCTTGCCCACTTTGGCCTTCGGGTGCACGAACGCGCGCGGGTCTATGCCGGGAGGCGGGGCTACGGCGGGCCTGAAGATGTCGAGCACCTGCGAGAACGCCGCTACCGGGTTATCGACAAGGAGGAGGTTAAGCCCTTCGGGAGCGTCCTTCGCGCGCGTAATCACGGCGGAGGCGCGCGTGGTCTTAAGTAGCCGCGCGTATTTCCTCTCCGAGACGAATGTGATGTCTCCCGGCCCGGCGTCCTCGATTGAGGCGACGGAGCGGATTACTTCATTTCCGTTGCCGGCCACGCGCCCCCCGATGAGGGAGGCGAGCTCGTCAAGGGTCTTTTCTGTCATCTTGTCCTTGCGTTATTTTTTCTTCGCGTTGAAAGCCTTTATGACCTCGGGGGTCAGATCCGCGTCAGCAGGCGCGTAGAGGAGGCCGCCGACGGATTTTTCGAACACATAATTGTAGCCCTTCTTCTTCGCTATCTCCTCGACGGTATCGCGGAGCCCCTGTATTATCTTCGACTCTATCTCCTGCTTCCTCTTGTTCAGATCCTCGCCGTACTGCATGAACCTCTTCTGGAATTCCTGGGACTTGTTCTTGAAGTCCTTTTCCTTCGCCTCTCTCGTCTCGGCGTTCCAGACCTTGCCCTTCTTGTCTATCTCGTCCTTCATCTTCTTGAGCTCTTCCTGCTTGGAGTTGAGCTCCTCTTCGAGTTTCTTCGCTTCATCCGCGAGCGTATCCTTCGCCTTTTTTCCCGCGTCGCACTCGTTCAAGGCCTTTTGCAGGTTTGCGTAGGCGATTCTGACTTCCGCCGCGGCTACCGGCATCGCGAACAACATGAAGGCCAGCAGGGCCAGACCGATTATCCTTATACTCCTCATCTTTTTCTCCTTTGTTTTGCGTTTACAGGCTAAAGAGATATCTGAGTGAAAACTTTCTGCAGAAAGGTCTCTCCCAGGCCCCTTTCAAGGTTTTTAGTTCCTGCAAAGCCCCCAGGTCTTTTTAGGGGGCTTTGCAGGAAGAACTGAAAATTTTTGAAGAGAGTCTGAGAGAAACTTTTTATAAAAAGTTTCTCTCAGGTATCTTCTTGACCTTTAAAACACAGTACCGATGGCGAAGTCCCATTGCTGTGGGCTTTCGCCTTCGCGTTTATCGAGGTTGAACCCGAGTTCGAGGCGCAAGGGACCTAAAGGCGAGTACCATCTCACTCCCACGCCCGCGCCTGTCCTTATGTCCCCGAAGTCTATGCCCTGGTCGTAAGCGTTGCCCGCGTCGAAGAACACGAGGCCCCTCAAGCTCTGTTGCGAGAAGAGCGGGAAGAGGTACTCGAAGTTCGCGACCATCATTGTCGAGCCGCCGATGACGTCTTCCGTCTCGGCGTCCTTGGGCCCTATGGACCTCGTCTCGAATCCCCTAATGGAGTTGATGCCTCCAAGGAAGTACTTCTCGTATATCGGGACATCCCTGCCGTCGTAGCTGTGGACGTATCCGAGCGAGCCGTGTATCGAGAATGTGGTATCCCACGGGAGCGAGAAGTATTTTACCGCCTCGCCCTCGTATTTTACGAAGTAGCTTGTTCCGCCCAACGGGCCGCCGGCGAACTCGGTCGAGAGGGATATAACCGAGCCCTCGGTCGGGAAAAAGGCGTCGTCGCGGTCGTCTCTACGGAAGGAGAACTTCACGCTCGACTCGGTCGATTCGCCCTCCTGCTCTTTTATGTAAGTGGACGCCTCATCGTCGACCTCGGATATGGTGACGTCCTCGAGCTTGTATGTGACATACCCTTTTGAGTAGCGCTTCGTTATCGGGAAGCCGAACCTTATGTCAAAGCCCTTCTTCTCGAGGCTGAAGTCAGGGTACTGCTTGTCCGTGTTATAGATATCGAAGCCCGCGGATATGGGCTTGTCGAATAGCCACGGCTCGGTAAATCCTATTATGAACTTCGACGAGGAGCCGCTGACTGTGCCGGAGACGTCGAGCTTAAGGCCCGAGCCCATGAAGTTCGACTGCGATATCGACGCCGTGCCTATGAGCTTGTCTACAGAGCTGTAGCCGAAGCCCAATGAGATGGAGCCCGTGGGGCGCTCCTTCACCTCGAGGTCGAGCTTCATCTTGTCGGAAGCCGAACCCTGGCCCTGGCCTATCCTCACGTCCTCGAAGTAGCCGAGCCTCTTAAGGTTGTTCCTGCTCTTCTTGAGTTCGGTCGAGGAGAAGAGGTCGCCTTCCCCAAGCTCGACCTCCCTCCTGATTACCTTGTCCCTCGTCCTCGTGTTGCCGGATATGTCTATGCGCTCTATGTAGACGAGCTCGTTCTTCTTGAGGTCTATGGTTATGTCGACGGTCTTTTTCTCGTTGTCGACTTTTGTGACGGGCTTTATGTCCGCGTAGGCGTAGCCATCGTCGCCGTAGAGGTCGACGAGCGTCTCTATGCCCTTGGAGAGCTTCGACCTGCTGAATATCTCACCCGGCTTGAGCTTTAGCTTTTCGATAAGCTCCTCGCGGGTCTTCAAGAGCTCGCCCCTGACGTCGACGTTGCCGATGTTGTACTGCTCGCCCTCGGATACGGCGATAGTTATGTAGAACCACTTCTTATCCTCGGACAGCAGCACCCTCTGGTCGAGGATGTCGGCCTGTATGAAACCCTTGTCGAAGTACTGGCTCATGATTATGGCAAGGTCGTTCTGAAATACAAATTCATTGAACTTGCCGGAGCCGGAGATGACCGAGAAGACCCCCTTCTCCGAGGTCGTCATGAAGCCCTTTATCTGCTTGTCGGTAAAGACCTTGTTGCCTATTATGGCGATCCTCTTTACCTTTACAGCCGGACCTTCCTCTATCTTGAAGACTACCTTCGCGCTCTCGCCTTCGGTCTCGACCTTTGGATCGACTTTCGCGAGGTAGTAGCCTTCCTCGGAGTAGAGCGCCTTTATCTTCTCGGCGTTCTCGTTCAGTATCACCCTGTCGAGGACGGTGTTCTCCTTTATGGTTATCGCTTCCCTTATGCGCTCGTCCTTTATCTCGCTGTTCCCGTTGAACTCGACCTTCCTTATGAAGGGCATCTCGCGGACGCTGAAGATGAGGAGCTTCCCGGAGGCGGTGTCGGTCAATACCGCGGATACGTCGTCGAAGAAGCCGGTGCCGTATACGGCGCGGAGATCGTCTTTCACGTCGTCGGGCGAGAAGGGCTCTCCGGCCTTACTCGTTACCTTCTTGAGTATCGCTTCCGAATCGACCCTCCGGTTGCCGTAGACGAGCACTTCGTCTATGACGCCGGTCTTCGACGCCGGGCGGGATTCGAGCGCCGAGACCATCTTTTTGAGCATCTCGTCGCCGCTCTCCCTGATCCTCCGTATGACTTCCTGCTCGGACTCGGAGGACTTGTAGAAGAACGCCACAGGAGCGTCCGTCTTAAGGTCGATTATGCGCCAGTCGACGTCGGTAGTGGAGCCGAGGCGCGTGATCGAGCCCAGGAGCGCGAAGTCCGCCGCCTCCTTCTCGGCTATCGAGTAGGCGTCCTTTTCGGTGAACTTTTTCACGCCCTTTTTAAGGACCATCTCCCTGACGGTCTCGAGCCCGGTTATCTCGGCCCCGCTCGCGTCAAGCGCTGAGGCGATGTTTTCCATCGCGTTCCTCCGGAACGCGGAGATGTCGGTCGAGGCGTGCGTCTCGAACGGGAGCACTATGACCTTCGGTCCCTTTGCCAGGGCGTTCCACGGCAGAAAGAGTATTGCCAAAAGCGCCAGACTTAAATACCTTAAGAGCCTCAACAGTTGATTGCGTCCTTTCAGCTTCCACGGGCTTATATGCCCCGGGTTATTCTTCCCTGATGTTGCCGTCTACCATCTTGAGTCTCCGCGTGAGCCTTCCGGCGAGCCTCTCGTTATGCGTGACTATGACCATCGTAGTGGAGCGTGAAGCGTTAAGCTCAAGCAATATCTCGAATACTTCCTCGCCGGTCCTCGTATCCAGATTCCCGGTCGGCTCGTCCGCAAGGAGCACGTCCGGGTTTTGCACGAGGGCGCGGACTATCGCGGCCCTCTGCTGTTCCCCGCCCGAGAGCTCTCCGGGCTTGTGGTTGAGCCTCTCTCCGAGCCCGACCTCTTTAAGCAAACCCTCGGCCTTTGCCTTCGCCTCGATCGGCTTCGCCCCACCGATGAGCGCAGGGAGCATTACGTTCTCAAGCGCCGTGAACTCGGGCAGGAGGTGGTGGAACTGGAACACGAACCCGATAAATCTGTTCCTGAAGGCCGCGAGCTTTTTGTCGTCGTACTTGAATAACGGTTCATTCTTGTAAAAGACCTCGCCGGACGACGGCTTGTCGAGCGCGCCCATGATGTTAAGGAGCGTGGATTTGCCCACGCCCGAGGCGCCGACTATGGCGACGGTCTCGCCCTTTTTTATCGAGAGGTCTATGGACTTCAAGACCTCTACCTTTTTTGCGGCCCCGCCGTAGGTCTTCGAAAGGCCTTTTATGGTTATAAGATCCATTTATACCAATTAAAAAAATTAAAGCAGGGGGACATTTTCCGCATCCCGCGCCCTTGCGGCCCCGGTGACCCGCTCCCTTATGACACGCTCAAGGACGCCCTTTATCTCAGGGTATCTTCCGAGCACGTCCTTGATTATACTCCTTCCGAACTCGACGAGCTCGGTATCCTGCAGTGCCGTCACTGACGCCACCCTGGGCCGTGACGTGGCAAGCGCGATCTCTCCGAAGAAGTCGCCCTCCGAGAGGGTCGCCACGGTCTTGGCCGCGCCCTTTTTGTCCTTTACCCAGACCTGGACCGCGCCGGACTTTATGAGGTACATCGTGTCCCCGCGCTCGCCTTCTTTCGCGATCGACGCCCCTTTATCGAACCTCTTGAGCGTCAGCCTTCCGAGTATCTCTTTCCTGTCCTCGGCCGAGAGCGGCTTGAATATCTCGGACAAGGCCATGAGCCTGTCGACGACACGCTCCTTGTAAAAATTGAAGAGGATGATCGACACCCTCTCGTGCGTCCTGATTATCTCTTCTATCTCCGCCTTTGTTATCTCGAGTATGACGGAGTCTTTGACCGCCCTTACGTCTGAAGTCCTCCTGGAGCCGGAAAAAAATCCGAACTCGCCGAATATCGAGCCTTCCTTCAATGTGGCGAGCTTGACGCGGGACGAGTCTTTCGCGCGTCCCTCGACCTCGACCTCGCCCTCAGCGACGAGGAAGATGGAGTCCCCGGGGTCGCCCTCGCGAAAGAGGTATTCGCCGTCCTTGAGCGCCTTTGACCTGACTTTCCTGACGACCTCGAGGAACTCCGCCTCGTTGAAGTCGGAAAAGAGCGGTGTCTTGGGGACCGTTACCGGCGGCTCATGCCTTTCCTGAGGTTGCGGCGCTTTCGGCTCCGGGCCGGAGAGCCGTGCCGTGGGGGCCTGATGGCCCTCTGTCTGTCTCTCACCGGCGCAGAGCTCGGCGAGCTTCTTCTGCACTGCCTCTTCCGTTGGGTCTATGTTTATTATCATCTTGCATACGGCTATTGCCTTGATGACGAACCCGAGCCTGCCGAACGCGCCCGCCGCGCTCTTGTAATGATTTACCGCGGCCTTGTCGTCGTTGTCTTTCCGCGCGATGTCCCCCATGCGGAGGAAAATCCGCGGGTCCTTCTCGCCGTATGCCTTTATCTTCTCGTAGGTGGCGAGCGCCTCACTGTACATCCCCCTGGCAAACAGCCCCTCGGCCCTCTCCTTTGCCGTAGAGACTATCCCCGGGTCGAGCGCCATTATTCGTATCTCAGTCCCTCGACAGGGTCGAAGCGCGAGGCCTGCCACGAGGGATACACGGTCGCGAGGAAGCTTATGCCTATGGAGATGAGCGCGACTATCGCGACGACCTCCGGGTCGACCTTCGAGGGGAACTTATCTATGTAGTAGACCGACGGCGGCAATACCTTGAAGTGGAACGCTCGCTCGACGAACCCTATTATCCTTTCGAGGTTGAGGGCCGTTACGAGGCCGAAGAAGGTCCCGAGCGCCGTGCCCACGCAGCCTATTATTATGCCCTCTATCATGAATATCTTCATGATGGACCCGGATGAGGCGCCGAGGCTTTTGAGTATCGCTATGTCCTTGCCCTTCTCCATGACGACCATGATGAGAGTGCTGATGATGTTAAGGGCCGCTACCAGTATGATGAGCGTAAGTATGATGAACATCGCTACTTTTTCGAGCTTGAGCGCGGAAAAGAGGTTCCTGTTCATCTCCATCCAGGTCCGGGTCCAGTACGGCCCCTTGATCTGCGTCATGATGTCGTCGGCGATCTTCTCGGCCGCGTAGATGTCGGCTATCTTCACTTCGACCCCTGTGGCGGCGTCGCCCATCCTGAAGAAACGCTGGGAGTCGGGGAGAGATATGAATGCGAGCGATGAGTCGTACTCGTACATCCCGACTTCGAAGATCCCTGTCACCTTGAAGGCGGCCATCCTCGGCACCGGCCCGGCAGGCGTCATGGTCCCGATGGGGGATATTACATTTATCCTGTCGCCCAAAGAGGCGTCTATGTTTCTGGCAAGCTCCATGCCGAGGACGATGCCGGGGACATTCTCGGCCCCCTCGCGCGCGGGCTCGGAAAGGGAATTAAGAGACCCCTTCTTTATCTTGTCCGGGAGCACCGTCACTTCACCGGCGGTCTTCGGGTCTACCCCGCGAATGACAGCGCCGATGACGCCGCCGGTCCCGGATATCATCGCCTGGTTGTAGGTGAATGGGGTCGCGCCTATTACACCGGGGACCTTTTTGACATCAACGGCGACGGTCCCGTACTCCTTCATCGGTTGGCCGAGCTCGGTGACGATGATGTTCGCGTTTATGCCGAGTATCTTCTCCTTCAGGTTCTCCTCGAACCCGTTCATTACCGAGAGGACGATGATGAGCGCGGTCACCCCGACCGTTATCCCGAGTATGGAGATGAAGGTTATGACCGAGATGAAGGTCTGTTTCCTCTTGGCCTTCAGGTATCGGAGCCCTATGAAAAGTTCGTAGGACATTCTATCCTTTAAAGTAACCCGGAACTGTTAAGGGAAGATTTCGTTTTGATTAAAAACTCCCGTTGTTACTTTTTCAACTGAGGGAAGAGGATGACGTCGCGTATCGACGGCGAGTCCGTGAGCAGCATGACGAGCCTGTCTATGCCTATGCCCTCCCCGGCTGTCGGCGGCATGCCGTGCTCTAACGCGCGGACATAATCGTCGTCCATCTCGTGCGCCTCTGCGTCCCCGGCGGCGCGCTCATTCAATTGCCCCTCGAACCTCTCCCTCTGGTCTACCGGGTCGTTAAGCTCGGAGAACGCGTTAGCTATCTCGCGCCCGGCCACAAGCAACTCGAACCTGTCTACGAGCGTCGGGTCTTTTTCGTTCTTTCTGGATAACGGAGATACGTCGAGCGGGTAGAGCGTTACGAATGTCGGCTGGTAGAACCTGTGCTCGGCGGTGTTCTCGAATATTTCTATCAGCACCTTGCCGTGGCTCAAGCCCGGCGCGACCTCGATGCCGAGCTTTTTGGAGAACTCGAGGGCCTTTGCCTTGTCCGTGAAAATCTCCTCCGGCGCATTCGCGAACTTCCTTATGGCGTCATAGACCGATATCCTCGTCCACGGCGGCGTAAAGTCCAATTCCTGCCCCTGATAGGTTATCTTGAGCCTGCCGTGTATCTTCATGACGAGCGAGGAGACGAGCTCCTCTGTCAGGTCCATGAGGTCCTCGTATGTGGCGTAGGCCTGGTAGAATTCGAGCATCGTGAACTCGGGGTTGTGCTGTGTGGAAATCCCCTCGTTCCTGAAATTCCGGTTTATTTCGAACACGCGCTCCAATCCTCCGACGACGAGCCTCTTCAAATAGAGCTCCGGAGCTATCCTCATGTAGAGCTCCATGCCGAGCGCGTTGTGGAATGTCTTGAACGGCTTTGCCGCGGCACCCCCGGGGATGGGCTGGAGCATGGGCGTCTCCACCTCGATGTAATCGCGGGAGGTGAGGAACTCCCTTATGTGCTGGACTATCATCGAGCGCTTGAGGAAGACATCCTTGACCTCGGGGTTCACCATGATGTCGAGGTATCTCTGCCTGTAGCGTGCCTCTACGTCGGTAAGCCCGTGCCATTTTTCAGGGAGCGGATGGAGACCCTTTGCAAGGAGCCTTAACGAGGCCGCTTCGATAGTAAGCTCGTTCGTGCGGGTCCTGAAGAGCGTGCCGCCGACACCTACTATGTCGCCTACGTCGCACTTCTTGAAGAGGGCGTAGCCCTCGTCGCCGAGGAGGTCCTTTTTCATGTAGGCTTGGAGCCTCCCGGACCTGTCCTGAATCTGGATGAACGACGCCTTGCCGAAGTCCCTTATGGCCATGACGCGGCCAGCTATCGCGACCGGGTGTTTCTTGGCCTCGAGCTCTTCTTTTGTAAGATTGCCGAAGCTTTTTAAGACCTCGGCGGCCGTTGTCTCAGGCTTGTAGTCGTTGGGATACGGGTTCGTCCCGGCGTCTCTCAATTCCTTGAGCTTTGCCTCGCGGGATAAAAATTCTGCGCTCCTGTTTTCCACTTGTAAAAAACCCTTTCCGAAATTCTTGCCTTAAGTATTTGGGAGCCCCTTTGCAGAAAGTTTTCCCAAACCCTCTCGAATGCTTTTGGTCTTCCCGGAAAGCCCCCAGTGTTTTTCCGGGGGCTTTCCGGGAATTAAAAGTTTTTGGAGAGAGCTTGAGAGAACCTTTTTACAAAAAGGTTCTCTCAAATATACTTTAAAAGGCGGCCTCAAAAGGCCGGAATGCAATGTTTAAAAGTATCTTATTTAAAAGGACAAAGTCAAGAAAAAACACGGATTTTCTGAGGGTTTGGGGCGGACCGGATGGGGTGCGGAGCGGGATTTTTCAGAGCGGGTAGCAGTCTTTTGAGAGTGCGATGGCGACCCCGGGGTGCGTGACCCTGCCTTTGTGGATATTTACGGCCTTTTTTATGGCATCGTTGGAGGAGGCGGCCTTCTCGACCCCGAGTTTGGCGACGGTCAGGAGGTACGGGAGTGTTGCGTTTGTGAGGGCAAAGGTAGAGGTCCTCGGGACAGCGCCGGGCATATTGGCGACCCCGTAGTGGATGACGCCGTCTATCTCATAGACCGGGTCGGAGTGGGTGGTGGGCCTTATCGTCTCTATGCACCCGCCCTGGTCGACCGAGACATCGACGATGACCGAGCCCTGTTTCATGGTCTTGAGCATTTCCCGGCGGATGAGCTTCGGGGTCCTGTTGCCGGGTATGTGTACCGCGCCTATGACGAGGTCCGCGTCTTTTATGGAGAGCTCTATATTGTGGGCGCTCGAGGATAGGGTGGAGACGGTCGAGCCGAATATCTCTTCTATGTGCCGAAGCCTCTCCGCGCGTGTGTCGAGCATCGTCACATGGGCGTTAAGGCCGACGGCTATGCGCGCGGCGTTCACTCCGACTACACCGGCTCCGAGGATGGCGACATGTCCGCGCTCTACACCGGGGACGCCGCTTAAAAGGACGCCCCTGCCGCCGCAGGTCTTCATGAGGTAGTGCGCTCCTACCTGGACGGAGAGCCTGCCGGCGACCTCGCTCATGGGCGTGAGTATGGGGAGCGAGCCGTCGTATGCTTCGAGCGTTTCGTACGCGACGGCGGTAACATTCTTTTTTATGAGCTCTTCGGCGAGCGTTGCGTCTGCGGCGAGGTGGAAGAAGGTGAATATGGAAAGACCGTCCCTGAAATAGGCGTATTCAACGGGCCTCGGCTCCTTTACCTTTACTACGAGGTCGGCCCCCCAGGCGTCTACCGCGGAGACTATCTCTGCCCCGGCCTCGGCGTATTCGGCGTCAGCAATGGCGGATCCTGCGCCTGCGTCCTTTTCGACGAGCACGCGGTGGCCCGCGTCTTTAAGGGCCCGCGCGCCGGACGGGGCGAGTGAGACCCTGAACTCGTTGTCTTTTATCTCTTTTGGTACGCCTATTATCATGTTCGATTATTTCAAGTTACCAGTTTTGGGATCTACAGTCAACATGGGGCCTTTAGTTTCTCCCTGCCTTTACGAGCGGCAGGACCTCTGTCTTAAGGAAGGCTATGTCCTCGTCGACCTGCTTAAGCTCCTCATCCCTCATCGGCGACGGGGCAAGGGGGAGGTCGCGGAGCGCCTTGGATCGGAAGATGTCGCCGTTCTGCTGAAGGAACTCCGCCGGGATGTTTAATGGAGGCTCGACTTCGTTCATGATTGCCCATGCGAGCGTCCACGCACGCGCGACATTGCTTAGGTCATAGCCGCCGCCCCCGAGCGCGACCCATGGGATATTGAAAGAACGGAAGGCAGTAACCATCTTCTCGAAAGAGTTAGTGGTGAGGCTCAAGTGCGTGAGCGGGTCTGTCTCGAAGGAGTCTACCCCGAGCTGTGTGACCATCACGTCAGGCGCGAACGCCTCGATGAACGGGGGGACTATGGCGTTAAAGGCCTTCAGATACAACCCGTCCTGCGTCGAGGGCGGCAGGGGCACGTTTACAGAGTAGCCCTTAGCGGAGTTTACCCCTATGTCGGTCACAAACCCCGTGCCTGGAAAGAGCCATTGGCCGTTTTCGTGGAGAGAGATGGTAAGGACCTTATCCGTGTCGTAGAACGCGTACTCGACCCCGTCTCCGTGGTGCGCGTCTATGTCTATGTAGGCTACCCTTTTGCCGAGTTTCAAAAGGTACTGGATAGCTACGGCCGCGTCGTTTATGTAGCAGAACCCCGATGCCCGGTTCGGCATTGCGTGGTGGAGGCCGCCGGCGATGTTGAATGCGATCTTTGCTTTTCCGCTTGCGACAAGCTCCGCGGCCTGGATGGACGCCCCCGCGGACCATGCAGACCACTCGTAGACGCCGTTGAATACCGGGTTGTCGCCGAAGCCGAGCCCGTGGACAGAGCCATCGACCGGGATTATACCCGTATTCGCCTCTTTAAGGACCCTCACGTACTCCCGCGAGTGGAAGAGCTCGATCTCGGGTTCAGTGGCCTGCCGCGCCGGGACTATTTCGGAGTCCGGAAGCTTTGTGAGTTTCAGCTCCTCCATCAGCTCATAGGTGAGCTTCAACCTCACCGGCCTCATCGGGTGGTTTGGGCCGTAGTGGAACGAGCCGAATTTTTCAGAGTAGATGAACGCTGTCTTCATCGGTTTCCCACGGGTCGCAACGCGCAAATTTCCGGCTTTTGACTATTTTTAACTATTTTGATGCGCTAAAAATAACAATTTTTAGCTACTCGTACCTCAAAGCCTCTATCGGGTCCAGCAGCGACGCCTTCCTCGCCGGGTATATCCCGAAAATGAGCCCGATGAGGACCGAAAAGAAGAACCCGAGCGCGATGGAGAACGGGGTTATGACCGTCTCCCAGTCGCCGAAGTATGAGATGGACGCGCCGAGGCCTACGCCTATCGCGATGCCTATGAGCCCGCCGGAAACCGTTATGACGAGCGCTTCTATCAGGAACTGCCGCAATATATCGCTTCTCCGCGCGCCGACGGCCATGCGGATGCCTATCTCTCTTGTCCGCTCGGTTACAGAGACGAGCATTATGTTCATGACCCCTATGCCGCCGACGAGGAGCGAGACCGCGGCTATGCCGGATAAAAGGATGGAGAAGGTCTGCGAGGTCTTCTGCATCGTCGCTATCATCTCGGAGAAGTCCCTTATCGAGAAGTCGCTTTCCACGCCTTCGGGTATCCTGTGGCGCGCGCGGAGCACGCGCTCTATCCCTTTTTTCACATCCGGGATGTCCTCGTAATTCTCGACCTGTATGTTTATGTCGTTCAGGAAGTCCTGGTTATAGAGCCGCCTCATGTAGGTCGAGACCGGGATAAAGACCTGGTCGTCAGGGTCGAACCACGAGGTCTGCCCTTTTGTCGACATGATGCCTATTACGGTAAAGGTCTGCCCCTCTATCTTTATCTCCTCCCCTATGGCCGGGCCGTCCTCGAAGAGGTCTTTTTTTACGGTCGTCCCAATGGCCGCGACCCTCTTCAAGAGCTTGATGTCTGTCTCGTCGAAGAACCTGCCCTCCGCGACCGGGAAGTTGTTTATCTCCATGAATAGCGGGGTCGTGCCTGTGATGAGCGAAGTCGCGTTCTTGTTCGCGTACTTGAGCTGGCCCGTGGAGCCGACAGACGGGCTTATGCTCCGAACGCCCGGGACCTCTTTTTCTATGGCCTCGGCGTCGTCCATGGTGAGGTTCTCTACCGACCCTGTCCGGACGTGGCCCAAGCGCGCGGCGCCCGGCCTGACCTTGAGCTGGTTGGTGCCGAACCTCGAAATGGATTCCATCACCTGTTTCTTCGCGCCTTCGCCTAAGGACAGCATCGCGATTATCGCGGCGACACCTATAATGATGCCGAGCATGGTAAGGGTCGTCCTCAGCTTGTTTGCGAGGATGCCCCTCCACGCGACCTTTATGACCTGCCAGAGGAGCATTAGTTCGCCCCGCTCGTAATCAAGCCGTCCTTTATGGTTATGGCCCTCTGCGAGTGCGCCGCGATCGATGGGTCATGCGTGACTATTACGAGGGTCGTCCCCTTTGCGTTCAACTCCTTAAGTATAGCCATGATCTCGGCGCCTGTCCTGGAGTCCAGGTTACCCGTGGGCTCGTCCCCGAGTATTATGGGCGGGTTCAATACGATGGCCCGCGCTATCGCGACCCTCTGCCTCTCCCCGCCGGAGAGCTCGTTCGGCCTGTGGTCGAGCCTGTGGCCAAGGCCCACTTCTTTTAACGCCTCGACGGCGAGCGCCCTCGGCTCCCTTACCCCGGAGTATAACAGCGGGAGCTCGACGTTTTCCGTCGCGCTCTCCCTCGGAAGGAGGTTGAAGGTCTGGAAGACGAACCCGATGTTCGTGTTCCTGACCCTCGCGAGCTCGTCTTCGCTCATCTCGTCGACCCTCGTGCCGTTTAAAATATACGAGCCTCCGGTCGGCCTGTCCAGGCACCCGATTATGTTCATAAGGGTTGATTTGCCCGAGCCCGAGGGGCCCATTATGGAGACGAATTCGCCTGACTCGATCTTCAAGTCGACGCCCTTAAGCACGTCGACCTCGGTCGAGCCCATCATGTACTTCTTTGTTATGGAAGTGAGTTCTATCAATTCGATAAATGAGTCTATAGGTGAGGTGTTCGCCGGACGGGCAAAGCCAGACCGGGTATCTATGCGCGATTCGGATATCCTCCCCCTTTTCTAAAGGGGAATTTCAGGGGATTAAAAAAGGCCGTTTTTATATATAATCTCCCCCAACCCCTCTTTAGAAAAGAGGGGTTCAACCAATGTCGCCATGCGCCGCCGCGAAGGAATTAGAAGAAGAACCTCTTCTTCTTTTTCGCGGTCTCGCCGTTGGCGTTTATGGACGAGGTGACGACCTCGGCCCCGTCCCCTATGCCCTCTGATATGGCCGTATGGACCCCGTTCGTCTCGGCGGCCTTGACCGGCGTCCACCTGGGCGTGCCGTTCTCCATAACATAGACGCCCGTTCCGCCGTCCCTGGTCTTTACCGCCTCTTTCGGCACGAGGAGCGCGCCTGTCACGACCTTTGTGAGGACCTTTACATCCGCGGTCATGCCGGGCTTGAGGAGCGCCTTGTCCTTGTCGGTTATGGCGACGACTACCTCGAAGACGGTCACGGTCCTCGCCACCTTGCCCTTCGGGGCTATCCTCTCTATCTTCCCGGCAAATGCCTTCTCGGGCATGGAGTCTATCTTTATGGAGGCCTCCTGGCCCGGGACGATCCTCGCGATGTCTACCTCGTCGACTTCGGCGACAACGCGGATCTTTTCGAGGTCCGCGATGCTGAATATCTGGGTGCCTTCGGAGGCGGATGACAATGTCGAGGATATCACCTGGCCCCGGTCCACGAACTTCCTTAAAATCGTCCCGGCGAACGGGGCCTTTATCTCGGTATCCGAGAGCCTCTCGTTTGCCTCCTTAAGGGCCTCCCGGGACTGGAGTAGCTCGGCCTCGGAGAGGGCGAGGTCGGTCCGCGCCTTCTCAATCGATACCTCGGCGTCGTCGAGCTCCTGCCTCGATATTATCCCCTCCTGATAGAGCTTCTGCTGGCGGCCCAGCTTAACTGAGACGTCCTTAAGCGAGATACGCGCCTTGTCGAGCCTCGCCTTTGCCATGAGGAGGTTCGCCTCTGCCTGGTTCGCGCGCGCCCGCTCGGTCTTGGGGTCGAGCTTTACTATCGTCTGGCCCTTATTGACCAGGTCGCCCTCGTTGAAGGGAAACTCGGTTATCTCTCCGCCGGCCTTGCTTTTCACGATGACTTCGACATCGGGCGAGACTACGCCTGCCGAGACGATCTCTATCCTCAATTCGCCCTTTGTCGCCTTGGCGGTCTTTATGTTTCCGGCGTCGTTGACGGGCTTGCCCGTCCCCGAGAGGAAAACTATCGCGACACCAATGACGACGAGCGCGGCTATTGCGTAGATAAACGGCTTTTTGATCAAACCCTTCAACATTACCCCTTATGCTCAGTCCATCTTTATGGAGAGCTCGTCTAAAAGAGTCCCCTTTTCCCTGTAATAAGTGATTATCGCCTTGTTGAGGTCCGAGACCGCGGCTATCTCGTTCAATCGCGCCTTCGCGAGGTCCTCCTGTATGCGGAGCACATTGAAGGTAGTCGACCTCCCGGCAGAGAGCTTCTTCTCCTCGGCAACGAGCGACTCCCTCGTGAGGTTGGCCGCAATGCGGGCGGCCTCGAGCCTCGCCCTGCCGGACTCTATATCCTTTAGGGCGTTGTCGATGCTGAGTATTATCTGCTGTTCGAGCCTCCGGAGCCTCAAGACCGCCTGGTCGGTTGTGAGCCTCGCGGCCGAGAGCTCGCCGTAGGCCGCCCTGTTGCCGATAGGGTAGCTGAAGAGGAGACCTATAGTCCACTCGGGGGAGTCGAGGTCAAAGGACGAGCTGAAACTGTCCCCTATGCCGTTAAAGCCGTAGCTCGCCTCTATATCGACCTCAGGGAGCCTCTGGTCCTCGGCAAAGACCGTCTGCAAACGCCCCTTGTCGATTGTGGCGACCGTCTCGCGGTAGTCGGGGCGCGTTGCGACCGCCTTTTTCACGCTCTCCTCGTACCCCTCGGGCTCGGCCTTCAAAGCCGAGTCGGACGAAGGGATTATCTCGGTGTCCTTTACGGCGTGGATGTCGGAAGCGATGAGCATCTTTATCGCGTTCTCGGTATCCTTTACTGATTTAAGAGCGACTATGACATCGTCCTTCCTCGCCGCCGCGGCGGCCTCGGCCTGGACGACCTCGAGGGCCGACATAGCCCCGGCCTCGAGCTTCTTCTTGTTTATGCCGTAAAGGGTCTCGGCGAGGGTTTGTGATTCTATCCTTACCTTAAGCTCCTCGCGGACCCTGATAAGGTCCCAGTACTTGAGGCCGAACTCGGAGACCGTATCGAGTATCTTCTGCTTCAGCTTGTGGACGGAAATATCCCTGTCCTTCTGCGCAATTTTGAGCTCAGCGATGTTCGAGTCCCCTCCGAAGCCCTTAAGCAGCGGCTGGGTGACGACTACCCCGGTGAAGGACTCGTACTCGTAGTTGAAGTTGTTTAGCGTCTCGGAGGTCCAGTCGTTCCTCACTTCGAGCGTATACTCTGTCCCGTACCGGGACTTTCCGGTAACGCCGGTCTCGAGGCTGTAGGTGGTCGAATCGAGCGCGGAGAGCCCTCCCAATGATACGCTTTCGCGCGAGCTCAAGGGCGTCATTACATCCTGCCTCTTCATCGAACCGAAGAGGCTCATGTCAAAGGCCCCCTCCTCGGCCAATATCCCGGCCTCGGCTATCTCCGGGGATATCCTCTCGATAGTTATGTCGAGGTTGTTCTCGAGGACCTTGACCACCCCGTCCCTCAAGGAGAGGAACATCTCTTTCTTTTGCTCTTGGGCGTTGGCGCCTGTCGGCAGAAGGGCCAGGAGGGCTGTTGCTATGGCGGTTTTCGCGTATTTCCGCATCAGGAAAGACCTTTGAAGAGAGATAGAGGAATGATAATAGCCGGGCCCTCCCCTGTCAAGGGAAAGGCGCAAAGCGCGAGGCTCCAAAAGACCCTCTGGCGAGCCTGAGTCCGGAGCGCCCAGCCTTCGATATTATCACAAAACCGTTGTGCGAGGTATTTTTAAAGCATGGTGGAGAAGGGGCGGCAAGGCGTCAGCACTTCTTCTTCTGGATGGGGCGGGCGGCCTCGCGGAGCAGTACATTCCTGGGCCTGACGCCAATCGAGTTGTCCTTCGGGGGCGCGATCTTTCTCATGAGGTGGAGCCTGCCCTGCTCCTTGAGCCTCTTGTATATCCTTACCCAGGCGCACGAGTTCTCGGGGTTCACCTCGCACATGCCGTCCACCACACCGCCGCACGGGCCGTTAAGGAGCCCCTTGGGGCACTCGGTATGCGGGCAGATGCCGCCGGTCTCGATAAGGACGCACTCTCCGCAGAGCGAGCACCCCTCGTAGAACCTGCCGACCCTCTCGACCGTCGCGAGAAATATTGAATCGAGCGCCGGGAGCACGGGTTGCGTCTCTTCGGCCGCGTCTGCCACTGTCCGGACGCCCGCGCCGCAGGCAAGGACAAGGACCGCGTCGGCCTTGCACAGGGCCTCTTTTGTCTTGTACTCGCGGAGAGCCAACTGCCTGTAGCAGGTCTCTTCCGGGAGCGACGACCCCACGACCTCGAACCCGCGCTCGGCCAGGACCCTCGACATATCCTCGAGCTCTTTCCTGCCGCCTGTCTGGCACTGCTCGGCGCAGGAGTTGCAGCCAAAGAGCCACACGGTCTTCTTGCCTTTGAGCGCCTCGACTATCTTCTCTATATCTTTCTTTTTAGTGATTATCATGGAGAGTCCGGGGGGCTACAGCCCTGCCGCGTTCCTTGCGGCCGCGACGGTGTTCTTAAGGAGCATGGCTATGGTCATGGGGCCGACTCCGCCGGGGACCGGGGTTATGTAAGAGGCTTTCGACAACGCGGCGTCGAAGTCGACATCCCCGGTGAGCTTTCCGTCGGGCGCCCTGTTCATGCCGACGTCTATCACGACCGCGCCTTCCTTTATCCAGTCGCCCTTGACGAACCTGTCCCTGCCTATGGCCGCGACGAGTATGTCCGCCTCCCTCGCCTTTTCCGGGAGGTCTTTTGTCTTCGAGTGGCAGATGGTAACGGTTGCGTTCCTCTTAAGGAGCATCATGGCCATGGGCTTTCCCACGATGTTGGAGCGGCCTATGATGACGGCGTTCTTCCCGGATGCGTCGACACCCGTGGAGTCCAGAAGCCTCATTATGCCGTACGGCGTGCAGGGCTGGAGGAGCGCGTTCCCGATCATGAGCCTGCCCATGTTATAAGGGTGGAATCCGTCTACATCCTTCGAGGGCGAGATGAGATCGAGCACGGCCTCTGAATCCATGTGCGAGGGCAGAGGCAACTGCACGAGTATGCCGTGGAC
Source organism: Deltaproteobacteria bacterium (assembly GCA_016182655.1). GTDB lineage: Bacteria > Desulfobacterota > GWC2-55-46 > GWC2-55-46 > GWC2-55-46 > GWB2-55-19. Next base: position 56,004 of record JACPGB010000047.1, read on the forward strand.
ATCTTTCGAGGCGTTAAGGTCCCTTATGAGGGAGAGGAGTTCTTCCTCTTTCATGGTGCCGGGAAGCGTGTGCTGGAAGGACCTGATGCCCACCTCCTCGCACGCCTTTGTCTTGTTCCTGACGTATATCTGGGAGGCGGGATTCTCGCCAACGAGGACTACCGCGAGCCCGGGAGTAACCCCTTTTTCCTTGAGTTTCGCTACCTCGGCCTTGAGCTCCGCCCTCACCTCTGCCGAGATCTTTTTCCCGTCTATTATCTGAGCTTTTCTGGTCATGGTTCTTTTTATCCGGAATCGTGATTTTCCGTCCAGTATACTTTAAAACATGGCCTCCTTGCAAAGGAATTCAGAGTTCCCCGCCGATAAGGACTTGACAGCGGAGCTGACTGGCTATTATCATGGACATACAAGAGGAGGCCTCCATGGGTTTCTGGGACAATGTGAACGACGAGCTTAAAAAAGCGGTCGAAGAGGGCTGGAGTGCGGTAAAGGAAAGCGCGAAGATAGGGAAGTTGCGCCTTCGCATCCACGCTCTCCACAAAAAGGCCGAGAAGCACTTTGCCGAGATAGGCGGCATAGTCTATGATTCCTCGAAGGTCCCCTGGGAAAACCCCCTTTCAAGGACAGAGGTCCAGAAGCTCATCGAGGAGATAAGAAAGATAGAGGCCGAGACAGAGGCGCTCGAGAAGGAGATAGACGCTCTCAAGAAAAAGGAGAAGCCGGGCGCTGAAAAATGAACTACCCCGCAGAGGCAGGGGTATCTTCTAATACTTCCCCTCCCTCAATGGGAGGGGACTGAGGGGAGGGTGACTTCGGCACGCCAATTTCAAATCGGGCGGCTCGGGGGCTCATTGACGCAATGCCGTCCGTTGTGATTTTGCCCGCCCGGCACGCTTCACCCCCACCCCGCCCCTCCCCCATCAAGGGGGAGGGGGTGAAAAAACGCGGCAAGCCGCGGGGTATTTGACCCTAAGAGAGAATAAATTGCCGGCATCCCTTGGAAGGTCTCTGGCCCCCCTCACCCTCCGCCTCTTTCCCACAAGGGGAGAGAGGACCATAAAAAAACACCCTCGTTTAAACACACTCCGTTGTCGCTTCCCAGCATCCCGTCTTGCAACCTTCCTTGAAATAATGCTATTTTGATTTAAAGCCAATTCACGCATGGAAAACATACCTCTCCTAAAAGACATCGTCATACTGATGGCGATATCGGTACCCATCTCGATACTGCTGTCGCGGGTGGGGCTACCGACTGTCATCGGCTTTCTTGTGACCGGCGTCATCATCGGCCCTTACGGGTTCGGGCTTGTGACCGAAATCGGCACGGTCGAGACCCTCTCGCAGATAGGCATAGTCCTCCTCCTTTTCACCATCGGGCTTGAGTTCTCGATAACGAGGATGCTTTCCTTGCGGAGGGAGGGCATCCTCGGGGGCGGCTTTCAGGTGGGCATCACCGTCCTCGTCGTCTTCGCAATCGGCATACTCCTCGGCTACTCGATGCCGGTCTCGCTCCTTTTGGGCTTCATCGTCTCTCTTTCGTCCACTGCCATAGTGTTGAAGCTCCTCCTTGACAAGGGCGAGGTCAACTCCCCGCACGGGAACCTCTCGGTCGGCATACTCATATTCCAGGACCTCTGCGTGGTGCTCATGGTCATGGTGATACAGTCGATAGGCGGCAAGGGGGCGTCTTCGACGGTCGAAATAGCGCGCGCTCTCGGAATTTCCATAATAGCCTTCTTCATCATCGTAATCGCGGTCACCTATCTCATACCCAGGCTCTTCAACCAGGTCGTGAAGCTCAGGAACCGCGAGGTCTTCATATTGACGATAGTCCTCGTCTGCCTCGGGACCGCGCTCATGACTTCCCTTTTCGGCCTCTCGCTCGCCCTTGGCGCGTTCATCGCCGGGCTCGCCATATCGGAATCCGAATACTCGGACCAGATAGTTGCCGAGGTCATCCCGTTCAGGGATACTTTTTCGGCCCTCTTTTTCATCTCCATCGGCATGCTACTCGATTTCAACTACCTCATCTCCAACCTCCCGGTCATCATCGGGGTAGTCGTGGTCATAATCGCGATAAAATCGCTCGCGCTCGTAGGTGTCGGGCAGATACTCAAGTATCCCTTGAGGCTCTCGATAGCCGCGGGCTTGAACCTCGCGCAAATCGGCGAGTTCTCGTTCATACTCATAAAGATGGGAGACGACTTCGGCTTTCTTAGCGGTGGGCTCTACCAGGGGTTGCTTGCTTCCACGATAATCACGATGGCGGCGACCCCGTTCATATTCCAGAGGTCGTCGAAGATAGCGCTCGGCGTGGGCAGGCACCTCGGCAGGCACTCGAGAGAGACCGCGAAAAAGTCCTCCCTCTCCAACCATGTGATCATCGTCGGCTACGGCGTGAACGGCCGGAACCTCGCGCGGGTCCTTAAGGAAACCGCGATAACCCACATCGTAATGGACATAAACATGGAGCGGGTGCGCGAGGCCAAGTCCGGCGGCCACAAGGCGGTCTTCGGCGACGCATCCCACCCAGAGGTCATAAAGGCGCTCGGCGTGGAGACCGCCAAGATGGTGGTCGTGGCCATATCCGACCCGATAAGCACGAGGAGGATAGTAAAGACCGCGCGCGACCAGAACCCTGCGGTCTCGATACTCGTCCGGACCCGCTATTTGAGGGAGGTGGAGGACCTCTACAGGCTCGGCGCGAACCAGGTCATACCCGAGGAGTTCGAGACCTCTGTCGAGATATTCGCTCGCGTGCTCAGGGATTACCGCATCCCCGGGAACATCATCCAGAACCAGATAGACCTCATAAGGCAGGAGGGGTACGCGATGTTCCGGAACCCGTCGATTGCGGGTGAGAGGCTCACAAAGTTGACGGCGATACTCGAAAAGACCGTGATGGACACATTCTTCGTGGACAAGGGGTGCATGGTGGCGGGCAAGACGCTCGCCGCGCTGGATCTAAGGAAGAAGACCGGGGCGACGATTATAGCGATAGTCCGGAAGGGCGAGGCCCGCACCAACCCGCCCGCCGACTTCCTCATCGAGGACGGGGACATCCTCGTCATACTCGGAAGCCATGCGCAGTTGAACCAGGCGTTTGAGATGCTTAACGAGAAGTGCCCGGCCTGACCCCTCCCGGCCTCCCCTTGTAAAAAGGGGAGGAGTTTAAGCAGTCTTTCCCCCTCTCCCCTTGTGGGAGAGGGCCGGGGTGAGGGGGATAATATTGAGGGTGGCATTTTTCACCCCCACCCTAACCCTCCCCCATCAAGGTGGAGGGGATTTCAACAAAAAAGCCCCCCTCCTTCCGGAGGGGGGCTTTTTAAATCTCATATCGGAAATACTTATCTGTCTTCGGGCAGCTTGTACCCCTTGCCGCCGAACTGCACCGCGTCCGGGTCCTCGCACCTCGGGGGAGATACCGCGTGCACGCCGCCGCACTTGGGGCACTTTCCGACGAATGTCTTAAGGACAAATGCCTCGCCGCACCCCTGGCACTTGATCTTAAGCCCGCCATCCGGGATAGGGGCGTTCCTTACGCCGCCGCCGTGCGCCTGGTAGACGAACTCTATAAGCTCCACACCCTCTGAAAACGGCCCGCCTCCGGACGGTCCGCAGCTTCCGCAATCACCCATAAGAAAAACCTCCTCGATATTGAAGATCTTTTTTGTTTGAAACCCCTTGGTCCAATCCTTTCAGGATACTATAAAAGAGACCATCGTTCAATTGAAAATATTACTGTTTTCCCGGCCCGGCGCGTATGACATTTCTCAGCTACCCTCCTCTCTCGAAAGACACCGATAGCGCTGAATTCCTTTCATCTGTATATTTAAATGTTTCATTTGTATTTTATTTTTGAAAGCATATTTTTGACTAATTCATCTTTTTGGGATAGAATGTGGGCGAATTCGGAGAAAAGATCCATCCCCGTTAATATCAAGAAAAAGGCCGTATTTATGCTGGAAGAGACAAGGACCGACGGAATCCCGCCCAGCCTCGAAGACCTCCCCAGAACCGAGATACTCATCATAGAGGACAGCCCGGTACAGGCGGAGGCGCTCAAGAATACCCTCTCTGTAGCGGGCTACGAGGTCTATGTCGCCCACAACGGCTTTCACGCGCTCGAGGTCATGAGGCGGAGAAGGCCGTCTCTGGTCATAAGCGACATTGAAATGCCCCTTATCGACGGGTACGAGGTCTGCCGCGCGATAAAAAGGGACCCTCTGCTCTGCGACATACCCGTGATACTCCTCACCGTGCTGAACGACAAGACCCATGTCATAAGGGGCCTCGATTCCGGGGCCGACGAGTACATCACAAAGCCCTACGACATGGACCTCCTCCTCTCCTCCATCAGGCACCTCCTTTCAGGCACCGACGAGGGCAGGATAACCGAGACCCAGCGGGGCCTCGAAGTCGAGATCGACGGCAAAAGGCACGTCATCACCGCCGGGCGGAAGGAGATAATGGAGGTCCTCCTTTCTACTTACGAAAACGCGATGCACCAGTACCGCAAGCTCTTCGAGGCCGAATGCGCCCTTCAGGACCTTAACGGGACCCTCGAGGAAAAGGTCCGGCTGAGGACGGCCGAGCTTGAGGCCGAGATAAACGAGAGGAAGAGAGCCGAGCAGGAGGTAAGGAAGCTCTCGACGATAATCGAGCAGAGCGCGAACGTCGTCTTCGTAACGGACGGCTATGGCAAGATACAGTTCGTGAACCCCATGTTCGAAAGGCTTACCGGGTTCAAGGGTTCGGAAGCCGCGGGCAAGACCCTCTGGGAGCTTCAGGCCAACCCCGACCTAAGGGAAGACCTCCACAGCATATGGGATGGGGTGCTCAAGGGCAAGCCATGGAGCGGGGTACAAAAAAGCGAGAAACGCGACGGAGGGGAGTACTGGGTCGAGAGCGTGATAACGCCGCTCAGGAACGAGTCCGACGAGATAACCGGATACCTTGCCATCCAGGAGGATGTCACCGAAAAACGACAGGCCTCCGCGAGGATCAAGTACCTCGCCCAGTACGACCCTGTAACGGGTCTTCTCAATAGGGCAAGGTTTTTGACGCGCCTCGAGGAGGCGATATCCTTCAGACGGGGGGAGACCCGCGCGCACTCGCTCCTTATAGCCAATGTCGACAGGTTCAAGCTCATAAACGACGCTTACGGCCACAACACGGGAGACGAGGTCCTTAAGGGCGTAGCGCGGCTCCTCCTCTCCCTTTCGGAAAACACCCCCGAGCTCCGGCCCGACCGCGCGGGCGATGTCCTGCTCGCGCGGCTCGGGGCCGACGAGTTCGCCGTCTTTTTCGGGTGCGCCTCAAGGGAGGAGGCGGCCTCCGTGGCCGAGGCGCTCCGTTCGGGCGTCGAGGCGATGTCCTCCTCGATAGCCGAGAGGATAACCCTGTCCATCGGCGGCTCGTTCTACCCCGAGCACTCCGAGGACTCGAAGGGGCTCCTTTCCAAGGCGGACGCGGCGCTCTTCAGGGCAAAGACGCTCGGCAGGAACCGTTTCCACGCCTTCGAGCCCGAGGACCGCGACCTCGAAAACATGCATATGAAGCTCGAATGGAAGAACCGCATTGTGAGCGCGATAGAGGACGGGAGGTTCCTGCCGTGGTTCCAGCCCATCATGGATCTAAAGAGCAACAAGGTGAACCACTTCGAGGTGCTAGCGAGGATGCGGGACGAGTCCGGCGATATACTGCCGCCGAGCCGCTTCATCGAGATAGCCGAGTCGTTCGGCATCATCAACAACATCGACAGGATGATAATAGACAAGGCCTTCCGGTTCAGGGACCAGACCCATCGGGACAACGGCGTCACCTTCTCGATGAACATATCGGGTAAGAACCTCGGGGACACCGACTTCCTCTCGTTCCTCAAGGGCAGGATAGGCGAGATGGGCCCCACGGCAAAGAACTTCATATTCGAGATAACCGAGACCGCGGCGGTGCGCGACGTCGACAGGGCGGTCCGTTTCATCAACACACTCAAGGAGATGGGGTGCAGGTTCTCGCTCGACGACTTCGGTGTGGGGTTCTCGTCTTTCGCCTACTTGAAAATGATGGATGTGGACTTCCTCAAGATTGACGGGTCTTTCATAAAGAAGCTCGACACCGACCAGAAGGACCGGCTGTTCGTCAAAACCATAGTCGATGTGGCCGGCGAGCTCAACATAAGGACCGTCGCCGAGTTCGTGGAGAGGGCCGAGACGCTCGATATCCTCCGGGAGTACGGGGTCGACTACGCGCAGGGGTACTACATCGGGATGCCGGGGCCGGGGCTGGAGAGCGTGGTAGGGAGGGCTTAAGGTTTAAGGAACAAGAAAAGCCGTTTTCCTCCATTACCTTTATGACAGCCTCGTACTGACTCACCTACACCCTCTCATACGGATCAAACAATTTTTTATACTCGTCCAGCGCGAACCTGTCGGTCATCCCCGCGATGTAGTCGCAGACGACGCGGTGCTTGTCCCGGCCGGACTTGTCTATCAGCGAATGTATATGCGGCGGCAGGAGCTTCGGCGCGCGCAGGTAAGCCTTGAAGAGCTCCTTTATTATCCGCTCGGCCTTGTCAGCCATGCGGACGACCCTGTGGTGCCTGTAGAGGTTCTCTTTGAGGAACTTCTTCAACTGGCGGTTCTTCCTGTCCATCTCCGGGGAAAACCGCGCGACTATCCCCCTCGCCCTGACCGCGTCGAGCGACCCTATCCCTTCGGCCTCGATCGTCTTCAAGACCGTCTCGACGAGGTCCGTAACCTGCTCGTTGATTATCTTTACGATGGTCTGATATTTGAGCACCTTGAAGTCCGCCTCCGGATAAAGCGCCTTCACCTCGTCGAAGTGCGCGCTCCAGAGGTCGACGGACTTTAATGCAGAGGGGTCTATCATCTCCGACGATATACCGTCGTCTATGTCGTGGTTGTTGTAGGCTATCTCGTCGGCAAGGTCCGCAATCTGCGCTTCGAGGCACGCGGACTTTTCTTTTTCATACTCGGAATTTACGCCGGGCCTGTCGTGCTCCGAGGAATGCTTCACAATACCCTCCCTCACTTCATACGTAAGGTTGAGACCGTTGAACCCCGGATACCTTTTTTCAAGCTCCTCGACTATCCGGAGGCTGTGCGCGTTGTGCTCGAAGCCGCCGTGGTCTGACATAAGCTCGTTCAGCACGTTTTCCCCGGAGTGGCCGAACGGGGGGTGACCTAAGTCATGGGAAAGCGCGATGGCTTCTGATAAATCTTCATTAAGGCCGAGAGCTCTCGCTATAGTCCGGGAGATCTGCGCGACCTCTATGGTATGAGTAAGTCTCGTCCTGTAGTGGTCGCCTTCGTGGAATACGAAGACCTGGGTCTTGTACTCAAGACGCCTGAATGCGTGACAGTGGATTATGCGGTCGCGGTCCCTCTGGAAAGGGGTCCTGAAGGGATGCTCGGCCTCCGGGTGCTTCCGGCCCCTCGTCTCCGCGCTCTTTACGGCGTAGGGGGCGAGCCTTTGGGCCTCGAGTTCCGGGTAGTTCGGCTCTTTTGACATTGACAAATCCCCAAACAATAATAAAATCAAACTATGAAAAACCTAACGCTCGTCCCGGTCCTGCTGATTCTGCTCCTCGCATCAGGCTGCGGCTCGGTCCTTACAAAGGAACTTGTGAAGGACATTGACCGCAATATCACGATTGAAAGCGTCCAGGCCGACCCCGAACGCTACATAGGCAAAAAAGTCGTCTGGGGCGGCATAGTTCTCGCCACCAGCAATCTTGAGGCGACTACCGAGGTCGAGGTCCTTGAGACGACCCTCTCCTTCGACGACAGGCCGGAAAACGGGTCGTCCCGGGGCAGGTTCATAATCGAGGCCAAAAAATACCTCGACGCAAACGTCTACAAGGAAGAAAAAAGGATCACCGTAGCCGGGGTCGTGAGCAGGGTGGAGACGAGGAAGATCGGGCAGATGGACTACCCGTTCCCGGTCATAACCCCCATCGAGATGAAGCTATTCGACAAGATGGAGCCTTACGCGCCCGATTATTACAGCCAGCCGTATTACCCGTACTACGGGCCCTACAGCCCCTACTACCCGTTCAACCCATACGGGCCGACCTACCCCTACGGCCCGAACCCGAACAGATACCCGTACCCGTATCCGTACTACCCATATCCGTGATGCTTCTTGCGCTTGACAGAGGCGGGCCGAAAGGCCCGCCTTTTTTTATTTAGAAGAGAGGAAGAAAAACATTTAAAACCACCCCTCCCAACCTCCCCTTGTAAAAGGGAGGAGCCAACCATAATCTCCCCCGGCCCCTCTTTAGAAAAGAGGGGGGTTTTAACCTCCCCTCCCTCGATGGGAGGGGATTGAGGGGAGGGTGACTGCTCGGCGCAGGGCCAAAGTCGGTACGGAGCCTCCGGGGTAATCGATTCTCCTGCCGTAAGTTACAAATTTGCCTGCCCGGCGAGGGCCCCCTCACCCCGGCCCTCTCCCACCAGGGGAGAGGGGGTTCAGGCTTCGTTGGATCTCAAAACGCTGGACCCCGCTTTAAGCATGCGGGGATGACAATTTGGTTTTGCCTGTCATTCCCGAGGCATTAATCGGGAATCCAGTTAAAGGGCCTCCATAATCTCCCCCGCCCATCTTTAGAAAAGAGGGGGGATTAGCGATCTTCTCCTCTCCTTTACAAGGGGAGGTTGGGAGGGGTGGTTTGAAAGCGACCTCCCCTTGCCCCTCCTTGGTAAGGAGGGGAATCAAAAATCATCCCTTTTCCGAGGGGGGACAGTTCGGCTTTGTCTTCATCCTGAGCAAAACCCCTACTTCGGGCCGCAGCCGTCCTTGACGCCCCTTAAATACAACAGGTACTCGTCATAGTAGTCGTCCATGAACTCGAACATGTTCTTGCCGTCGGTCTCTATTCCCTTCTTGATCCTCAGGTATTCAAGGAAAGTCATGGTGCCTCCGTATCTTTAATCGAGAGCGGCCCTAAAGCGCGGCCTTCTGCCTGTATGGTATCGGGTCTTTCGCTCCGGCCTCAGAGAAGCCCCGGAGCCTCAAGAGGCACGAATCGCACTCGCCGCAGGCGAGCGTTTCGTCCCTGTAGCACGACCATGTAAGGTGGAGCGGGGCCTTGAGCTCCAGCCCCTTTTTTACAATATCGGCCTTCCTCAAGTGGATGAGTGGGGTTATTATTTTAATGTCCGACCCCGGCTTTTTCCCCAGGTTCGCGGCCTTCTCGAAGGCAGTAAAGAACGCCTCCCTGCAGTCCGGATAGCCTGAGCTGTCCTCCTCGACCGCGCCGATATAGATGTTTTTCGCGGCTATGACCTCTGCCCAGGAGACGGCTATTGAAAGAAAATTCGCGTTCCTGAAAGGGACATAGGTCGAGGGGACGCCCTTCCTCGAAAGGTCGCCTTCGGGCACCTCAATCGCGGAGTCGGTCAGGGCCGAGCCGCCTATCTTTTTAAGATAGCTTATGTCTACGACGAGCCTTTCCCTTACGCCGCAGCTCTCCGCTATGGCGTTAAAGGCCTTAAGCTCCCTCGCCTCGGTCCTCTGACCGTAGTTTATGTGGAGAAAGGCGGCAGTCCCTTCCAGAACCGCTATGGCGGCGGTAACGGCGCTGTCCATGCCGCCGCTTACAAGTACGATGGAATCTGCCATTGAAATATTAAATCATATCCCCCTGGAAGCCTCAACCAAAAATTTCCTCGAATAAACGGGGTAGCGACTCACCGAACGGCCTCTCGGAGTTCACCATTATATCCATGCTCACAGCCTCGAACGCCTCTTTCTGCTTGAGATAGACATCCCACCCGGCGTCTGATATGCCCTTCATCGCGCATTCGGCGTCCCTTTTACGGAACCGTCCCTTTACGGCGTCGTCCTTGGCGACACATTCGATGATGTGCGAACGCGCCCCTGCCTCAAGGGCGGCCCTTTGGGCCTCGTCCACGTGCCTGGCCTTTGAGAAGGTCGCGTCAAGTATGACAGAGCGGCCCTCCTTAAGGAGTGCGGCGGCCCTATTGATCATCTCGATGTAAGTCCTCTCCGTGAACTCGGTAGAGTATATCCCCTCTCCGTACCGGGCCCGGGCCTTTTCCGTTGGTTTGAGTCCGGCGAGCTCCTTCCGGATATTATCCGTAGAGAGTATCGCGAGGTTCGTTACATCGGCTATCATACGCGCAAGGGTCGATTTGCCGGTCCCTGAAAGCCCCCTGATCATTATGACCGTAGGCCTCCATCTCGAGGCATAGAGCCCGGCAAGATGGAAGTGATACCTGGCAGACAGCTCTGATGAAAGCCGATCTTCCTCCGGCACCTCTTTCTCCATCGACTTGAACCCCTCGACCTTTCCCCTGACATAGGCGCGGTAGCATTTGTAAAAATCGAGCAAGTGGGCGCCTTCCGTATCGTTTGAAGCCCTGAAGTACTCGTCATCAAAGGCCTTTGATAAGTCCCTTCTGTTGTGATAGTCGAGGTCCATCGAAAGAAAGGCCATATCCGCCACGGTATCCGAGTGCCTGAACCGCTCATTGAACTCTATGCAGTCGATGATGTTGATGCCGTCGACAATCGAGATGTGCTCGGTGTGTATGTCCCCGTGGCAGTCGCGGACGAACCCGCCCCCGGCCCTTATTCTAAAGAGGTCGCCGTTCCTGTCCAGAAACCCTTCTGTCCAGGATTTGAGCCTCTCGTAGAGCGCGCCTGTTATTGTCCTCCCAACGAACGGGTCGGTCTGCATGAAGTTCTCGGAGGTGTTCTTCGAGACGAACTCAGGAAGGCCGAACGAGGCGATATGCTCATTCACCCCGGCCCCGGCGTGGAAAGCGGCGACTACGCGCGCAATCCTCCTTATGACCTCTTCCGGGACCTTCCCATCCTTCAGCGCGCGCTTGAGCATCGATTCCTCCGGGAGCCGCTTCATCTTTACCGCGTACTCGACGGCTTCGCCCTCGCCCTCGATCTTTATCGACCCATCGGATGAGCAGATCTTTACGACCCCGAGGTATACGCCCGGCGCGAGGCGGGTGTTGAGGCGTACCTCTTCCTCACAAAAGAAGAGCCTCTTATCTATCGTCGTAAAATCGAGGAAGCCGAAGTCCACGGGCTTCTTTATCTTGTAGACGAACCTGTCGGTAAATATCAGGTAAGAGACGTGGGTCTGGGCGAGCGTGATGGAGCCGGGGTCTTCGGGAAAGGCCGTGGGATGGAGGAGCGCGTCTATTATCGGCGGGAGAAGCACCGTGGCCCCCGTTACTATTTGTCGACGATAAAGACGCCGGGAAGATTTCTGTGGAGCCCCTTGTAGTCCATGCCGTAGCCGACGACGAAGCCGGGGCCGATCGTGCGCCCCGCGTAGTCGACGGCGAGTCCCGAGTGAGAGTCGCGGACGAGCAGCGAGCATACCTTTATCGAGGCCGGGCCTTTTGACGAGAGATAATCGAAGACCGCGCGCGCGGTCGTCCCCCTGTCTATTATCCCCTCGACTATAATTATATCCCGCCCCCTTACATCCGTCCCTATCTCGCCCGTTATGAGGACTTCGGAAGCGGGGCTATCCCGCTTGCCGTAGGAGGCGGCCTGGATGAATTCTATCTCGGCGTCTGCCTTGAGAGCGCGCGCGAGGTCGGAGAGAAAGACGAACGCGCCTTTCAAGACGCCGACAAGGAGCGGCGTCTTTCCGGCGTAGTCCTCGTCTATCCTTTCAGCGATAGACCCGACCGTCTCCTTTATAACAGCTGGAGAGAGAAATGGTTTGAAGTGTTCTTGCGGCATAAGGGAGTTCCTTCGGATACCCCAAGGATATAATCAGCGCCTTGCGGTGTCAAGGGGGGACTGTCATCTAAAAAAACTAAACCTCCGGGCCTGTCCGGCCGAAATAAATGCCTGAGGGTTTGCGTCTATATTATCTTGAATTGCTACCGCGCATGTGCTAAATATCTGATAGGCGCGAGGTGGAGATCAGTCTCTCCCTTGGCGTCCCCAACCAAACGGAATAGATGATAATCCAGTGCGATAAGTGCTCTACGAAGTTCAGGCTCGATGATTCGAGGATCACGGGCAATGGCGTCAGGGTGCGTTGCACCAAATGCCAGAACGTCTTCGTAGTCACCCCACCGCCCCCGGCGGAAGAAGTCCAGGTCGAGGAGGTCTTCGGGGTCAAACAGCCCGCGAACGCCGCCGAGCCGTCTTTCGCGGGCGCGCCGACGGCCCCCAAGCCGGAATCAAAACCCGACCTCAATCTCAAGTTCGATTTCGAAAGGCCCCCCGACGAAGAGGACGAGGCCTCAAGCAGAAGCGCCGCCCCATCCGACGAGGACGAGAGGGACCCGTTCGAATTCAAGTTCTCCCCCAATGAGACCGCTGAAAAAAAAGAGCCTGGGGACTCCGCCGAAGGCGATGACGAAGGCTTCCAGTTCAAGCCTGAGGAGTCCGGGAAGACCGCTCTCGACTTCGACTTCAACTTCGACGACACGGAAAAAACAACGGATGAGAAGGCCACTGGCGAAGATACCGCCTCTTCCGACGACTGGGGCCTCGGCGACGGGTCCGGTTCGAAGGAAGACGAAGAAGAGCGCGAGGAGGCCCCGCAGGTAAAGGCCTCTCCCATATCTGCCGCGGCCTACGCCAGGGACGCCAAGGCGGCTCCGCCCAAATCAGAGCCCTCGACCGAGGCGGAGGAAGACGACGGCGCGGCTGAGAAGGAATTTTCCGACGTACTTACCAAATCTTTGGAAAAGGACCTCGACCTCGGTCTCGATGACGCCGAGGACGACGCCAACTTGAGGGCCGCCATGGGAGCCGCAAAGCCGAAGCCCGGCAAAAAGGCTATCCTTATAGCCGTCCTCGTGTTCATAATAGGCGCGATCGTGGTCTATTCATCCGGCATAGTCGATTCCATCGCCAAGTCCATCCTCCCCGGCTCCGAGCCAACGGCAAAGGTCGTAGAGATAGAGACGATAAACGGCTACTACGCCGAGAACGTCCTCTTCGGCAAGGTCTTCGTGATAGAGGCGAAGATAAGGAACATATCGGACGCCCCGCAAGAGATAAAGTCGGTCACGGGCATCCTCTACAACTCCAGGGGCGAGAAGCTCACGGTTAAATCGGTCTCTCCCGGCAGGGTCGTCTCGCAGGACGATCTTAAGAACCTATCAAAAGAAGACCTCTTGAAGCAGTTCAAGGACGCTACCGGCGGCACCATTCCGTCCAAGGCCGAGGTCCCGGTCATGGTCCTCTTTACAGAGGCCCCGGCCGAGACCGTCGAGTACGGGCTCGACATAGTCCGCTAACCTCGCACATCCCATTTAAAAAATGAAGGACCTCGAAGAGTTCGTCGAAAAGCTCTTGAGCGATCTTGCCGCCCTTCCGGAGGAGAAGATGAGGCTCGACCTCCTCGGCAGGAGGCTCTCTCATCTCACTCCAGATGACTCGGCGCGCGCAATTGATATCATCTATAAAAAGGGAACCGAGACCGGGCACGCGAAAAAGGCGGCGTCTCTCCTTGTAAACCCCGATGGGCTTAAATCGGTGCTTGGAGCCGACAGGTACAGGCTCATTTACCTCGCTTCGATCGAGCTCGGGCTTGTAAAGGTATCGAGGCTCTTTACCGACCTCCCGCCGCTTAAAAAAGGGCTCTCCGGCTACCAGACAGAGGAGGAGGGGCCGATGGAGCTTATAAGCCTCGGCGAGCGGCGCGCCCTCTCGAAGAGGCCGGTCAAGGAGACCATAGACAGGCTCCTCTCGGACCCGGACACGATGGTCATAGGGAACATACTCAACAACCCGAGGACGACGGAGAAAGAGGTCTTGAAGGTCGCCTCGAAGAGGGCGAACTCACCGGCTATATTGAAGCTTGTAGCCGTCCACAGGAAGTGGTCGAAGAGGTACGATGTGCGGAAGGCGATAGCCCTTAATCCCTACTCGCCGCCGAGGGTAACGGTTGCACTCCTTGAGGGGCTCATGACGCAGGACCTCCGGGCGGTTGCGGAGGACAAGACCCTGCACTCGCAGGTCAGGGAGGCGGCAAGGGATATCGTTAAGGAGCGGGAAGGGGAGTAGGCAGGACGCCTTTCTTTGGATAGGCGGGACTTTCCAGTCCCGCAGTAACCTCTCGCTTTCTTGACGGGATAGGGTTGAGTAAAGGAAGAAAAAATCTTCTCACCCCCATCCCGACCTTCCCCCGGCAAGGGGGAAGGAGTTAGATAAGTCGTCATTCCCGCTAAAGCGGGAAGCCAGCTCTAAAACGACACCTCCCCACCTCCCCTTGTAAAAAGGGGAGGAGATAAACAGCTCCCCTCCTTGACAAGGAGGGGCCGGGGGAGGTCGTCTTAACCCCGTCTCGGAAATGAGATACCCCGCCGAAGTGGGGGTGTCTTCTAATACCTCCCCTCCCTCGACGGGAGGGGACTGAGGCGCGCGGCGCAGGGCCAAAGCAGGTACGGAGCCTCCTGATAAATCAATCCTCTGTGGCGCGATACCGAATTGCCCGCCCGGCCGGTCTTCACCCCCATCCTGACCTTCCCCCATCAAGGGGGAAGGAGTTTTTCCACGCGTTTCAAGCGGATCTGTGTCTTGATCAGCACCGGCACAACATGGGCGCGTGTGGCTGTACGAATTAAAGGGTTCAGGTTGCAACCCTGAAGCCGCAATCAGCTATAGGAATCTAATAGGACTAACCGCTCCAACACCGTCATTCCCGCGAAAGCGGGAATCCAGCGTCTTCATATTAGACCTCCCCTCCCTTGACGGGAGGGGATAAAGGGGAGGGTGAGTAACCTCAAAATAAAAAACCCGCCTTTCAGCGGGTTTTGGTATTATTAACTTTGAGAGACGGGCTTCAGGCGTTCTTGGTCTTTTCGTTCCGTTTGGAGTCGAGCCGTTCCTTTTCAGGGGTCACATCTATTTCGGCATCGCTCGAAGCCTTCTTGAAGTTCTTTATCGCCTTGCCCATGCCGGAGCCGATATCCGGGAGCTTGCCGACGCCGAAGACGATGAGGACTATTACGAGTATTACGATGAGCTCGGTCGTGCCTAATCCGAACATTGTTTATCTCCGCGTTTAAATGTAAAATAGAGGAAAGGACCGAACAGCCAAGGGCTCTTGTTTAAATACCCTCTGGCCCCCGGCCTCTTGTAAGATGAATTAATCTTGACAGAATCGGAGTTGCATGTCAACAAAAACTTTCCCGCAAAATGACGGCGGGGGCGAAAATCTCTTTATATTCCTTGGGCTTTCGCTCGTCATCCATCTGGTCGCGCTCATCATTTTCTACGCCTTCGCGCCTCTGCGGGATACTCTCCTTAAGGCCATACCGGGTAAGGAACCTATAATCGTCGATGTGATAGACCTGCCGCCGGGCAAGGGGTCTACTATCCCGCCGAAGCGCCCGACATTCTTCGCGGACAGGAACCAGAATGTTGCGAAAGAGACATTCCCTGATGTGAAGGCTGGTAAGGGCATGCTGATAGTCCCCAGGCCCGAGCCCAAACCTGAGCCTTACGCGCCTCCTCAAGGGGGGGCGAATGGGGGGGGCAGGGTCGCTTCGAAGCCTTCTGGAGAGACGCCTGCCAAGTCAGTTGAAAAAGAGACCATCGGCAAGACCATCCCCGGAGAGGATACTGTTGCGATGAAAGGGAGCGAGACGGAAAAGCCCTCCTCAACGCAAGCGCCGTCTTTTGTTCCGCCAGCGACTTCCGGCGAAGGCGCGGGCTCTGGAACGGCCGATGGCAAAGGCACGGCCACGACAAAGATCCAGCCCCCGAGACCGAACCTATTTCTGACCGACGACCGGATAGCAGAGCTTACCAAGAAGTACGAGTCAGAGGCCCCGAAGGGCGAAAAGGGAAAGACCCTTCAGCTCAACACCTCTGAGCTTCGGTATCAAAAGTATCTCGTAAATATGAAAAATAGGATAGAATCGAGGTGGGATTATCCGGAGGCGGCATCCAGGAACGGCTGGCAGGGGCTCCTTCGTATCGACTTCGCGATAAACAAGGATGGGTCGTTGAAGGATGTGAAGCTCGTCAAATCCTCGAACTACCCGGCGCTCGACGACGCGGCGATAACGGCCTTGCGCCTCGCGTCGCCCTTCCCGCCTTTCCCGGATGACTTCGGCATAGAGGAGATAAACATCAAGGGGTCGTTCGAGTATGTCATCTACGCGCCTCCCCCGGGGAGGAGATAGAAAAAGAAAACCCGTTTGTCAGTGGATGAGATATAATGTGGTCGGGCTGAACGAAGTGAAGCCCCGATAGAAGTTGTAGGGTGGGCTCCGCCCACCATCATTGATTTTGAGGTTTTTTTTGGTGGGCGCAGCCCACCTACCATACCGAGTTCGAAAACACAAAAGGAGGCGTTTGTGAAAAACCCGCTCAAGAAACTTGTAAAAAAACCCGACCTTAAGACAAGGGTGCACAACGAGCTTGCGAAGGTGCAGAAAAATCTCGAGAAGGAACTCAAGGTCGTCGGAACCAAATTCAACAAGGAACTGCAGGCGCTAAAAAAGACCGGCAAGAAGATAGAGATCGAAAAAGAGCTTCAGGTCCTTAAGAAAAAAGGCGACAGCCTCCTTGCCGATATGAAGAAGACGACGGACAGGGTCATGTCAGAGGTAAAAAAGGATTATAACCTGGTACTTGCGGATGTGAAAAAGAGGCTCAAGTAAGATAGGGTTGTCCTGTTATCAAAACGCAAACGCCCGCCGGGCTTCCGGTGGGCGTTTGTTTTTTATAATGACTACATTATGACTTAGCCTCCCCTCCCTTGACGGGAGGGGATAGAGGGGAGGGTGAAATACCCACCTCACCCCTTTACCTCTATCGACGCCCCCGGGTCGAACGGGTTCTTCCGCGCGGCCATCGAGAAGAGATACGGGTAGCTCTTCTTGAGATACTTCATGTAAAAAATCCACTCGGTGACGAGGAGGCCGCAGACCCTCTTCAAATCCCCCTCGATGTGTTTAAGGTCCGCCTCGGTGAGCCCCTTCAAATCCTTCCTCCCCTCAAGCTCATCGAATACATGAAAGACGGCGCGGAGGAGCTCAGTGAAAGAATCGTGTTCAAGGAGGTTCGGGTTCTGGAGGAGCGTCAGGAGGAACTCCTTTTTGTCGTGAAGGAGGGCCTTCAAACCTTCGAGCTCTCCGTTGAACCCCAGAATCGAAAAATCCGTCTTTCCCGAAGAGCGCGCCGCGCGCTTGAAGTCCGCGCCCGTCCAGTCCTTTACGCCGGAAAGCTCTTTAAGATGCCCGTCCTTAAGCGCACCCTTCTCGACGAACACCCTCAGGAGCTCGGTGCCGAGTTCGCTGAAAAAGACGCCTATGGCCATGTTCATCTTCTCCATCATGGCCCGCTTTTCCCGGACGCTCAATATCCTCTCGATGATGACGGTGACGATCAATACCTGGACCGGGACAAAGGCGAGGTCCTGAAGGAGGTAGAAGAAGGTGTCCCTGGGCGCCTCAAACAAGGTTATCTGCAGCCCGTAGAGCACGGCCGAGAGCGCGACGAGCCCAGCCCCGAGCGCGAGCATGTATGCGGTGTGCTTTTTCATGGCGTTAGCGATACTAACATAAATCGTTTGTTGGGGAAAAGAGAAAGGGGAAGAGATGTTGTTGTAGGGTGGGCTCCGCTCACCGCTGTTGATTTGATTTATTATTTTTGGTGGGCATGGCCCACCCTGTTTTCGTCATTGCGAGGAGCTGTCCTCGCCGGACCGGCAAAGCCAGACCAAGCGGTTGTGCCTAAAAAAGTCTACTGGCTCCGATTTGGCTTTGGCCGCGCGCCGAGCGCAAGCGACGAAGCAATCTCAAGGGCTTGGTTTAAAAAAATGGGGCGGATTATTTCCACATTCTCGAATCAAATTGGAACGGTTCTGGTTTTTCGATGTTGATCCTATTGAAATCCGGATGGTTTGGATTCAAAAGGAAGTTATATTCGTCAGGCACTATTACCGTAGGGACTTGAAGCACCGGAGAACTCGTTGATTTTACCCATTCAGTTCCAATAATCCTTGTTGAGTCGTTTGGAGGCTGCATGTTCCAGTCCTCTGGAAGCTGTGCCATGCTTATTTTCTCAATCTTCAGGTCGTCAGGCACTTCGATTGTGAAGTAAACAAATTCGATGTGCTTACGCTCTTCTCCGATATGGACAAAATATTCAAGGGCGGCCAGTGAGCGGCTTTGCGCCGTATATATCATTTTTATGCCGGCGAAATTCCATCTGCCGGGATACAGGCGCGCGCCTTCCCCGTCAAAAGCATTGGCACCGTGCTTCCGCTTGACAATCCTGTATACGGTCAATCAAGCACTCCGTATTCTATTCGCCCCAGAAGATTCTCAACTTCTTTCTCCCCGGCTTCGGTTTGGATCATCTCAAGGGGCCTGCGTCCGCCAAGCCCGATCTGTTCACGATTAAGCCATTTTATGGCCATATCACCGTCTTCAAAGACCTCGACTGCAAGCGTGTAGATTTTAGCGAGCCTGAACAATCTGTCGCTTTCGACTGGAGACATCCTGCGCTCTGATTTTCTTCGCATCATCGTTCGCACGCTCATCCCGAGAAAGTCGGCAAATTGATCATCCTTAAGCCCCAGGATTTGCTTAATGTGTTTTCCGGCATTCCATGGTATGCCCTGTCGGATGACTTGATCAAAATCTATCGTATTCTTGATCTTATGGTGCAGGGCTTTTTCTCCGCCAAGAGAGGCGGCTATTTGTTGCACGGTCATATATCACCTCGCATACATTGACATTTGTCATAATTATAGGTGAAAAATGGCATTTAGTCAAGACGGCAAAAGTAAAATAAAAAAAAACGGGCCCTTTCGGGCCCGCCCATTCATTTTTTATTACCAGTAACCGCCTTACTTCTTCACCCACCTCAAGACCGGCTCCCTCGCCGCCCGGGTCTCGTCGACCCTTCTGACCTTCGTCTTTGTCGGCGCGTTCTTAAGTAGCTCGGGGTTGGTCCTGGCCTCTTCGGCTATCGCCTTCATCGCCTCTACAAACCTGTCCATCGTCTCCTTCGTCTCGGTCTCGGTCGGCTCGATCATTATCGCTCCGTGGACGACGAGCGGGAAGTAGACCGTCGGCGGGTGGAAGCCGTAGTCAATGAGCCTCTTGGCCACATCCAGCGTGGTGACGCCGTGGCCGAGTAGGTTTTTATCCGAAAAGACGGACTCGTGCATGCACGGCTCGTTATACGCGAGGTGATAGGTATCCTTGAGCCGTTCCTTTATATAATTGGCGTTCAAAATCGCGGTCTCGCTCGCCCTCTTCAAGCCCTCTCCGCCCATCCTTCTTATATAGGCGTAGGCGCGGACCATTATCGAGAAGTTCCCGTAAAAGGCCTTAAGCCTCCCGATGGACTTCGGGCGATCGTACTCAAGCGAGTACTTCCCCCTCGACTTCTTTACGCGCGGCGCGGGGAGGAACGGCTCGAGCGCCTTCTTAACGCCTACAGGGCCGCTTCCTGGCCCGCCGCCGCCGTGCGGGGTCGAGAATGTCTTATGGAGGTTGAACTGTATGACATCAACGCCGATTGAGCCGAGGTTCACAAGCCCCATGAGGGCGTTAAGGTTCGCGCCGTCACAATAGAGGAAGCCGCCCTTTGAGTGGACGACCTTGGCTATCTCTTTTATGTTCTTTTCGAACAACCCGATGGTGTTCGGGTTCGTGACCATGAGCCCGGCGGTGTCTTCGTCCATCACCGCCTTTATCGCATCGACCGAGAGCGCCCCCTTGCCCTCTGACTTTACGGGCACCACCTTGAAGCCCGCAAGGTGCGAAGACGCCGGGTTCGTGCCGTGCGCGGTATCCGGTATTATTATCTTGGTCCTGGCCTTGCCCTTGTCCTTGAAATACGCGGCCATCATGAGGAGGCCGCATAGCTCGCCGTGCGCCCCGGCCGAGGGCTGGAGCGTCACCGCGTCCATGCCGCTTATTTCCGCGAGATACTCCTCAAGCTCGTACATGAGCTCGAGTGCGCCCTGAACGAGCTCTTCCGGTTCATACGGGTGTATCATCGAGAGGCCCGGCAATCTGCAAAGCGCCTCGTTGACCTTCGGGTTGTACTTCATGGTGCAGGAGCCGAGCGGGTAGAAGCCCGAGTCAACTCCGAAGTTCCACTGGGATAGCCTCGTGTAATGGCGGACCGCGTCCATCTCCGAGACCTCGGGGAAGCCGTCTATCCTGTCACGAAGAAGCCCGGCGGGCAAAAGCCCCTTGGGGTCAGCCTCCGGGATGTCGAACTCCGCCGGGGCGACACCCATGCGGCCAACGGACGACCTTTCGAATATGAGGGGCTCGTCCAAAAGAAGCCCTTTTATGCCGTTATCGTTCATCTTATTCTCTTAGGAGACACTCCGCTGAATTACTTGAAGCCTTAAAAACCACCCCTCCCAACCTCCCCTTGTTAAGGGGAGGAGATAAAACGCGAAACCCCTTCGTCCATCTCAGCTCCCCTCCTTACCAAGGAGGGGCAAGGGGAGGTCGTATTTCTTTTCACTCCGGAGAGGGAGTTCCACCCTCCCCTCTATCCCCTCCCGTCAAGGGAGGGGAGCTTTACAAATTATCCTGAAATCTTCGAGAGCGCGTCCACGAAGCTATCCATCTCTTCTTTCGTGTTCATCTCCGGGTAAAACCTCTTGAGCGCAAGCCCGCCCATGACCTTCTTCTTCAAGAGCCCCTTCAATACCTCTTCGGGGGCCTTTGAAATTTTTATAGTGAATTCGTTGAATGTCGGCGAAGAGAACGCGACCTCTACGCCGGAAACATTCGCGAGCGCCTTTTTAAGATATTCCGCCTTGGAGAGATTCAAAAGCGCGAGCCTCCGAAGGCCCACTTCCCCGAGGGAGACCATGTGGACCGATGCCGCGAGCGCGCAGAGCCCGTGGTTCGTGCAGATGTTCGAGGTCGCCCGCTCCCTCCTTATGTGCTGTTCCCTTGTGGAGAATGTCAGGCAGAAGGCCCTCTTGCCGTCCCTGTCGACGGTCTCTCCGACTATCCTTCCCGGCATCTGGCGGATAAATTCGGTCTTTGTCGCCATGAAGCCCAGGTACGGGCCGCCGTAGGAGAGCGTGTTCCCGAAAGACTGGTTGTCACCGACGGCTATGTCCGCGCCGAGCGAGCCCGGAGAGGCGAGGAGGCCGAAAGAGACCGCTTCGTTCGTGACGGCTACGATGAGCGCGCCCTTTGCGTGCGCCGCATCCGCTAATGCCTTTAAATCCTCAACAGAGCCGAAGAAGTTAGGGTACTGTATGACGAGACAGGCGGTGTCCTTATCGAGCGCGGCGTCAAGCGCCTCAGGCAGGGTTGTCCCCGCTTCCGTGCAGTACATGACCTCCGAGACATGGTTTCCCGCGCCGTGGAGGTAAGACCTGACCGTCTCCCTGTACTCGGGGTGGAGCGCGGCGCTTAACAGCACCTTGTCCCTGCCTGTGATGCGGCGCGCCATGAGCGCGGCCTCGGCAACGGCGGAAGCGCCGTCGTAAAGGGACGCGTTCGCGACATCCATGCCGGTCAGCTGGCAGACGATCGTCTGGTACTCGAATATGGCCTGGAGCGTGCCTTGGCTTATCTCGGGCTGGTATGGGGTGTAGGAGGTGTAGAACTCGGACCTTGAGATGACGGAGTCTACGACCGCGGGTATGTAGTGGTTGTACGCGCCTGCACCAAGGAAGCTCGCATAGTCCTCGACAGTTGAGTTCCTCGCCGCCTTTTTTTTCAGCGCCTTTGTAAGCTCCTGCTCTGTAAGACCCTTCGGGAGCTTTAGCTCTCCTTTTAGCCTTGCGTTCTCAGGTACGGCGATGAGGTCGTCGATCTTTTCCGCCCCTACCGCCTTTAAAAGGCACTCTCTGTCTTTTTCTGTATGCGGGATGTACGGCACTTCTTCTACTTCTCTTCTTCTATGAACTTCTGGTACTCGTCCGACGACATGAGGTCGCTGAGATCGTTGGTGTTGCCTATCTCCACCCTTATCATCCATGCGTCGCCGTACGGGTCTTCGTTGATCGCCTCGGGACTGTCGATGATGGCGTCGTTGACCTCGTGGACCGACCCGCTTATCGGCGAGTAAAGGTCCGAGACCGCCTTTACTGACTCGACGACCCCAAAGGGCTCGTTCTTCGTGACCGTGCCGCCCTCCTGGGGCAGTTCCACGTAGACCACGTCACCAAGAGAGTCCTGGGCGTAGTCGGTGATGCCGACGGTGGCGATATTACCTTCGACCTTAACCCATTCGTGCTCTTTGGTGTACTTAAGGTCCTTCGGGAACTCCATATTAGTATCTCCTTTCCTTACCGATCAATATAAATTGCGCTCTTTTGTTGACTTCCGTATCAGTACTAAATGAATTCCCGATAAAGACGATCGGGAATGACACACGCTTAGTAAGGCCTTTTATAGAAGGGGAGCTTTACCACCTCGACCTTCGCGGCCCTGCCCCTTATGACTACATCGACTTCGGTGCCGACCTCTTTAAAGGCGGGCTCGACGAACCCGGTGCCGATGCCCTCTTTCAGCGACGGCGACATGGTGCCGCTCACGACATCGCCTATCTTCTTGCCGTTCTTCGCTATCTCGTAACCGGCGCGCGGGATGCCTGCGTCCTTCATCCTGAATCCCACGAGCGTCCTCTTTACTCCGGCGGCTTTCTGCGCCCTCAAGGCCTCGGCTCCGATAAACTCCCGGCCTTCGAGCTTCACATATTTTCCGAGGTTCGCCTCTATCGGGGTTATCCCCTCGCCGAGCTCGTGGCCGTAAAGCGGGTAGCCCATCTCAAGCCGGAGCGTGTCCCTCGCGCCCAAGCCCACGGGCGCGATGCCGAACTCTTCGCCGGAGTACATTAGCGCCTCCCAGAGCTCTTTGGCGTCCGTTGGGGCGATGTATATCTCGAACCCGTCCTCTCCGGTATAGCCTGTCCGCGAGACTATCGCCTCTATGCCGCCTGAGAGCTCGGCGAGGACGAAGTGGAACGGCTTTATTTCAGAGGGCGGTATGTCGCTCAAGTCTTCAAGGATGGACGCCGCGTTCGGCCCCTGTATGGCTATCTGCGCGTACTGGTCGCTCAGGTTCTCAACGAGCGCGATGGAGGAGACCTGCTCCTTTATCCACTCGTAGGCCTTGTCGGTATTCGACGCGTTTACGCAAAACAGGAAACGCTCGTTATTGTACCGGTAGACAATCGTGTCGTCGACGACGCCGCCGTTCGGGTAGCAGAGGAGCGTGTACTGGCACTGGCCGTCCTCCACCCGAGCGATGTCGTTCGTCATGAGGAGCCGGACGGCCTCCTCGGCCCTCGGCCCCGAGACCTCGATCTCGCCCATGTGGCTCACGTCGAAGATGCCGCACGCGGACCTGACGGCGAGGTGCTCCTCGATGACCCCCTTGTACTGAACGGGCATTTCCCAACCCGCGAAATCGACTATCCTCGCGCCGAGAGAAAGATGTATGTCGTATAAAGGCGTTCTTTTAAGCACTGTGCAATGAACTGCGGCCGGACAAGCGAAAAAAACCCTCCGGAAAATTTTAAGCATCTGAATTATTACTAAATGAAAAATAAATGTCAAAGAAAAAAAACGCTTTCGCGTCTTTTTTCCGCGTACCCGCAAAAAAACAGGCCGCGCGCATATGTCGCGGAGCCGCGCAGGTGCTGTTTTTTATGATATTATAAATGGTAAATTCCCTCTGTCAAAGTATTTAACGCATGCCCTCCTTAAACCTGATACTTGACGACCGTCCGCTCGCGGAGAAGCTCCTCTCACCCGATACGAGGTCGATAATGCTCCTCGGAGAGGCGGACACCGGAAAGACGACGCTCGCCGGGGCGCTCTCATCCTTTCTTTCAAAAGACTTCAGGACCGCGGCAGTCGACCTCGACATGGGGCAGTCTTGCATAGGCCCGCCCACAACGGTCGGCTGGGGGTTCGCTAACAAGAACGCGGCCTGGGACAAGATCTCCCCGGAGGAGATATACTTCATCGGCGCGCTCTCGCCTCCGGGTTCCCTTGTGCCCACGCTCGTCGGGGCGAAGCGCATGACGGATGGCGCGCTTCAACGGGCCGAAAAGGTGGTCATAGACACGACCGGGCTCGTCTCAGGCGAGATAGGCACGATACTCAAGCAATACAAGATCGAGTTGCTCTGCCCCGATATCGTCATCGCACTTGAGAGATACGGCGAGCTTGGCGAGATTTTGGACGGCTTCAGGGCGTCTTCGAAACCCATGATCTGGCGGCTCAAGGCCCCGGAGTCCGCGCGGACCAGGACCGGACTCATGCGGGCCGCCTACAGGGAGGAAAGGTTCAGGGAGTACTTCGCAAGGGCGCGGCCGGTCGAAGTCTCCTTAAACGAGACCGGCTTGAGATACACCGGAGGCAAGGGCGGCGAAATGGCAGGCAGGCTCGTCTCGTTCAGGGATTCATCACAAAAGGACCTGGCTTTGGGTATAATAGAGGCGAAGGACTTAGACGGAAACAGGCTTATCATAAGGACCCCGCTTAAAGAAGACGCGCGATACGCGGCAATTGTAGTCGGCAGGGCGACGGTTCTGCCGGGCAACGATTAATCAGGCAGGCTTAATAATGTCGAACTTCCTCCGGCTCCCTAAGAGGTTCAAGGGCCTGAACCTCGAACTATTGAGGTATCTCGGCCCTGGCTTCCTCGTCACCGTCGGGTTCATAGACCCCGGCAACTGGGCGACGAACATAGCCGGTGGGTCGGAGTTCAATTACTCGCTCCTCTGGGTCATATCTCTTTCCACCCTCATGCTCATCTTCCTCCAGCACATGTCCGCGCACCTGGGGATAGTGAAGGGCATGTGCCTTGCGGAATCCTGCAGGGTCCATTTTTCGAAGGGGACGAACATCGTCCTCGGCGGCTCTATCATGCTCGCGTGCATGGCGACGGCCCTTGCCGAGTTCCTCGGCGCGGCCATAGGCCTCAGGATGCTCACGGGCCTGCCGCTATCGGTATCGGCTATCGTATCGGGCTTTTTCATACTCTACCTCGTCACGGTCCAGAAGTACGACCAGATCGAGCACATCATCATCTCTTTCGTATCCATCATCGGTTTTTGCTACCTCGCCGAGCTCTATATCGTCGGGCCCGACTGGGGAGAAGCGGCAAAGGCGGCCGTGGTGCCGAGTATCAGCTCGGCCGAGATATTCATAGCCATGGGCATGCTCGGCGCGGTCATCATGCCGCACAACATCTACCTCCACTCGGAGGTAATACAGAAGAGGAACTGGGCCGCCGAGACCGAGGAGAGGAAGAGGCGTCTCCTGCGGTACGAGTTCCTCGACACCCTCCTTGCAATGGGCACGGGGTGGGTCATAAACAGCGCGATGGTCATTGTAGCCGCGGCGGTCTTCTTCAAGAACGGGGTGGTGGTCAGGGATGTCGTCCAGGCCGCGGAGACGCTCCGCCCGCTCGCCGGGGACCTCGCCGAGATACTCTTCGCAATCGCCCTCATATGCGCCGGGATCTCGTCGTCCATCACCGCCTGCCTCGCCGGAGGCACGGTCTTTACCGGCTTTCTCGGAAAGGAGATCGACCCCCAGAAGAGCTGGTTCAGGGCGGGCGTGCTCGTTACGGCCGTCCCGGCGATACTCCTCATCATGGTATTGAAGGACTCCTTCCAGACGCTAATCTGGAGCCAGGTCATACTCTCCATGCAGTTGCCGCTGACCATAATCCCTCTCATAGTCCTTACGCGCTCCAGAAAGGTCATGGGGGCGTTCGCGAACGGCAGGTTTGAAAACATCCTCCTCTACATCTGCGGGACGATAATCATAGGCCTTAATATTCTACTGCTCTTGAGTTTCTTCGGGGTGGAGTTCAAGGTGTTGGGATAGAGGCTTTTGGTCGGTGAAGGCCGTTACCACTCCCCGCAGTCCCCTCCCGTCACAATGGTTGAGCGCCACTAACGCCAAAGTCATCGGATTTTAATCTGGCCGTACGCCGAGTACCATGTTGACACCTCTTTCCCATAGGGATAATATCAATTGATGGAGAGACAACCGAGGAAGACGAAAATAATAGCGACCATCGGGCCCGCCTCGTACTCCGAGGACGCGATAGAGGGGCTTATCCGGGCCGGCGCGAATGTCTTAAGGCTGAACCTATCGCACGGCGAGCTCGATGTGCACGGCGATGTCGTTGAGCGCATCCGGGCAGTCTCAAAAAAACTGAACGCGCCAATCGGCATACTCATGGACCTGCAGGGGCCGAAGATCAGGGTCGGCGACCTCGTAAACGGGTCAATAGAGCTTACGCCGGGGCAGAGGATATCCATAAGCGCGGGTTCGAAGGACCCCGCTGTCATCACAACCACCTACAAGGACCTCCGGAGCGACGTAAAGCCCGGGGACAAGATACTCTTCGACGACGGTCTCATTGAAGCGCGCGTGACGGGTGTCGCCGGCTCTGTCGTCGAATGCGAGGTCGTATACGGCGGGCTCCTGAAGGCCCACAAGGGGATAAACCTCCCAGGAGTGAATGTAAGCGCGCCGTCTTTGTCCGAGAAAGACCTCGGCGACATCGCTTTCGGAATAGAGGCCGGTGTCGACTACATCGCGCTCTCGTTCGTAAGAAAGGCCTCGGACGTCGCGGACCTTAAAGACCGCCTCAAGGCAAATGGCGCCGACATACCTGTAATCGCGAAGATAGAAAAGGCCGAGGCCCTGTCTAATCTCGATTCCATTCTGGATGAAGCCGACGGCATCATGATAGCCAGAGGCGACCTCGGCGTCGAGCTCGCGGCAGAGGAGGTGCCTGTCCTCCAGAAAGAGCTTATCTCTCGCGCGAACGAGGCCGGAAAGCTCGTCATAACGGCGACCCAGATGTTGGAGTCCATGATAACGAACCCGAGGCCTACGAGGGCGGAGGCGTCGGACGTGGCTAACGCGGTATTCGACGGCACCGACGCGCTCATGTTATCCGGCGAGACCGCCGTAGGCAAGTACCCGGTAAAGGCCGTAGAGATGATGGTCAAGATAGCAGTGCAGGCCGAGGAGGCGGCGCTCGCGCAGAAGCACCTCTTGAGGAGAAAAGCCGTGGCAGGCTCGTTTGCCCAGGCCGTCGCCTTTGCCGCGCACGCGGCCTCGAACGAGGTAAACCCGAAGGCCGTGGTCATATTCACGCAGACAGGAGACACGGCGCGGTTGTTGTCAAAGCTCCGGCCCTCCACCCCCATCATCGCATTCACGCCGCTTGAGAAGACCTGGAGGAGACTCTCGCTCGTCTGGGGTGTCGAGCCCTATGCTATCGAATTCGGCTCGCATACCGATGAGATGATATGCAGGGGGGAGGCGGCGCTACTCGATAACGGGATAGCCTCCCTGGGCGACACCATCGTTATCGTCTCGGGCACAAAGGTCGGGATGAGGGGCGCGACGAACATGATGAAGATAGACTGGATCGGGAGCGAGGAGTGCAAGCTGTATCTGAAGGATAAGGGAAAATGAGCTACCCCGCGGCACAATGGACGGGGTAGCGACTTAACTTTCCCTCCCTCGACGGGAAGGGTAGTTCATTTTGCGTTTTTATCATCCTTCCAGAGCCCGAACTGGTTCCCCTCGGTGTCCGTGCATACCGCGAACCAGCCCATCCCAGGCACCGCCATCTTGCCCATAAGGACCTTGCCGCCCTGCCTCTCGATGTCTTTCAAGTACTTATCGACATCGGAGACCTCTATGTAATCGGTTATCTTCTGGCCGGACTCCTGCCGCTTCATGAGGCCGCCGCCCACGGCTCCGTCGCCGTCCACGGTTATGAGCCAGTAGTTCATCCCCGGCATCTCCTTGAACTGCCACCCGAATACCTTCGAATAGAACTCTCGCGCCCTCTTGACATCGTCGGCCGGTATCTCGAAATGGACTATCTTTGGCATAAGCGCCTCCTTTCGATTCTCTATTCAGAGCCTATCGCTTACCCGGGCTTTGTCAAGACGAACCCTTAGGCTCTCCGTCTTAAATGGGGGATGAGAGAGAATATCAGCAGGAGCGCGGTCAAGGGGAGCGCGACGGAGTTGATCGCGAAAACGAACCCGGGAAGCCCGGCGTGATTTGCCGAGCTCAGGACGAGATACGCGGTGTACGCGATGTAGTAGCCGAGAAAGAGGCCACCTTCCCATCGGGAGATCTCTCTCCCGGTATAAAAGACAGGAAGACAGACGGCCGCCACGGCGGTCATTACCGGGATGTCCACGCCGAGGACCGCGCCGGAAACCGGGACCCCGCCGGATACGGCTACGCTTGAGAGCCCGAGCACGGCGAGGATATTGAATATGTTCGACCCTACGATATTCCCGACGGCGATGTCGCGCTCGCCCCTTATGCTCGCGATAACAGAGGTCGCGAGCTCCGGGAGAGACGTCCCTGCCGCGACGATCGTAAGGCCTATTACGAGCTCGCTAATGCCTAACGCCCTTGCCGCTATCGTCGCACCGTCAACGAGAAGGCTCGAGCCGAAGACGAGGAGCGCGAGCCCTCCGACGACGAATACGCCGTTTTTTACCCACGCCCAGGAGGAGCGGCCGTTCCGGTAGGCGAACTCCTTCTCGTACTCCTCCTTTACGGCCCGGGACTCTTTTTTGGACCTGTATATGAGTATGGCCGTGTACGCGAGTATCCCGTAGAGGAATACAACCCCCTCCATCCGGCTTATGTTCCCGTCCTGCGCGAATGCCATGAGGAGGAGGGAGGTGCCTATCATCACGGGGAGATCGAATCTTATGAGCTGGGCCGAGACGCCCAAGGGGACTATCGTTGCGGATACTCCGAGTATGAGAAGGACATTGAAGATGTTGGAGCCGACGACATTGCCGATGGAGAGGTCGGGTTGATTGTTAAGGCTTGAGAAGACGGACACCGCCGTCTCGGGCGAACTCGTCCCGAAGGCGACGACGGTTAACCCTATGACGAGCGGAGATATACCGGCTATGGCCGCGATGCGGGAGGCCCCTCGTACGAGGAATTCGGCCCCGGCCACGAGAAGGCAAAGGCCCGCTATGAATGAGACGAGGTCGAGTATGGACATTACAACCGATTGAAGGGTTCAAAAGGTCGGCCTGGAGCGCGCCAAATACAAATCGTGGCCTATGGGCTTTCCTGTGCACAGCCTATTGATGCTACTTTGCCCGCCTGGCGAAGCCCTACCTTATATACGCCTCGGTCACGTACCTCCTCATCATCCTGTGGGAGTTGAAGTAGTTGGCGTTCTTTCCGATGGCGTTCTGCATCATCCTTACCCAGATGAGCCTGTTTCCGTAGAAGGTAGCCATCACCTCGTGCTCGAGCTTCTGATACAGGTCGTCGGCGTCGAGCGCGTCGGTCGATTGGACGAGCGTCGATTCCGTCGGGTTCGGGCCGATGGCCCAGCCTGTGTACCCCTCGATATGCCCCTCTATCCACCATCCGTCGAGGACGCTGAAGTTCATGACGCCGTTGTGCGCGGCCTTCATGCCGCTCGTGCCCGAGGCCTCGCGGGGGCGCATCGGGGTATTCAGCCATACGTCCACGCCCGAGACCATCTTCAGCGCGAGCTCCATGTTATAGTTCTGGAGGTAGACTATCTTTATGTCCGGGTGGAGCTCGCGCGCCTTCCTGAATATCTCCTCGATGTTCTTTTTCCCGTCGTAGTCGCGGGGGTGGGCCTTTCCGCCGTATATGAGCTGGAGCCTGCCCTTGCCGATCTTGCGGAGCCGCTCGGTATCGGAGAACAAGAGGTTCGCCCTCTTGTATGCCGTCGCGCGTCTTGCAAACCCGATGGTGAGCGTATCGTAGTCCATCCCCGCGTCCGTCAGGTTGTTGACGTAGTCTATGAGCTTCTTTTTCGCCTCCATGTGCGCGGCCCATATCTCCTCGTCCGGGACCTTGCCGATCCTGACGAAAAGCTCCGGCTCGTTCGCCCATCCGGGGAGGTACTTGTCATATAGCCTCGCGAACGACTCGCATGTCCACGTGAACGAGTGCACCCCGTTCGTTATCGCCTGTATCTTGTAGCCGGGGAAGAGCATCTTCGAGACCTCGCCGTGCTTCTTGGCGACCCCGTTTATGTACTTGCTGAGATTCATGGCCAGAAGCGTCATGTTGAGCTTGTCTTTTCCGGCGAGCTCGCGGAGGACGTCGAAAGGTATCAGCTCCCCCGCGACCTCCTTGACGAGCTCGTAGGAGAACTTGTCGTGGCCCGCCTCTACTGGAGTGTGCGTCGTGAAGACGCAGAGGTCTTTTACCCGCTCCACGTCCCAGACCTGCCTTTCGTCCCAGACCGACTCGATGTCGCGCTTGTATCTCTGCAGGAGCTCGAGAGTGAGCAACGCCGCGTGCCCCTCGTTCATGTGGTACTTCTTTATGCGTATGCCGATGGCGCGGAGCATCATGACCCCGCCGATGCCGAGGACCACCTCTTGCTTTAGCCTGTAGCGGTCGTCCCCGCCGTAGAGGTAATCCGTTATCGAGCGGTCCTCGGGCTCGTTCTCCGGGAGGTCCGTGTCGAGGAAGATTATCGGCACCGACCAGTTCGTTACTATATTAGATATATTGTGGACCCAGGCCTGGACCGAGACCTCTCTGCCCTCTATGGAGAGGCGGATCTTCTGGGGGAGGAGAGTCATATGCTCCTCGGGGCTCCACTTCTCCGGGTGCTCTTTCTGGGTCCCGTTCGCGTCAAGCTCCTGCCTGAAGTACCCCTTCCTGTGGAGGAGTGTGACCGCGACGACCGGGAGGTTCAAGTCCGCCGCCGATTTTATGGTGTCCCCGGCGAGCACGCCGAGGCCGCCGCTGTAGGTAGGTATGTCGTTCCTGAAGCCTATTTCCATCGACAGATAGGCTATCTGCGGCTCTGATAACAGGTCCTGCGAAAGAATGAATTTCATAGACTCCCCTCGTCTCTTATCCCCCCGAAGCTCGGGGGGTCAATTCGAGATTATACAACATCGCTGTCTTTAATCAAGGCCTTTTAAAAATTTATTGAACATTTCTAAGGGCTTACAAGTACGACAGCCCGGTCTTGCCGCAACGGCAACCGAGCGCTTCCGGCCTTTTGTCAAACCGCCTCTCGACCCTTGAACAAATACGGCCGACTTGATATAATCGACCGGACTGGAGGGACCTTATGATCGAAGAAAAACGGGCCCTTCGCCGGTCTCTATGCCTCTTCGGCGCGCTCCTCGTAGCCTCTTCCTGCACACTCCACAGAGATATACCTCCCGTTGCCATAGCCGAGGAACAGAAGAGCGCGCTCGCCGTACCTGTTGCGGTCGATGAGCCGGTACACGGCGAAGAGCCCGGCAAGGCTTTTGCCGACGCTGTAACATCCAGGCGTGACGGCAAAAATGACGTTGCCGCGCAAAAGCTAAGCGAGATCATCCTGAGGCATCCCGGCACGGTCTGGGCCGCGAGGGCGTCTCTTCTCCTCGGTATTTCAGAGCTCGAGGCGCATCGCGACGCGCTTCCGTTCTTTGAGGCCGCTTCCGCCGTTCCGGACATGGAAGATTATATCGCATATTACAGAGGCCGCGCCCTGCTCGAACGGAAGGATTTCGCCGGGGCGGCGGAAGT
Organism: Deltaproteobacteria bacterium; assembly: GCA_016182655.1. Classification (GTDB taxonomy): domain Bacteria; phylum Desulfobacterota; class GWC2-55-46; order GWC2-55-46; family GWC2-55-46; genus GWB2-55-19. Next base: position 87,547 of record JACPGB010000047.1, read on the forward strand.
TTTCGATTCCATCCCCACCCTATTCCCCGATTCCCGCCTCATCGAGGACTCCTCCTTCAGGGAGGCCTCCGCGCTTCTGGAGGCCGGGGCGCACCTCGAGGCTTTGACCGGCTTTTCGGAGTTCATGGAAATCTACCCCGGCAGTTCCCTCATGCCCGAAGCGATACTCGGCTCGGCGCGCGCCCATATCGGGCTCGGTAACTTCTCCTCGGCGCTCCCCATGCTCACGCGGATAAGGTACAGATATCCGCTTTCGAAGTCTTCGGCGGCCGCCTCCGCTATGCTCTCTGACATCAGGGACTCCGGGGTCGATGTCCCTGAGCCGACCGGAGAGGACATATACGCCCGCGCAGGCGCGCTCTTTGACGGGGCGCGCTACAGGGACGCCATCAACGAATATTCGAGGCTCCGAGTACCGGGCGGCGCCTACTACGACCGGGCTGTCTTGAAGACCGCGTACGCGCAAGTCAGGCTTAAGAGCTACACCCTCTCCGAGACGACACTTAAGGAGTACCTTAAAGGGCGCAGGCCCGAGAAGGTACGCGAGGCGCTCTCTCTCCTTGCCCTCGTCTCTTTAAGGCGAGGCGACCTCGATGGCATCGTCGAGGCCGAAAGAAGGCTTGCCGAAAGGGGACCGACGTCTGCCGAGCGCGCCTCCGCCCTTTTCTATATAGGGACGTACCACGAAGGCAAAGGTGATAACCACAAGGCAGTTGAATACTACAAAAAGGCCGCGCAGGTCGAAGGGACCGAGGCGGCGAAAGACGCCCTCTGGGCTCTCGGATGGCTCGATTATCGCGATGGCGACTTCGAAGGCGCGTCAGCGACGCTTACGGAATACGCCTCGCTTACAAGCGGCAGGGACCTCGCCAAGGCGCTCTACTGGAAGGCGCGCTCCCTTGACAAGGCCGGACGGACCGAGAAAGCGGCAGAGGCCTACCTGGAGACATGCGCAAGGGATACGGACGGCTACTATTGCCGGCTCTCGTCCAACAGGGCCTCTGATATCAAGGGCAGGCTGAATATAGCGCTTGTCAGCGCCGAAACGGAGGATGCGCCTTCAGTTACCCCGCCCGCCCCGCTCGAAACGGATGACGAACCCCTTGAAGACAAGGGGGACGAGGGTTTTGAAAACATGGCTACCGGGGAGACCATCCCGGAGGAGGACCCGTTCCAACGGGACCCTCACTACCTCGCCGCAAGGGAATTAATGACGCTCGGCCTCGTTGAGAGCGCCTCCGGCGAGATCGACCTCCTTGCCAGAAGGTTCTCGGGGGATACCGGGGCGCTTGCCGCCCTCGCCTCCCTTTTTAACGAGACTGGAGATTACTTCCGGTCGCACAGGCTCTTCCGGAGGTTCTTGTCGGAGACCCTGAAGGACGACGCCTCACTCGCCGCATACTCCTATCCGCTCAAGCTCGTGGAGCTTATAAAGGAGCGCGCGCCTTATGCCGCCGACCCATTTCTCGTAGCCGCGGTCATAAGGGAGGAGAGCCACTTCAACCCGCGCGCGGCCTCTCCCGTAGGCGCGCTCGGTCTCATGCAGCTCATGCCGGATACCGCGAAGGGCGTCTCCCGCCTCTCGGGTAACGGCAGTTTCAGCGGAGACCTCTTTGACCCGAACGTAAATATCGAGCTCGGGTCAAGGTATCTCTCCTCGCTCCTTGCGAGGTTCGATAACGACATCGTCCTCGCGATAGCCGGATACAACGCCGGGCCTGAAGCGGTCTCGAAGTGGGCCCTATCTTTTCCATCGGAGTACGACGAGTTCATAGAATCGATCCCCTACCGCGAGACGCGCAACTACGCCAAGAAGGTCTTAAGGAGCTACGGCGAATACATGCGCCTCTCCGGGGAAGACCCCTCGGAACTTTTCAGAAACCCGCGCCTTACCCTCATCAGGAAAAACTCAGCCGGTATATAAGCCCCTCGAGTCACAGAAAACTCTTTGGAGCCCCCAGGATGGACGAAAAAGAAGCATCGCCCTCGCGCGCCTTTTCCGCGTTCGGCTACGCGGCGAGGATCGCGGCCCTTGTTATCCTCTCGGAGACGCTCATAATGGCCCTCCTCGGCTATCTCCAGGTCTCCAGGGTTGCGTCCGCGGCGATAGACACATCCCTCCTCACCCTTATCCTCATCCCCTCTATATACGCCTGGGTCTACCGCCCCCTTTCAAAGGAGATCGCTCTCAGGCACGAGGCGGGATTGAAACTCGAGGAGGCGAACGCGAAGATCAACGGATACGCCCGCTCCCTTGAAGAGAGGATAGAGGAAAAGGTCAGGGAGCTTAAATCCACCTACGCCCAGTACAAGGCCCTGCTTGAGACCTCGAACGACATGATAATCGTGGCTGATTCGGAGAGAAGGATAATCTTCTGGAACCGGGTCGCCGAGACGTCTTTCGGGTACTCGCGGGAAGAGGCCATCGGCAGGGACGTCGTCTTGACGGTCCCCGAGATTTACAGGGAGGCTCACCTTAAGGGCTTCGCCGAATTCATGGTCACCGGAACGATAAAGTCCAGGCTCCGCGAGGTGGAGGGGCTCAGGAAGGACGGGACCCTTTTTCCCATAGAGCTCTCCCTCTCTTCATATTCAGTGGGAGACAACGTATTCGTGATGGCGATACTCCGCGACATAACGGAGAGGAAAAAGACCGAGACGCAGATAAAAGACCAGCTTGAAAGGTTGAAAGCCCTCAGGAACATCGACACGGCCATAACCGCTTCGATGGACTTGCGCTTGACGCTCGGCGTCATAATCGACCAGATAGCCGCGACCCTAAAGGCGGACGCGGCTGACATACTCTTGCTGAACAAGGACACTGCAAGGCTCGAGTTCCACGCAGGAAAGGGGTTTTATACAGACGCCCTCAAGGAGACGAGGCTCAAAATCGGCGAAGGGCACGCGGGCAGGGCGGCGTTTGACGGCAAACTCCTCTGCATAAGGGACTTGAGGGCCTCCGGCGACGACTTCGTGCGCGCGCCTCTTTTCAAGGACGAGGGGTTCGTATCCTATTGCGCGGTCCCGCTCGTCTCAAAGGGCGCCTTAAAGGGCGTCCTCGAGGCCTACTCAAGGGCTGAGCGCACGCCTCCCCCGGATTACTACGACTTCCTGGAGGCTCTCGCCCTGCAGGCCGCGATAGCCATTGACAACGCCTCGCTCTTCAACGACCTCTACAGGGCCAACATGGAGCTCTCGATGGCCTATGAGACGACGCTCGAGGGGTGGTCCAGCGCGCTCGACTTACGTGACAAGGAGACCGAGGGCCACTCCCGGAGGGTGACCGAAATGACGGTCAGAATAGCCAGGGCCATGGGGTTCTCGGACGTGGAGCTCGTCCACATAAGAAGAGGGGCGTTGCTCCACGATATCGGGAAGATGGGCATACCCGACGCCATACTCCTTAAACCCGGGCCGCTCGACCCGGACGAGACGGAGATAATGAAAAAACACCCTGTATACGCCTACGGCCTCCTGAGCCCCATCCTTTATCTCCGTCCCGCGCTCGACATCCCTTACTGCCACCACGAAAAATGGGACGGCTCCGGGTATCCGAGGGGGCTTAAGGGCGCGGAGATCCCGCTTTCGGCGAGGATATTCACCCTTGTCGACATCTGGGACGCGCTCCACTCCGACCGCCCGTACAGGAAGGCCTGGGACGACGAGCGGATAAGGGAGCACTTGAAGTCACTCTCCGGCAAGGCGCTCGACCCTAAGGTGGTCGAGGTCTTTTTCAGCATGAACTGGTAGACCTCCGCCATTCCCTATTCCGCGTTTACCTGATAGAATCATAGGCTATGGAAGGTCCGCTCGCCATAGCCGCGCTATATATATTCAAGGCCGCCTTTGGCTGGTGGTTGAGCCTTTTAAACCTGCGGAGCCTCCAGAAAAGCAGCGGCCCGGCGCTTGACGGGCGCTTGAGTGCCGGGCTTCTCGAAAAGTCTCAGGCGTACCTCGCGGAGAACACGCGCTTCGCCGTCCTTTCCTCTGTCGTCTCTACCTCTCTTATAATAGCCTTTGTCTTCGGCCTTCTTGTCCATTATGACAGATGGGTCGCCTCTTTCGGTCTCGGGTTCATCGCATCCGGCATTGCCTTCTTTCTCATCCTCTCGTTCGCAGGCGAGCTCGCCTCCATCCCGTTTTCCCTCTACAGGACCTTCCGTATAGAGAAACGGCACGGCTTCAACGCGATGACCCCCGGGCTCTGGCTCACGGACCTCGTAAAGTCCCTTGTCCTCTCCACCGTTCTTTTTTCGGTCGTCGCAACGGGCGGGCTTTTCGTCGTCAAGGCCTTTCCCGGCCTCTGGTGGCTCATCGGGTGGGCCTTTTTCCTCGTATTCTCGATATTCATGATGTACATCTCGCCCTATGTCATCGAGCCGCTCTTCAATAAATTCGAGCCTGTCGACGACGAGCGGTTTAGAAAAAAGATAGAGTCGCTTGCCGAACGGGCGGGTATAAGGATAAAGGCGATAATGAAGATAGACGCGTCGCGGAGGACGAAACACACGAACGCCTACTTCACCGGATTCGGGTCCGTTAAAAGGATAGTCCTCTTTGACACGCTTCTTAAAAACCTCACCCCGGCTGAGGCGGCCTCGGTCCTCGCGCACGAGATCGGCCACTGGAAGCGTCGCCACCTTTTGAAGCACTTGTTTCTCCTTGAGGCCGGCGCGCTCGCGGCGTTCTATATATCGTTCAGGCTTATCAACGGGGACCTCCTCGCGCGACTTTTCGGGCTCGGAGACCCGGGCTTTTTCGCGAAGCTCGTCTGCCTCTCGTTGCTCTGGGCAATAGCCGGTTTTTTTGTCGCCCCGGTACTGAACGCAATCTCGAGGAGGCACGAGCGGGAGGCCGACGCTTACGCGGCCCGGCTCGAAGGGGCTGAGGCGATGACAAGCGCGTTAGTGAAACTCACCGAGGACAACCTGTCCAACCCCTTCCCGCACCCGCTCTACGTATTTTTCAACTACTCGCACCCGCCGGTTGAGGAGAGGATAAGGCTATTAAAGGGGAAGAGGGATGTTTAGGCGGTGGGATTGTCTTTTAACCCTTAAGGTCGCTCGCCCCATGCCCGGGGAGTTTTGAAAAACAAAAAAAGAATTTTTGTTTTTTATTCTGTCTTTACAAACACGCGGGCGCATGGCGGAGAGCGCCTCAGGGAGGCTGGGGTGAGCGAGCCGGGGAAGGATAGACGCGAAGCGCTCGGGGGGCGAGCGAGCGGTCCTCGCCGGACGGGCAAATCCGCATCGGGCGGTTGTGCTTCATTTAGCCCTCTGCAACCCGATTTGAAATTGGCACCGCGCCGAGCGGGGGGAGGAAGAAAGCGCTCGGAGCCATCGCCAAAAGCGCGCGGAGCGCGCAAAAAGGCCTTGCCACAAAGACTTTGAGTTTTTCGGCGTTTTTAAAAAACTGGATTCCCGCTTAAAGCACGCGAGAATGACAGTTACTCAAAAAATCATACAACTAAGGATTACGGTTACAAAACTGCATCCCAAAAAACAAAAAAGCCCCGGTCGCCCGGGGCTTTTTTTATTTCCGTTATTTTTTGAAGCTTACTTCGCTTCCGAGTACCCATATACGGTCTGGGGTGTGGCGAGCGCGATGAAGCCCTGGAAGTTCGCGTCAGACTCGAAGTAGTAGACCTTGCCGGAGGCGTCGGCGTAGGTCGCGGCAGAGGCCTTGTCCACCCTCTTGTTCGTAAGCGGGTCGATTGCGAACCTGGCGGAGGAGTTCTGCGCGAGGTTGAACTCGCACACCCCACCGTCGGTGAAGTAGCTCTTGCCGTCGATGTTCACGGACTTCTGGGCCTTCTTCTCGAAGGTGTTGGTGGCCATGTTTACTTCGTTAGCGGCGACTTTCTTGAGCCACTCGCTCGCAGGACCCGTGGACATCCTCTCAGGCACCGGGTTTCCGGTCTGGAGGGCCTCCAGACGGAGGCTCGCGAGGTAGTTGCCCTTTGCGGCCTCGAGCTTCGCTATCGCTTCCTGGTTTTCGGCGGCGTTAGACGCCCCGAGCGCGGCCACTGTAAAAGCCGCGGCAAATATCACTGCCAGTATCCCTCTCTTCATTTGTCCGTTCCTCCTGCTTATTAGATTTAATTAGAAAAACACCTCTACGGAAAGATTAATTATAAACGGGGATCGACAAAAATCAAGCCGTTTAATTTTTTGTTGATTCCCTCTTAATCCCGGAGGTGTTTATCCACATACTGAGCCAGTATCTCCTGCACCTGAGGAGGCGGAGGCGGCGCGAAGTAGAAGTTTATGACCGCGTGCGCGACCTCGTGCGCGAAGATACCGTCGGAGAGTCTATCAGGGGTGAGAAATATTGTATGTGACTTATGTGAGTAGAAGGCTATGGGCGGGGTCCCGGTCATGCCGAGCTCCCTGTAGATACCCGCGACCTCCTCGGGAGACCTGAGGATGGAGATGTTGAAGTGAAACTCGGGATGCATGTCCAGGAGGGCCTTGACCCTGAAGACTATCCTGTCGGTATTCTCCCTAACAAGGGAGAGCGCCTTGTCCCTGTCCCGGACGAGGGCGATCGACACGCTGCCGGTCTTTTTCCCGAACTCGATGAGGTCGGATTCAATCGAATACCTGATGGTAGCGTACCTCGTCTCAAAGGCGTTTGCCTGTACCTCGGCCGCGACGCCGGCCGGGCAAAAGAGCAAGGCCGCGATCAGCGGAAAGAGGGCGCGTAGGGCCAAGACCCCCGCCATCCTATTCAGGGCAATGAGAAAAGAGGGCATATTCGGAGGGCTCAGCGCCCCTTTGACCTTGAGGTCTTGAAAAAACCGGCCGAGGACTTTAGCTCCCTCGCCTTGCAGAGCGCTTCATCCATAAGGGGCTCGGCCTTTCCGAAGCCCTTCCCGGCGGAGTCCTTGAGCTCGATAAGAGTGGATTCGAGCCCGGCGATATCCTCCTGCATCCTTGCAATCGTTGAGTCCATCGTGGCGTTAAAGTCGTTTAATCTCTGGGAGAGCACCCCCATCTGGTCGTCCGAGCGCAGAGAGAACCTGTGCGTAAGGTCGCCCTTTCCCGTCTCCTCAAGGGATTTCTCGAACCTGTAGAGCGGGCCCGCTATCTTGTGGGAGACGAGGAGGAGGATGAGAAACCCGGCTGACGCGGTTATGACTATCACCGCAAGGTTCGCAAGGAGCATCTTGGGCATGAAGTACTCGCCGGTCCTCGCTATGACGAGCTCGCTCCCGCTGTACCCGGTTATGACCGTGCCCCGCAAAAGATAACTGAAGAGCCCGCTCACCATGAACGACTCTATTACGATGAGGGCGAGGAACTTCAAGGAGAAGTTCGTCTGGAACCTTTTTTTTATGAATATGTTCTTTCTCTTGTATTTCACGCTCTCGCCCATCACTTCACCTTCTTTAGGGTTTCCTTATTTATTTCTATCTTCGCCGTCCCCTTCAACTCTTCCAGCCAGTCTTCGAGCGCCTTCTCCTTTTTCTGCTCAAGGAGGCTCTCCTTTATCTCCCCGTATATGGTCCCTAACACGGGCGCGGGTATCTGCTCTTTTTTAACGACCCTGACGGCGAGGAAGTCGTCCCTGCCTTTTATGATTGCCGTCTCTCCTTCGGAGAGGTCAAAGGCCGCGTAAAGAGGGTTCGCGAGCCTTACATCCTCTATAAGCAAGGGGCCGACGACCTCCGCGCGTTCGAATGAGCCGGATGCGAGCTCGGCCCTCGCCTCCTCGGCCTTTTCCTTGCTCTCAACGTCTAAAAGCCGGAGCGAGAGCCTTGTGCCTATCCTCTTGTGGTGGGCCTGCACCTCTTCATCCGTGACAAAGAGCCTCTCGGACCATTCCTTGGATTTCGAGTTCACGAGCTCCCTTATGAGCGTCTGCTCCCAGAACTCCTTGATGGTGTCGAGGAACTTCTCGTCCTGAGACAACCCCTTTTTAACCGCCTCCTGGACCATGAGCTTCCTGTCTATTACCGTATGGAGCTGGTGTTCGAGCGCCTCTTCGGTGAGTTTGAGGGCAGGGTCCCTCTTTGCGGCTATCGAGACCTCCTTCTGGAACTCCTTAAGGGCGACCGGCGAGCCGTTGACTGTCGCAACCGTGTCAATCTTGTCCTTCTGGCCTGTGCCGCAGGCAACGAGCGTGATAGAGAGCGCCGTCAATATTATCGGGAATATCTTCTTCATCATTGACCCTTCTTTTTGGGGACTATTATATTCGATACCGTTCAGCGGGGGATGCCGCTTACCTCTTGTTCCTCAGGTACTCTATCTTCTCTCTCACCATCGCGAGGTTCGATACCGCCTCCTGGCTCGGGTATATGCGCGCGGCCGCCTCGTAGGCCTTTTCAGCCTCCTCTAATCTCCCGGCCATTTCGTACGCGTAGCCGAGGTTCAGTTGCGCCTTGTCCTGGCCGGGGGATTTGGCGGCCGTATCCTGCCAGAAGGATAGCTCGTTTCTCCAGACCCCGACTCTTTCGAAGGCGACAGCGCCGTAAAAAAGGAAGACGACCGCAAAGGCCGCGTATGCGGTCTTCCGCGCGGCATTCAAATCCTTTATATAAGACAGGACCGACCCGAAGAGGACGAATACGGCGATTGCCGGGATATACATGTACCTGTCAGCGTAATAGACCGGTATCGGGATGATGTTCGCGACCGGCATCAGCCATATCCAGAACCAGAGATACCAGAACCTCATCTGACCGGTCCCCTTCCAGAGGATCGCTATCGTAAGGACTATCCACGCTACAAGCGAGACAGCGACCACAGGCTCAGCGAACGACCCGAAGAGCGTCGTATCGTAGAAGCCGCTCAAATCGAACGGCCAGAGGATGAGCCTTATGTACTTCCAGTATACCGGGACCATCGTCGGATATACCGTGCCGAAGAGCACGTCGAGTGAGAGACTGCCGCCCTCGATTGATTTATGCGACAGATGCGCCCAGAAGGCCATCCCCGCCCCGAGCGTGGAGAGCAAAAACAACGGGACCGGCTTTACCCACCCGCGCCTCTCTTTTTTTATGAAGAGCTCATAGGCAATGAGCGCGAGCGGGAGCGTGACCGTAAGCGGCTTTGAGAGGAGCGCGAGCAGGAAGAAGACGAAAGCGAGCGCGTAATGGAAGAGGCCCTTCCCTTCCCTGAAGCTCAAGTAAGAGAGCATCGATAAAAACGAGAAAAATGACGTAAGGAGCGTCTTTCTCTCCGATATCCAGGCCGCGTTCTCGATATTTATCGGGTGGACGGCAAAGAGGAGCGCGGCCATGAGCGCGGTTACCCTGTCGTTCAGAAGCCTTGAGAGGAGCGCGAAGAGGAGGCAGGCGTTCAGAAAGTGCAGGACGACGTTCGTAAGGTGATACCCTGCGGGGTCGAGCCCCCAGAGAGCGAAGTCGACAGAATAGCTCAGAAGATGGAGCGGCGCGTAGTTCGAGAAATACGTCTCCGTAAATAACCTCTTGAGGTTCCCGGCGGACAGGGACTGGATGAGGATATTTTCGACCACATACTCCTTGTCGTCCCAGGAGGGTATGAAGTCGAACGAAAGAGTCCTGCCATAAAGCGCGGCCACTGCGATGGCTATCGCTATGTACGGCAACCAGAGATTGGCTTTTTTTCCTGCGAACATACGAAGACCCCTGAAACAAAAGTCAGAGGCCATTATCAAAGATTTCCCTGTGGGTGTCAATAAGGGCGGGGGAGAGACTCGACCTGGAGATTCTAAAGATGTTAGAAAAACGAGGTCCGTCCGGAGTAGCCCACCCGGCCCGGACCCCGCGCACGATATTATTTTTCGAAGAGGCTCTTCATTATGGTTATGACGTTCTTCTTGAAGTCCTCCATGTCGTGGCCCGCGGCGTGCGGGTTCGTCATTATGTTCCCGGCTATCACCACAGTCGGCGTTTCCTCTATCCTGTACTCTTGCGCCATATCAAGCGCCTTCTGAGCCTCCCTCGCCTTCTCGCCGCCCCTGAGCTTCCTGCTAAAGTCAAAGCCGAGCCCGACCCTGGCGGCCAGAGCTTCGAGCACCTCGACACTTCCTATGTCTTTTTTCTCTACGAAGTTCGCGTTAAAGAGCGCCTTCTTCATCTCCTCGCCCTTTCCGGCGTCTACAGCGATCAGGTACGCCTCTCCGGGTTTCGAGGAGCCCTGCCCCCAGTAGAGCGGGACTATCTTCCACTTGACCTTCTTCGGAAAATTCCCCTTTATCGCCGGTATCGCCTTTTCGAACTGATAGCAGTGGTCGCAATAAAAACTCAGGAACTCGACCACCTCGACGGTCTTGCCGTCGAACCTGAACTCCTTGCCCGGGACCTGCGTGAAACTCCCCTTTATTGTCGCGGGTGTCCCTGCCGCGATGGCGGCAAGGGGCAGGAAGAGTATTATGGCTATTGCGATTAGTGACTTTTTTATCATACGGATCTCCTTAGTGTATTATCTTTTCCCTGTAGCGCTCGTAATCGAACTCGGGGCTGTTCTCTTTTGTGTGGCACTTGAGGCATACGGTCTCATCAACAGGGCCGGACGGCGCGGAAAAACCCCTGGCGTGGTCCTTGCCCGGGCCGTGGCAGACCTCGCACTGCACTCCGGCAAGCCCCGGTGTCGCTACCCTGTTTTTGAACCCGCCCTCGGTCCCATAGCCGGTCGTGTGGCAGACTATGCACTCGGGGTCTTTCGATTTCCCGACCCTTTCAAGCGTATCAAAAGCCTTTGCGTGTTTTGTCGCGGACCAGGACTCGAAGAACGGCTCGTGGCACTCTATGCAGGAAGCGGCTCCGAGCCAGGGGCCGGAGAGCTCCATCTTCTTTTCTTCGTCTTTAGTAAGCTCGGCGACCTTCGCGTCGTACTCTTTCAATACCTCCCTCACCCGCGCGTCCTCTGTGACATCCTTGCCGAGCGACTGCCACCTCTGGTCGAAGGACGACACCCTGCCCTTTTCGTCGAGCCTGAGAGAGAGGATGCCGAGCTTCTCGCCCTTGGGGTAGCCGGAGACGACGATTGCGCCCTTGTCCCTCACTACCCCGTCGATCTCCTCGCCGGACGATGTTATCACGACATCCCACCCCTTGGCCGCGGCATCTTTTACGAATCTACCCGTAAGGAGGATGTTCAGCATCCCCTTTTTAACGGACTTCGGGTCGATACTGATGTTTATCCTGATCGGGCCGCGCTCGACGACGACGGAGCGGCTTTTGCCCTTGAGGGATGAGACTGCCCTGAGGTTTTTTTCCTTGATGGCGGGCTCGATAAATTCAGGGAGCTCAAAAAACGCCGCGGCGTCATACCCGATGACCCCGAAAGACTTGACGAGCGCCTCTGACTTCAGTCTCCCCTGCGGCGTATCGGTCGCAAGCGAGTTACCCGCGTCGGCCAATACGAAAGGCTCGAGATTTTGTCTCTCCGAGTTTATAAATCCGGATAGCCGCGCAAGCCCGCCCGACTGCGTCTCCGGGGCGCACCCGCAAGGCTCGAGCTCCCCCCTCATCGCGCCGGTATAGAGTATGTTCAATACCCTTTCATCGGCCACGGCCGGAAGCGGCGCAAGCGCGAATAAAAAAAGGGCCGCCAGACAAAGCAAGGCTCTCAGGGGATCTATAATGAGAAGAGACGGCCTGTTCGCGGGCGCTCGCTCGAACGGATAAACGGGGGTGTTTGCCGGAAGGCCCGGATGACCGGGCTCGGGCGTGGACGGGTAATCTGCAATACTGCGCCTCATACAAAAAATAGTATGAGATACGCGCTCTTAAGTCAACAAGAATCAGGCGGGAGGCCGTCTCAGGAGGCCTTTGCGCTACTGAGCGCGCATTCCTTCAATACCGCCGCCGGTATGGCTGAAAGAGGCATGACCGCGTCCACGGCCCCGGCCTTTATCGCCTCTTTAGGCATGCCGAAGACGACGCACGAGTGCTCGTCCTCCGCTATATTGTGCGCCCCGGCCTCCTTCATCTCTCGCATCCCGTGCGCTCCGTCGTCGCCCATGCCGGTAAGTATCACCCCTACCGCGTTCTTCCCGGCGTACTGGGCCGCGGACCTGAAGAGTACATCGACCGAGGGCCTGTGCCTGGATACGAGCGGCCCGTCCTTTATTTCGACAAAGTACCTCGCCCCGCTACTCTTAAGGAGCATGTGCCTGTTGCCCGGCGCGATCAACGCCCTGCCCCTTATGACAGTGTCGTTGTCCTCGGCCTCCTTGACCGAGATCGCGCAGGCCTCATCCAGGTGCCTGGCGAAGGAGGCGGTGAACTTTTCAGGCATGTGCTGGACTATGACTATCCCCGGTGAGTCGGGCGGCATGGCCTTCAGGAACTCCCTTATTGCCTCCGTGCCTCCGGTGGAGGCCCCGACGACGATGACCTTCTCGGTCGTCCTCATCATCGCCTTGCTCGCCCTTTTGGCGATCACTGCGTCGGCGCTGAGCTTCGGGGCGACCTGCATCGCCTTTATGGGTTTAAGCCGCGCCGAGGCCGCGCCCTTGATCGCGTCACAGATGAATATCCTCGACTCCTCAAGAAACTGCCTCGTGCCGATGTGCGGCTTCAGGATGATATCGATTGCGCCGAATTCGAGCGCCTTAAGAGCCGTCTCGGAGCCCGATTCCGCGAGACTCGATATGATGATCGTCGGAATGGGGTGCTGGGTCATTATCTTGTGGAGAAATGTCACGCCGTCCATGCGGGGCATCTCGACATCGAGCGTAATGACATCCGGGACGAATTCGCGCATCTTCTCGGCGGCAACGAACGGGTCAGAGGCCGTTGCGACGACCTCGAGCTCGGGGTCAGACGCTATTATCTTCGACAGGACCTGTCTTACAACCGCCGAGTCGTCTATGATGAGCACCTTTATCTTCCTGCCTGCCTCCATGATCCCCCCCTATGGGCCTATTGCCCCTTGGCTATTTTCTTTACGAATACCTCGCCGGTCGCCGTCATGAACATGACCTTCCGGCCGAATACGCCGCCCGTGTCCCTGCTCAACGTTACTATCCTGCTCTCCGAAAGGGACTCCTCGGCGAGCGCTATGTTACGGTCTCCGACGTTCAGGAGCCCGCTCGTGCTCTCGAGGATGTTCCCCCCTCCGAACACCTTTGCCCTGATGTTGCCCTTGATCGAGCCGAGGGAGAGCATCTTCTCTATGAGCATCGGTATCGCGACGTTCCCGTACTTAGGCGTCCGGAGCCCCTCGCCGTTCCAGAAGGGCAGGAGAAAGTGGTTCATGCCCCCTCTCCTGAGTATCGGGTCCCAGAGGCATACCGAGACGCAGGAGCCGAGGACCGTCGAGATGATGGACTCGCCGGTCTCGGCGAATATCATGCCGGGGTAGAGGAAATGGGCGTTCGCGGCCTTCGCATTCACAACGCTCTCCATGCTCATCAGAACCTCTCGCCGTCTGTTCCGAAGAAGAACTCGTTGCCGTCGACGGAGAAGACCGTCGCCTCCTCCCCGGCCATCTCGGGGACCGTGACCGTGAATACGGCGCCCGCGCCTTTTTTGGAGACGACCGAGATAGCGCCGCCCAGGAGCTCGAGCGTCGACTTGATTATCGAGAGCCCGAGCCCGTGCCCGCCGTGGTGCTTGGTCGAGCCGGCCTCCAGCTGGCGGAACCTCTCGAAGACCGCCCCCTGGTCCCGCTCTTCCATGCCGATACCGTAATCGGCGACCGAGACGGAGAGCTCGCCACCGTCCTTCCACGCCTTGATCGTCACGGGCCTCTCCTCGTAGCTGAACTCTATGGCGTTTGCAAGCAGGTTCGCAAGCACGCACTGGAGCTTTTCCGGGTCGGTCCTGAAGAAGTGGTTCCTGACCGCATCGGTCAAGGTAGTGGAGACGGTTATCTTCTTTTCCGCGGCCCTGTGCCGGAAGGCTTCCACGGTGCTTTTCATGAGGGTCGCCATGTCTATCGCGGAAACGCTCAAAACGCTTTCGCCCGCCTCGAGTTCGGCGGCGGCGAAGATGTTCCGTAGCTGGTAATTCAGGCTGAAGGCCTCTTTCCGGATGGTCCCGACGAGCGAGCGGCATGTCTCCGCGTCGAGGTCCATGGGGCCGTCGGTTGAAAGTATCAGCTCGCACATGGTGAGGACCGAGGTCAGCGGGTTGTTTATCTCGTTCCTTATGTTCGAGAGGAAGTGGCTCTTTACCTTCTCGGACTCAAGGAGCCTCTCGTTCAGGGACGCGAGCTTTCTGGTCATCGCGGTGAGGTCGTGGCAGGCCTTGTCCTTGGCCTTGAGCCTCCGCATGAGCTCGTTTATTATCTCCTCGTCGCGATACCTGTCCATGGAGCCTCCTCGTATATTCGCTTTTAATCGTAATTTCCGACGAGGGCGGCTCCCTCGTCCGTTGTCGTCCTCTGGATGGTCCGCACTATCGCCTGGCCGGTGTGCGTAAGATAGAGGACCTTCCGCGCCTTGTCCCCGCCGGTATCCGAGTCGACGACCCGGACCCCGCGCCTCTTGAGGGCGGAATGCGCGGCGAGCGCGTTCTTGGCCCCGATCGAGGCGGCCCCCCTCGTGTCAGTAAAAGCGGCGCCCCCGAAGACCTTTGCTTCGAGCCGGGAGGGCCCGGCCCCGTGCTCCTCGAACCTCCGGAGCATGAGCTGGACGGAGCCGTCGACGAATATCATGGCGTCCCGCTCTTCCATCGAGCAGGAGGAACACTCAAACGCGCACTTTGTCATCGGGCGCGGCAGGAGGGCATGGCAGATGGCCCCGGCCCGCAGAGCCGGAGAGTGGATGAGTACCGCGATGCAGGAACCGAGGACCGTGCGTACGGCGGAGGGCCTGATGCTGAAAAAAAGCTCCCCGGGACTGAGATAGACGAGCGGGATGCCTTCGGGAACGTATATGCGCACGTCACACCTTTCTGTACACCGATGGCGCCGCCTTCTCGAACGGGAGGTCGAGCCCGGAGAGCGTCTCCGAGTGCCCTATGAAAAGGTAGCTCCCGGCGTGCATGCACTGGGAGAACTTGTAAAAAAGCCTCTCCTGGGTCTCTTTGTCAAAATATATGATGACATTCCTGCAAAAAATAATATCGAGGTCCCTGAACGGAAACTCGTTGTCCATGAAATTAAGCCTCTGGAGGTGGAGACGGGCCCTTAGCTCCGGAGACATCCTCACGAGCCCCTTTGCCGCGTCCCTGCTCCTTAATACATACTTTTTTCTGAGCTCCATCGGCACGGGCTCGATCCTCTCTTCCTTATAGATGCCTTTTTGGGCCATGGAGAGGACCCTTGTCGAGATGTCGGTACAGGATATCCTGAAGTCGAACCCAAGGCCCGAGTTAGCGCACGCGAACTCCGAGAGCGTCATTGCAATGGTGTACGGCTCCTCGCCGGTCGAGCATCCCGCGGACCAGACGGTAAGCGGTGAACCGAGCCCCGCCCTACGGCTGTTTACGAGCTCCGGGACCGCCGTGTTGGAGAGGTACTCGAAGTGGAACGACTCGCGGAAAAAATCGGTCTTGTTCGTAGTGACGAGGTCTATCATGTGGACGAGCTCCTCGTCCGCGCCGGCGGGGCTGAAGACGAAGTCGATATATTCCCGGAAGCCTCTGAGCCCGAGCGCGCGGAGCCTCTTCTGGAGCCTGGATTCCAAGAGCGCCTTTTTCACCGGGGGCATCTTTATCCCGAGCTCCTTTTGTATGAAGGCGCTAAGGGCCTGGAACGCCTTGTCGTCCATCCGGACCGAACCGATGATGCCTGTCATATGAATGCCTTATCGATAATTAAAGGGCTCCGGGGGGCTTTTGCCCCCCGGAGGACCGCCGCTTATGCCGCCGGGGCCTTGGCCTCGTGGACCTCGAGGAGCTCCTCTGTCGAGAATATCCTGTCGATCTCGAGGATTATGATGAACTGGTCGTCACGCTTGCCCATGCCCTTGATGAACTCGGTATTCAGCCTCGTCCCTATCCTCGGGGCCGGCTCTATCTGGCCCGGCTCGAGCTCTATGACCTCCTGGACGGAATCGGCCAGGGCCCCGAGCACGAGCTTGTCCCCGTCGAGATTTATTTCCGCTATTATGATGCAGGTGTTCACGGTCTGCTCGGTCCTGGACATGTTGAACTTAAGGCGCATGTCGACTACCGGCACTACGGACCCGCGAAGGTTTATGACTCCCCTCATGAAGTCCGGGGTCCTCGGGACTTTCGTGAGCGCCGTAAAATCGAGGACCTCCCTCACCTTGGTGATGTCGAGGGCGAAGACCTCCGTCGCGAGCTTGAAAGTCAGGTACTGCGTGGTCTCTGTTATGGCGGCAACACTCATCTGGAAGCCCTCCTTAATATTTGACGAACTCGGTCTCTTCCTCGTCACCCGCGTCGAGGTTCAAGGCGACCCCGCTGTTCGCGGCCGCCTTGGCGTGCTTCGCATGAGCGGAAGGCGCGGCTTCCCTTGCGTGAACGGCCTTGGCCTTGGGCGCCGGCTTTGCCCCGCCCTTGACCACCTTTAGCTGTCTCGTCGCCTGCTGTAAGCCGGAGTCCGATATCCTGAAGAAGGCTATCGCCGACTGGAGCTGTTCGGCCTGCGAGGAGAGCTCCTCCGAGGTAGATGCGAGCTCCTCGGCCGCGCCCGCGTTCTGTTGTATGACCTGGTCGAGCTGCTGTAGCGCCCTGTTTATCTGTTCGGCGCCGCTGTTCTGCTCGCCGCTCGCGGCCGTTATCTCCTGGACGAGCTCCGAGGTCTTCTGGATGTCTGGTACGAGCTTCGCGAGCATCTCCCCGGCTTTTTCCGCGATTTGCACGCTGGTCGAGGAGAGCTGGCTTATCTCGCCCGCCGCGGTCTGGGACCTTTCGGCGAGCTTCCTTACTTCAGAGGCCACGACGGCAAACCCTTTGCCGTGCTCGCCGGCCCTTGCGGCCTCTATCGCGGCGTTCAGCGCAAGCAGGTTCGTCTGCCTCGCGATCTCCTCGATGATCGATATCTTGGACGCTATCTCCTTCATGGCGTTTACGGTCTCCGCGACCGCCTGGCCGGACTCTCTGGCGTCGGACGCCGACTTGTTCGCTATCTTTTCCGTCTGCTGGGCGTTATCCGAGTTCTGCTTGATGTTAGAGGTCATCTCCTCCATGGAAGACGAGGTCTCCTCGATGGAGGCCGCCTGCTCGGTCGCGCCGTGGGATATCTGCTGTGCCCCGGAGGAGAGCTCCTGGCTCCCGCCCGCGACATTGTCGGATACGGTACGGACGTCCGTCACGACCCCGCGTAGCTTCTCCACCATGTTCTTCATGGCGGCCATGAGCTGGCCGGTCTCATCCTTGCCCCTGACCTCTATCTCCATCGTCAGGTCTCCTATTGCGAGCTTGTTCGCGACGTTCGTCGTGAGGTCCGAAAGAGGCTTTGCTATGAGCTTGGTCAAGAGCATGACGGCCGCTATGGCGACGGCCATCGCAAGGACCGTCGCGCCTATTACGATATTTCTCGTCATGATGTAGTCGTCATTTGCCTCGTTAAAGAGCTGTTTGCCTACCTCGTCCTGTATCTCGATGAGCCTCTGGGATTTCTGGTCGACTATCGTGAACTTTGGGCCCGCGTCATTGGCGGCGTTGTACCTGGCCTGGTCGAACTTTCCTTCGAGCGCCCATTTGTAGGTGTTGAGCCTGGAATCGTTATAGGCCCTCCATGCCGGACGGAACTCGGAGAGGACCTTTTCCTCCTCGGGCACCAGCGTCGTCGCGGCGTACTTCTCAATCAGGTTGTCTATCTCCTTTTCGCTCTCGGAAGCATCGTTGAAGATGGCCTGGCGCTTTGGCGCATCCTGCTCATTTATTATCTTCAGCGCGCCCATCCTTATATTGGCAAGCTCCATGTTGATCTTGCCGAGGTCGACGACAGGCACGAACCTGTCTGCGTAAAGCGACTGTAGATTGCTCTTCATGTCCATTATCCTGTTGATGCTCAACCCCCCGAGCAGCATGACGAAGACCACGACAAGGGCGAAGCTAACGGTCAGTTTGGAGCTCGTTTTCATGTCTCTGAAGAAATTCATCTTTCCCTCCGCTTGGTTATGTTGATCATTTTTTCCTCCCTAAAGCTGTCTCTGAAGTCCGTGCCTATCATTCCGGCGGCGCGTCTTTTGTCATTGCGTCCTCCGTTCAGGCTGCCGCCCGTTCAACGGCCTCGATGAGCCGCGGGATGTCGAGTATTAGCGCGACTTCGCCGTTCCCCATTATCGTTGCCCCGGATATGCCCTTTATCTCTTTGTACGCCTTGGAGAGCGACTTGATGACGGTCTGGACCTCGCCGAAGAGCTCATCCACTACAAGCCCTATCTTCGCCGAGCCGTACCTTACTATGATGATGTTCTCGTACCTGGCGTCCTTGCCTTCAAGCCCGAAGTAGCGTTTAAGCCTTACGTACGGCAGGACCTCGCCCCTCAAGTTTATGTAGCTACTCCTGTTGCCTTCCCTCTCGGATTCCGGGAGCTCCACGCATTCCACGACCATGTCGAGCGGTATTACGTACGAAGACCCGGCTACCCCGACCCTGAAGCCGTCGATGATGGCGAGCGTTAGTGGTAGCCTTATGCGGACGACCGTGCCAGAGCCTTCAACGCTCTCGACATCGACCGACCCGCGTAGCGCTTCGATGTTCCTTTTGACCACGTCCATGCCGACACCCCTGCCCGAGAGCTTGGTGACGGATTCGGCGGTCGAGAAGCCCGGCTCGAATATGACGCGGAATATCTCGGAGTCCGAGTACTGCTGACCGGGGGCGAGGAGCCCCTGTCCGATGGCCTTCTCCAGTATCCTCTTTTTATTGAGCCCCCTGCCGTCGTCGGTTATCTCGATCGTTATCGAGCCCGCGTCGTGGAAGGCGTTAAGCCTTATCGTCCCAATAACGGGCTTTCCAGCGGAGGCGCGCGCCTCCGCCTTCTCGATCCCGTGGTCTGCCGCGTTTCTCACTATGTGCATGAGCGGATCGCTTATTTTTTCGACCACCGTCTTGTCGAGCTCGGTCTCTCCGCCTTTTATCTCGAGCGCAATCTCCTTGCCCGTATCCCTGCTTATGTCGCGGACTACCCTGTTGAACCTGCTGAAGGTCTCGCCGATGGGGACCATCCTTATCTTCATCGAAGTGTCCCTTATCTCCTCGACGAGCCTCAGCATGGATGAGGCGGACTCAAGGAGCCACGCGTCCTTTACCCTTTGCGCCTGCTGGTCGATGTTGGCGCTTGCTATGACGAGCTCTCCGACGAGGTTTATGAGCCCGTCAAGCTTGTCGGCGTCGACGCGGATGGTCCGCGCCTCCTTAGACCTCGTCTCCTGTGTCTTCTTCTGCTTTTCGAGCGCGGCGTCGACTATGTCGGATTGGACCATCCCCTCGGTCACGAATATCTCGCCTATGAGGCGTTTGGAGCCGTCGGAGGCGGCCTCCGAGGACTTCTGTAGCGAGAGCGCCTCATCGAGCTCTGTCTTCGTAAGAGCCCCGCCCTTTACGAGTATCTCTCCCAAAAGGACCGTATCCTCGGGAAGGTCCCTTATGAGGTCCACGTAGGACTCGACCCTGCTGTGCGGCGGGAGTATCGCTATCATGCAGTCCTCGCGGACGAACTCGAATACGCCCTCGATCGCTTTTTTGTCGAAGTCGCTCTTGAAGTCGATCTCGAATCCGAGATAACAGGTCTCGGGGTCCATATCCTCAACGCCCGGTATCGAATCGAAGAGTGTCGATATCGAGATTATCTCGCCGAGCTTTCCGAGGTACGAGATGAACGAGGCCGGGTCCATGCCGGAGCGGAGCACATCCGGGCCGAACCGCAGCGATATGTGCCATGCGTCCGTCGAAGACAACCTGCCGGACTCAGGCGTATCCGTAACCGGGCCTTTAACGGCGCGCTTCTCCGGGACCTCCTCCTTTTTCACGAGAAGGGCCGAGAGCCTCTCGGTCAGGCCCGCTTCCTTGATCTCGGTAAGGGCAGGGACAGCGGCGTCCGAGGCCGCGAGCTCTATAAGCGTCTTCGTGTGGTCCCTGCACTCGAGGAGGAGCTCGATCGTCGCGCTCGTTAACGTGAACGCGCCGTCGCGGACATTGGAGAGGAGGTTTTCGACGAGATGGGTGAACTTCTCGACCGTCTCCATCCCGAGTATCCCGGAGGCGCCCTTTATCGTATGGGCCGACCTGAAGAGCGAGTTTATCGTGTCGGCGTCACCCGGGTTTTTTTCGAGGGAGAGAAGCACGTTCTCCATCTCCTCCAGGAGCTCCGCGCTCTCAGTCATGAATGTCTGCCTTGCCTGCCCTAACTCGATGTCCATTTAAGCGTTCCTTATCTGTTGTGGTCTGCGGAGCAGTTCAGGTATTCGCCGACGGAGAAGAGGTCTATCACCGCACGGGCGGCCTCCGAGGCGTTCACGATTGAAAACGCCCTGCCCGAGGCCTCGGCCTCTCTCTTGGCGAGCAACAGCAGTTGAAGCCCCGTAGTGTCCAATTCGGTTGCGCCCGAGAGGTCGATTTGAAGCGGCTCATGGCGCGCAAGCGCCTCAACGACGCCTTTTTTAAGGTCAAGGGCGTGGTATATGTTCATCTCCCCGGTTACGAGCGCGGTACAGAGGCCGTCCTTGTTTTCGTGCTTTATTTCCATTTTCCCTCCGTCACGGCACGATGAGCTTCGAGATCGCCTCAAGCATCTGCTCGGGCTTGAAGGGCTTCACGACCCATGCCTTTGCCCCGGCCATCTTGCCTTCCTGCTTTTTATTCTCCTGCGACTCGGTCGTGAGCATGATGACCGGCGTGAACCTGTAGGATGTGTTCGTCTTCACGTTCTTCAAAAAAGAGATGCCGTCCATGTTCGGCATATTTACGTCGCAGATCATGAGGTTTATCTTCTGCCCCTGGAGCTTGGAGATAGCGTCCTGCCCGTCGCAGGCCTCGATGACGTCGTAACCCGCCTTCTTGAGCGTCAGGTTGACGACCTGCCTTATCGAGGCCGAATCGTCTATCACCATGATAGTCTTTGCCATTTGCCGTTCCTCCCTGGTTCGTTAAAAAAATGTCACGTCGCTCTGAGCCACCTTCGGCGTTGCCTTCCCCTTCGCGGCCTTGTTGCCTCCGGCAACGACCTCGAGATGGACCGACCTCTGGCGCTCCATGACGTAATACTTCTTGATGTCCTCTATGTCGAACTCCGCCGTCCTGCACTCGCCTACGCAGGCCGCGTCCTCCTTCATGCACTCCTGGAGGCTTACTATGAAGGCGTCGGTGTCGTTGATGGTCCGTATGACGAGCTCTATCTGCTGGCGGACGATGTCCTGGAACTGCACATTGGCGAGGAGCTCCGTCACTTCCCGCGCCACCTCGTCGCTCGATATCGAAACATGGCCGAGTACCTCGTGGTTCAGCCTGTCGAGTTCCTTATAGCTCCCGCCGAGCCTGGCGAGCTGGCTTTCGAGCGAGAGGAGCATCGAGCTCTCGTCGCTACCCGCCTTCTGGTTGAGCTTTACCGCGAACTTCTCCTCTATCTCCCCGGCCATCTCGTTCATCGCGTGCCCTATTTTCGTTGCGGCCGCGTCGGACTGCGTGGAGAGTTTTCTCACCTCCTGGGCTACTATCGCGAAACCCCTGCCGTGCTCTCCGGCTCTCGCCGCCTCTATGGCGGCGTTCAGCGCCAGCAGGTTCGTCTGGTCGCTTATTTCCTTCAGAAGCTCGACGAACCTGGTCATGGAGCGGGCCTTCTCCGCGAGCGCCAGCACCGTCTTGTAGTCCTTGTCCACTTCCTGGAGGCGCCTGTCTATGTACTTGCGGAGATCCGCTATCGTCTCCTCGTTCGCCGCAATCGTCTCATTGGACTCAGCGGCGAGCGCCTCGCTCTGGCCCTGGAGCTCCCTTATCGTCGACTGCATCGAGGTCATCGAGGAGTCGATCTCCTGGGACTGGGCTATTATCCTGTTCGCCGCCTCCGCTGTCTCATCCACTATCTGGTTCAGATGGCCGTTCGTGAGCTTGTTTATGTCGTGCTGTGTGTTGAAGAACCTCTCGACCTTCGCCTCGCGGTTGCGGTGGTGGACACTGCCTTGCGTGAACTCCTCGACGAGCTCCGTCTCGGATTCGGCGATGTCAGGAAGCGGCCTCCTCGCCCATTTTACGCTCAAGCCCTGGATGATGACGGCTCCGGTCACGAGCCATAACGCGCCTTCGATCGCCCTCGCGTACCTCCCTGTCAGAAACCCTCCGAGGAGTTCATTTATATGGTCCAGGAGGAAGAGTTCGATTACGACCGATGCCGCGAGCGCGGCGAGCGTGGATTTAAAAAGTATCCGCCTGTACGCCGGGATATACAGGAAGAGGAACTGGTCGGATCTTTTTTTGGCGGCTGATGTCATTCGTAAGGCGCCTTTCAGGATCTATGAGCGCGTCACGCTCTTAAGGGCGTTCCGCTTTTACGCATACATCCTTATCGGACCGGGCACTTTCGAGATACATAGCCAGAAAGATTGAATTTTCAGGTAGGCTGAGGGATTACGGGTCGGGTGTCCGAAGGGTCTATTCCGGAGTAGTCCCCGGGACTAGTCTCGCCTGACTTTGAATTTGGTTGTAAAAGGCCGGAGGGCAGGTTAGACTTGGAACCCATGGTAAGGATACTCTCTCATTCAGGGGACAATACGCTCTCAGAGCCCGGCGTAAACGAGCTCGGCGAGCTCCTCGCCGACGCGAAGCGCCTCACATGGGTCGACCTCTACAACCCGACGGACGAGGAGTTGAAGCTCCTGACCGATGTCTTCCGGTTTCACCCGCTCTCCATAGAAGACTGCCTCTCCTTCGTCCCGAACCCCAAGATAGACGACTACATCGACTACCTCTACATAGTCATCCACGGCATAGACGCCGAAGCGCTCAAGAAAGACGAGCTAAAGACCCACGACCTCGACATCTTCCTCGGGAAGAACTACCTCGTAACCTTCCGCAAGGGCTCTTTCAGGTCGATCGAGTCAGTGATGGAGCGGTGCAGGAAAAACCCGGCGCTTATGGGGAAGGAGCCCGAGTGGCTCATGCACAAGGTCATAGACACGCTCGTCGACAATTACCTCCCTCTCATGGATTCCATCAGCGAGGAAATCGACGAGATAGAGAAGGAGTCGTTCGAAAAGGCCGGCCCCGAGACCCCCAGAAAAGTACTCGCCCTCAAGAAGGACATCCTCTACCTCGGCCGGATCATCCACCCGCAGAGGGAGATATTGAGACAGCTCTCGGGCTCCGAGTACCCGATAATATGCTTCGAGTGCTCGCTACACTTTAAAGACGTCTACGACCACCTCTTCATGCTCTCCGAGCTCATCGAGTCCCACAGGGACTCCTTGAACAGCGTCATGGAGGTCTATTTGTCCTCCGTCTCCAACAGGCTGAACGAGATAATGAAGGTCCTTACGGTAATAGCCACCATAATGATGCCGCTTACGCTGTTGTCCGGCATATACGGCATGAACTTCGCGCATATCCCCCTTGCCGACTCCCCCTGGGGCTTTTACATCGCGCTGGCGGTCCTGGCCCTCCTCGGGGGCGGGATGCTCCTCTTTTTCAAAAAGCGGGGCTGGTGGTAGGTCCTCGCCGGACGGGCAAATCCGCATCCAACGCCTGAGTTGTCTGATTGCCTAAAGCCACCCGATTTGAATTTGGCCCTGCGCCAAGCAGGCCTCGCCGGGCAGGCAAATCCGTATCCAACGCCTGTGTTATCTGATTGCCTAAAGCCACCCGATTTGAATCTGGCCCTGCGCCGAGCAGGCCTCGCCGGGCAGGCAAATCCGTATCCAACGCCTGTGTTATCTGATTGCCTAAAGCCACCCGATTTGAATCTGGCCCTGCGCCGGGCAGTCCTCGCCGGACGGGCAAATCCGTATCCAACGCCTGTGTTATCTGATTGCCTAAAGCCACCCGATTTGAATCTGGCCCTGCGCCGAGCAGTCCTCATCGCTTAAAAAATCCTTAAAATCTCCTCTCTTAACTTCATCCCTGCAGTCTTTAATCCTTCGGCTATACTTAATTCATACGTCCTGAATCTGTCATCCTCATAATAATGGAGGGCGGTCATGGCTGAGGCAGAGCCTTTCAGGTTCCACGAGTGTTTCGCGCTCATAAGGCTGACCGGCAGGCGAGCGAGCGACATCCTCGAGCTCCTCGAGATAATAAAGCAGGTCTCGAAGGGCTCCATCTTCCACCACATGCACCAGTACTTCATAAAATCGTACATCGTCCCCCCGGAGTTCCCGAACGACTTCGCGGTCTGGGTCGCCGACTCTCTTGGAGAGCAGAACCTCGCCGAGGGGCTCGCGAACCTCAACCCGTTCGAGTTCGAGAACATCGAGGACATAAGGTCCGAGCTCGTGAGGATAATAACCGAGCACCTGAAGAACTACCCCATGCCGAGGCCGGTCCTGCCCGGCAGGGAGTTCATGTTCAACGAGGGCGTGACCATGGTCCTGCCTACCTCGATTACGGCGGCCACGCTCCACGACTTCGCTCGGGCATTGAGGGAGGTCGACCCGTCGTCCATATACTTCCACTTCTACGAGGCGCGCCTCCGGCTCGGCAAGGAGGAGGACGACTTCACCCATTATATCGATGAGTGCCTCGAGTGCCCGGGCCTGGCCAGGAGGATAAAGACGATGGACCCATACATGTACTCGACCGAGGTCCTGAGGGATAAATTCATACGGATCATAGAAGAGGCGCTATGAAAAGCATCCGCGATTACAAGGGCATTTCCGAGCAGGGCGACTTGCGGGCCATAGAAGCGATGGCCGCGAAGCTCAAGGGCAGGACGATGCTCCATGTAAACTCGACAGCCGAGGGCGGAGGGGTAGCCGAGCTCCTCCAGCGCATAGTCCCGCTCCTTAAGGACATCGGGCTCGACGTCAGGTGGGAGGTGATGAAAGGGACCAAACCCTTTTTCGAGGTGACCAAGGCCAT
The DNA here is from genome assembly GCA_016182655.1 of Deltaproteobacteria bacterium. Classification (GTDB taxonomy): domain Bacteria; phylum Desulfobacterota; class GWC2-55-46; order GWC2-55-46; family GWC2-55-46; genus GWB2-55-19. The sequence continues at coordinate 112,416 of JACPGB010000047.1, forward strand.
ACACAATTCCCTTCAGGGGAAGGGCGTCCACATCACCAAGGACATGTGGGACGAGTATGTCGCGGTAAACCGGGAGAACGCCGAAAGGATAAAGCCCGACGCCGACTTCGTCGTCATACACGACCCCCAGCCCGCGCTCTTTATCGACTACAAGAAGCGCGGTATCTGGCTCTGGAGGTGCCACATAGACATATCCGGGCCGGACCGGGTGACCTGGTATTTTCTCAAAAACATAGTCGAGAGGTACGACGGCTCGATATTCTCGGTATCGAACTTCGCGCAGTCGGTCTCGATACCGCAGTTCATGATGCAGCCCTCCATAGACCCTTTGGCAGACAAGAACATCGAGCTCTCGGAAGAGGAGGTCAGACGGGTCTTCGAGAGGTACAATGTCCCCACGGACAAACCCATATTACTGCAGGTATCGAGGTTCGACCCGTTCAAGGACCCGCTCGGCGTGATAGATGCGTACAGGCTCGTGAAGAAATACCACGACTGCCGCCTTGTGCTGGCAGGCGGCACGGCGACCGACGACCCCGAGGGCGAACGGGTCTTGAAGGAGGTCCAGGAAAGGGCCGGGGACGACCCGGACATACACCTGCTCCTCCTGCCTCCGTTCAGCGACCGCGAGATAAACGCATTGCAGAGGGGCTCGACGATAGTCCTCCAGAAGTCCACCAGAGAGGGCTTCGGGCTTGTCGTCGCGGAGGCGCTCTGGAAGAAAAAACCCGTCATAGGCGGCGACGTCGGCGGCATACCGCTCCAGATCGTGGAAGGCGCCACGGGCTTTCTCGTCCACTCGGTCGAGGGCGCGGCCTACAGGATACGCCAGCTCCTCATGAACCCCGACGACGCGAAAAGGATGGGAGAGGCCGCAAAGGAACACATCAGGAAGAACTTCCTCGTCACGAGGAACATCCGCAACTACCTCGCCATCTGGCTCTCCATGGAGCATAGGGACGAAAAGGTCATTTACATTTAGACCATGGCCCGCCACCTCCTCAAAAACCTGGAGGAGATAAAAAAGGTCCTCAAAGGCCGAAGGCCGTCCCTCTTTCTCGATTATGACGGCACGCTCATCCCGGCCGGCGGAGGCCCTGAAGACTCCGGGCGGGCGACGGCCCTCCTCGAAAAACTCAGCAAAAAATACCCCGTCGCAATCGTGAGCGGAAGAAGGCTCTCAAACCTTGTGAGGGATGTCGGGGTCGCGGGTGTCGCCTCTGCCGGGACCCACGGTTTCGAGGTCTTTCACGAAGACTTCTCGATGGTCTTCGACACCGGGAAAATGGCTAAGGCCCGGCTCGGCATCCTTAAAAAGAAATTCGAAGAGATATCAGCGAGGTATCCGTGGTCGCAGGTCGAGGACAAGGGCCTCGCCATAACCGTCCATTACGGCTGGATGGACAGGACAAAGATACCGGCGTTGAGAGCCGATATTAAGGAAGCCGCGCGCGAACCCGTGTCCGAGGGCGTGATAAGGCTCCGTAACAGCAAAATGGCCTTGGAGGTCCAGCCCGCAGTGGACTGGGACAAGGGAAGGGCCGTCCTCTGGATGCTTGACCGCCCGTTTTTCAAGTGCACCCTCCCCATATACATAGGCGACGACCAGTCCGACAAGTACGCCTGCAAGGCGCTTAAGGGCAGGTCCATTACCGTCTATGTAGGGTGCATCGTTGAAGAAGCCTGCTTTTACCTGAAAGAGCAGGCCGAAGTGCTCGCCTTTCTCGACTTCCTCGCGGCATGATCCAGCCCCATGCTTTATTTCACTTTTCCACTTTGCCAGCCGATATAAATGGATACCCATGGGTGCAGGACAGGTCAATCCTTGCCGGAGTATGCGGCTCTCCTGGCGGAGTTCCGTCGTAAGATGTCTTTCGCTTGTAATTTTAAGGGCTTTGAGATAAGTTGTCTTGGAAACTCGCCATGCGGCATCGGTCAGTATGGATTTGCGGATTTTCGAAGAACGGGACGGCTTTCGCATGAATGGCCCCAGAGAACTTCTTATTTTCAGTCTTGACGCGCTTAAGTGCGCCCTCTCCCTCCCTGTCGTTGAACGGGTGATCCCGGCCGTCAAGGTCTCGCCTCTTCCGAACGCGCCCGGAGCCGTACTCGGCATCGTCAACATCCGCGGCAGGCTCATCCCGGTATACGACATAAGGCTCCGTTTCAATCTCATTAAAAAAGCGGTCAGTCCCTCCGATTGCCTGATATTCGTAAAGGCCGGGGGCAGGACCGCCGCGCTCATGGCCGACGGGGTCGACGGCGTCGTTGCCTGCGCAGAGGAAGACATCGTCGGGCCCGGAGAGATAGTCCCCGGGATAACGCAAATCGAAGGTGTAGCAAAGCTCAAGGACGGGGTCGCGCTCATACACGATGTCGCGAAATTTCTCTCGATAGAAGAAGAAAAAGCCCTTGATGAAGCCTTGGGCGGAAAGTAAAATGCCCTATGTCCAGCAAGCTTTCTAACGAGGCCCTCTCCTCTTTAAGCGCCCTTATCTCTTCGCTCATGGGCCTCCACTTCCCGGAACACCGGTACTCGGACCTCGAAAGGGGTATAGTTGCCGCGGCCCGGGACTTCGGCTTTTCCGACACGCTCGAATTCATATATTGGCTGAACACGGCGACACTCTCGAAACATCATGTCGAGGCCCTTGCCGCGAACCTCACGGTCGGCGAGACCTACTTTTTCAGAGACACGGACAGCTTCAAGGCCCTTGAGGAGTCCATTCTCCCCGATATCGTCTCCGCAAGAAGGGAGGTCTCGAGGCTCCGCATCTGGTCAGCCGGGTGCTCTACCGGCGAGGAGCCCTACTCCATCGCGATACTCCTTAAAAGGATGCATCACCTCTTCAAGGACTGGAACATCACCATAATAGGCACGGACATCAACGCGAAGGCTCTTAAAAAAGCCTCCGACGGCGTATACACGGAATGGTCCTTCAGAGGGACTCCGCAGTGGCTCAAGGACGGGTACTTCAGGAAAAAGGACGGCTTCTACGAGATAATCCCCGAGATAAGGCAGATGGTCTCTTTCTCCTTCCTGAACCTCGCGGAGGACGCCTACCCGTCGCTCCTCAACAACACAAACGCCATGGACATGATACTTTGCAGGAACGTACTCATGTATTTTTCACCGGAAGTCGCGGGCCGGGTAATAAACGGATTCCATAACTCTCTGCTCGACGGAGGATACCTGTTTCTGAGCCCGACCGAGGGGATCCGGATGATCTCCTATCCGTTCAAGGTAATGAGCCTCGAAAACACTACCGTCTACAGGAAGGGGTGCGCGGAGGCCCCGAAAGACGCGTTTGAGCGCGCGTCGAGCCCGCCCCTGTGGCAGGTCAGGCAAAGCGCGGAAAATGGAGGGCTGGCCCTCGGGTCCGTTGGACCGGCGATAATGGAAAAGGCGAAAGAGCCTCCACTCCCCGGAAATGAGACCGCGCCCCGGCCTCTGTCGGCCGGACCTTCCGTGCAGTCGTCATCCACAACAGAAGCCGAGAAACTACTCAAGGAAGGGCGATATGCCGAGGCGGCCCGCGTACTCGAATCCGTCGTCTCCGCCAAAGGCGCGGATGAATCGACGACCGGGCTCCTTGCCAGGGCCTACGCCAACCAGGGCAGTCTCGATCTCGCGGCCGAGTGGTGCGAGAAGGCGATAGCCGCAAACACACTGAATCCCATGAAGCACTACCTCCTTGCCACAATATTGCAGGAACAGGGCCGGGCCGAGGACGCCGTAAAATCCTTAAGGAGGGCCCTCTACCTCGACCATGACTTCGTCCTCGCGCACTTCGTCCTCGGGAACCTCCTCGTCAGGCTCGGGGACCGCGACGGCGCTACAAGGCAGTACAGGAACGCGCTCCGGCTCACCTCGCGGATGGGCCCGGACGACGTCATACCTGAGTCCGACGGCGTCACCGCCGGGAGGCTCTCCGAGATAATAAGCTCGATAACCAGGGAGAAGGCGTTTTGAGCGGCCCGAAAAAAGAAGACATAAAAAACCGGAAGCCCGAGATAGACTGGGACGCGGTGAGGAGAACGGTCGAGGAGGCCGGCGAGAGGCTCGCAAAGGGCCGCAGGCTCGACAGAGAAGAGGCCGAGGCGCTCCTTTTAAAAAGGGCGGAGGCCTTTTCCGCAGTTGCCGGGGAGGCGATCGAGGAGGGTTTTATCGAGGTCGTCGAGTTCAGGCTCGCCGCCGAACGGTATGCCTTTGAATCCTCGATGGTCAGGGAGGTCGTACCCATAAGCGAGCTTACGCCAATGCCATGCACCCCGCCATTTGTCCTCGGGATAATAAACTTAAGAGGGCAGATACTCTCGGTCATCGACATCAAAAAGCTCTTCGGGCTCCCGGAAAAGGGGATAACGCAACTCAACAAGGTCATCGTATTGAGCTCCGATGAAATGGAGTTCGGCGTATTGGCGGACGAGGTCTCGGGCTCGGGCAGGGTGCGCCCCGATGCATTGAAGAGACTGCCTACGCTGACAGGCATAAGGGAGGAGTTTCTGAAGGGCGTCACCGGAGAGGGGCTCGTCGTCCTCGACGCCGGCAGGCTCCTGGCAGACAAGTCCATAGTGGTCCACGAAGCCGTGGAATAAAACAAATTTTCAGGAGGCGGGCATGAACTGGTTTCAAAATCTCTCTACGCGCGCGAAGCTCATACTGGGCTTCGGCGTGGTGATACTCTTGCTCATCATCGTTATAATAACGGCGATACGGAATATCTCCGTCATGCAGGGGTCCCAGAGGCAGATAGTCAGGGCTGATTATTCGAACAGCGTGGATATACTCACGCTCGAGAACAGGGGGGACGAGGTGAGGGTCGCGCTCCTCACCATGATGGGGTCGGGGTCACGCGCCGACAAGGAGCTATGGCACCAGGTCATAAAGCAGAGCACCACCGAGTTCGATGCGATATTCAACCGGCTGCTTGAGAGGAACAGGGACAACCCCGCGATCCTCGCAAGGCTCGATGAGCTCGGCAAGATCAACTCGGCCTTCAGGGAGACGCGCGACTCTCAAATAATACCGCTTATCTACGACGGCAAGCTCGCGGAGGCCAAGAGGCTCGCGCTCGGGGTCCAGGCCGCGAGGCACGATAACATGAACAGAATAGCGCTCGAGCTCGGCAGGAACGCCGTTGAGCGGGCCAACTCCAACCTCCAGTCCTCCGAGAAGAGCGCAAGGGACTCGGTGACCATATTCATTCTCCTCGGCATTGTCGCGGTATTCGCAAGCGCCCTCATAGCCGCGTTTTTCAACTCCATCATAGCCAGGCCCCTCAAGGAGGTCTCCGAGATGGCAGGCAGGGTCTCCTCGGGCGACCTTACCGTCTCCATACCGGGCGGCGAAAGGAACGACGAGGTCGGCGTGCTTCAAAGGACCTTCCGTTCGATGGTAGACAGGCTCAAAAAGCAGACCAGGGAGATTTCCGAGGCCGTAAACGTCCTCGCCACCTCCTCCAACGAGATAGCGGCTACGACCGCCGAGCTCGCCTCGGGCACCGAGCAGACCGCCATAGCCGTATCCGAGACGACCACGACCGTCGAGGAGGTAAAGCAGACGGCGACGGTATCTTCCCAGAAGGCGCGGCACGTCTCCGAGATATCCCAGAACGCGGTCCAGGTCTCGCAGACCGGCTCCAAGCTCGTCGGAGAGACGATAGACGGCATAGGCAGGATAAAGGAGCAGATGGAGTACATCGCGGAGACGATAGTCCGGCTCTCCGAGCACAACCAGGCGATAAGCGAGATAATAGCCAGCGTCGACGACCTCGCCGAGCAGTCCAACCTCCTCGCCGTCAACGCCTCGATAGAGGCCTCCAAGGCCGGGGAGCACGGCAAGGGCTTCATCGTGGTCGCGCAGGAGATAAAGAGCCTGTCCGAGCAGTCGAAGCAGGCGACAAAGCAGGTGCGGGCTATCTTGAACGACATTCAGAAGTCGAGCGGCGCGGCCGTGATGGCCACGGAGCGCGGGAGCAAATCCGTCGATTCGACCGTCCGCCAGTCAGCCGGGACCGGGGACACGATAAGCGCGCTCTCTTCGTCCATAGGCGAGGCCTCGCAGGCGGTCATGCAGATAGCCGCGTCAAGCCAGCAACAACTCGTGGGCATGGACCAGGTGGCCCTTGCCATGAACAACATAAAACAGGCGACGACGCAAAACGCCACAAGCACGAAACAGGTCGAGCTCACTGTCCGTAACCTCCAGGAGGTCGGCCAGAGGTTGAAAACGCTCCTTGAGCACTACAGGATTTAGCGGACTGCAAAAAGTCCGGCAAGGCTCGGTTACGGGTCCGACTGACGGCAGATAACGATCCACTACTTAAGGGACGCATGGACGGCAAGGAAATAGAGTTCAGGAAAAGGCTCCTCCAGACCTTCAAGACAGAGGCCGCCGAGCACCTCGCTACGATTTCGGCGGGGCTCGTCGAGCTTGAGCGCATGCCGCCCATCGAGGTACAGATGGAGGTGGTGGAGACCGTCTACAGGGAGTCGCACAGCCTGAAAGGCGCCGCCAGGGCCGTGAATGTCCCGGGAATAGAGTCGGTCTGCCAGGCCCTCGAGAGCGTATTCGCGGCGTGGAAGCAGAGGAGAGTCGGGTATTCGAGGGAACTCTTCGATACGCTTTATCTCGCGGCAGACACGATCCGCTCCATGCTGCTCGCCATGGAAGGCGCCGCGCCAACGGACTTCGGAGAGCTCTCAAGGCTCGTGCGCGAGCTTGGCAGGTTCGAAGCCGGCGGCCCGAGCGTAAGGATACTCTCAGGCAGGTTCGACAAGCTCGACAAGGAAAGGTCCGCGGAAGGGCCGGGTGGAGACGCCTTGTCGGCCCCCGTTGCGGAGAAGCCCGGACATGATCCGCAAAAAGGGGAACGGGACAGCGATCCTGCCCGGACAACTCCGGCCCAGGCCACGCCAGCCGCGCCCCGGAGAAGGATTCCAAGGGAGAGAAACATCGGCGCGGAGACGGTCCGCATCTCCACGGATAAGCTCGGCGCGCTCCTCCTTGAGGCCGAGGAGATGATACCTGTGAAGCTCGCCGCGAGAAAGGAGGCGGGCGGCTTGAACGAACTCGCCTCCATGGTCGAGGAGCTCAGATCCAGATGCGCCACGGCCGCAAGGGACGTGCCTCCGGCGCACCTTCTTGCCTTCGCCGCAAAAGACTCTGTCCCGGCCCACTTATCTTCAAGGCTCCACGAGTTCTTCAACTGGGCCGAGACTCACATAAGGCAGATAGAAAAGAAAGCGCGCGATTCCCAGAAGCGCGCCTCCGCCAACTCGAAGGCGCTTGAGCGGCGCGTGGACTCCATCCTCGGGGACATGAAGGACGCGATGATGCTCCCGTTCTCGACGCTCCTCGAGAGCTTCCCCCTGCTTGTACGGGAGATGGCCTCTTCCGAAGGCAAGGAGGCGGACTTCATCGCGGAAGGGGAGACGGTCGAGATAGACAGGAGGATCCTCGAGGAGATGAAGGACGCGCTCATCCATCTCGTCAGGAACTCCGTAGGCCACGGGATAGAGAGGGCGGCCGAGCGCGAGGTCTTCAAAAAGCCGAGACGGGCGACTATAAAGATAAGTGTGGCGCACCTCGACGGGAACAGGGCCGAGATCACCGTATCAGACGACGGCGCGGGCATAGACGCGCAGAAGGTAAGGGAGGCCGCCTTGAAGTCCGGCCTCGTCACCGGGGAAGAGGCCGGGGCGCTGACTAATGAGGAGGCTCTCCCGCTCATATACGCCTCGGGCGTATCGACGTCCCCGATAATAACCGACATCTCCGGCAGGGGCCTCGGGCTCGCGATAGTAAGGGAGAAGGTCGAGAGGCTCGGCGGGTCGATAGCGCTCGAGACCGCAAAGGGCGCGGGCACTGCCTTCAGGATGATCCTCCCGCTGACGGTCGCGACGTTCCGCGGGGTGCTCGTGGAGACAGAGGGGCATACGCTCATAATACCCACGGGCTCGATCGACCGGACGCTGCGGGTCCGCCGGAGCGAGATAAAGACCGTCGAGGGCAAGGAGACGATCACCGCCAAGGGCGAGCCGCTCTCTTTCGCCTGGCTCGGCGCCGCTCTCGACCTGCCCCGCAAGAAAAAGAAGACCGACCCCGGCGCGTTTGCGGCCGTGATAGTCATATCCTCCGGGGAAAGGACCGTAGCATTCGGGGTGGACTCCCTGATTGATGAGCAGGAGGTCCTCGTAAAGGGGCTCGGAAAACAGCTCTCCAGGGTAAGGAACATCTCCGGCGCCGCCATACTCGGCTCCGGGAGACCGGTCCCGATAATAAATGTCCCGGACCTCATGAGGTCCGCGGTGAGGGCAGGGGCGGAAGCCCCGGCGCCGACGTTCGAATCCGAAAGGACGCGGTCTGTGCTCGTAGTCGAGGACTCCATCACATCGAGGATGCTCCTCAAGAACATCCTCGAAGGGTCCGGCTACATCGTAAAGACCGCGGTCGACGGGCTCGACGCCGTCTCGCTTCTCAAGACCGAGGCCTTCGACATAGTGATATCCGACATAGAGATGCCGAGGATGAACGGGTTCGAGCTGACGGCGAGGATAAGGGCGATGAAGGAGCTCTCTTCGCTCCCGGTTGTGCTCGTTACCGCCCTTGAGTCCCGCGAGGACAGAGAGCGGGGGATAGAAGCCGGGGCGAACGCCTACATAGTGAAGAGCAGTTTCAACCAGTCCAATCTCCTTGAGGTAGTCGCCAGGCTCGTATGAGGTCCGGAGCGCCGGCATTTATTTCCAGTTTAATATTTTTTCCATATTCATGTATTTTCTATTGACAACAGGCGTCCCGAAATGGACAATCCAGCTTTTATTTAAATCAGGATTCACCTTTGATAACGGTTTTGATAGTCGACGACTCCGCGGTCGCGCGGCAGTACATAAGGCACATACTCGAGTCTGACTCGGAGGTGCAGGTAATAGGCACGGCGAGCGACGGCGAGGACGCCGTCGAGTTTCTCAAGGAGCGCACCCCGGACGTCGTCACGATGGACATAAACATGCCCGGCATGAACGGCCACGAGGCGACGCGGATGATCATGGAGACGAACCCGGTCCCCATAGTCATCGTCAGCGCGAGCTACGACCGCTCGGACGTCGAGAAGTCGTTCCGCGCCATGGAGGCCGGGGCGGTCGCGATACTTGAAAAACCGGCCGGCCCGGGCCACCCCGACTTCGAGTCGACGTCGAGAGACCTCTTGAAGACCGTAAAGCTCATGAGCGAGGTCAGGGTCGTAAGGAGATGGCCGCGGGGTAAACTCCGGGAGGCGCGCTCCGACTCCGAAACCGCGGTCAAGTGTCCGAGGCTCATAGTCATAGGCGCCTCCACGGGCGGGCCTCCCGTGATACAAACGATACTCTTGGGGCTGAAGCCCGGCTTCAGGGCCCCCGTGATGATAGTCCAGCACATAGCCAAGGGCTTCATAGAAGGCATGGCCGAGTGGCTCGCTAACGAGACCGGCCTGTCCATTGGCATAGCGGCCGACGGCGAGACGCTCCGGCCCGGCCGCATATACTTCGCCCCCGACGATTGCCACATGGGTGTCGTGAACGGCGGGAGGGTCGCTCTCAGCAAGGCCCCTCCGGAGAACGGCATAAGGCCCTCCGTAGCGCACCTCTTCCGCTCGGCGATAGCCTCTTACGGCGGGGAGGCGGTCGGCATACTCCTGACCGGCATGGGCAGGGACGGCGCGGCGGAGCTCAAGCAGATGCGCGACTGCGGCGCGCTCACCATAGCGCAAGACAAGGAAAGCTCGGTAATCTACGGGATGCCGGGCGAGGCTATAAGACTCGACGGGGCGACCCTCGTGCTCCCGCCCGAGAGGATCGCCTCCAGGCTCGCTTCCCTGATCGGGGCGAACGGTCAGTCAAAATGAAAGGCATCATGCGATGAACGAAACAGGGTACATACTCGTTGTCGAAGATTCGAAGACGCAGGCCAGACAGCTCGAGGAATCCTTAAGATCGCTCGGGCGCAGGGTCTCTCTCGCATATAACGGCAAGGAGGCGCTCGACCTCATGAGGCAGGAGAGGCCGATCCTCGTTATCGCGGACATACTCATGCCGGAGCTCGACGGATATCAGCTCTGCAAGATAGTGAAGGCTGACGACAAGCTCAAGGAAGTCCCGGTCGTCCTCATCACCCAGCTCTCGGACCCTCACGAGATAGTGCGCGGCATGGAGTGCGGCGCCGACGACTTCATCGTGAAGCCGTATAACGAAGACTTTCTCCTCACGAGGGTCCAGACGATCCTCAAGATAAAGACGGAAGAGCACGAGGCGGCGAAAGAGATCGTCATCCTCGTAGTCGAGGACAGCCCCACGCAGGCCGAACAGATGAAGTTCATGCTCGAGGAGAACGGCTACACCGTCCACCTCGCCTCGAACGGGAGGGAGGGGCTCGACGCGGCCAGAAGGGTCAGGCCCACCGTCATCATAAGCGACATACTCATGCCCGTGATGGACGGGTACGAATTCGCTTACGAGCTAAAACGCGACCCCGAGCTTAAAAAAATCCCGTTAATACTCGTCACCTCGCTCCTTGACAGGAAGGACATCGTCCGCAAGGCCTCGGTCGTCGCCGACGGCTACTTCACGAAGCCCTTTGACGACAGGTATCTCGTATCGAAGGTCGAGTCCCTCCTCGACTCCTCCAGGCGGGGGGCCGAGGGTGACGGCGACAAGATAGAGGTCGCGTTCGCCGGAGAGCGTTACGCCATATCCTCGGGCAGGAGGCAGATCCTCACCTTCCTCCTTTCCATTTACGAGAACGCGGTGCTTCAGAACAGGGACCTCGTCCTGATGCAGAGGGAGCTCCAGCTCCTGAACGAACAGCTCGAGGAACGCGTCATAGAGAGGACCCGCCAGCTCAAGGCCTCGGAGGCCAAGTACCGCACCCTCCTTGAGACGAGCGCCGACGCGATAGTCGTCGCCGGGCTCTCCGGCACCGTCTATTTCGCGAACAAGGCCGCGGAATCCCTCTTCGGGCTAAGATCCGAGGAGCTCGTCGACAAGCCCTTCCTCGTCCCGGTGGTAGAGAGCGGCATAAGGGACATAGAGATCATCAGGAAGAACGGGGAGAAGGCCATAGCGGAGATGCGCGCGGTAAAGACCACCTGGGGCGTCGAAGAAGCGTATCTCGCCACCTTCAGGGAGATAACCTCGAGGAAGCGCATGGAGGAAGAGCTCAGAGAGAGCGAGGAGAACTTCAGGGCCCTTGCGGACAACGCCAACGACGGCATCATCATAACGGCCGGCGCCTCGGGCGCGATAGCCTACGCCAACAGGCGTTTCGCGGAGATGTCCGGGCACACGGTCGACGAGCTCCACAATTTCAGCATAAGCGGGCTCTTAAGCCCTAACGATACCGGGGACAACGACGGCTTTTTCAAGGACCTGCTCGAAGGGGCGCACTACCTCGACCAGAAAGAAGTCAGGATACGGAGGAAGAACGGACAGCTCCCGGTGGAGCTCGTCGCCTCCCGAACGCTCTGGCACGGCCACAGCGCCCTTATCATAATACTACGCGATATCGCCGAGAGGAAAAAGAGGGAGGAGGAGCTCCTTAAGGCCTCCAAGCTCGAATCCCTGGGGACGCTTGCGGGCGGGATAGCGCACGACTTCAACAACCTCCTTACGGGCATCATAGGGAACCTCTCCATTGCGCGCCTCCTCGCCGGGCCCGATGACAGGATAGTCAAGGCCCTCACTGACGCCGAGAACGCCTCGATCAGGGCAAAGGACCTGACCTTTCAGCTCCTTACGTTCGCGCGCGGCGGCGCCCCTGTAAAGAAGCTCGCTTCCGTCGCGCAGGTAATAAAGGAATCCGCCGCGTTTTCCGTGCGCGGCTCGAAAATACGCTGCGACCTGAACGTCCCGGACGACATCTATCCCATCGAGATAGACGAGGGGCAGATAAGCCAGGTCGTCCACAACATCATCATCAACTCCGAGCAGGCGATGCCTAACGGCGGCGTCATCGGCGTAAAGGCGGAAAACGTCATTGTCGGCCTTGCCGACAACCTGCCCCTGGCGCCGGGCCGGTTCGTCAAGATCACGGTCAGCGACACCGGCGTCGGGATCCCGCCGGAGGTCATATCAAAGATATTCGACCCTTACTTCACCACAAAGGAGGAGGGCTCGGGGTTGGGGCTTGCGACCGTATACTCCATAATAAAAAACCACGGCGGCTACATCACCCTTGAGTCCACGGTAGGGGCCGGCACGTCCTTTTACATATACCTCCCCGCAACCGAGGGCAAGTACCAACCCGCTGAAAAGGGGGCCGAGAAGACAGGCACGGTCTCCGGCTCGGGCAGGATACTTATCATGGACGACGAAGAAATAGTCCGCGACGCGGCAGGCGCCATACTTACCGAGCTCGGCTACGAGGTCGCCTTCGCCGGCGACGGCAAGGATGCGATAGAGGCTTACCAGAAGGCGATGGACTCGGGCAAGCCCTATGACATCGTCATAATGGACCTCACCATCCCCGCCGGTATGGGCGGGAAAGAGGCTATAAAGAAGCTTCTCGATATAGACCCCGGCGCAAAGGCAATCGTCTCGAGCGGGTACTCGAACGATTCCATCATGTCCGAGTTCGCAAAATACGGCTTTGCGGCAGTCATCGCCAAGCCGTACCGGATATCCGACTTGAGCCAGACCGTGCACAGGGTCATCTGCTCCAGGAAGTGAGTAGCCAGCTCCCTCGCTCATGATCCGCGCTACTGCGTAACCTTTTCACCTACCCTGAGGCCCGGAAAGGACCAGGCGCGCAACAGCGGCCCAATTTTCCCCTTGATACCCCTCCCCGGAATGGTTATCATATCGTATTAACGGCAGAGCAATGCATCATCGATATAAGGAGCGCAAGAATGGACAGTCTGGATTATCAGGTAATGGATCAGGATTACAAGCAACACCTTCTTGAGATCATGTACGTGAGGTCGTTCAAGCATGATCCCGAGAACGGGTTTCTGCTTACGAGCGGCAAGAAGAGCGACGTATACATCGACGCCAAGAAGACGGTCTTGAGCGCGGAGGGCATGGAGCTCGTGGGTTACACGTTTTTCCACGAACTCAAGCTCGTGCCCATAGACGGAGTCGGCGGCCTTACGCTCGGCGCGGACCCGATAGCGTACGCGGCGGCGCTCATATCCACCATGAACGGCAAGTCGCTCGACGTCTTTATCGTCCGGAAGGAGCCGAAGAAGCACGGGACCATGCAGTTCATCGAGACGAACCTCCAGAGCGGCGCGGACCTCTGCATCATAGACGACGTCGTCACCACCGGCGGCTCTACGATCCAGGCTATCAAGCGGGTGCGCGAGGCCGGGTTCAATGTGGTGAAGGTCCTTGCGCTCGTGGACAGGGAAGAAGGGGCGGCCGAAAATATCGAGAAGGAGACCGGTTGCAAGCTCCGTTCGATATTCACCAAGTCCGACTTCCTCGAACTCCACAAGAAGATGACCGAGAAAGACAAGAAGCCCAAGGAATCTGAAAAGCCGGTGTTCTAAAGAAGAATTATTCGAGGGGAAGCCCTTTTCGGGCTTCCCCTTTTTTGTATCTTTTCTCGAGGATTTGAGGATGGAAGCCAAAAAAAGAATAATCTTCGCGCTCGACGTGCAGACTCTCAAAGAGGCCGAGGCCTTCGCGGCCCTTTTAAAGGACCACGTCGGGGTCTTCAAGATAGGCCTTGAGCTCTTCATCGCGTGCGGGCCGTCTGTTGTCGAGGCCGTAAGGAGGAAGGCGCCGGGGTGCGGGATCTTCCTTGACCTTAAGCTCCACGACATACCAGAGACGATCAAGGGCGCGATGAAGTCGGCGTCCTCTCTCGGCGCGACGTTCGTGACCGTGCACACTAACGACGGGTCTTCTCTCTTAAAGGCCGCCGTTGAGGCTGGAGGAAGTTCGAAGATACTCGGCGTGACGGTGTTGACGAGCCTTTCCGCCGAGGCCCTTAATGAGGCCGGGATAGATATGGCCAGATACAAAGACCCTTCGGACCTCGTGCTCCAGAGGGCGAGTGTGGCTAAAATGGCCGGGTGCGCGGGTATCGTCTGCTCGGCTGAGGAGGCGGCCCTCGTTAGGAAGGAGTTCGGCCCGGACTTCCTCATAGTGACGCCCGGGATAAGGTCAGAGGGCGACGCCGTGGGGGACCAGAAACGGGTGGCTACCCCCTACGAGGCTATACGGAGCGGCGCGGATTACATCGTGGTGGGCAGGCCCATCAGAAAGGCCCCGGACCCTGTGAAGGCGGCGGAGAGGATAGCGGCAGATATCGAGAGGGCGTTATGGGAGAGGGGTTAGGCTTATTCGGATATTGAAATTACGAAAGGCGGGGTGAAAGCCCCGCCTTTTTTTTATTTTGCCCCCTCTCCCCCTGGGAGAGGGCTGGGGTGAGGGGTTCTTATTTACCCCTCCTTGACAAGGAGGGGCCAGGGGAGGTCGCCTTTAGAAACGACCCCTCCCCACCTCCCCTTGTTAAGGGGAGGAGTATACAATCCTTTGCGGGTTCAGGCTTGCAACCTGAACCCAAATAATTTTGTAACCCGACTTACGCCTGCATCTGTTATCCGAACCTTTTGCAAAAACCTTATTGCGCGTCAGCGTACACATGTGGCTTTACCCAGCGTACTGTGCCTTTTTCTTTTTTGCCCTGCCGGGCTTTTTTTCGGCATGGGGCTTCACTCCCTGCTCCTCCCCCTCCCATTCGCTCGCCCCTTAGGGCGCTCCGCGCCTTTTTACTTCCCCGGCTCGCTCATAAGGCTTCCTCCCTTAAGGTCGCTCACCCCATGCCTGGGGAGTTTTGAAAAACAAAAAAGAATTTGGATGCAGTGGTTTGAACCTGAACACTCTCGCGCCAGACATCATTCCCGCTTCCGCAAATCCGAGGTAATTTACCGTCGTGTCGTTCGAGATCTTGAACTCCAGCTTCAGAGGGTCGTAGGTCATGCCCTTCAACTCCTCTATCTCGACCCCGTTCTCTTCGAGTATCTGCTTCAATATCGACGGCCGGACAAACCTGTTGTAGTCGTGCGTGCCTTTCGGCACCATGTTGAGGAGGTCTTCGGCGACGAATATGGCGAAGAGGCGCGCCTTCATCGTCTTATTGATGGTGCCGAAGAAGAAGAGGCCGCCGGGCTTTAGCATGGAGAGAGCGTCACGGAGAAACCCCTTTAAATCGTCTACATGCTCAAGCACCTCTGCGCAGACGATGATATCAAAGGGGGCTGGCGCGTCCTGTATGAGCCTCTCGGGTGACGACACTTTATAATCGATTGAGAGGCCGGACTCTGCCGCGTGCCTCTTTGCCGCATCTATCGCAACGGGCGACAGGTCGATGCCCGTGACCCGCGCCCCTGCGCCTGCGAATTTCTCTGATAAAAGCCCGCCTCCGCAACCGATGTCGAGGACGGTCTTCCCCGAGAGGTCGCCGGAGCGCGATGAGAAGTAATCGAAGCGGAGCGGGTTTATCCTGTGGAGGGAAAAGAGCTTCCCCGTAGGGTTCCACCACTCCTGCCCGAATTTTTCAAACTTTTCAGATTCGGTAGTCATTTATTCTCTTATCAGCGTCCTGATTATTTTTTCCTGCCTACTTTCAGGGTGGGATGAAAATTTCACCCTCCCCTCAATCCCCTCCCGTCAAGGGAGGGGAAGTTTAAAGACAAATGCTGTGGAATAATCTATTCTATCCCGTAGTCCTTCCACTTCCTGTCAACAAGCTCGACGATGAGTTTCTCCATCTCCATCTTCTCGCCCCACTTGCGCGTCACCTCTGGCGGGTACTTGTTGGTGGCATCAATCCCCATCTTCGACCCGAGGTTCTCAAGGGGCGATGAGAAGTCCAGATAGTCTATCGGCGTGTTCTCGATGATGATGGTGTCCCGCTTCGGGTCGACCCTCGTAGAGACAGCCCATATCACATCCGCCCAGTTGTGGACGTCGATGTCGTCGTCCACGACGATTATGTACTTCACATACATAAACTGCTTCAATACGCCCCAAATGCCCATCATGAGGCGTCTCGCGTGGCCGGGGTATTCTTTTTTTATCGAGACGACGGCTATCCTGTACGAGACCGCCTCCATCGGGAGGCAGAAGTCCACGACCTCCGGGAACTGGAGCTTAAGAGACGGGAGGTAGATGTTATTGAGGACCGTCCCGATTACGGCGTCCTCCTTGGGGGGCCTCCCGGTGATCGTCGTAAGATAGTGCGCGTCTTTTCTGCGTGTGATGGCCTTAAGGTGAAATACCGGGAAAGGCTCTGCCGCGTTATAGTAGCCGGTGTGGTCTCCGAACGGCCCTTCAGGCTCGGTGTCCCCGTGGCGTATCTCTCCTTCAAGTATTATCTCGGCGGAGGCCGGGACTTTAAGCGGCACGGTCTTGCACTCGACGAGCTCTATCGCCTTCTTCCTCAATATCCCCGCGAAGTGGAACTCTCCGACATCCTCGGGCACTGGTGTCACGCCGGCGATGATGGTAGCGGGCTCGGCTCCGATGGCCACGGCCACGGGCATGGGTCTTCCGGTCTTTTCCCACTCCCGATGGTGCTTGGCCCCGCCCCTGTGCGCGAGCCAGCGCATGATGGCGCGGTGCCTGTCCAGATACTGCATCCTGTAGACGCCGACATTAAACGGGCCGCCATCAGGCGACTGCGTGACGACGAGCGGCCACGTGATGAGCGGCCCCGCGTCCTTTGGCCAGCACTTTATGATAGGGATAGTGGAAAGGTCGGCGTCGTCTCCCAACTCGACGACCTCCTGGCACTCGCCCGACCTTACGGTCTTTGGGCCGAGGGTGAGCACCTTTCCGAAGAAGGGTATCTTCTTTACCGCGTCCCAGAGGCCTTCCGGAGGCTCGGGCCTCTGGAGTAGCGCGATGAACTCGCCTATCTCCCGTAGCTCCGCCTCTTCTACTCCCAAGCCAAGCGCCACCCGCTCGCGCGTCCCGAAGAGGTTCCCGACTACAGGGAGCCTGTGGCCCTTGACCTTCTCGAATATGACGGCAGGGCCGCCGGTGCGGACGAGCCTGTCCTGCACTTCGGCTATTTCGAGGTTGGGGTCGACCTCTGTCTTTATCCTTTTGAGGAGCCCTTTTTTTTCAAGGGTGGATAGAAAGTCCCTTAAGTCGTTGTACGCCATCAAGACCTCAGAAGTGAAAGTCGAGCAATATGAATACGAGCACGAGCCCGCCGAGAAGCGCGTTTGCCGTAAACGACCTGAACGCCGCCTCTCTCGTGGGGGTTTTCTTCACAGAATTGACCGAAGAGAGAAACGACAGAAGCGCAATGACAACACCCGCAAAGAAGAAGACGCCCATGCCCTTCAAGTACCCTGCTACCGAGAGCGCGATTGCCATGCAGACATATAAAAGATAGAGCGCCTTGTAGACGGATTCCCCAAAGAGGAGCGCGGTCGATTTCACGCCAATCTTTATGTCGTCGTCCTTGTCCATAAGCGCGTAGATGGTGTCGTAGGCTATGGACCAGAAGATGTTAGCCACGAAAATGAGGAGCGGGACAAACCCGAGCTCGTTCTCGATGGCGGCCCAGGCCATGATCGCGCCCCACCCGAAGGCCATTCCGAGGACGGCCTGAGGCCAGTGGCTTATGCGCTTCACGAACGGATAGACTGAGGCGAGCGCTATCCCGATAAACGATAGTACGATGGTAAAGGGGTTCAGGAAGAGCACGAGCACGAAGGCGAGGAGCGAGAGCGCCGCGAATACAAATAGGGCCTCCCTGACTTTCAACCTGCCGCTCGCTATGGGGCGCGACCTGGTGCGCTCCACGTGCGGGTCAAAGTTCCTGTCCGCGATGTCGTTTATGGCGCACCCGGCGCTACGCATGAGAAAAGTGCCTATGACGAATATGACGAGCACCTTGACGGGCGGCCTTCCGCCTGAAGCGAGGAAGAGCGACCAGAGTGTGGGCCAGAGGACGAGAAGCGTGCCCTGCTGTCTCGGGAGCCTTATGAGGTCAGAGACTGCCGAGAGCTTGTCTATTGTAAGTGTCCCGGTCCGCATCATCTTTCCTTGAAGAACCTGCTCGATATTATCTCGGGGCTGAATATCTCTGTAACGCTCGCCTTTATCACCCACTGCGTGGGTGATGAGTTGTTATATAAGACGTACCGTCTGGCTATGAGCGGGGTGTTGGCGTCGATACCCAGGTCCGTTGCCGCGCTCTCGCACGAGACCACCCCCACTTCGAGCTTTTTCTTGGCGAAAAAGACCTTCCGTGTGGTAAGAACCCTGCCTAAAGGCTCGGAGCTGTTCGCGAGTATGTCGTTAAGTATAGAGTCCTCGATCCTGTCGAGCGGTATGACCGAGTTGGCGTAGACGAGCTTTTTATCCTCTACCGTCAGCCAGACCTCCCTTTCAAGAGCGTCCTTGCCTTGTTTTTCTTCAAGATAACGGGCGGCTTCAATCCCAAGCTTCGAGATGCCCTGGAACTTCACCTCCACCTCGACCATCGACCTCCAGAGCAATTCGAGATCGAGCGTCATCGAGCCGTCGGAGAGGAGAAGAAGCTTCTGATGGGGCAGGAGCCCCGTGAGCTCAGGCCTGTCTTTCTCTACCTCGGCGTTGAACCAGTCCTTGAGGATAGTGTAATTGAAGGGCATAAGGTGTGAAATTACCACATAGAGGGACTTTGGTCAACAACCCCGAAAAACGGGTGAATCAGGCGTGTATTGAAAAAAACGAAGTCCCGACTTTTAGAACAGCGATAGCGCGGAGATCCCCGCTCAAGGCACGCGGTAGTGACGGTATTGCTCGTCATTGCCGAGATTTTATGTCCTTTTTTGAGGATCTCCCCCAACCCCTCTTTAGAAAAGAGGGGGGAATAGCCCGGTTATTCTCTTATGGTTTATAAAGCGCGGCTTGCCGCTTCTCCCCTCGCCATCGCCCGCAAGGGGAGAAGGGTTTTTTTCGAATAAAAAAAAGGCCGCCGGATCTTGATCCGGCGGCCTTTTCAGGTTTCTCATAAAAGCCCGGTGAACGTCCGAGGCCCTTAGTTCTTTGCGGGGGCGGCCTCTTTTTCCGGCTCGGTGTACGGGGGCTCAGGCTGTTCGGCGGCCTTTAAAAAGGCGTCGACGCTGTACTTTATAGCCGCGGCCGTCGACTTGTTCTGTCCGCGGAGGATCTTCAAGAGCTTTCCGACATAGATTATCTCGTCGGCGGAGAGCGCCGCGACGTCCGGCATCCTGTAACCTTCTTTCGCTTCCTTTCCGTAGGCCGAGGTCTCTTCTGCCGCGATCATGTAAGTCTTGAAATCGCCGCCCTTTGCCGAGGCCTTGTACATCTCGCCCTCGCCGGAAATGAGCCAGTCGACCGAGAGGCCGTAGATGTTGGCGAATCTTAGGACCAGGTCTGTCGGCATCTCGCCGCGCTTCTTGTAATTTGAGAGCGCCTGGGGCGTAACGCCAAGGACCCTGGCGACCGCAGAGTCATTCTTGAGCTTTCCTGCCCAGCGCATCCTCTCTATGATATCTGAATAGCTGACGCCCATATTACTTCTCCTTTGGCTGTGAATTAATCTCCAGATGAATAAAAATTTTGTAACTCGTACCGGTTATAAGGCACCACGCCCTATGCATGCCATTCAAAACCCGGTTAAGGAGTGAGTAGGAGGCTTAAACCGAAAGGTCCAGCTCAAAAAGCGTGAGAAGTCGGCCTGCAAACAGAATGCGGTAGTTACCAGGAATTGCCGAGCGTCACTGCTCACCCGTAATGACCAAGCTATCACTGCTTAATCATTGATATTTTCTTGATTATAAACCTTTTGAAAACCTCTGTCAATAGGCATTATAAATATTATTTAGGAGTTGTTCCAAACATGAATAATTAATGGAGCGTCCCTGGAAAAATTCATAGGAGATGGAAGGGCGGAGAGGTTCAGCCTCTCTCGCAAGGGGCGGACTTCCATTAGACTTTAAAATCCGGCGGTTTAGAACCCCCGTTTTTGTGAAGTCCGGTTTTAATCTCCCGTGTTCCCTATCGCTTCCCGTCCTCACGCCTGCTTCAGTTGAAAAAGCCGGGGAGTATCTTTCATGGGATCCGGAACGGGAACGGGATTCAAAATTCTTTTAAAAAAAGAGGGTGCGCGGTCTCTGGAGAGCATGGGCTTTAACGCGATGAAATGGTGGGCGGTACTGGGATTGAACCAGTGACTTCCACCGTGTGAAGGTGGCACTCTGCCGCTGAGTTAACCGCCCGTGTCTGGATGGGGAAATCTATTCGATATTATAGTATAGGTTTTTTGTTGTCAAGAAATACCTTGAACAGAAGGCCCTTAAAAGGTTATATTTTTTTCGATGAGGATCATGGGCCTGGACGTCGGGAAGAAGACGATAGGTGTAGCCATAAGCGATGAAAATTCGATAACCGCCCAGCCATTGAAGACCATCATGAGGGCCTCCAGGGACAAGGACACGGAGGAGCTCAAGAGGATCATCCGGGAGTTCGAAATAGAGTCTATCGTCGTCGGCCTCCCCGTTAACATGGACGGGACATATGGGCCCCAGTCGCAACTCGTATTGAAGTTCATAGAGACCGTCAAGGCAGAGACCGGCCTCCCTGTGGAGCCCTGGGACGAGCGCCTCTCGACCATCGCCGTCACCAAGGTCCTTATCGAGGGCGATATAAGCAGGAAAAAGAGAAAAGAGGTGGTGGACAAGATGGCCGCCTCGTACATCCTTCAGGGATACCTCGACAGCAAAAGAAGGCCCTGCTCTTAAAGGCCTCCCCTCACCACCATGCGCAAGCGCCTCGAAACCATAGCACTCATCCTCGTAATGGCCGCAAGCCTCCTCGCGGTACACGTTTATATCACTTTCTTTACTCCGGCGTCCCACGACTCATCCGTCAAGGTCGTCTATGTCCAGAAGGGGACGAGCTTCAGGGTCGTAGCGTCGAACCTCGAGAAGGCCGGGGTCGTGAAGGACTCGGACAGCCTCGTGTGGGCGGCCTCCCTCCTCGGGGCCTACAAGAAGATAAAGGCAGGGGAGTACGAGTTCATGGCCACGATGACCCCGATGGAGGTCCTCGAGGTACTTATAAAGGGCAGAGTCAAAAGGCACCTCGTGACCATACCCGAGGGGTACAACATCAGGGAAGTAGCGCTCGTCATGGGCGCGGCAGGGCTCGCGGACCCGGATGAGTTCGTAAAAAGGGCTTATGACGCAAAACTTGTGGCGTCCCTGGGGCTTGAGGGCGAGACGCTCGAAGGCTATCTCTTCCCGGACACCTACGAGTTCACAAAGGGCATGTCGACAGATGAGATGATAGGGAGGATGGTCGAAAAGTTCAAGGCCGTCTACTTCCCCGATTATAACGAGCAGGCTAAAAAGGACGGACTCTCCATGAGGAAGGTCCTGACGCTCGCCTCCATCATCGAAAAAGAGACCGGCGCGCCGGAAGAGCGTCCGCTCATCTCGGCGGTATTCAGGAACAGGCTTAAGAAGGGTATAAAGCTACAGAGCGACCCGACCGTCATATACGGCATAAAAGGCTTTGACGGGAACCTCACGAGGGCGCACCTTGTTGCAAAGACCCCTTATAACACTTACGCCGTTTACGGCCTCCCGCCCGGACCGATAGCCAACCCCGGGAAAGAGTCTATCGCGGCGGCGTTAAACCCGGCGAACGAGGATTACCTCTACTTCGTCTCAAGAAATGACGGTACGCACTTCTTCTCGAAGAGCCTGAAGGAACACAATAACGCGGTGAACCGGTTCCAGAGGTCGGCAAAGAACCTGGGAAGGAGTTAGGCCTTTTTAAACCCTCGCCTCTCAAAGAGAAAGAGGTGGGGGAGAGTATCTTCAAAAAAGTTTTTTAATCCCCCTCAATCCCCCTTTAGAAAAGGGGGAAGTCTGGCGCTGAAAATTAGTTTGTTGTCATTGCGAGGGGCTCTAGCCCCGAAGCAATCTCCTGAGGATGAAAAATAAAAAGACGGGATTGCTTCGCTCCGCTCGCAATGACAGACTTGTTTTCAGGCTACCTCTAAAAATTAGGAATTTTTTCTGAGGTCAAGGAAGGGCGGAAATAAAAAGCGGAGCATATATGTTAATATGTGAGCACTTTTATTTCCGACCTGACGCCGTCCTGCCGGACGGGCAAATCCGTATCAAACGGCTGGAGAATTGATGCACCCAAAGGCTCCTTAGAGACTTTGGCCCTGCGCCGAGCAGTCAGGAAAAATAACAATTTTTAGAGTAGCCTTTAGTATACCTCCCCCTTGAACCCGCCCGATCTTGTCACCCTGCCCTCTGAGTCGACTACCACCCCTTCGACGTCCGGCAATCTTTCTATCAACTCCATCCCTTTTTGAGGCCCCATTACAAAGACCGCGGTCGAGAGCGCGTCGGCGAGCGTCGGGTCCTTTGCGACGATCGTCGCGGACTCCGTGCCTTCCGCTGGAAAGCCCGTCCTCGGGTCGAGGATGTGGTGGAACCTTTTTCCGTCTATCTCAAAGAACCTCTCGTAGTCGCCGGAGGTCGCTACAGCGCCGTTGTAGACGAGCGCCTTTCCGAGGAGCTTCTTTTCCCTCGGGTGCTGGATGCCTACTGAGAAGGGCTCTTTTTCATCTTTCTGGAAGACGACCATGTCGCCGCCCGCGTGTATTATGCCGCGCGTGACACCCTCTCTTTTAAGCCCCTCGACGGCCTTGTTTACAATGTACCCTTTGGCAACGCCGCCCAGGTTCAACGACATCCCTTTTCTCTTAAGACCTGCTGTTGAAGCGGCCTCAAGTATTTCGACATCCCTGTAGTCGACAAGCGCGAGCGCCTTCCCTATCTCTTCCCTTGAAGGCACGACCCCTTTTTCGCCTGAGTATCCCCACGCCTTCCCGAGAACGCCGACTGTCGGGTCGAACGCGCCGTTCGAAAGCTCCGCGACACGGATGGCGGTCTTGAGCACCTCGATAGTCTCGGGCGAGACCTGAATAAGAGTGCCCGCGTTCTTCGAGATCCTCGCGACATCGCTACTGCCCTTGTACGCGCTCAATATCTCCTCAAGCCTCTGTATCTCGGCAAAGGCCGCCTCTGCGGCGCTGTCTAACCTGTCCTCAGGCCCCTCCATGATGGTCACCTGCACGATAGTCCCCATGAGGGCGCGGCTGTAGGTGACGGATTCTTTTTGTCGGCTCTTGAAAAGAGATACGGCGAGGATGGAGAGTACGGAGAGGACGATGAGCGCGTAGGTTATCTTCTTTTTGAGGTCCATGGCGAACGCAAATTAAAAAAGGCCGGGTTTTCAATAGAACCCCGGCCTTTATCTTTTATTTATGACTGACCTTGATTCGGTCAGAACTCCTCTTCGTCGGACTCGGACCTCTCCATGATGCCGAGACCCGACTCTTCCTCGTACCTGCCACCCTTGATCTTGAGCTCCCGCTCGTTCTTTGACTGGCATTCGACACATACGCGGGTAAACGGCAGGGCGCGGAGCCTGTCTTCGGCTATGGGCTCTCCGCACTCCTCGCAGGCACCATAGGAAGCGTCCTTGATGCGCTCAAGGGCGTCTTCTATCTCGGAGAGCTTGTCGCGGTCGCGGTCGCCGAGCATGAGCGTAAGCTCCCTCTCCCTTTCAATCGAGGCGATGTCGTATATATCCCCTATCTCATGCTTGAGGACGTTCGATTCGCTCTTTACCTTCTGGGTGACCTCCTGGAGTATCTTGGACTTGGCATCCAGGAGCTTCTGGGTTATTTCTTTCTTGAACGGGACCTTTGACTTCGGCTTCTCTGCTGTCTTTGCCTTGGGTGCTGTTTTGCTCATGACCTTTTCTGAAGAGGGTTTCTTTACAGATACCTTCTCGGACTTTGGGGTTGTCTCCCTTTTTGCGGGGGAAGTTGCGGTTTTCTTTGTCTTATTAGTTGTCTTCGGCATAAGAAGCAAGTATACAGTTTTTTAAACTGATGTCAATATTTTTGTCATTATGCCATTAAAACAGGCACTTAATCGATTAACGGGCCCGCTCATTTAAAATCCATAGTAAAATCAGGCCCTTTA
Source organism: Deltaproteobacteria bacterium (assembly GCA_016182655.1). Taxonomy (GTDB): domain Bacteria; phylum Desulfobacterota; class GWC2-55-46; order GWC2-55-46; family GWC2-55-46; genus GWB2-55-19. The sequence goes on from JACPGB010000047.1 coordinate 136,442, forward strand.
GCTCCAAATAGGCCTGTTGACAGGGTCTCCCCCGTTAATATAGAATATCGGTTTCGTTCTTAACCCTTTGGAGGGCGTTATCAGATACGATTGCATCGTGATAGGCGGCGGGCACGCCGGATGCGAGGCGGCCCTGGCCTCGGCACGGATGGGGCTATCCGCCCTCCTCGTCACCATGAACCTCGACACCATCGGCCAGATGTCCTGCAACCCGGCTATCGGCGGTATCGCAAAAGGCCACCTGGTCAAAGAGATAGACGCGCTCGGCGGAGAGATGGCAAAGGCGATAGATGACTCCGCCATACAGTTCAGGACGCTGAACGATTCCAAGGGCCCGGCTGTGCGCGCCACGCGCGCGCAGGCAGACAGGATTGCCTACAGGCAGAGGATGAAGTCCGTTGTCGAGAAGACGGAAGGGCTCCACCTTAGACAAGGGGTTGTGGAATCCCTCATAGTGGAGGCAGGCCGCACGACTGGCCTTAAGCTCAATGACGGAGAGGTCATCACCGCGAGGGCCGTCATCGTCACGACAGGCACATTTTTAAAGGGGCTCATCCACATCGGCCTGCTTAACTACCCCGGCGGCAGGGCCGGGGATTCAGCAAGTACGGCCCTCTCGGATTCCTTGAGGTCGCTCGGCCTCTCGATGGGGCGTCTCAAGACCGGCACATGCCCGAGGCTCGACGGAAGGACTGTCGACTACTCTAAAGTAGAGGAACAGGCCCTCCAGCCGATCGAAGAGCTCAAGCCTTTTTCATTCACCTCGCCGCCGATTTCCCGTAGACAGGTACCCTGCCATATAACCTATACGAACGACGAGACCCACAGGGTGATCCGCGAAAACCTCGAAAGGTCTCCGCTCTATAGCGGCGTCATAGAAGGCATCGGGCCGAGGTATTGCCCGTCGATAGAGGACAAGGTAATAAAGTTCCCCCAGAGACCCCGACACCAGGTCTTTCTCGAACCTGAGGGCTTTGACACCTTCGAGGTCTACCCGAACGGGCTTTCGACCTCGCTTCCCATAGATGTCCAGTACAAATTCCTTAAAACTATCAATGGGTTAGAGAATATCGAGATACTGCGCCCCGGTTACGCCATAGAGTACGACTTCGTAGACCCGCAAGAGCTCAAGCTCACGCTCGAAACGAAGAAGATCGAAGGCCTTTACCTCGCCGGCCAGATAAACGGCACCTCGGGCTATGAAGAAGCGGCGGCGCAGGGTTTGATGGCCGGGATGAACGCGGCGCTTAAACTAAAGTCCAGGCCACCCCTCGTCCTCGACAGGAGTGAGGCCTACATAGGGGTCATGATAGACGACCTCGTCACAAAGGGCACCAGAGAGCCCTACCGTATGTTCACCTCCCGCGCCGAGTACCGCCTGATATTGAGGGAAGACAACGCCGAGGCAAGGCTCCGCGAAAAGGGGTTTGAGGCCGGGCTCGTAAAAGAAGATATTTTCAACACATTCCTCCAAAGGAAAGCGGCCCTCGAGTCCGTTCTGCGCCTCCTTGAGACCGAACGCATAAACCCGACCCAGGAGGTGAACTCCGCCCTCATCAATCTCGGCTCGACGGAATTAAAGAAGTCCACCACCCTGAAAGAACTTCTCCGTAGGCCAGGGATGGACCTTAAGACCGTCCTCTCCCTCAAAAATCTACCCAATACCGCCTCACCTTCCGTTGCCGAGGCGATTGAGATAGAAGTAAAATACGAAGGCTACATCAAGAGACAGAACGAGGAGACCGGGAGGTTCAAGCGCATAGAAGGCTTGCGGATACCTCAGTCCATCATTTTCGACGAGGTCTCGGGGCTCTCCACGGAGATAAGGGAAAAATTAAAGAAGACCAGACCCGAATCCATAGGACAGGCATCGAGGATATCAGGCGTGACCCCGGCCGCCATCTCCATGCTCATGGTCCACCTTAAGAAAATAGGCACTCGCGGTTGAATGTTCCACGTGGAACATTCATGCTGGACCCAAAGGATTGTTCCACGTGGAACATAATCTAAAAATAAGCGAAGCTGAGTTAAAAACCCTTTTGAGGCGCGGAGCCGAGGCGCTTGGTGTGGTATTGCCTGAAGAGGCCCAGCTAAAGTTTATCGAATACCTCAAAGAACTTAAGGCCTGGAACAAGAAGGTCAACCTTACGGCAATCGATGAGGAGCGGGAGATCGTCATAAGGCACTTTCTCGACTCTCTTACGCCCTATGCCTTTCTTGAGGGGGCAGGGAGGCTCCTGGATATAGGCGCAGGCGGGGGTTTTCCGGGCATACCCTTGAAAATTGCCTCCCCGGAGATGTATGTCTGTCTTATCGATTCGGTATCGAAGAAGGTCCACTTTATGCGTCATATTATAAGGAAGCTCGCCCTTATCGGCATCGACGCGGAATCCGTCAGGGCAGAGGACGCGGGTTTTATAGATAAAAACCGTGGCGGGTTCGACATTGTCACCTCCCGTGCCTTTACGGAGCTAAAATGTTTTGTCGAGGTGGCCCTGCCCTACCTCAGGCCCGGCGGGCGTATCGTCGCCATCAAGGGGCCTACTGTAGCCGAGGAGACCATTGCGCTCAAAGACTTCCCGGGTATAACAGGGATCGAGACCCATGAGGTCAAGATACCCTTCTCAATGAGAGAGACGACGATAGTGGTGATAAAGAAGGCAAGTTAATCCCCTTCCCCACCTTTTGCAAGGGGAGAGCATCGGCCGAACGAATGTTCCACGTGGAACATTCTCAACAAACGGTACTTTTCTCTTGCAACGCCCCGAGAACTGTTCTAAACTTTTTCCGAACCTCAAAGGATGGCTATGGGCCGTATAATATCGATTGCGAACCAAAAGGGCGGCGTTGGCAAGACCACGACCGCCGTGAACCTTGCGGCCTCGCTCGCTGTCGCTGAAAAAAAGGTGCTTCTGATAGACTTCGACCCCCAGGGCAACGCCACAAGCGGCTTAGGGGAATCGAAGAACGGCTCAAACGGCATATATAACGCCATGATAGGTGAGGCAGACCTCCGCACGATACTCAAGAACACGGAGCTACGCTTCCTTAAACTCATCCCGTCTTCCATAGACCTCATAGGAGCAGAGGTCGAGCTCGTCGACGACCCGCAGAGGGAGTACAGGCTGAAGGCCTGTCTTTCGTCTATCAGTGAGCACTTCGATTACATCATCATAGACTGCCCGCCGTCTTTGAGCCTCCTTACGGTAAACGCCCTTGTGGCGTCCAACTCAGTCCTGATACCCCTCCAGTGCGAGTATTACGCCCTCGAAGGCATAAGCCAGATAATGAGGACGATAGAGCTCATAAAGGCAAAGCTCAATCCGGCACTCGCTATAGAAGGCATACTCCTTACCATGTTCGATTCCCGCAATAACCTCGCCCACCAGGTCGAGGACGACATCAGGGAGCATTTTAAGGAAAAGGCCTTCAAGACCGTGATACCGAGGAACGTACGCCTGTCAGAGTCCCCGTCATTCGGAAAACCGGTGATACTCTACGACGTCCACTCAAGGGGCGCTGTCAGCTACATGGAGCTTGCCAAGGAGATAATCCTTGGCGAGCGCTCATAAACATAATAAATTCAAACACTTACAATCAAGAGGCAGGCCATGCTCAACAAAAAGAAGGTCCTTGGAAGGGGTTTAGGCGCGCTCATCGGCGAGGCACAGCCTCCGAGGGAGCCAAAAGAAGGCAAGGAAAAGTTCTTCCTCTGCCCGATAGTAGACATAAGCCCCAACAAGACCCAGCCGAGGAAGACTTTCGACGAGGTGAAATTAAAGGAACTATGCGATTCCATTAAAGAAAAGGGGATAATAGAACCCCTTGTCGTAAGGAGAACCCCAGACGGCTACGAGCTCATCGCAGGAGAGAGGCGCTGGAGGGCCTCGCGCATGGCCGGGCTCTCAGAGGTCCCGGTAGTCGTTTTGAACGCGAACGACACTGAGGCGCTCGAGCTCGCGATTATCGAGAACATCCAGCGGGAGGACTTGAACGCCATAGAGGAGGCCGATTCGTACAAGTCCCTCATGGCCTTCGGGCTTACCCAGGACGAGGTAGCCGTAAAGGTCGGAAAAGAGCGGGCGACCGTCGCTAACTACTTAAGACTCTTGAAGCTCCCGATAGAGGTTCGTGACGAGATAGTCAAAGGCAATATCTCGATGGGTCACGCAAGGGCGCTTCTATCGATTGAGGGCCACGCCGCCCAGGTCGAGGCCTGCCGCGCTATAATCACAAAAGGTCTCTCTGTAAGAGAGGCCGAAGCCATCGCGAACCGCGGCGCCGCAAAGCCTATGAAGAAAAAAGGCGCCGCTGGACAGGGGACAGAGGTCGAGGACGAGCTACGCGGGATATTCGGCACAAAGGTAGCGCTTAAGGAACGGAGCGGCAAGGGCAGGATCGAGATAAACTACTACTCGGCCGATGAGCGCGAAAGGGTCATAGACCTGCTACGCACCGTAAGCGGCAGTTAATGCTTTTCTGATAGAGGTATCATGTTCGGAAAAGACGGCAAGAGAAAAGACGGCGAAGTCGTAGGCTACATCGGACGCGGCGTATTGATAGAAGGGAGGCTCTCCTTCGCTTCGACCGTCCGCGTCGACGGGACCGTCCGTGGAGATATAGAGACGACCGGCACGCTCATCATAGGAGATAGTGGTTGCGTCGAAGGGACGATAAAGGTCGGCTCTACGATAATCACAGGAGAAGTGCGCGGGTCTGTCGAGGCCTCCGCAAGGGTCGAGCTCAAGTCCCCCTGCAAACTCTACGGAGATATAAAGACGCCTTCCCTCTTGATAGGCGAAGGCGCGATATTCGAAGGCAACTGCACCATGACCGGTGCAGGCGGGAGAGAGACCTTCAGATACGGGCTTAAAATCGACGAGCCGGGGGAGGGGTTGTTGCAGTAAAAAAGTTTTTCTACTTTACCAAACCATCAAGGCCCGTTCTGAAAGAGCCTTCCCTATAGTAATGAAGAACCCCGCAGCAAGCTGCGGGGTATCCTTCTTATACTTCCCCTCCCTCGATGGGAGGGGAGTGAGGGGAGGGTGAAATCGTTGTCACCCCCACCCTAACCCTCCCCCATCAAGGGGGAGGGGATTAAAAACGCGGCAAGCCGCGGGGTATTAGACCCTAAGAGAGTAATAAAAGTCTCTTGCCTGTCATTGCGAGGAGCGTAGCGACGCGGCAATCTCACTTCGATGCAGTCATGAATGGTTTCAGGATAAGCCAGTACCTGAGATCGCTTCGAGACATAAAGAGGTCAGGTAGATTTATTTAAAAAAGATTTTGTAATCCCCCTCAGTCCCCCTTTAGAAAAGGGGGAAGTTCGATACCGTCAAATGGGTTTGTTTGGCGCAGGGCCAATGTTCAAACCCTAGCTCTTAAGGTAGATTCAAGCATAGTCATTCGATACGAACTTTGCCCGTCCGGCCAGGACCCGGCGAGGACATGAAAAAAAGGATCAAGGAAGAAACGATAATCTTCATAAGCGTCTTCAAGTGGATCGTCCTCGCTACGGCCGTGGGCATCATCACCGGCGTATCGACAACGGTCTTCGTAAGCGCACTTAACTTCGGCTCCCTCCTCGGAAATAAATACCCCTATTACTACTTCCTCATGCCGCTCGGGCTACTCCTCTCCGCAATCATCATAAAATACATATTTCCATCCGCCGAAGGCCACGGCGCGGACAAGGCGATAGAGGCGATACACAAGCGCTCGGGCAAGATTAGTCCGCTTGAAGTCCCGGTCGAGTTCATAAGGACCTTCCTCACCCTCACCTTCGGCGGCTCGGCCGGTAAGGAAGGGCCGAGCGCGCAGATAGGCGCGGGACTCGCCTCCCTCTTTGCCGATGCGCTCCGCTTCGAGGGCGCGGACAGGAGAAAGCTCGTCATCTGCGGCATAAGCGGCGCGTTCGCCTCAGTCTTCGGCACTCCTTTGGCGGGCGCGATATTCGGAATGGAGGTTCTATTCGTAGGCTCGATACTCTACGATGTGTTGCTCCCGTCATTTGTCGCCGGGATCATCAGCTACCAGGTCTCTTCGTGGCTCGGGCTCACCTATTTTTATAACCCGCTCACATTCGTCCCTGTATTCAGCGAGGCGTTTTTTTTCAAGATCATAATCGCTGGCGTCTTCTTTGGAATAGTGTCTTTGATATTCGTCGAGACCCTCAAGCTCGGAAAAAAACTCTCCACAGCCATAAAGGCCCCGCTTGAGCTCAAGGCCGTGCTCGCCGGAGCGGTCATGGCCGCTATCACCTATGTCCTCGGGCGCGAGTACCTTGGGCTCGGCCTCGAGACATTGCAGTCGGCCCTTGAAGGGAACGAAGTCCCCTGGTACGCCTTCCTAATGAAGTCTCTATTTACCGGCGCGACCCTCGGCTTCGGGGGCCACGGCGGCATTGGGACTCCGATCTTCTACGTCGGCGCAACCGCCGGCGCGGCTCTCTCAAAGATCCTATCCGTGGACCCCTCGGTCCTCGCCGCCATCGGGTTCGTAAGCCTCCTTGCGGGCGCAGCGAATACGCCGATAGCGGCGTCCATAATGGCGGTCGAGCTCTTCGGGCCCGAGGTCGCGCCTTACGCGGCGGTCGCATCCGTCATAAGCTTCATCGTCACGGGCCACAGATCGGCCTACCCATCGCAGGTGCTCGCAATAAAAAAATCATCCTCATTGGATGTAGAGCTCGGGGCCGAGCTCAAGGAGGTCGTTCCGCAATACCGGCAGAGGGAGGGGAGCCTCATCTCGACCTTCCTCACCATCCTGGGGCTCGCCGGAAAAACAAAATCAAAAAAATAACATGGACAAGACCCTCTTCAAACGCCTCAAGAAAGACGGGCTCTCATGGCCGGAAGACAAGGACCTCGCCAGAAAAGTCCAAAGAGAGCTAGCCGATAAAGTCGCGCTCTCTCCCCTTGCAAAGGCCCCGGCCCTCATTGCCGGAGTTGACTCGGCCTTTTTCGACGACAGGGTAATAAGCACGGCGTGCCTGTTTTCATTCCCGTCGCTCGAACTCATCGAGGAGACCTTTGCGATAAAGGAGGTGAGATTTCCCTACATACCCGGCCTACTCTCATTCAGGGAAGGGACTTCGACCATAGAGGCAATAGAAAAACTCAAAAAAAAGCCCGACCTCATCATATTCGACGGCCAGGGCATCGCGCACCCGAGGGGGCTTGGCATCGCCTCCTACGCGGGCGTCCTCCTCGATATCCCCTCTGTCGGGTGCGCAAAATCGAGGCTCGTAGGCGAATACGATGAACCCGGAAAGACCAAAGGCTCGTGGTCTCCGCTTAAAATCCTCGATAAAACAGTCGGCGCGGTCCTCCGTACTCGTGCAAACGTAGAGCCCGTATTCGTATCACCGGGCCACAAGATAGACATCAAAGGCTCTTTAAGACTCGTACTTGCTTGTGCCACGGCCTACAGACTCCCCGAACCCACCCGCCGCGCCGACGCCCTGTCAAAAACCCTTGCCAGAAAACATGCCAGTCGGGCTTGAGCCATTGCCTGAAATACTTGAGAGAACCTTTTTATAAAAAGGTGCTTGCGCACGCTAATGCTCAAATCGAAATTTTTTGAGTAGGTAAAGGAATAGCCGAGCGATACGATTTCGCCAGTCCGGGACGGACCTCTCAAACTCTCTCCAAAAATTTTAGATAATGACTCACACCCGGCTGACGGGTGTCCGGGTGAGGGTTTCGGCTGGGAAGGCGACTTCCGGGGGTGCGGGTTTGCCGATAAGGTAGCCCTGGGCGAAGTCGACGCCGAAGGTCTTGAGGAGTTCGAGGGTCTCTTTATTTTCTACGAACTCGGCGATGGATTTTATTTTAAGTCCCTTGGCGACGTCGGTTATGGCTTTGACGAAGACCTGGTCATTGGGGCTGACGTTCAGTTTTCTGATGAACGAGCCGTCTATTTTGATGTAGTCGACCTGCATCTCTCTTAAGTAGGTGAAGGAGGTGAACCCGACGCCGAAGTCGTCGAGGGCGAAGTGACAGCCGATTGTCTTGAGGGCCTTTATGAACTTTATGGCCCTGTCGAGGTCTCCTATGGCGGCGGTCTCGGTTATCTCGAATACGAGTTTATCCGGGTCCGCGCCTGTCTCGACCATCTTGGTCTTGAGGAAGGAGAGGAGGTCGTCGTCGCCGAGGTCCTTGCCCGAGAGGTTCATGCCGAAGGAAATGTGCTTGCCGTCTTTCCGAAGCCTTGACTGCATGAGCATCGATTTTTCGATTATCATCCTGTCTATGGAGCCGATAAGGCCGAACCGTTCGGCGATGTCTATAAACGCCCCGGGTAGCATTATGGAGCCGTCCTCGGACTTGAGTCTTGCGAGCGATTCGTAGTGGTGGATGGTGTTGGTGGAGAGGTCGAGGATGGGCTGGAACCACGGCTCGAACCTGTTTTCCCTGAGGGACTTAAGTATCCTCTCCTTCCACGCGACCCTCGAGTGCATCTTTTCAAGGTCCTGGTCTTCCGGTATGAAGAGATGGAAGCGGTTTCTTCCGAGCTCCTTTGCCCTGTACATGGCGGCGTCTGCCCGGGTGAAGAGCTCCTTGGCGTTCCTGCCGTGTGCCGGGAAGAGGACAATACCTATGCTTACGGTGATGGCAATGGGCGCCTCCTGGAACCTGAAGTCCTCTATGTCCTTACGCAGGGTCTCGGCTATTGAGAGCGCCTCCCTTACGGCGACGCCTGGGATAAAGACCGCGAACTCGTCCCCGCTCAGGCGGCCGAGGATAGGTTCCTTGGATATCTTTTCAGGGCGGATGCGCCCGACGGCCGCGGAGAGGATGCGCGAGGCCCTCCTTAAAAACTCGTCGCCTGCGCCATGTCCGTAGGTGTCGTTCAAGAACTTGAAATCGTCCATGTCGAGGAGGTAGAACGCCCCGATGTCGCCCGAGGCGGCCGCACAGTAAATCCACTCGTCGAGGAGCTCTATGAAGCGGGTGCGGTTGACGAGGCCGGTAAGCTCGTCGTAGCGGGCGAGGTATTGTATGCGCTCCTCGGAGACCATCTTCTCGGTTATGTCTTCCTGGACCGCGAGGAAGTTGGTTATCTCGCCATTTTCGTTCTTTATGGGGGATATTACCGAGTTGGACCAGTAGTATCCGCCGGTCTTTTTTTTGTTCTTATAGACGTTCCTCCAGGTCTTGCCCGCAGTTATCGTCTTCCAGAGGCTCTCGTAATCCTGATTGGTAACCTCGCCGGAGGAGAGTATCCTCGGGTTCTGGCCTATAGCCTCTTCCTTTGAGTAACCCGTCACCTGCTCGAACATCGGGTTGACATACTCTATGTTGCCTTTAATGTCGGTTATAAAGACGACATTGACCGACTGCTCCATGGCCATGGAGAGTTTCTTGAGCTCGAACTCGGTCTTTTTCCGGTCGGTTATGTCGCGTCCGTATATGTTCACGTATTTCTCGCCCCTTATAGGGGTGAGGATGAGTGAGAATATCCTGTCCTCGCTTGCAAGCTCTATTTCCAGGCCCTTTCCGGAGGCGTAGACGTCGCCGACGAGGCTGGCATAGCCATCATGGAGCCTCCCGCCGATGTCCGAGCCTAAAACGGCGAGTACGGGCCTTGCCGCGGCATTCGTATAGAGCACAATGCCGTCTTCGGAGACCCTCAGCACAGGGTTTGGGTTTTCGGAGGGGAATTTTGCGATGCCCTCGATAGCCTGTTCGGCCCTCCTGTGCTCGGTCACGTCCTGTACGGTGCCGACCATGCGCGTTGGATGGCCCGCCTCATCGAAGCTTACAACGGCCTGCTCGTGGACTATCTTTTGCATCGTCCCGTCCAGCAGAAGGACGCGGTGGTCTATCGAGTAAGGCTCTCGCTCGAAAAGCGCCTTGCGCACGGACTCCTTAACAAACTCCCTGTCGTCTGGGTGGACCGAGTTGAGAAACGCCTCATATGTCGCGCCGAACTCCTGGGGCTTGAGCCCGAATATGCGGTATATCTCGTCGGACCAGTGGAGCGAGTTGTTAGCTATGTCCCATACCCATGAGCCGACCCGGGAGATGTGCTGGGCCTCATTGAGGCGCTCCTCACTTTCAGAAAGGGCGAAGAGCGCGGTCTTGATATCAACGGCCATCTCGTTGAACGCAAGGGAGATGCGGCCTATCTCGTCGCCGGAGGAGACCGGCACCCTTACGTCGTAGTCTCCCCCGGAGATCGATTTCGCCGCGTCGAATATCTTCCGGAGCTGAAGGACCACGCTCCTGTAGAATATGATAAAAAGGAGCGCGATCAGGCCCGCAACAATCACCCAGGCGACAACGATATTCCGCCTCATCTCGGACAAGGGCGCGAACGCCTCGTCCGCATCGAGCTCGACCAGGAGCGTCCATCCGAGGGGATCTATGCACCTTGAAGAACCCGCCACCGCGACACCCCTGTAATCCGCATAAAAACCGTTCATCTCTTCCCCGGACTTGACGCAGGAGCGGACCGGGTCAATCGCGACTTTGGTCCTGAGGATGCTTTCCTTTACGAACCTTGAGCCGGTTATCATGAACTCTTCCCTGTTCACGAGATAGGCCTCAAGGCTGGCTTTACCGCTCCCCCATCGCTTCCTCTTTTTCTCGCGGTCGATCTCCCCTGTCAAGAGCCTGTCCAGGTCTGAAAGCCGAATAAGCGCGACAAGCGAGCCGGATGGCGCGCCCGTGGCCCTGTCTTTAACGGGCGCGGAGACCGCGAGCGCGGGCTTGTTGTCTATCCGGGTCTCAACCGCACTGACCGCGCCGTCGACCGTAAAGAACGGCTCCTTAGAGAAGTCCAGCTCCAGTGCCGAAGGGTCCGTCGAGGCCCTTACGCGGCCGTCGAGGCCGAGCACATGGACGGCCTCGATGTGCTCGTCGAGCGGGAGCTTGTTTTTAAGGAGGTGCTCGCTTAAGGAACGCGAGGCGGACGCCTCGCCTTTCGAGATTTTTCTGAGGGATTCGCTTATGAAGCCATCGCTCGCGAAGTCCTCGACCCGCCTTTTGGAGCGGTCGAGGAAATTGAAGACCTGGACCTCGAAGGTCTCGGCTATGACGGAGAGTTCCTCGAGTATGTGCCGCTCGAAGAGGTCCCTGTTTTTCAAAAAAAGGTAATTGAAAGTAACGAATATGGGCAGGAGTATTATGACGATCGCAAGGAGCGCCTTCTTTGGCAGGGAAAAACCGGAACCTTTCAAGACATACCCCTTAGTGGGACACACGCCTGAAAAAAACGGGACAGAAGGGCCTTGGATGAGCGGGGGGTCCGTGAAGCCTCAAGCCCTTGAAAGGCGGTTGAAAAAGCATCTCCGGCTTTTTCACGCCGCCTTTCAACTTTACTATCTTTTCGGAAAAAAATCAAATGGCTTTAGGGGTTTTGGATAGATAGGCAAAGCGGATCGGGCCGCGCAACCCGGCCTCTATAAGACGATTTGAACTTCGGCCCCGCGCCGAGCGGGTGCTCGCCGCACAGGCAAATCCGTATCGAAGCGGCTGTGCCTTGGCACCCTTAACGACTCGATTTGAACTTTGGCCCCGCGCCAAGCGGGTGCTCGCCGCACGGGCAAAGCGGATCGGGCCGCTCTGTGCAACCCCGCCTCTGTAAGACGATTTGAACTTTGGCCCCGCGCCGAGCGGGTGCTCGCCGCACAGGCAAACCCGTATCAATGCGGCTGTGCCTCGGTGGTCTTGAGCGGCTCGATTTGAAATCGACCCAGCGACTAGCTGTCCCTGTTCTTCTGCTTCGGCCTTTTTCCGGCTTCCAGCACCTTTTTCCTGAGCCTTATGGACTGGGGCGTTACCTCGACGAGCTCGTCCTCTATTATGAACTCGAGCGCCTGCTCAAGGTTCATGATATTGGGGGGGAATAGAAACATCGTCTCATCGGACCCCGAGGCGCGCATGTTCGTGAGCTTCTTCTCCTTTACCGCGTTCACGTCCATGTCGTTTTCTCTGGCGTTTTCGCCGATTATCATCCCCTCGTAGACCGGGGTGTTCTCCTTCACATGGAGGGTGCCGCGGGGCTGGAGATGGAAGAGGGCGTATACGTTAGTGACGCCGGTCCTGTCGGCGACGAGCGCGCCTGCCTGGCGCTTCGATATGGGCCCGCACCAGGGCTCGTACCCTTCGAAGAGGTGATTAAGGAGGCCGGTGCCGCGCGTGTCGGTCAGGAACTGGGACCTGAAGCCTATGAGCCCCCTCGAAGGTATGCGGAACTCGAGCCTGACCCTGCCGTGGCCGTTGTTCTGCATTTTCAGCATCTTGCCCTTCCTCATGCCTACCTGCTGGGTGACGACGCCTATGAAGTCCTCGGGGACGTCTATGACGAGGAGCTCGACGGGCTCATGCAGCTTGCCGTCTATGGTCTTTGTGATCGTCTCAGGCATCGCGACGGAGAGCTCGTAACCCTCTCTCCTCATCATCTCTATGAGGATCGCGAGCTGGAGCTCGCCCCTGCCCATGACCTTGAACTGGTAGGCCTTCTCAAACTCCACCTTGATGGAGACGTTGTAGAGGAGCTCCTTCTCAAGGCGCTCCCGGAGGTTCCTGGAGGTTACGAACTTGCCCTCTTTCCCGGCAAAAGGCGAGGTGTTGGGAGAAAACACCATCGATATCGTCGGCTCGTCTACCTTTATCCTCGGCAGCTCCTTCGGGTTCTCGGCGTCGGTTATGGTGTCCCCGATGCCTATGCCTTCGAGGCCCGCAAGGGCTACGATGTCGCCCGCCGAGGCCTCCTTGGAGTCCGCACGCTCAAGACCCTGGAAGACATACTGGGCGGTTACCTTTGTCTTTATAAGCTTTCCCTCGGCGTTGATGAAGGCGACGGAGTCGCCGTAGCGGATGGTGCCGGAGAAGATCCTCCCGATGGCGAGCCTTCCGACATAGTCGTTGTAGTCGATGTTGGTGACGAGGATCTGCAATACCGCGGAGGGGTCTCCTACCGGCGGCGGTATGGTCTTTACGATAAGCTCGAAGAGGGGTTTCAAGTCCGGGGAGTCGGCGTCAAGGTCGACGGTGGCCGTCCCCTTCCTCGCGTTCGTGTAGACGATAGGGAAGTCGAGCTGGTCTTCGTGGGCGTCGAGGTCGATGAACAAGTCGTATATCTCGTTCAAGACTTCCTTTATACGTGCGTCCGGCCTGTCTATCTTGTTTATTATGATAAGGGGCGTGAGCTTGAGTTCAAGGGCCTTACGGAGCACGAACCTCGTCTGTGGCAGAGGGCCCTCGGAGGCGTCCACGAGGAGGAGCACGCCGTCGACCATCTTCAAGGTGCGCTCGACCTCTCCGCCGAAGTCGGCGTGACCCGGGGTGTCTACTATGTTTATCTTGACCCCGTTAAACTCGACCGCGGTGTTCTTGGCCATGATGGTTATGCCGCGCTCTCTCTCGAGGTCTATGTTGTCCATGACGCGGTCTACGACGCGCTCGTTAGTGCGGAAGATGCCCGCCTGCTTGAGCATCGCGTCAACGAGGGTCGTCTTTCCGTGGTCGACGTGGGCTATTATCGCGATATTCCTTATGTCCTTCGGGTTCATACAAAGCTCCTTATATTCTTGTCCATCTGAATGGAATCAATCATTTTACAATACTATTCTCGTCATAGTAAAGGATTTTATGCGTCATTCAGGCCTGGTAAAGGAAAAGGCCCGCGAAGCGAACCTCGCGGGCCTTTTTATTGGAGCAGGTCTCCTTGACCTTCAGCGTCCTTAAATACCCTTATTTCCTGAACTCCCCGTGGCACATGACGCACCCGTCGATGAGCCTCTTTGTGAACGAGGCCATCATCTTCCCGTCGTCCCTTTCGGCGGCCTTGGCAAGGGCCTCGAGCTCCCCGTGGAACTCTTTGTCGAACTTCTCGAATTCCTTGACTTTTTGAGGGTTCCTCGGCAATTTTATCTCGCCTGCGTGAAGGGCGTGCTGTGTCTTCTCCATCGAGCCGTGGAGCGTCTCTATCGCCGAGAGCACCCTGTGTCCGTCGCCGACCGCCACACCCGAGACGATCTCCCTGAATGCCGCGTCCAGCGCCCTCATCTCCTCTATAAGAGGGTTGGCCGACGGCTGTGTTGCCGCCTTTTCATGGTGCTTTGAGTTCGCGTGATTGTGCTCCGCGGACCCCGCGCCCGCTGTCATAAGGCATAACGCTACGATGACGAGTCCCGCGAGTTTAATAAGGTTTTTCATATCCCCTCCCCTGTTGCCATCTCTTAAGCCCATCATATACCGCTCATTATACGCGCAAAATGACTATTATCAACCGCGCCGGAGAGCTCGACCCTTAAGGCCTTTGAGGCTGAACGAGACCGAGGTCTGGAAACCGTCGGTCTCGTCAGAATCGTTAAGCGAGGTTATGGCAAGTCGGGCGCGGCGAAGCGCTCCTATAGAAGGCGCGGCGCGGGAGAAGATACGAGCGGGCCCCTCCGACGCGTTGAGTTCGAAAAACCTTACGGACGGGTCAACGGGCGGGTCTTGCCTCGCAACAGCTCCTCACGCCGAGCGCCTTCAATATCTGCATCATGAGGCACCAATTGGTAAAAAAAGACTGAATGAGGTTCAATCCGACGAACCCGGTAAAGAGGAGCCAGTACTCGGAGTGGTATCTCGATAAGATGAGAGAGGCTATGATGAATATGCCCGCGATGAGCCTTAATGTTTTTTCAAGCATGGTGTCCTCCTCCTACTTTTTGATGCGCCTGGCGAGCTTTTCGCCGTCCGCGAGCTGTTCCATGAGGACAGCCTTCATGAGCGCGCAGGCCTCGATGATCTTGGGGTTGTTGATGCGGTAGTAGATGTTTACGCCTTCGCGGCGGGTGGCTACGACTTTCCTCTGGCGTAGCACCGCGAGGTGCTGTGAGACGTTCGCCTTGGTGATGCCGAGCCTGTCCACGAGGTCTCCGACCGAAAGCTCGCCGTCTTTAAGCGCGGCGATTATCTCGAGCCTCTTGGGGTTCGAGAGCGTCTTGCATATTTCCGCCTGAAGCTCGAATATCTCCTTTTTCATATTTGCATTATTGCGAAATATTGAAACAATGTCAAGGGGAAAGTTGGGGTGGTGAAAAATGAATGGGGTTTACAGGGACCGGCTTTTATACGGATGTTCGATAGGCGGGACTAAGCGAGCCCCGCCTCTTTTGGCGTCGGAAATGAAGTGAGCGAAAGGCTATCCTACACAGCCCCTTGCGCCGAGAACCGCGCCTGGACCGAGAGTATCCTCTCGACGGTCTCGGCGTCGGCCTTGTACGGCTCTACCGGTAGCTCGGGAGCGGTAAGGAGGTGTGTGGCCGCGAAGGGGGTCGCCTCAACCTTCATGTTATAGGCCTTGACGAATAGCGGCTCGAGGTTGACGACGTCCTTGGCGTTGTAGGCAAGTAGCGTTTCAAGGGCCTTGCGGTCCTTATTTCTTCTAAAGTCCCTCCAGAGAAGCACCGCCGAGTAGCCGTCCACGCCTTTGAGGCCGCCCCGGTCGATACCGAGCGTCTTCTCACAGCCCTTGAGCCCGCCGCGAAGCCCCAGGTCTTTAAGGATAAACCTGAGATCGATGTGCGGGATGTGCGAGAGGCTTATGCGCATGTGGGACTCTATGAAGGGGATGTCGAAGCACTTGCCGTTATACGTGACGATGAGACCGAACCCTTCTATGTCCCTTTTGAAGGCGTCGAGGTTTTCGCCCCTGACGTATGAACGCACGCCAGAGCCGTCATATAATGAAATGGCGGTTATGTAGCCGCGCTCCCCTACGAACCCGTTTGTCTCTATGTCGATGTAGGCGACGTTATTTCTAAAATCCGGAAATAGCCTCCAGTGCTCCCTCGGGGCGAGGCGATTCATAAACCATGAGAGGTCACGGGCTTCAAAGCGCTCCAGGGAGGAGGTGACCGTTTCCTTTATGTGCCGTCTTGAAAGGCACGGCTCCCTGGCGTCGAGACACGCCTCCCATGAAAGTATCCCTTTTTCCCAGAACCTGCGCTCGGATTTCGGCCCCACCCCCGGGATGTGGCAAAATGTATTTTTAAGCACTCGAAGACCCGCCCTTCAAAATACCTTGTTCTGGGCATTCTAACACAAAAAACCGGATAAACATACGATATAGTATATCGAAGAGCCAATTACAACAAAACCGGGGGTCTTGATGTTATTGATCGCGCATGGGGGCGCGGGCGGGAGAAAGCCCACAAAAACAGCCCTTAAAAAGATAAAAGAGGCGTTGAAGGCCGGATACTCGATACTCGAAGGCAAGGGAAGCGCCCTTGCCTCGATAATCGAAACCATCGCTATCCTCGAAGACTCGGGCCTTTTCAACGCCGGCACAGGCGCAAACCTCCAGCTCGACGGGGTACGGAGGCTGGACGCCGCGGTAATGGAGGGGGCAAGGCTTGAAGCAGGCTCGGTCATCGGGCTCGAAGGCTACAAAAACCCGATACGGGCCGCCGAGATCGTGATGGAGTCTCCCCACAAGATACTCACGAACATAGGGGCAAAGGTGCTGTCTTTTGCCTACGACCTCGAACCGATGCCCGAGCTCGACGAAAAAACCCTCGCGAGGCTGAAAAGGCTAAAGGCCGGAGAGCACGAGCTCGTCGAGATATTCAAGAAACACTTCTCGACCGTGGGAGCGGTGGCGATTGACAGGGACGGGGACCTCGCCGCAGGCTCGTCAACCGGGGGTGTGGCCCTGATGCTCCCGGGCAGGGTCGGAGATACGCCCATCATAGGCGCCGGGGTTTACGCCGATAACGCGACCGGGGCCGTGGCCTGCACAGGCAAGGGGGAGGACATAATAAGGGTATGCCTCGCCAAGGAGGCCTCCATGAGGATGTGCGGCTCAGCCCCGATACCGGCCGCGCGCGGGGCGCTTAAAAAAATACTCTCCATTGGCGGCGAGGCAGGGCTCATAGCGATAAAAAGGACCGGGGCCTTTGCCATCATGCACACGACCGCGTATATGGCCAGCGGATACACGAACGGGAAAGAGGTCGTCGTGAAAGAGGGGTTTACGATGGTGAAATGAGGCTTAGCCCCCTCTCCCCTTGCGGGAGAGGGCGGGGGTGAGGGGTAAAATTTCCGCGCGAGGTCAGTTTTTCAAAGACCTTCTCCGAATAACTCTCTTCTACGTTGATGGGCCTTTTCATCCGCATGTTGAACTTCATGAGCTTGTAGTTGAGCTCCCGCATTTTCGCTACCTTCCCCTCGCCTTCGTCCATGACGGCTATCAGGTCCCTTAACGCCATTATCTCTTTTTTAAGCTCGAGCTCGGGCGGTATGCACCCGGCGTTCCTGAGTATCTTCATGGAGAGTCTCTGGTCCTCGGGGACGAGTGAGTCGTCCTCGAATACCAGGGGCTTTCCTCTGCCGGGAAGGTCTGTTAACTCCCCGCGCCCAAGCGCCTCTTTTATGCGCTCTTCCGCTATGCGCGCGAATATCTCCATCAGATCGACCCCATTACCTCGTCCACATGCCCGTCTACTCTTACGGACCTCCAGACCTTCTTTATAACGCCATTTTCATCGATAAGGAAAGTCGAACGGATAATCCCCTTTACGGTCTTGCCGTACATCTTCTTATCGCCATAAGCGCCGTAGTCCTCGGCCGTCTTTCTCTCCAGGTCGCTAAGGAGCGGAAAGGGTAGCCCCTCTTTTTCGCGGAACCTCTTGTGTGAGGCGATGCTGTCCGGGCTCACGCCGACTACAATTACGCCCTTCTTAAGGAGCCGCGCCATGTTGTCCCTGAAAGAGCAGGCCTCCCTGGTGCACCCGGGGGTCGAGTCCTTCGGATAAAAATAGAGGACAAGGGCCCTGCCGCGAAAGTCTTCTAACGAATACGCCCTCTCCTCGCCGTTCTCGTCAAGCCCCGGTAATCGAAAGTCGGGTGCTATATCGTCCTCTGAAGGCAATCCCTTTGACATATGCTTCACCTCTCAACGAGCATAAATAAGAGCTCTGTTTCGGAGACGACCGTTTCAATCGAGTGCGTCTCTTTGGGCTCTACCACCAGGCACGAGCCCTTTTCGAGCAAGACCTCCTCCCCCTCGACCCTGAATACTATCTCGCCCTTTATGCAGTAGAAGACCTCGAAGGCGTCCTCATGCGAGTGCGCAAAGGCCGTGTCTCCGGGCCTGAATATTGCCTGGCTCAAGTGCTTCATGCACGATACCGGCTCCTCGACAAGCACCTTTTTGAGGAGCGCGGGGTTGTGCCTTATGGGCGTAAGTCTTGAGGTTTTAAGGCTTGAGCGCCTCATTCAGACCTACTCGACCTCGACGGGCGTGGGCGAGTCTATCCCTGTGCCGTCGCCGAGCTGGCCGTAGGTGTTGAGGCCCCAGCACTTCGCGCTCGCGTTCGATATGCGCGCGCACGAATGGAAGAGCCCGGCATCCAGCGCAGTCGCGTTCGTCACCCCTGAGGCCGATACCGGAACTATCGTCGAAGTCGAGGACCCGCCTATGCCCGGGGATGTGAAGGCGATGTTAGAACCGTTCCCGAGCTGTCCGAAGGCGTTCTCGCCCCAGCAACGGACCCTCCCGTCCGCGATGATGGCGCAGGTGTGGTCCCCGCCTGCGGCGACCGCCGTCGCCGTGGTTATAGAGGACGATGCCGCTACGACCGGGGTAGATGAGATGGTGATGTTCACAAGAGGGCTTAAGGTAATAAGCGTCCAGGAGACCCCGAGCTGTCCGCTCGTGTTGTCCCCCCAACACTTGATCGTGCCGTTTGAAATGACGGCGCATGTGTGGTTCGCGCCTGCTGAGACCTGAGTGGAACCTGTGAGGTCCTGGACGGCCACGGGCGCGTTGGTGTTGGTGATGGTCCCATTCCCGAGCTGTCCGAAGGCGTTCTCGCCCCAGCAACGCACCGTGCCGTCAATAAGATGCGCGCAGGTATGGTTGCCGCCGGCCGAAACCGTCTCGGCACTGGTTATAGACGAGACCTGTACGGGTATCGACGAATTCGTGGTCGTGGAATTACCAAGCTGGCCCGACGAGTTCGACCCCCAGCAAAAGACTGTGCCGTCTTCAAGGACCGCGCAGGTGTGGTCGCCCCCGGCAGAGACCGAGACCGCGTTCGCTACACCTATTGGCGTAACCGGGGTAGTCGAGCTCGAATTCGACGCGTTCCCGAGCTGTCCGCTCGAATTATCTCCCCAGCACCGGAGCGTGCCGTCCGATGATCTCGCGCAGGTGTGCCCACCTCCTCCGGTCATCTCGGCTACACTTGAGAGCCCCGTCACCTCCACCGGCACGAGGGATTGTATCGGGGTAGTGTTCCCCAACTGCCCGTTATTGTTTCTCCCCCAGCACTCGGCAAGGCCGTCAGAAAGCGGAGAGCAGGAGTGCGAGTCGCCGAGGGCAATGGAAGCCGCCTTTGTCGATGTCCCGGTCTCGATGTTCGTCTGCTCTATGTCGCCGCAGGCGGCAAGAAGGCATCCAACGGCCAAGGGTACGATAAACCTCGCGAAAATAGATCTCATGGGGCCCCCGGAAGAGTAAATAGATGAAAGTATCGCTCTAAAAAAAAGTAATGTCAATAGACCCCTGGCCGAAAAAAATGGCGCGTCCAGCCATATAAGGCAATATAAAGCCCGGACAAGCCCGGTTCTATTTGACTTTTGGGGAGTTATTCTGTTATTTTAGAAATATTGAAGCCTTAGGAGCGCCTTCAGGGATGAGCAAGGGCAGGGTTCTCGTAGTAGACGACGATGCATTTTTCAGGGTCCTCTGCTCGGATATACTTACGAGCGGGGGATTTTTCGTCAAGACCGCCACAACGGGGGTCGAGGCGGTGAATATCGTCGAGAACGAACCCATAGACATCGTCGTAACCGACCTCGTCATGCCGGATATGGACGGCATGGAGGTCCTGCAACGCACAAAACAGCACAACACCCTCATTGACGTAATAGTCGTCACCGGCCACGGCTCCATAGAGACGGCCATCGCCGCCTTGAAGACCGGGGCCTTCGACTACATCAGAAAACCGCTCAACGAAGACGAGCTCCTCCACACGGTCACAAGCTGCATGGAGAAGAAAAAACTCCTTGAAGAGAACCAGGAGATGAGGCAATCGCTCAAACTCTTCGAGGTCTCGAGGGCCGTCACCGCCACCCTCGACATAAGCAAGCTCTACAACGTAACGCTCGACGCCCTCCTCCAGATCGTCCCCGGCGAGGCAGGCATAATCTTCTTCTACGAAGAAGAGATGAAAAAACTCGAAATAAAATCGATAAGGCACCTCGGGCTCTACTCCGGAGAGCGCGTCGTCGAAGTCTTCAAGCACAAGTACGAAAGGGAACTTAAAGACCTCTCCAACATAAGCGTCATCTCCAGGGCGGAACTCAATACCGACGAAGAGGCGCTCTCCGACTTCAGCGCCTTCCTCCTCGCGCCGCTCGTGAAAGGCCAGTCCACCATAGGCTTCATCCTCATACTCAACAAGGGCGGGAAAGATGCCTACTCGCTCCGCGAGATAAAGAACGCGACCTTCATCGTCGAGCACGCCGCCGGCGCGTTCGAAAACGCCCAGAAATACGCCGAAGCCAAGGAGATGGCCTTCATCGATTCCCTCACGAACCTCTACAACGCCAAGTACCTCGACAACGCGCTTGATAAAGAGCTCAAACGCGCTGACAGGCTCATGATGCCCGTCACCGTCCTATTCCTCGACCTCGACAACTTCAAACGCATAAACGACCAGAACGACCACCTCATCGGAAGCCGCGTCCTCGTCGAAGTCGGGAAAATTCTCCTTAAATGCGTCCGCGAAGTCGATACGGTCATCCGGTACGGCGGCGACGAATATGTCGTGGTACTCGTCGACGCCGACTACGACGTCGCCATGCGCGTCGCCGAAAGGATCAGACTCTCCATAGAGAAACACAGGTTCATCGAGGAAGACGGTCTCGACATCCATATAACCGCGTCCATCGGCATTGCCACCTACCCCATCCATACAAAAGACAAGAAAGAACTCTTGAAGATCGCGGATAAGGCCATGTACCGCGCAAAAGACCTCTCAAGAAATGTCGTCTACCTCGCCCCGGTCCCGGGCGCGCCTGCGAAGAAGTAGCAGGATGAAGTACCCTGAGAGAAACTTTTTATAAAAAGTTTCTCTCAGACTCTCTTCAAAAATTTTTGGTTCTTCCCGAACAGACCCCCCCAAATACATTCAAAGGCTCTTTAGCTGATTGATTATCTGCATTGCTTTAATTCGGATGGGGGGGGTCTGTTCGGGAACTAAAAGTCTTTGAAGGGGGTCTGGGGGAAAGCTTTCTACAGAAAGTTTCCCCCAGAATACCTCAATCCTGCTAACTCCAGGTCACGCCCGGGGCATTTCCATGGCGAGGGTGCGGATCCGTCTGATGTCGATCTTGCCTGTTGCTGTGGAGGGGATCTCGTCTATCTGGTAGAGGTCTTCGCGTTTGGGAAGCCAGAGTTTGGGGAGTCCTGTTGCGAGGAGTTTTTCGCGGACTTCGGCGGGTGAGACCCTTTTGGTGTAGAAGGCGACGATGCGCTCTCCGCGGTCTTCGTCGGGGAGTGTCGTTACCGCGCAGTTGCAGTCGCCGAGGACTTTGCAGATCGTCTCTTCTATCATGATATGGGGGACCATCTCCCCGCCGATCTTTGAGAAGCGCGAGAGCCTGTCGGTTATCTTTATGAACCCGTCGTCGCCGATGGAGGCGACGTCGCCCGTCACGTACCAGCCGTCGCGCATGACCTCCCTTGTGGCATCCTCGTCGTTAAGGTAGCCCTGCATGAGATTAGGCCCTTTTATGAGGAGGAGGCCTTCCTTGCCGATTGGGACTTCGTTGCCGGTCTCGGGGTTTATTACCTTTACGGCGACCCCGGGTATGGCGTGGCCGACGGTGCCGGGGATGTAGCCGGTCTGTTTGACGCTCTCGTGCTCGACATCGGGGATGTTTACGGAGACGACGGGCGCGAGCTCCGTGCATCCGTAGCCTTCGAGGAGCTCTATGCCGAATTTTTCCTTGAAGGCCCATGCAATGTGTTCGCGGAGTTTTTCAGCGCCCGCGATTGCGTAGCGGAGTGTGGAGAACTCGTGCGCGTGGCATTTTCTGATGTAGGCGGAGTAGAAGGTCGGGGTGCCTATCATGACCGTGCCCTTGTATCTGGCGGAGAGTTCTCCGATGGTCCTCGCGTCCATGGGGTTCGTGTGGTAGACGGCGGCGAAGCCTGAGAGGAGCGGATACCAGAGCGTGCCCGTGAAGCCGAAGGAGTGGAAGTACGGGAGCGCTCCGATGAGGACGTCCTTGCGGGACGTGACGAAGAGCTGTGAGAAGCCCTCGATGTTCGATACGATGTTATGGTGCGTGAGCATTACGCCCTTTGGCTGGCCCGTTGAGCCGGACGTGTAGATGATGGTGGCGAGCCTCCCGGGGTCGGCCTCGCCGCTACAGTAAAGCGCCTCGAGGGCTCTTTGCGGGAGGGCGAAGGCGAGGGCGGCTGTCGCGGCCTTATCAGCTGTCGAGAACGAGGATGCGATATCCTCGATAAAGACCATGTTGCCGGTTGCCTCGATCCCGGCCTTTGAGAGGAAGGAGCGGGAGGTGATGACGGTCCTTATGCCGCTCGCTTCAATCGATGCGTTGAGCGCGTCCTTGCCGGAGAGGAAGTTGAGGTTCACCGGGACCTTGCCCGCGATGAGGGTTGCCACATTCACGAGCGCCCCGGCTACGGACGACGGGAGCATGAGCCCGACCTTTTCGTCTTCCTTGAGGTCCCTGCCTATCCATTTAGAGAGGAGGAGCGAGGATACGAGGGTCTTTCCCCAGGAGAGCTCCTTGCCGGTGGAGTCCGCCATGCAGAACGAGAACCAGCGCGCCTTGGCCGTCTTTATGAAGCGCAGATGCAATAGGTCGCGTTTAGCTCTCCTGTGGACCACGGCCTCGCTCCCGAGCTCCATAACGGCCTGCCTGACCTCCTGCGAGGTCGCGCCGGGCTTCAGAGGCTTGCCGAAGGATACCGTCACGTGGTGCGGGAACTCGCTCGGCCACTTCCAGAAAAACCTGCCGTCCTTGAAGCTGAATACCGACCCCCATACCCTGTCGAGGTGGACCGGGATTATCGGCACGTCGAGCCCGTCTACTATGCGCTCGAAGCCTTTCTTGAAGGGCTGGAGGTTCCCGGTCCTGCTTATCGCGCCTTCGGCGAAGATGCAGACGATGTGGCCGTCCTTGAGCTCCTCCCTCGCCTTCTCGATCGATTTAAGGACGTCCCTCCGGTTGCCGTCGGTTATGGGGATGCACTTCATTATGCGCAAGAGCCAGTTTATTACCTTTATGTCGTAGAAGTACCTGTGGATCATGAAGCGGATGAAACGCTGAACGCACGCGCCGACGAGAAATCCGTCTGCGAAAGAGAGGTGGTTGGAGACGAGAAGCGCGGGCCCCTTGAACGGGACGTTCTCCTCTCCGACGACCCTTATCTTGTAGAGCGTGTGGGTAAGGAGCCAGAGGGTGAAGCGTATGAGGAAGTCCGGGAGGTACTTCATCATGAAAAGCGTGCTGAGGAGCGTCACGACGCCGAAAATGAAGATGATGTCGTCGGCGCCGATCGCGAGCTTGTCCTTCATTATCCAGAAGACGCCCGAGGACCCGAGTATGCCCGCGACCGAGACGAAGTTGGTGGTGGCTACAAGGCGGCCTTTCTCCGTCGCCCCCGCCTTCTGCTGGAGGAGCGCGTTCATGGGGACTATGGAGAGCCCGCCGGTGAAGCCGAGCATGATGAGGGCCGCGGCCGTCTTCGGGTACGACTCCCCGGAGTAGGCGAGGAGGATCGCGAAGAGGCCCATGCCTAACGAGCCCACTGGGACGAGCCCGAGCTCGACCTTGTCGCCGGAGAGGGTCCCTGCCGCGATCGACCCTATGCCTATGCCTATGGCGAGGAAGGTGATAAGTATGCCGATCCACATGTCGTTCAGGTGCATGATCTCCTTGCCGAGAAGGAGGATGTCCATCTGGAGGAGCGCGCCGAGGAACCAGAAGTAGGCTATGCCGCCGACGGTCAGCATGAGGAGCTTGTCCTCGAAGAGCCTTTTCATCCCGGAGCCTATCTCGCCCCAGGGGTTTAGCTCGAACTTTTTCTTCGCGCCTGAGTCCGGGACCCTGGCTATGCCGAAGCTCGTAAGCGTGCCCGCTACCGCGATGGCGACGAGAAAGAAGCCGACATAGACGAGCTTGTCTTTCCAGGCTGAAAAGATTATCGCGCCCGTGGAGGTCCCGATGATTATTGCGAAGAAGGTCGTGAGCTCGAGTATGCCGTTGGCGCGGGAGAGATCCCGGTCAGGGAGCATCTCGGGGACTATGCCGTACTTGGCCGGGCCGAAAAAGGTAGAGTGGAGGGCCATAAGGAAGAGGGTAACGAGCATTAACTCGATCTTCCCCGTCCAGAAGGCGAAAAGGCCGAAAGTGACCGCGACTATCTCGAAGAACTTGGCCCCGATGAGGACGGTCCTCTTGTTGTAGACGTCGGCGACATAACCGGCGTAACCCGAGAAGAAAAAGAACGGGAGGATGAAGACCGCGCCGACGAGGGAGACATAGGCGCCGGACCCCGCTGCCGCCATGTTGACCGCGATCATGGAGAGGACGATTTTAAAGACGTTGTCGTTATACGCGCCCAGGAACTGGGTCCATATATACGACTGGAAGCCTAAAGACTTGAAAAGGTCCTTGTACCTGCCGACGGTCATCGGGGTTCGAGCTCCGAGTGCCCAAATAATGGAATTTTAAAGGGAAACAAACGCTGATTATACTACGATTCCTCTCTCATGTATATAATTATAGAGGCATAATGCCGCAGTTTTAACAGGGGCTCAAGCCCGGAGGGATGGTCCGCAAGCATGGATAAGTATCTGTAAAAAAAGCTGTTTTTCAGATCCCGGTGATCCTGCCTTCCGCGTCCACATCGATAAGCTCTGCCCTCGGGCTCGAAGGCAACCCGGGCATGAGGAGAATATCCCCGCACTCTATTACGAGGTATCCCGCGCCGAGCGCGGGCCTTATCCTTTTAACCTTGAGCGTGAATGAACGAGGCCTGCCGATGAGTTTGGGGTTATCCGATAGCGATCTCGGGGTCTTGGCTATGCAGACCGGGAGAGCATCGTAACCCAGGCGTTCGACGAGGGAGAGGTCGCGTTTTGCCTCGTCACACAATTCGACCTTTTCGGCGCCGTACATATTCAGGGCGACTGCGCGGATCTTCTCGATAACCGGCTCGTCTGTTTTGTACAGGAACTTGAAAGCCCCCCCTTCCCTCGCCTTTTTAACGAGCTTATCGGCGCAGTCGACGCCGCCTTCCCCGCCCCTTTCAAAGACGTCGACGACCGAAGTCTCTGCGCCCATATCAGTTATCATCGAGACGAGCGCGCCTATTTCAGAGTCCGCGTCTCCCGGATACCTGTTTATGGCAATGATGAAAGGGATGCCGAAGGAGCGGATGTTCTCGATGTGCTTACCGAGGTTGTCGAGCCCCTTTTTAATGGCACCCGTGTCCTTTTTGAGGTAATCGGCCGCGCCGCCGTGGAAACGGAGCGCCCTCAATGTGGCTATTATTACCACGGCGTCGGGCTTAAGCCCCCCTGCCCTGCACTTTATATCGAAGAATTTTTCGGCCCCGAGCTCGGTTGAGAAACCGGCCTCGGTCAATACATAATCCGAGACCTTCAAGGCGAGCGAGGTGGCGATCAGGCTGTTGCACCCGAGCGAGATATTGCCGAAAGGCCCGCCGTGGATAAATACCGGAGAGCCTTCGTTCGTCTGGACGAGGTTCGCATTCAACGCGTTCCTCATGAGCGCCGTAACGGCCCCTGTTATCTTGAGGTCATTGACAGTCACCGGTCTTCCGTTCTTGTCGAGCGCAAGGAGTATCCGACCCACGCGTGCCCTGAACCCGTCGAGATCCCTTACAAGACAGAGGGTCGACATTATCTCGGAAGCCGCTGAGATGTGGAACTCTTCCTCTCGCTCTTCAACTGTGCCGGGGGATACGACTACCTTTCGGAGGGCCCTGTCGCTTATGGGGGCAACGCGCCTCCAGAAGATATTCTCCTTATCTATTCCGAGCCTGTTCCCGTAATGGATGTGGTTGTCGAGGACGGATGAAATGAGGTTATGGGCGGAGATGATTGCGTAATCGTCGCCGGTGAACTGTAGCGTTATATCGTCGGAGGGAAGCACCTGCGAGTACCCTCCTCCGGTCGCCCCGCCCTTTGACCCGAAGAACGGCCCTAAGGACGGCTGCCTTATGCAGGCCGATGCTCGAAGCCCCATCGCCTTGAAGGCCTGCGCAAGGCCTATCGTCACGGTGGTCTTGCCCTCGCCCGCCGGGGTCGGGGACATGGCGGTCACAAGGATGAGCTTTCCGTCAGGGCTTTGCGCTGACTTTTTACTGAATGATGAGCGGACCTTGGCGATATAGGGGCCGTAGTGGATGAGGTCCTCGGGTGGTATGCTTAATGAAGCGGCTATCTCCTCGATGGGTTTTAGCGTTATGCCTTCAGCAATATTGCGGTCGTTAAGCATGGATAATTCGTAGCACACTCCTTCCATCGAGTCAACCGCTCGGCGCGGGGCCAATGTCCTCGGATGCTATAGAGGCAAGGGTAATCAAGCCGTCTCGATATGAGCTTTGCCCGTCCGGCGAGGACCGCTCGGGTACTCGGCGTACGGCCAGATTCAAATCGGGTGGCTTTAGGCTATCAGACAACACAGACGTTGGATACGGATATGCCCGTCCGGCTCGGGGTACTCGGCGTACGGCCAATGTCACTCGGGTCACTTCAGGCTCCATTAAGCACAGCCGTCAGGTATAGAACTGCTGGACTCGTCTCGCGCTAAAAAGATATAATGGCCCGTATGGATACTGGCAAGGAAAAGTACGCCGCCTCTTTTGCCGAGGTCTGCACAGAGAGGTGCGGCGGGCTCTGTTGCAACCCGTGGTGGGGGATCATCTCCTATGGAGTCGTCAAAAAAGGCGGGCTCTCCGGCCTAAGGGATTTTAAAGGCGAGCTCGCCTCCGGCATACGGGAGAGGGAGAAGAGGATAATTTACGCCTATCTCACCGCGGAGGACCATCCGAGGCCGCTCTTCGGCGCGCCTGAGAAGTACAGCGTCAAATTGACGGGCGTGAAGAGGAACGGTACATCACTGGAAATCTCTCTCCTTGCGATGTTCGCCTTCCGTTGCGGGTTTTTGTCGGAAAACAATATCTGCTCTATACACCCGTCGCTTATGGACTCGAAGGAGATAAGGCCGCCGCACTGCGGGAACCTGGGCTCCCCTCTGGCCAAGTCCGGCGAAAAGTGGTACTGCCGGGTAATAGAGGCGGCTTCCGTCAACGATGACGCGCTCATAAAGGCCATAGAGGTCGAGAAGGCGTCGAGCGCGCGCCATTTGGCCGAAGGTGTGGCGACGGCCGATGAAGCGGCTGAAAGGATAGTCGAGGGCCTGAAGGCCTTCTGCATAAAGAACTTTCCTGACCTCCTTCCGCAGGAGAAGACGGGAACGCCAGGCAGGAACGACCCGTGCTGGTGCGGCTCAGGCGATAAGTTCAAGAGGTGCCACGGGAGATAGGAATGAACTACCCCGCCGCAAGCAGCGGGGTATCTTCTAATACTTCCCCTCCCTCGATGGGAGGGGACTGAGGGGAGGGTGAAATCTTTTTCACCCCCACCCCGACCCTCCCCCATCAAGGGGGAGGGGGTGAAAAAACGCGGCAAGCCGCGGGATGTTTGACTCTAAGAGAGAATAAAAAAAAGCCCCGCCGAATGGCGGGGCTTTTGAGTATCGATTCAGTTGGTTCAGCGACTCAGAACATCGAGCTCATCATCCTGGAGAAGTCTTCGGGTTGGGCCGGGCTCATCCCCTCTTCCTTCACGAAGTCTATGCCTTCAAGCCCGCGGTTCTCGTAATAAAAGACCTTCATCTCGTCCTTCGGCGAGTATGTGTAGTCCTTCTCTATCACAAACTTCTGGTCGCCGTGGCAGGCGAAGAACCATGGGTCCTTTCCATCTCCGGAAGAGAGGAAGTAGTTGAACGCCTCGATACCCCCGACCTTCGTAAGCCTTACGGTCCTGCCGTATCTTTTCGACACGACTATCTCAGGCGTGCCGTTGTCTATCTTGCAGAGCGCCGACATGTACTGGAGGAGGTCGATGCTCTTATACCCCTCCCTTATCTTCATTCCGTTTGCCGGGGTCTGTATCTCGTTGATCGAAGGGAGCGAGTTCCTGTAGACGAACGGCTGGGGGGCGGTATTCAATACGATGTAAAAGATCCTGTTACTGCCTTTAGGTGCTTCAAGCCTCCGCGATTCAAAGAACTCCCCGCAAACCGTGCTGTCCCCGTCTATCTTAAGCTCTTCCGTACATATGGACTTAAGCTCCTCTTCGATCGGTCCGGCTTCCTTTCCGGAGATAACGGTCAGGTAGTCGTCTATGGAGTAGAGCGCCTCGACGCTTCTCGAGCCGAGGAGCCTGCCTCTCAGGCTCTCTTCGGAGCCGTAGGAGACTATGGGAAAGAAGACCGGGACCAGGATGAGCAGGACAAGAGACGCGAGTTTCGCCATATTACCTCCTTATCGGCGGCCATTGCAAAAGACTTTAGCCATGGCCGCAAAAAAATCCGGTGTCAAAAAATCTGTTATCGATGGTCTTGAATCTATCAAAAGTCGTCTTAAAGCCTGATCAAGAGGTGTTTTTTGGACGCCGTAAAAGCGTGGTCGCCTTTGGCGAATGACGGGGCTGATTTTAAGACATGGGGGCTTTTAATGCTGTGACTTTTGTGGGGCCGGGGGATGGGCCTGAAGAGGCCGAGAATACTGAGGTGACTTTAAGGAAATTATCTCGAGGGCGTTATTACGCGGGGGCCCTCCGGGACGTTCTCCTGCACGCATACGAGGTGGGTAATATCCCCGTCGTCGGACTTTATGGGCGCTACGAGGCCCGGGCTGAAGAATACCCCTCCGTCCTTCGCGCTCGTCTTTAAACCCCCGCGCCAGGGGTTCCCCTCAAGGACCGTCATCCAGAGGTCGTCGTTGTCTTCCATCCTCGCCGTTGAGGAGATGGTCTTTATGTGACGGCCCAGTAAAGAGCCTATTTCAATGCCGGTCGCCTCCGCGAACGTCGTGTTCGCGTATTCGATAAAGCCGTTTATGTCCGTTATGGCAATGAGGCTCCCGCTGTGCTCTATGGCCGCGAGGAGGGTCTTGTGCTCGGCCCCGACGATCTTCGGAGGGTATGACGGGCTCAGCAGGAGTTGAACGGACCTCCTTCCGGCCACCTCGCAGGCGATACACCTCAATTCCGCCTTTACTATCGCCCCCCGCTTGTGCAGGAGCGGCATCTCCTTCTGAGAAAAGTCGAGGACAGGGTCTATGACCCTGCACATCTTCTCAAAGAGCAATGCCTTGTCTCCCGGCAATATCGCGCGGCAGCTCCTGCCTGAAAGCTCTCCGGCCCCGTAGCCGAGCAGGAGGGATGCCCTGGAGCTGGCGTACCGTATGTTCGCGTCGTCGCCGAGTACGATCACACCGTCGCTTACGGCATCGGCGAGTTGAGCGTATTTAAACTCGGTATCCTCGAGCGTCCTCGCGAGCGCATCCTTCAACGCGGTCTCTTCCTTAAGCCTCTCCTCGAGCGACCTTAGACCCACGGCCTGCCTGTGGAGCTTTTCCTCGAGGAGGTGCATGTATTTTATAAGCTCCTCCTCGGTCCTTTTCTTCGAGGTAATGTCCCTCGCTATCGCCATGACCCCCGCGACCGCGCCGGAATCGTCCCTCATTGGGATGCCTTTGAACTCAAAGAGGAGGCCGGAATGCTTGAATGTGAGCTCGATGATGATCTGCTCGCCCTTAAGAACGGCGGAAAAGGCCTTAGAGGCCCTTGCGAGGTCCTCATCGTCGAAGAGCGCAGGGAAGCCCTCGTCCGAGACCTCCTCGGATGTCGCTCCGGAGAGCTTCTCAACGGAGTCGTTTACGAAGATGACCTTGCCTTCCTTGTTGCAGATGATGGTCAGATCGGGAGAGTCGTAGAAGAGGGCCCTGAATTTTTTCAGGGTCTCGATGGTCTTTACGGATTCGGTCCTGTAGAGCTCAAGCTCTCCGACCTTCTGCCTGAGTTTCAGGTATTCGCGTATAAGCTGGGGGTTGAGCTTCTCCGTCATCCGGCTCCCTTAGCGGCTCCTGGTCTTATGCGGTCATGCAAACGATACGTCCTGAAGCACCCGGCCAGGATTGGAAAAGTTTTTTCTAATATCATTATTAAAGCATTAATTTCATAAATGTAAAGTGATTTTTGCGTTATTGCGCAAAAAATGACCGTTGGGCCATAAATAAGGGTCCAGACAAGATAGATAAACTTGAAGTGATGGCTTTGAGAGTAATCTTTTGCCTTAAAGGGGTTATATGGATGGCTACAGGGAAGGGTAAAATTCTTATGAGAAGCGCACAAAACAAACCGGAAATAAAAACTCCCCCTCCCGTCGGACGGGAGGGGGAGTTGAGGAGGCAGGGCTCAAGATTCAGGCTCTATGTAGTTGAATATCCTGTTCTCGTAGTTTCTGAGGGTCACCCTCCCCTTTGCCTGGGAGAGCATGTAAGTAGGCGCTACAGGGATCTTGCCTCCGCCACCCGGGGCATCTACTACGAACGTCGGGACCGCGTAGCCTGTCGTGTGGCCTCTTAGCTCCTCGATGATGTTTATGCCGACGGAGACAGGCGTCCTGAAGTGGCTTGTGCCCATGGCCATGTCGCACTGGTAGACGTAGTAGGGGCGGACGCGCACTTTCATGAGCTCGTGCATGAGTTTTTTCATGACGGCAGGCTTGTCGTTCACGCCTTTCAAGAGAACGGTCTGGCTCCCGAGCGGGATGCCGGCGTCGGCGAGCATGCCACAGGACTTTACGACCTCGGGGGTAATCTCCCTCGGGTGCGAGAAGTGAATGGAGAGATAGAGCGGGTGGTATTTCTTGAGCATCGAGACGAGCTCCTCGTTCACTCTCATGGGGAGCGTGACCGGGACCCTCGTGCCTATCCTTATGATCTCGAGGTGCGGGATGGAGCGGAGCTTCGAGATGTAGCTCTCGAGGACCTCCGTCTTCATCATGAGCGGGTCGCCGCCGGAGATGAGTACGTCGCGGATGGACTTCTTTGATTTGATATATTTGTATGCGTCTTCGAAGCGGTCGGTGGGCATGGGCGGGTGTTCCTCGCCGACCATCCTTTTACGGGTGCAGTACCTGCAGTACATGGCGCAGGAGTCGGTGACTATAAGGAGCGCCCTGTCAGGGTATCTGTGGACGAGGCCCGGGACCGGCGAGTGTGAGTCCTCTCCGCACGGGTCTATCATCTCGCACGAGGAGACGCTGAACTCCTCGAGGCGCGGGATCGCCTGTTTCCTTATCGGGCACCTGGGGTCGTTCCTGTCGATGAGGGAGAAGAAGTATGGGGTGATGGCCATGGCGAGCCTGCCTGTGGCCCTCTTTATCCCCTCTTCCTCTCTCCGGGTAAGCGGGATGAGGTCCCGTATCACATCAAGGGAGGTGATCCGGTTCTTAAGCTGCCATTTCCAGTCGTACCAGCACTCTGGCCGCGAGCCAGGCTCATCTATATATTCTGCTAACTCTGTCTTGTATTTCCTCGCGGGATTACAACTGGGCGGCTCAGAGCTTATCGACAGCCCTTCCATTCGGATCTCCTCCTACCCCTGAGTGGGTTTTTCGTTTTTTGTGAAGCTCAACTGCGGGTTCGAGAGCTCTTCCATCGCTTTTTCAAACGCTATCTTGTATTTGAACCCTTTTTTCAGATACTTCCAGATGTATTCGACCTTCTTCACATCCTCTTCGGAGTACTCCCTGAACTCCTTTTCCCCGATGACAGTCTTCTGGGGCTTAATAAAGCCCTTCTGCTCAAGGTAGTAGAGCTTTTGCCTCGGTATGTCTATCTTTGCCAATAGCTCTGGCGTCCTTATCCCCACCCTTATCTAAACTCCTCTTTATTAAAAGCCTGAGCTTGTATGAAATCATTTTTAAGGTTATTTTTATTCTTATAACAAGTTTAAATTTATTTTAGAGTTTAAATAAAAATTTGTCAAGTGAAAAAATATAGCAAAACCAAGGGGTGGAGTCTCCGGAGTCTTGGAAGTAAAAAACCCGCCTGGATTTTGCCCACTATCCTAAAAAAGCACGAAAAGAGATATTTATCAGTGACTTTGATTCCGTTTTCATTTATAAACATATCGGTAACATGGTCAAAGACCTTAAAAAATCTCAAGTAAAGATCTGGAGGGGAGGAGGGCTGATAAGAAGTTCATCTAATGGACAGGGTTATTGATCAAAACCTGCTTGAGCCTGCACCGAAAGGCAGATGGTGGAAAAAGCCTTTTAAAACAACAGCTTGACTTTCCAGTCGGATTTGTTAATCTTTTAAGATAGCTTTTTTCCAGTGGATTTCACAAACTTAAGTCTACCGAGGAGTTTTATATTATGTCCAGACTCTCAACCAATTGGCGTCAGGAGTTCTTTGCGGATGTCGAGCCGATAAGGCTCATTGAGCCGCTTGCGTATGTTCTCGGCGCGCAAGATGAGGGCGAGCCTTTTGTATTCAACTACACGGATGCGGTCCTTGTGGCGGGTCACTCATGCCCGGCGGTCTCGGGGGCGTACAAACTGACGGCCAAGGCGCTTAAGGCCCTTTACGGAAACGATCTCCCGGTAAGGGGCGAGATAAAGGTCCTTATAAAGGGCGGCCCCTCTGACCTCGCCTACGGCCCCCAGTCGCATGTCATCTCGCTCATAACCGGGGCGAGCGGCTCAACGGGCTTTAAAGGGCTCGGCGGCAACTACGGCAGGAACAACAAGCTATTCTTCGATTCAAAGGATGTCCAGTTCAACACCTTCATCTTCCAGAGGGAAGACAACGGAAAGGCCGTCCAGATCGTCTATAACCCGCAGGCCCTTCCCGGGGACATGAGGATGAACGACCTCGTGCCGCTGGTCTTAAGGAGCCGGGCGACAAAGGAGCAGAAGGAGCTCTTCTATTCGCTCTGGCAGGGGAATGTAAAGAAGATACTCCTTGAGGACGAAAAGTACCCGGGGCTCTTTGAAGTAAAGGAGCTCAAAAATTTCTCGTTCCCCAAGGGGCTTGAGGATTCGTCTTATTAGCGCCTTGCAGGGCGGGCCCGATAGTCCCTCAAATCGAAACTAAAAAAGGGCGGTGTCTTTCCGGCACCGTCCTTTTTTATCTTTCGAGTGCATTTTCCATAAAATTGTGTAAAATATCCTTGTTCTCATCGCGCATCCCTTTCATCTCATTAATTCCGCCAAAAAAATATCTAAGGAGGCTGAATGGCTATCGGGACACCCCTTACGAAGTTTCTTCTTGAAGAGCAGAGACGCTACCCCGAGTCGACCGGCAACTTCACTTCGCTTTTCTCCGACCTCGTCCTTGCCGCCAAGATCATATCGCGCGAAGTCAACAGGGCCGGGCTTATTGACATACTCGGCTCCACGGGCAGCCAAAACGTCCAGGGCGAGGAGGTCCAGAAGCTCGACGAGCTCGCTAACGAGATGCTCATAAAGACCATGGAGCACGGCGGCCACCTCTCGGGCATGGCGTCCGAAGAGATGGAGGAGATAGTAAAGGTGGACGGCAGGTTCCCGCGCGGCAGTTACCTCCTCCTCTTCGACCCGCTCGACGGCTCGTCCAACATAGATGTGAACATTAGCGTCGGAACGATATTCTCGATACTCAAGTGCCCGTCCGCCGAGACGACGACAAAGGACTTCCTCCAGCCCGGGACCCGGCAGGTCTGCGCCGGATACATACTCTACGGCTCCTCCACCATGCTCGTCTACACGACAGGCCACGGCGTCCACGGCTTCACGCTCGACCCGTCGGTAGGAGAGTTCCTCCTCTCGCACGAGGACATCAGGATCCCGGATAAGGGCAAGACCTACAGCATAAACGAGGGGAACTCGAAGCACTGGTTCCCGGCGACCTCCATGTACATAGAAAAGCTAAAGGCGAGCGAGAAGGGCTGTAGCGCGAGATACGTCGGCTCGCTCGTCGCCGACTTTCACAGGAACCTTTTGAAGGGCGGCATATTCCTCTATCCGGCCGACAAGAAGTCGAAGAACGGCAAGCTCAGGCTCCTGTACGAAGCGAACCCGCTGTCTTTCATAGTAGAGCAGGCAGGGGGGAAGTCATCGACAGGGGACAAGAGGATACTCGAGATAGTCCCGGAGGAGCTCCACCAGAGGACGCCGCTCATCATCGGCTCAAAGGCCGACGTCGAGGAGGCCGAGAGCTTCTGGAAGTACCAGGAGGCGTAAGATAAAATGAACTACCCCGCCGAAGCAGGGGTATCTTCTAATACCTCCCCTCCCTTGATGGGGACTGAGGGGAGGGTGACTGCTCGGCGCAGGGCCAAAGACACCCGGAGCCCCACTGGATAACATGAGCCCCGGATGTTGGTTACGGATTTGCCCGCCCGGCCAGGGCTTCACCCCCACCCCGGCCCTCCCCCATCAAGGGGGAGGGGATTAAAAACGCGGCAAGCCGGGGGGTATTAGACCCTAAGAGAGAATAAAGAACTTCCGAAAGAGGCGGGCCTTAAAACCCCGCCTTTCTTTCATGGGGGAGGGGACTACCTTGACATTGAAAGTCATTTTCAATATACTGGAGCATCTTGCGCCCGTTGCCCCAAAAGGACTCAATGGCTGAACTTCACAAAAAGGCGCTCTACCTCGAGTACTTCACCGTCGGGTACAATATACTCGAGGGCGTCTTCTCCATCCTTGCGGGGTATCTCGCGTCCTCTATCGCGCTTATCGGGTTCGGGCTCGACAGCGGGATCGAATCGCTCTCGGGCGCTGTTTTGATTTGGCGGCTCTCGCTCCACGGCAAGATCACGGAATGCGAAGAGGAGAGGGTGGAGAAAAAAGCGGTAAGGTTCGTGGGCGTGAGCTTCTTCGTCCTCGGGGCCTATGTACTCTTCGAGTCCGCAAGAAAACTCTATCTGCATGAACACCCGGAGCCATCGCTATTTGGCATCATAATAGCGGTCCTCTCAATTATCATAATGCCCGCGCTCTCTTATTCCAAAATGAAGATAGCAAGAGAGATAGGGTCAAGGTCGCTTGAGGCGGATTCCCGCCAGACGCTCATCTGCTCGCTCTTGTCCGTTGCGCTCATAATCGGCCTCGGGCTCAATTACCTCTTCGGCATCTGGTGGGCAGACCCTGTAGCCGCGCTCGTCATCGTTGCGTTCATAGTGAGGGAAGGGTATGAGGCGCTCTTTGAGGAGAAGGCGTGCGGGTGTTGATGAGTTCAAAAGTTATTTGGGCTGTTTGCAAAAGAGTGGTTAAAACCTTTCCCCTCACCCCGGCCCTCTCCCACAATGGGAGATGGTGACTAAAAACTTGCTACAGCGTCTTTTTTATCCTGGCGAAATACTCTTCCGCGCTCTCCCTCGACTCGAAGTACGCGACAGACCCGTCGTCCTTTAACGCGATGAAGGAGTCGGCCTTGTTTATCTTTTTATGCGTGAGCGGGTCCTTCGCGTAGCGGAGCGCCGGGTCCTGCCTGATGCGCGCCTCGCAATTTTTGCAACAGACGTAATATGTCCTGCCGTCTATCGGGACCTCTATCGTCGGATAGCCCGGGACACGGTTGGCGACCATGCAGATATCCCTGGACGGAAGGGTCTTTACTTCGGCTTTCGCGTAAGAGAAACAAGAGGCCCACGCCGCGACAACGACGAGCATGGTTATCAATATCCTAAGCCGCACCCTATTTCCCTTCATCTCTCCACCGCCTTTATTTTCCTATGCAGAAGTTCTCGAATATTTTATCGAGTATATCCTCGGTCGTCGTCTCCCCGGTTATCTCACCGAGACTGTCGATCGCCGATCGGAGGTCCGTGGCAACGAGCTCCCGTGGGAGCCCCCTATCAATTGCTGCGCGCGCGCGATCGATCCCGTCAAGCGCGCGCTCCAGCGAGAGCTTGTGCCGTAATGACACAATGAGCTCCCCTTCGGCGGCGTCC
Organism: Deltaproteobacteria bacterium; assembly: GCA_016182655.1. GTDB lineage: Bacteria > Desulfobacterota > GWC2-55-46 > GWC2-55-46 > GWC2-55-46 > GWB2-55-19. Next base: position 172,479 of record JACPGB010000047.1, read on the forward strand.
GCTTGAGACGCCCCATGCGCATGTCCCGTTGCCTCCCTGAATATCCCGTCCTTCAGGGCCTCTATGCCGTCGGAAGTAAGCGCCGAGATAAAAACGACGTTGAAGCCTCTCAGAGCCGGTATCTCCCTCATGCCCGCGATATCGGTCTTGTTCATAGCCACTATTATCTTCTTGTCCCGAAGGCCGTCAAGGTTCGCGAGGTCCTCGTCAAGGTTTTTCGAGGAGGCGTCGACGACATAGATGATGAGCCCGGCATCCTTGATTTTTCCACGCGCGGCCTCGACACCCATCCTCTCGACGAAGTCGCCGGTCTCACGCAAGCCCGCCGTGTCCATTAGCCGCACGGGCAGGCCCCTTATGTTTACTACCTCCTCTATTACATCCCTCGTCGTGCCCGGGACAGGCGTCACTATGGCGCGCTCCTCCATAAGAAGGATATTCAAGAGGCTCGATTTGCCGGCGTTGGGTCTGCCGAGTATAAGCACCTTTATGCCGTCCCTTATGACCCTGCCCTCGTCAAAGGTGAGGAGGAGGCGCCTTATCGACTCTCCCTTCTCGCCAAGGACCCTTAAAGCCGCCTCCCCTGGCATCTCGTCTATCTCGTCCTCGGGAAAATCGAGCTCGGCCTCAAGATGGGAAAGGAGGTCCAATAGCCCTTCTTTTATAAATGCGACCCTCCTCCCGAGCATCCCCTGAAGACGATTCGAGGCCGAACTCAAGGCTGTCTCGGTCTGGGCCCTGATGATGTCGATGACCGCCTCTGCCTGCGAGAGGTCGAGCTTGCCGTTCAGGAACGCCCGTTTCGTGAACTCCCCGGGCAGGGCAAGGCGAGCCCCGCGCCTCAATAACTCTCCCAGGATCTTTTTCAAGAGAAGCGGGCCGCCGTGGCAGTGGAGCTCGACGACGTCCTCGCCTGTTGCGGACCTCGGCCCCTTCATGAAGACCATGAGGGCGGCGTCAAGCACCGCGCCCGTCGGGTCTTTTATAAGGCCGCTATGGAGATACCTCTCCCTCAAGGGGCGTGAAACGGGGTTAAAAACGCGGAGCGCGGTCTCCACGGCCTTGGGCCCGCTCAACCTTATTATCCCGATCCCGCCTTCTCCCCATGCCGTTGAAATAGCGGCTATCGTCTCTTGAACGTCGCTCGTCATATGTAAATATTATATAAAAATAAGGTGGCCCGGGTCAACAAATCACCTGAGCTTTCCGGAGCCACAAAAAAAGGCGGGGACTCAAGTCCCCGCCTTTGATAGTGCCGGTTTAGATCTTTTCCTATGCCTTCGCCTTCGCCGGGGTCCTCTGTATATAGTACTGCTGGGCGATCGATAAGACGTTGTTCACAAGCCAGTATATGACGAGTCCAGAAGGGAAACTCAGGAACATGAAGGTGAATACGACCGGCATGATGAGCATTATCTTCGCCTGCGCCGGGTCGACCGTAGTCGGCGTCATCTTCTGCTGGAGGAACATCGTCGCGCCCATGATGATCGGCGAGATATAGTAGGGGTCCTTGTCGGACAAGTCCGTTATCCAGAAAAAGAACGGGGCGTGCCGGAGTTCTATAGCGACGTAGAGGACCTCGTAGAGGCCTATGAAGACCGGTATCTGGAGTATCATCGGCAGGCACCCGCCGACGGGGTTCACCTTGTACCTCTTGTAGAGCTCCATGAGCTCCTTGTTCAGCTTTTCCTTGTTGTCCTTGTACTTCTCCTTTATGGCCGCAAGCTGGGGCTGTATGTTCTGAAGCTCCTTCATGGATTTGAGGCTGTGCTTCGTAAGCGGATAAAAGACGACCTTCGTCATGAAGGTAAGGATGATTATGGCTATCCCGTAATTGCCCACATACCTTTCGAGGAAGTTGAGTACCACGAGGAACGGCTTGGCAATGACCGCGAACCAGCCGAACTCGATAGCCTCCTCGAGTCCCGCCTTGTATGAAAGGAGGAGGTCGTATTCCTTCGGCCCGATAAAGGTCTTGAACGCGACTGTCTTCGTCTCCCCCGGCGCGAGCGATATCTGGGCCGAGAGCGTGGCCTTTGACGAAGCCGAGGAAGAGACCTCGGTCAACCAGTTGAGGGCGGATTCAGACGACGGGATTATCGCGGAGAGGAAGTACTTGCTTTCGAGCCCGATCCAGCGCGGGGGTTCGGCGCCGGTCTTTTGCGCCTCGTCCGCGGCCTGCCTCAAGAGCTTTCCCTTAGTCGTGCTGACGAGGGGCCCGGTGTGATAACCGGAGGCATCCTTGCCCGCGACATTTGCCGCAAGCACCGTCTCAAGAGAGCCCTGGAACGGAGCGCCCGTGGTATTCGTGACCGTTATCTCGGTATCGACAAGGTAGCTCTCGCCGGTGAACTTGTACTTCTTGTCCACCCTCAAGCCTTTTGCAGAGCCTGAGTACGCGAGCACCCCGGCGCCCTGGGGCTCGACGACGACGCCGGTCGAAGCCGCTTCAAGGACGACATTTTCAGCCGCGCCACCGGCGGGCCTTATGAAGGTGGAAAGAGACCCCATCCTCGCGACCGACTCGGCGAGGTTCACGCCCCTGGACCTGTCCTTTATCGAGGCCTCGTACTTCTTGAGCTCCCACCTCTTGAGGCCGCCGCCGACACTGGAAAACGCCGCCTTTATGAGCGGGGTCTCGACGGTGGTGAGGGTCTCCTTTACGGGCTTTTCAGGGGCGGCCTTGGGCTCAGCCTGGACAGAAGGGGCAATAGTACCCGGGGCTATCTCGCTTGGTACTGCCTCGGTCTTCTTCTCTGTCGCGGCGGTCTCTGTCTTGGGCTTCGGCGGGTTTATCCAGTTGAGCACATAGGGGTAGCCTAACATCACCCCCATGGAAAGGACTATTGCATAGATGAGTCTCTTGTCCATTTTTAAGCCTTCTTAAGCCTTTTCATTTTTATCGACACCCCGGAGAACGGAGCCGATGTCCGTCTCGGGGACCGGGTCAAATCCGCCGGGGTGGTAGGGATGGCACTTGAGTATTCTTTTAACGGCAAGGACGACGCCGGAGTACGCGCCGTGGCTCTCTATCGCCCTGTACGCGTAATCGGAACATGTCGGATAAAACCTGCAGGAGGGCGGGAGCACGGGCGAGATCGCGCGCTTGTAAAAAAAGACGAGCCACATGAGCGGCCTTTTGATCATTATTGGCCCCGCTCCTTTGTTTCCCTTCCCTTTTGAGTTCCCTTGAAAGGGCCGATGGACTTGAACTCCGCTTCCACGTCCTTAAGGCGCTTTAACCCCTCGGCGCTCCTTGCCGTGACCAGTATGTCGGAGGACTCGGGGAAAAAACCCTTGTTCAGCCTGAAAAACTCCCGTAAGAGCCTTTTTACCCTGTTCCTTACAACGGCGTTGCCGACCTTGGCGCTCACGGAGAGGCCGAGCCTTCGTGTTCCAAGCTCGTTTGAAAAGACATTCACCTGCAGGCTTTTTGTGGAATATCTCTTTCCAAGCCTCCGGGCCCTCGTGAACTCCTCGGGCTTTAAAAGCCTCTCTGCCTTGGAAAAGGTATATTCTTTCAATTGCGCCCTTAAGCGAAGGTATGCAGAAGACTATTTGAGGGAACCTTTATATTTTAAGAAGGTTCCCTCCATAATAGCTCCGGCATCCGCCAACTACTTGCTGGTGCTTATAGTGACGCTAAGGCGCTTTCTGCCCTTGGCCCTTCTTCTGTTGATGACGGCCCTTCCGCCCTTGGTCGCCATCCTCTCAAGGAAGCCGTGGGTCCTGAGTCTTCTTTTTTTGCTCGGCTGAAAAGTCCTTTTCATTGCAGTCCTCTTTTATAGTTTTGCTTATTTATCGTCAGGATAAAAGGATATCCCCGTTTTCAGGGCGTGCAACCTCGAAAACGAAACTGATATTAAGACACAAGGGCCGTATTTATGTCAAGTTTTTTCTAAAACGTACATTTATGTATTTGGCTTTGCAAGGGTGCCTTTGAGGATCATAGCCTCATGGGCATTATGATATAGGTGTAGTCGTCCGACCCCTCGGGCCTTAATATCCCGGGTGAGAGCGGGTCCTTGAGGTTTATACGGACCTTTTCATCGTCGAGCGCTTCCAGCATGTCGATAAAGTATCTCGCGTTGAACGCTATCTCGATATCCTCTTCGGAATAATCCAGGTCGAGTTCCTCCAAGGCGTCTCCTATATCGGGGCTTGAAGAGGAAAGGACGAGCCTGGACTTAAGGAAGCTGAACTTTACGCCCTTTATCTTGTCGGTCGAGAGGATAGAGACCCTTTTCAGGGACGAAAGGAGCGCGGCCCTCTCGGCGAGAGCCATCTTGTCGTTGTCCTTGGGTATGACCTTCTTGTAGTCCGGGAACTCGCCTTCGAGGAGGCGGACGCTTATGACTGTCGCGTCCTTTTTCATTACCGCGCTCTTTTCCGTAACTCCCAGGAGGAAGGCGCCTTCTTTTTCGTCGAGGAGCTTTCTCATCTCCATGACGCCCTTTCTCGGGAGAAGCACACCTTCCTTCTGGACGGCTGACTTCAAGTCCTGCTTCTCGATGAAGGCGAGCCTGTGGCCGTCCGTCGCAACCATCCTTATCCTGGTGTCCTCCTTTTCAAGGAGGAAGCCGTTTATGTTATAGCGCGTCTCATCCGTTGACACTGCGAACGAGGTCTTGTCTATCATCTCCTTGAGATTAGCGCTGTCAACGGGCTCGAGTTTGGAATCATCTATCGCCGGGAACACCGGGAAGTCTTTTGACGGAAGGCCCATGATGCTGAACTTGGCCTTGCCTGCCTTTACCGTGACCCTGTCTTCCTTCGAGGTGGACACGTCTACTTTGTCGGACGGCAGTTCCTTCACTATCTCAAAGAGCTTTCTGGCGTTAACGGTCACCGAGCCGGCTTCCGAGACATCGGCCGGGGACTCGTCCTTTATGAAGACCTCAAGGTCCGTCGCCATTATATTGAGCCTTCCCTGGGAGGACTCCATAAGGACATTGGCGAGTATCGGCATTGTATTCCTTTTCTCCACGATACCCTGTATCCTCTGGAGGACCTTTATGAATTCAGGCTTACCGATAGTGAACTTCATCTCGCTCTCCTCTTTATTATTATTTAAATATATTTATTTCAGTAGCAGGTAGTAGTGAGCGGTATTTTGTTCATAACGACCGTAACCCACCGTATCTGCTCGCCAAGAAGGCATTATAACCTGTTGATAAAAACTTCAGCTTATCAACATCCCCGGTCCTTGCTCCAGGCCCGCCCCGCAACCCGCTTGATAACCCCCGGGTTGCCAACAGTTCTTAACAGTCTAATACCCGCTTGCCAACAGGCATATCAACAGGTAAATATTATCTTATGCCGAGAGACTCTTTCAAGGCCTTTATCGCCTGTTTGAGCTCCGTTGACTCGGGGACTTCCTTTTCTATCTTCTTTACGGCGTGTATGGCCGTCGAGTGGTCCTTGCCGCCGAAGGCCGAGCCTATCTCGGGGAACGAGAAAGATCCGTAGGTGCGCGCGATAAACATCGCCACCTGCCTGGGTAGCGCCACGGTCTTGTGCCTTCTCTTTGATTTAAGGTCAGAGGGTTTTATGTCGTAGTACGCCGCGACAGTCTTCTGTATCTCGTCCATCGTGAGGACCTTCTCCTCCTTTTCCTTAAGGAGGTTCTTAAGCGCCTCTTTTGCCATGGGGAGCGTTATCTCGAGGTTCGTAAGGCTCGATACCGCGATGATGCGGTTCAAGAACCCTTCGAGCTCCCTTACGTTGGAGCTGCTCACGCCTGAAAGCCACGAGGCGACGTCGTCTGGTATCCTCACACCTTCGGCCTTCGCCTTTTTTCTCAAAATAGCTATCTTGGTCTCGGTGTCCGGGGGCTGGATATCGGCTACAAGGCCCCATTCGAAACGGGAGCGGAGCCTCTCCTCTAGCCCGTCGATGTCCTTCGGGAACTTGTCGCTCGTCACCACTATCTGCTTGTGTCCTTCATACAGGGTATTGAAGGTATGGAAGAACTCCTCCTGGGTCCTCTCTTTTCCGGCCCAGAACTGTATGTCGTCTATGAGGAGCACGTCGACGTTACGGAAGCGGCCCCTGAAGTCGGCCATCTTCTGTCTGCTGACGTAGTTTATGAAGTCGTTCATGAACCGCTCTGATGTGTAGTAGCAGACCCGCGCCGAGGGGTTCGCGAGGAGGACCTTATGTCCGATCGCCTGGAGGAGGTGGGTCTTGCCGAGGCCCACGCACCCGTATATGAAAAGAGGGTTGTACTTGGAGCCGAGACTTCCGGCTACGGCCGAGCACGCGGCGTGCGCGAACTCGTTGGCCTTGCCGATGACAAAGTTCTCAAACGTGTACTTGGGGCTTAAGTTAAGCCCTGCGGGCTTGACCGACTTTGGTTCTTTTGAGGATTTTTTCGAGGAGGTCGCGGCGGGCGCGGCCTTAAGCTCCGCCATCTCGTCGCTCACGCGCCAGGAGAGGCTTAGATCCTTTTTTGATACGCGGCGCATCACTTCCTGTATGAGGGGCAGGTAGTGCTCCTTTATCCATTCGAGGAAGAAACGGTTAGGGACCTCGAGCTCGAGCCCGCTCTCCGTGGTGCCGACGACCTTTATGGGGCGGAACCAGGTAGCGAAGTGCTGAGGGCTCACATGCTCAACGACGCCATCGAGGCAGTTTTTCCAGATAACTTCAGAGTTCATTTTTAATTAAAACCGGGGGCTTTTATATGTGGGGCTCCGGGGCAGTTCAGGTGTTTTCTTTCCGAACGTCCCGGGCCGGGGAAACACTTACACGGAGCCGTGAACAAAACCGGATTGGCAAAAGAGATTATTCACAGGTTTATTCACAGATGTTGATAACTCTTAGGACTGCCGTAGGGCCACACTTTACCAGAGAGAAAAGGGGATTTCAAGGTTTTTAATTATTTTTATTCAGGCGGGCATTACTGTAGGTAAAACAGGCGGTTATGATTTTAATTGAGGGTGCGGGCGGCGCCTTGGCTGAAAAATTTTTCTTTTCCCCGCGCCTCCCCGAGGGAGGCGCGTAACAATAAAAACCGTTGCCGAAGGCTATGGATAGAGCCCCCTGATGCTGACCGCCTCTGCTACCCTTTTTACGCCGAGTACCATGGCCGCGGTCCTCATGTCGATATTCTTCTCCACCGATATGGCGAGGACCTCTTTAAAGGCCCTTCTCATTATCGTGTTTAATCTCTCGTCTATCTCCTCCTCGTTCCAGAAAAAGCGTTGCAGGTCCTGGACCCATTCGAAGTAGGAGACGACGACGCCTCCGGCGTTGGCGAGGATGCCGGGGAGGACGAATACGCCTTTATCATTCAAGACCGCGTCGGCGTCGTTCGTGATAGGGTTGTTCGCGCCCTCGGCGATTATGCGAGTCTTTATCTTCCCGACGTTAGTCATGTTTATTTGATTTTCAAGCGCCGCCGGGATGAGGCAGTCGGACTCGATCGTCAGGAGCTCGTCGATCGAGAGGTCCTCTCCCTCCTTGAAGCCCTGGACGGTATCTAACTTTTTCTTGTGGACGGCGACGGCGTCGATATTGAGCCCATGCGGGTTGTAGGCGGCGCCTTTGGAATCCGCTACGGCGACGACCTTTGCCCCGAGGTCGAAGAGTATCTTGGCCGCGTGATAACCGACCTTGCCGAAACCGAGGACCACGACGGAGAGGCCGTCCAGAGACATCCCGAGGTGCTTCAACGCCTCGAGGACGGTCGTCACCAGGCCTGACGAGGTCGCCCTGTTCCTGCCGAGCGAGCCGCCTATGCTTACGGGCTTGCCCGTGACGACACCCGGTACGGAATACCCCTTCATCATCGAGTAGGTGTCCATCATCCAGGCCATGACCTGCTCGTCGGTATAGACGTCAGGCGCCGGTATGTCGGACTCGGGCCCTATGAGTATGCTTATCTCGTAGGTGTACCTTCGGGTGAGCCGCTGTATCTCGTCCCTCGACATGATTGTCGGGTCGCAGGCGACCCCTCCCTTTGCGCCTCCGAAGGGGATGTCGACGACCGCGCACTTCCAGGTCATGAGCGCGGCGAGCGCCGTTATCTCTTCTAACGTGACCCTCGGGTGATAGCGTATGCCGCCCTTTGCGGGACCACGCGCGAAGTCGTACTGAACCCTGTAGCCCGGAAAGAACTCGACCTTGCCGCTGTCCATCTGCACAGGGACCGAGACCAGGAGCGAGCGCCTCGGGACCCGGAGCCTCTGGTAGACGTTCGGGTGGAGGTTCAGGTGCTTATTCGCGCTCTCAAGGGTAGCGAGGACTTCATCAAACAGGTTTACATTTGTCGACATGGGGTACTCCGAAAAGTTTAAGGGCCCTTAGACCCTCGTTAACGACCGTCTTATCCCGCAACCCGGATAAATGAATAAACGATTATAAACCGGAAACTATTGTCCCGGGGTCGATGTCTCCAGAGGGGCTGATGAGTCCAGGGGCGCTCTCTCATCTATCTGAGAAGGCCTTTGCGGCACCACGGCCTTCTCTTCGACGGTCTCCGGCGCGACCTCCCCAGTCTTGTCTTTCCTGAACCAGACTATGCCTATCGCCGACCCTATGGCGAGCCCGGCTATTATCATGAGTATTATCCAGAGGGTAAGGCGCTTGCCGGCGGACTTCCCGGTCTTCTCGAAATGTACTGCTTCCGCCTTGAGAGGCGCGTCTTTCTTGCGGTCCTCTATTGTCGTTGAAGCGCTCCCGCGCGCCGGGGTGGAAGGACTGGTCAGTGGGGCGAAAGGCGCCGCATCTGCCTTGATCGGGGGAGAAGGCTCCTCTATCTCGTTACCCGTAAGTTCCGGCGCGGTCTCATGGGCTTCCATTACGTCGGATACAGGCTCGGCCTCTATTGCGCCGCCTCCAGGAGGCTCTTCCGTTGCCTCAAGCCCGGCGTTATCTCCTTCATTCACGGGAGGCGCTTTTTCAGTCTCATCGAATGAAAAAGGAGACTCGAAACCGAATGTCCCGGCAGGGGCATCGGGTGCGGCCTCTTCGGTCTTTGAACCGGCGGGAGCCCCGCCTTCAACGGCCCCTTCGGACTCTCTCTTTTCAAGGCCTCTTTCAAGGGAGGCGAAGAGGACCTCCGCCGTCTTTCTATTTATAAGCGCGGGCGTTCCGTTAGACGAGGAGTGTATCTCCTTCACCTCGTCGGCTGAAAACTTATACGTTTCAGTCGTTGTCTTCAAGGCGTCAAGGCGCGATTTTATATACTCCCCGGTCTCTTCCGCTGTAAAAGGCTTAAGCTCATGGACGGTCTTTACCTTCTCCTTGAGCTCCGCGAACTCCGGTGAGGAGAGCCGCTCCAGAAAGGACGGCTCCCCGACAAGGATTATCTGCAGGGTCTTAAGGCGCGAGAGGTACTGTATGAGTTTCAGGCAACCGGTGGAGAGCCGGTCGGATTCGTCGATTATGATGAGCGTGTGCCCACCCTGTATCTTGTTCTGGGAGACCCTCATGCCGAAGCTCAAGAGCTGTTCCTTGACGGTGTTCGCGTCAGAGGCCGCGCCTACCTCGGCGTTTACGGCCTTTATGAGGTCGAGCTCCCTTTGCGGCGGCTTCAAGACCGTGGCGGCGAGTATCTTCTCATCCGAGAGCTTTCTCAAGAGGTCGATTATGAAAGAGGTCTTGCCCGTCCCCTTTGAGCCCGCGAGAAAAATAGGCCCCGACTTTCTTAAAACCGACCTTTTAAATGAGTCGAGGAGCTCGCTCCTGGAAGGTGGCGAGAAGGACGGTTTTTGAGGGACGTCCCTGAACGGGTCGGATTTCAGCCCGTAGTAAAGCGTGTACCTGTCGCGGTTATCCGCGTCGGCGTACGCGGGCACGGTTGCCGCGAGCTCGAGTCTTTTAAGCTCGGCAGAGGCCGAAGAGAGCCACGGGTTTTTGTGTAGTGCGGTCTTGAAGGCGGAAGCGGCCTGGGCTTTTTCACCCGAGGCGAGAAGGACCTCTCCGAGGAAGTACCACGCGGAGTCGAGGTCGTTATTCAGGTCTATCGCGTCTTTTATTATACGCTCGGCCTCTTTCGGGTGTTGAGGGGCCTTGTTATAGAGCGCCCATCCGAGATAAGCCCAGTACTCGCCCTCGATCGGGTTAAGGTCGGTTATCTCCCGGAACATCCTCTCCGCCGCGGCGTAATCGCCTCCGGCGAGCGCGGACTTGGCGCGCATGAAGAGGAGCTCGGCGTTCAGTTTCGTCTCCCCTCCGGGCGCGCCGGCAAGGGCCGTCTTCTCTCTCGCCTCTTCCTCGAAGAACTCCGGCTCGGGCAGGGAGTGCGGCCCCTTGACGAGTCCGGTTATGATAAAGGAGAGCGCAAGAGACAGGGCCCTGTGACGGAGCAGGTCCGAGGACTCGACCGCTTCTTTAAGGGTCTTTGTCCCGTCAAACGACGAGAGGAACCGTTTTTCCTGGAGGTTCAGGTTGAACGAGTCGATCGAGTACCTGCCGGGATCTGTAGCGGCGCTGAAGGGCTTGTCTATAAGGTCCTTGAGATCGGCCTTAAGGCGCGGCGCGGGGTAGAAGCCGAGGCTTACGCCTTCGAGGATGAGCGAGGCCGGGTGGAGGGACGGATGCGTTATCTCCTGCGGGACAGAGTCGATCTTCGTGTACCTGTAAGTCCCCTCGTTCCAGCCGAATATCCTCCAGAGCCTTCTTTTCAGCTGGAGGACGAGGAAGGAGTCGAGCTGTTCGGCTGTGAGTAACCCCATGGAGATGAGGACCTCTCCGTGCTTCTTTTTCTCCTTGAGGACCGCTTCGAGCGAGGTCTCGTAGTCTTTCTGGGAGATTATGCCCTCCTGCATGAGGAGCCTGCCGAGTACCTCGTTCAGGATATTGGAGCTTGCCCCGGCCGGGACGCCGTCCTTGAAGAAGAACCTCTTCTTTACGGGCTCCCTCACGATGTCGAGGGCCGCCGCAGTGTCTCCCTTCCTGTATATGAGGTGCAGGAGTTGAGGCAGACCGACTTTAGCGAGGTTCCCCTGATTTTCCTTCAAACTACCCCCTGGTCTTTAAAGAGTTAAGGGTGCCGTTGTAGATTTCCCTTACCCTATCGGAAAAATCTTTGTAGTCCTTTAAAAGCCTCTCGCCGGGGTTTGGACCCGAGTACCCGGCGCGTCTTGATAACGTGTTCAGCTCCTCGGACCCCTCGTTCAGATAGCCCTCGGGCCTGTCGTGGACTATGCGCAGACGCGTCTCCAGAAGACGGTAGAACGAGTACGCATCTTTTAAAAAGGAGCATTCCTTTTCACCAAGGAGCCCCTCGCGGCCCAACCGGAGGAGCGCCTTTACCGTATACGGGGTCCGAATGGATTTTTTCTCGAGGCCCCATCTGAGTTGAAGCGATTGAGCGAGGAACTCGATATCGACAAGCGCGCCGCGTCCGGTCTTGATATTATACCGTGACGGGGTTTCCTTGGCAATTTCAACTTCCATGCGCTTCCTTATGCGAAGCATCTCGTCGACGTCTTCCGGGGAGAGTGGCTTTGCGCAGGCGATCTCAAAAAGCTCGTTTAAGACCTCAGAGCCGAACTTCAAGTCCCCGGCTACCGGCCGGGCCCTTACAAGCGCCTGCCTCTCCCAGACCTGCGTCTTTCCCGCGTGATACCCGAGGAAAGATTCCTTCGAGACGACGAGCGGGCCGGAGCTGCCTGACGGGCGGAGGCGCGCATCCACGTTAAAGACGAACCCCTCGCGCGTGCGGAGCGTAAGCACGCTTATTATCCTCTGCCCGAGCTTTACGAAGAACTCGTGCGCCGTTATGCTCTTTGGCCCGGTAGTGCGCGCGTCGAGCGAGTCCGAATAGACGAATACCACGTCGAGGTCGGAGCCGTATATGAGCTCTCCCCCTCCGAGCTTGCCGAGGCCGAGGACAACGAACCGGGCCTCACCCGGGCTCCCGTATCTCTGGACGAGCTCCGCAATCGATATGTCGATGGCGGAGGCGAGCGCCGCCTCTGCCGTGAAAGTCATCTGCCTTGAGACCGCGTGCGGGGAGAGCTCCCCCCGGACGTCGTTTACGCCTATGCGGAGTATCTCCTGGTTCTTGACCCTCCGGAGCGCGTCGAGTTTTTCTTCGTAATCATCGTGGAGGGAGACCTCTTTCGATACCGCATCAAAGACCTCTCCCCTTGTCTTGTAAGGGATGGCGAGCTCCTTTGAAAGGAGGAGGTCGAGGCCTTCGGGGCGCTCGATGAGCGCGTGGGAGAGGAACTCGCTCGTGCCGAAGAGCTTAAGGAGCTCGTCCGTCACAAGCGGGTTTTCAGCGAGCAAAGAGTAGAAGGTCGTCCTCGCGCCGATGGAGGAGAGGAACCTTTCGAGGTTATTTAGCGCCTTGTCCGGGTCAGGGGAAGACGCCGCCCTTGAAAGGAAGAGAGGGCCGAGCTTCTGTAAAAGTACGCGCGCCTTCGCGCTCAAGTGTATGAACGGCGGGCCTGTCCTTATGAGGACGAGGTTTTTGTAAGCCGTAGCCGCGTCTTTGAAACCGAGAGAGGATAGGGTGTCGATCGCTTCGGTCTCGGAGATCTCCGGGAGAAAGAGGAGTTGTATTTCTTTCGGGACCTCGACCCCTTCATCGGACTTGTAGAAGAGCGACCTGTAGACCTCGTGTATGGAGAGGGTCGTCTCCTTGTATTTTTCCCAGAAGAACTCTCCGGCCTTTTTGGATTCGGTGTCCCTGAAGCCCATCATGCGAGCGAGGCGCTCCAGCTCGTTTTTCCGCGCGGGAATCGCCTGGCTCTGCCGCCCTTCCACTATCTGTATCCTGTGCTCGAGGTCCCTTAAAAAGACATAGCCCTCGCTTAAGACCCGCGCCTCTTCTTTTTTTATGTAGCCCTTCAACGAGAGCCTGTCGATCGCCTTTAATGTAGTCCGCTCTCGTATCTCCGCGTCCTTGCCGGCGTGTATGAGTTGCAATGCCTGGCAGAAGAACTCTATCTCCCTGATGCCGCCCGCCCCGAGCTTTACGTCTATCGTGTCCGGGTTTCTCCGAAGGAGGCTTAAGTCTATCTTCTCCTTCATGGATTTGACTTCGTCGAGAGCGGTAAAGTCGAGGTATCTCCTGAAGACGAACGGCCTTATCATCGAGATGAAGGCCTCGCCTAAGGACGCGTCCCCGGCTATCGGGCGCGCCTTTATCATCGCGGCCCGCTCCCACATCTGCCCCCAGGACTCGTAATAGATCTCGGCGCTACGGAGAGAGTTGGCTACGTCCCCGCTCCTGCCCTCGGGGCGTAAGTCAAGGTCTATGCGGAAGACGAACCCGTCGCCCGTGACCGACCCGATGAGCTTTGTAAGGAGTGTAGCCGTTTTTACGAAAAAGGCATGGAGGCTTATGCGCGCTTCGGCCCTACCTTCTATGCCCGTCGTCTCGCCCTTGTCAGACGTGTATATATAGATGATGTCTATGTCGGAAGAGAAGTTGAGTTCCCTGCCGCCTGATTTTCCGAGGCCGATTACCACAAACCCGGCCTCCTTTACGGAGCCGTCGTCGTCGGTATATAAGGGCTCGCCAAAGTTTTTCTTCGAGCTCCTTATCGAGAACGCGAGAGCGGCATCCAGGCACGCGGAGGCGAGGTCGGAAATCTCGGCCGTCACTTCGGAGAGCTCCGAGAGGCCGAGGAGGTCGCGCGCGCCTATCCTCAAATACTCTTTCTGCTTATAAATCCTCAAGGCCCTTGCCAGTGCGTCGTAATCATCGACGAGGCGAGCGGCTTGAAGCCCTTCGTTGAACGCAGGAAGCCCCTTTGTCTCGAAGAGGCCGCCCTTCAGAAAGAGCCAGTCGAAAAATTCAGGGTTCCTGGCGAGTATGCCGGAAAGGAAAGGGGACGAGCCCGCGACAGTTACTATCCGTTCGAGGAAGAGCGGGGATTTGAGCGCCTCGTCGATTATTTCCGAGGGGGTCTCTTTGGCGATAGCTTCGAGGTTGTTGAGCGCGCCCTCCGGGGAGGGGGAGGCGAGGGCCTTTTTCGCGATCTCTTCCAAATGGGGGCCGAACGGCGTCCCGGCGAGGAGCTTCAGGTTATTGAGTGCGCCCCTGGGGTCGACAAAGCCCATCCCCTGAAGGCTCACAACCGCCCCATCCTGGTCGAGAAGTTCCCTTATCATGGCCTTCAACTATATGATATTCGAAGATAAAAGGCAATAGACGGCTTCTTGCAGGCAGGGGCGGTAAGGAGTCAGTATTTTTTTCAGCATCTCGGATGTCCTTGAACATTCACCGGTATCACATAACTATTACTGCAACATCACGATGTCTTGAATATATATTGTTGAAATCTTTATATTAATCGAATTTAGATAAACCTATTTATGAAGCGCGAAGATCAGTTCAGGAATATTAAAAATAACTTATAAGATTTTCTTGACAAGTATAATAAAAAATTTATATTGAGTTAACACAAAATTTGATTAAATACCTCGTGACGGGGATTTAATCGACGGCTATGAATGCCGCGTCCTGGCCTATGAAAGGCCAAGTACGACGGCTTTTTTTTTGCCGTCGCCAATAACAATAAAAGGAGCTCACTATGAAGAGACGCTTTGCGATAGCTATAACCGTTTTGTGCTTTGGATTCATCGCAACAGCCGAATCGAACGCGGTTGATACTTATATACCGGGCCAGGCCGCGAGCGGGATAGGAAGTTCAAGGCACAATCTCGGCTATTTGCCCGGGAGGGCGGGGAATAACTATAATAGCGCCAAATCGAACTTCACCTGCAACGGGTGCGGTACGGGTACGAGCGAGATATGCGTATTCTGCCATACGCCGCACCATACCAACACCGCAAATAACCTTAAGCCGATGTGGAACAGGGGTACTTCCGCCCCTACGAGCTTCACGGCATACGGCACGACCATCGGTGGGACGACGGTTGTCAACACCGACATCGGCTCCACGACGCTCGCGTGCCTGAGTTGCCACGACGGCGTAACGACATTCGATAACATCGTAAACGCGCCTGGCAAGGGCGGCGTGACCGCGGGCGGCTCTGACAGGGGTTATGTCTTTTCCGATTACACGGGCATCGTCTCCGACTTTATGGTATCCGCAAGAGTCAATATAGGCCTTGACCTCACGAACGACCATCCCGTCTCGGTGGTCTACAACGCCGGCGCTGTCGCGGGCCTGAGATCTGTCAATACGACCATAAGCGCAATCGACCTGACCTCTGACCTCAACACCAGCGCCACGACCTATGACAACGGGAACCTTACGAAAAACTACTGGGCGGTAAAGGGGTTCATATCCGACACGGCGACCATAGCGGACCTCCTCCGTAATAACAGGGTCGAATGCTCGTCATGCCATGACCCGCACTTTAATAACAAGTCCTGGAACGAGATCGACCCAACCTACGCGCTCGGATCAGCCGACCTGGAATTCGAGTCAAACGGCCTCTTCATCAGGCGCGTGGGCGGAAATACGGGCTCAGGGGTCTGCAGGACCTGCCACGAGAAATAGGCGATTTGATTCAACATCGGAAAGATGGGCCGAATGGTTCGGCCCATCTTTTTTTTGGTCACTGCCCGTTCGGCCCTTGTCTTGACAAAATAAGCCTTGAGGCATAGATTATAGGAAAGTCTTTAATTTAGCCCTCTTTCGGGGAAGGAGAGACGATGCGGCTCGATAAGTTCACGATAAAGGCACAGGAGGCGCTCCAGGAGGCTCAGTCGAGGACGGAATCCGATGAACGGCAGGAGGTAACCGTAGAACAACTCCTCCTCATGCTTATCGGGCAGGACAACGGCATCGTCGGCCCCGTGCTACAGAGGATCGGGGCGAATGTAAAGCTCCTTAGGGGCCAGCTCGAGGACTATCTAAAGAAGCTCCCGAAGGTCTACGGCGGGGCGACAGAGGCCTATGTCTCGCCGAGGCTCAAGGCCATAATGGACTCTGCCATGAAAGAGGCGCGGGAGATGAAGGACGAGTTCGTCTCTGTCGAGCACCTGCTCCTCGCCATAGTATCCGAGCGGGGGGGCGAAGCGTCGAGGGCCCTTTCTTCCCAGGGGGTCACGAGGGATACTGTGTTAAAGGCCATCATGGCCATAAGGGGGACCCAGCGCGTAACGGACCAGATGCCGGAGGAAAAGTACCAGGCCGTCTCCAAGTACACGCGCGATCTCGTCGAACTCGCGCGCGCCAACAAGCTCGATCCGGTGATCGGCAGGGACGAGGAGATAAGGCGCGTCATACAGGTGCTCTCGCGTAGGACCAAGAACAACCCGGTCTTGATTGGAGAGGCTGGGGTCGGCAAAACCGCGATAGTCGAAGGGCTCGCTCAACGCATAGTCGGCGGCGACGTCCCCGAGACCCTTAAAAACAAGAGGCTCCTTGCGCTGGACTTAGGCTCTCTTATAGCAGGGACCAAGTACAGGGGCGAGTTCGAGGATAGATTGAAGGCCTTATTGCGGGAGATAACCGAGGCCGAAGGGGATATCGTCTTATTTATAGACGAGCTCCATACCCTCGTAGGCGCGGGCGCGGCAGAGGGGGCGATGGACGCATCCAACATGCTCAAACCCGCTCTCGCCAGAGGGGAACTGCGTTGCGTGGGGGCCACGACCCTCGATGAGTACAGAAAACACATAGAGAAGGACGCGGCGCTCGAGCGCCGCTTCCAGCCCGTGATGGTCGGCGAGCCCTCTGTGGAGGACACTATAGCGATACTACGCGGCCTCAAGGAGCGCTACGAGGTACACCACGGCGTGCGCATTGCGGATTCCGCGATAGTCGCGGCCGCGACATTATCCAACCGCTACATCTCGGAGAGGTTCCTGCCTGACAAGGCGATCGATCTGATCGACGAGGCCGCCTCCCGCTTGCGCATAGAGATAGACTCGATGCCGACGGAGATAGACACCATAGAGCGGCGGGTCATTCAGCTCGAAATAGAAAAGCAGGCCCTTATAAAGGAGACGGACAAGGCCTCCCTTGAGAGGCTTGAGAAGATAGAGAAGGACCTCGCAAACCTCAAGGAAGAGAGCGCGTCGTTGAAGCTCCACTGGCAGAAGGAAAAAGAGATAATCAACCGGATACAGGAGACGAAGAAGAAAATAGAAGAGGTAAAGACCCAGGCCGCCCAGGCCGAACGCATGGGCGACCTCGGAAGAGCGGCGGAGCTCAAGTACGGCAGGCTCTCCGAGTTGCAGAAGATATTCGAGGCCGACTCCAAAAAGCTCGTCGAGCTCCAGGGCACGAGCCGGATGCTCAAGCAGGAGGTCGACAGTGAAGACATCGCTGGAATAGTCTCTCGCTGGACAGGCATACCGGTCTCCCGGATGCTCGAAGGCGAAAAGGAAAAGCTCCGTAAGATGGAGGACGGTCTAAAAAGGCGGGTCGTCGGGCAGGACGCCGCGCTTAAGGCCGTCTCGAACGCGGTAAGGAGGGCCCGCGCCGGACTGCAGGACATAAACAGGCCCATAGGGTCTTTCATATTCCTCGGCCCCACGGGTGTCGGAAAGACCGAGACCGCGAGGGCTCTGGCCGAGTTCCTCTTTGACGACGAGCGCGCGATGGTCCGGATCGACATGAGCGAGTTCATGGAGAAGCACTCGGTTGCGCGTCTTATAGGCGCGCCCCCCGGCTACGTCGGGTACGAGGAAGGCGGATATCTTACCGAGGCCGTGCGCAGGCGCCCATACTCTGTCATACTCTTTGACGAAATAGAAAAGGCCCACCCCGAGGTCTTCAACATCCTCTTGCAGATACTCGACGACGGGAGATTGACCGACGGCCAGGGCAGGACCGTGGATTTCAAGAACACGGTCATCATAATGACCTCGAACATTGGCTCCCAGTACATAACCGAGCTTGGGGAAAAGGACTACGAGGAGATAAGGAACCGGGTTACCGAGGTCCTCAGGCAGACTTTCAAGCCCGAGTTCCTGAACAGGGTCGACGACATCATCATTTTCCACCCGCTCACCCGCGCCCACATGAAGGAAATAGTCGAGATACAGCTCCGGAACCTAAAAAAGCTTCTGAAAGAAAAGAACATAGACGTCGTTTTGACGGACGCGGCCAAGGAGAGGCTCGCGGATGCCGGATACGACCCGGTCTACGGGGCCAGATCGCTTAAAAGGCTCCTTCAGAAGGAGGTCTACGACGTCCTGGCCAACAAGATCCTCGAAGGGGAGTTCGGTGAGGACGAGCGCATCATCGTGGACGCGGAGAACGGGAGGCTCGTCTTCAGAAAAGATACCGGGTACCTGAGGGTTTGATGTCTTTCTCCGGAACTGGTCTTGACAAAAGCCTGATTATAAAATAAATTAGATTTTATAAGCTTTTTCGTTTTTCAAGGGGGGGCCGTGGTCTTAAGAAGGCGCGATCCGTTCAAGGACCTGCTTTTCCTCCAGGAGAGGATGAGCAGGATATTCGACGAGGCGCTCTTGAAGTACAAGGGGTGCTCGTCCATGACCGGCGGCATGTGGTATCCGCCGGTAGACATCTATGAGACTGAGGACTCCGTGGTATTGAAGGCCGAGCTCCCCGGCGTCGACAGGAACAACGTCTCCATAGAGGTGAACGAAAACACACTGACGCTTAAGGGAGAGAGGCGTCAGGAGAAGGGCCTCTGCGAGGACAACTATCACAGGATGGAGAGGTTCTACGGGACCTTCCAGAGGGCCTTCAGCCTCCCGTACTCGGTTGATAAGCATAACATTACCGCGAACTTTCGTGACGGCGTCTTGAAGATAGCCGTCCCTAAGGCCGTTGACGCGAACAGGGACTCTGTAAAGGTAAAGGTCCAGTAGGAAGAGGGGCGAAGGGCCAGGGAGCCTTTGCGGGTGGAACCATGATAAGGTTCACGGGGGCGAGAAGGGGTAGTGGCCCGTTTGCAACCGCGTGAGAATGGTTCGGCGTTTTTTCATCTATTAGCGGGGCTGGGGCAGGCTTAAAAGATAACATGGGTCCTGCCCAGCGCAAGCTGTTTCCATACTAAAACTCCAAAAACACCTGAGCCCGTTGCTTTGAAAGGCAGAGACGGGCTATTTGGCTATTTCAAAAGGGGTAAAAAAATGGCTGAGAACGAGACCGGGGCGAACGAGGAAAAGGGCAAGGAGGAGTCTACAGAGCTCTCCAAGGAGCTTCCGCCCCTCGATTTTTCGACCTTCATACTGTCGCTGTCCACCTCCGTCGTCATGAACCTCGGGCTTGTCGAGAACCCGGTCACGAAAAAGACCGAGAAAGAGCCCGCGGTCGCCAAACAGACCATAGACCTCATAGCGCTCCTCAAGGATAAGACTAAGGGGAACCTGACGGATGAGGAGACGAAGCTTGTCGAGGACGTCCTCCATGAGCTCCGCGTATGGTATTGCAAGGTAGCGGTCTAATCGCTTCGGGTTAAATCCGCGAAGCTCGCTTCGTAAGTTTTAAACCCCTCCCCCTTGACGGGGAGGCAGTGTGGGGGTGAAGCGTGCCGGGGGCAATTCGGTATCGAACGCCTATAAATCGATTTATCCCAAAGCCCACATTCGAGCTTTGGCCCTGCGCCCAGTAGAGATTTCACCCTCCCCTCTATCCCCTCCCGTCGAGGGAGGGAAGTTTAGAGAGATACCCGGTAGCAAAAGCTACGGGTGGCTCATTACATGTTTTCGTCTTATTAATATCGGGGGCGTTTGCCCCTCAAACGCCCTTACCGGGGCTTCGCAACAGGAGAAAGATGGAAGACAAAAAGAGAGGCTTCGGGTTCAAGACACTTCTGCTTGTCGCCTTTGTATCGATAATAGCGGGCATCGCGTTCACGGCGCGGTTCGACTTCACGAACCCGACGACGGCGCAGAACTTCTGGAAAGAGCCTGAAAACACGGTAAAAGCGGTTGCCGACGCGGGGCAGGGGGTCCCGCGGGACTTCGTGGATCTCGCAAAGAGGCTCTCCCCGACGGTAGTGAACATCTCGACGACGCAGGTCATGAAGGAGAGGCCGATGATGCCTTTCCCAGAGTTCAAGGGCCCCTTCGACGACTTCTTCGGCGGCGACGATTTTAACAAGTTCTTCGATAACCAACAGCCCCACAAGGAGTTCAAGAGGCAGTCGCTCGGCTCGGGCTTTATCCTCAATAAGGAAGGCTACATACTCACGAACCAGCATGTAATAGAGAACGCCACCGAAATACTCGTAACGCTCACCTCCGATAAGAAAGAGTACAAGGCAAAGGTCGTCGGGCAGGACCAGAAGCTCGACATAGCCCTTATAAAGATAAAGGCCGACGGCGACCTGCCGGTGGCTACCCTCGGCAACTCCGATGATATCCAGATAGGCGAATGGGTGCTCGCCATAGGCAACCCCTTCGGCCTCGGCGGCTCCGTGACCGCGGGTATCGTCAGCCAGAAGGGGCGCATAATCGGCGCGGGGCCCTATGACAACTTCATACAGACAGACGCCTCTATCAACCCCGGCAACTCCGGCGGCCCGCTCTTCAACATGAAGGGCGAGGTCGTGGGGCTGAACACCGCGATCATCGCGGGCGGCCAGGGCATAGGGTTCGCCACCCCCATCAACATGGCAAAGGAAGTCATCCTGCAACTCAAGGAGTTCGGCAAGGTGACGAGGGGCTGGATTGGCGTGTCCATTCAGGAGCTCACGCCCGAGCTCGCCGAGTCCTTCGGGCTTAAAGACTCCAAGGGCGTGCTCATATCGTCCGTCACCCCGGGCGACCCGGCCGACAAGGCGGGGTTGAGGGCAGGGGACATCATAGTCGCGTTTGACGGGAAATCCATTGCCGAGATAAGCGACCTCCCGAGGACCGTCGCATCCACCCAGCCGGGCAAGAGCGTGGAAGTGCGCGTCGTAAGGGATGGCGCGGAAAAGACATACTTCGTAAAAGTCGGGACCAAGATGGACGAGGAGCCTGTCGAGACGACGACCGAGGGCGAGGACAAGGAAGGCACGCCGGACAAACGGCTCGGCCTATCCGTCCAGCCGATAACTCCCGAGCTCGCCAGACGCCTCGGCATATCCGAGACCGAGGGTGTGATCGTCAGCTCCGTAAAGCCTGAGAGCCCCTCGGCGACTGCGGGCCTAAGGCGCGGGGATGTCATCAAGGAGATCGACCGCAAGCCGATAAAGAACATGCGCGACTACAGCAGGGCCGTAAAAGACGCCGAGAAGCACGATGTCGCGCTATTCCTCATAATGAGGGGCAATAACACCATCTATTTGGTTGTGAAGCTCAAGGCTCAGTAGCCTTGATTCGCTGGGACTTGCCTCGATTTTAAAATCTCCTCCCCCTTTACGGGGGAGGCTGGGGTGGGGGTAAAGCCCTGGCCGGGCAGGCAAAGCCGCAACGAACGGCAGGAGAATCGATTTACCCCGAGATTCCGTATCGACTCTTTGGCCCTGGCCAAAGTCACCCTCCCCTCAGTCCCCTCCCGTCAAGGGAGGGGAGGTATAAGGTTATGCCCCCGCAGTCTTCTGCAGGGTAGTTCATTCAGACCGGAGTTGATCTTGTCGGCATACCTCGTGGCCATTACAGGGGCGAGCGGCGCCCTTTACGGGGTGAGGCTCATATCCGAACTGCTCAAGAGGGGGGACGATTGCGAACTCATCGTCTCCCCTTCGGGTTTTCTGCTTTTGAAAGAGGAGCTCGGGATAGGGCCGGAAAAAGTCGTCGAATCGATAAAGGCCCGCGCAGTCAAGTCCGCCGGCGCCAAGAAACTCAAGGGCTCCTTGAAGCTCCTCCCCTACGACGACCTCGCGGCGTCCGCCGCGAGCGGCTCAGCCCTCAAAAAGACGATGATAATATGCCCGTGCTCCATGGGCACGCTCGCGCGCATAGCGGCCGGGATCTCCGGCAACCTCATAGAGCGTGCGGCCGACTGCGTTTTAAAGGAGCGGGGGGCGCTCGTGCTCGTGCCGAGGGAGACGCCGCTCAGCTCCATACACCTTGAGAACATGCTGAAACTCTCCCGCGCCGGAGCAGTGATACTCCCGGCCATGCCGGCCTTTTATCAGAAGCCCGCGACGATTGACGACATGGCCGACTTCATCGTCGGCAAGGTCCTCGATGTCCTCGGCATCGAGAACAGCCTCTATAAAAGGTGGAAAAAATAGTTTTTTTCAATTATAGTGGGGGCCGTTATTTCAGCATAAAAGTTTCGATGATGAAATTCATATCGACGAATGAAAAGAAATACGACCTCCCCTTGCCCCTCCTTGGTAAGGAGGGGAGCTGAGATAGACGCTTAGGGTGGTTGCGGTTTTATCTCCTCCCCTTAACAAGGGGAGGTTGGGAGGGGTCGTCCTAAAAAAACCTCTCACTGCAATTCGACGGCATTTTTTCCTCCCCTCCCTTGACGGGAGGGGACTGAGGGGAGGGTGAAAAACACCCCTCACCCCGACCCTCTCCCACAAGGGGAGAGGGGGTTAACATCAAAACTAAAAATCTTCATCAACTGTCATTCCCGCGAAAGCGGGAATCCAGGGTCTTCAGGAGTTTTCATAGATGCTCGACATAAAGTATTTGCGCGACAACCTCGAAGAGGCGGAAAAGCGGCTCTCCTCCCGTAGCGGCTCAATCGACCTGTCCAGGTTCCGCGCCCTCGACGCCGAGAGGCGGAAGCTCCTCGGCGAGGCAGAATCGCTCAAGGCCCGCCGTAACGCGGTCTCCGAAGAAATAGGCAAGCTCAAGAAAGAGAAGAAGGACGCGTCCCTCCTCATGAAGGAGATGCAGGACGAGTCCGCCCGCATAAAGGAGCTCGACCAGAAGGCCGCCGAGGCAGACACGGAGTTGAACAGCCTCCTCCTCGTCATCCCGAACCTCCCGCACCCGTCCGTCCCGTTTGGGAAGGACTCCGAGGACAACCCGGTCGTTAGGACTTGGGGCAAAATTCCGGAGTTCTCGTTCACCCCGAAGGAGCACACCGATATAGGCGAAGCGCTCGGCATACTGGATTTTGAGCGCGCGGGGAAACTCTCGGGCGCGAGGTTCTCTCTTTTAAAAGGCGCGGGCGCGCTTCTGGAAAGGGCGCTCATAAACTTCATGCTCGACCTCCACACGACAGCGCACGGCTATACCGAAATCCTGCCGCCCTTCATGGTAAAGTCCACGGCCCTCATGGGCACCGGGCAGTTGCCGAAGTTCGGGGAGGACCTGTTCAAGATCGAAGGTTGGGACCACTACCTCATCCCGACGGCCGAGGTGCCTGTAACGAACATGCTGGCGGATGAGATAATCGACGAAGACAGGTTCCCGATTATGTACACCGCGTATACCCCCTGCTTCAGGAAAGAGGCTGGCTCCTACGGCAAGGATGTGAAGGGGCTCATAAGACAGCATCAGTTCAACAAGGTCGAACTCGTAAAGTTCGCGCTCCCCGAGACATCCTACGACGAGCTTGAAAAGCTCACCAATAACGCCGAAGAGGTATTAAAAAAGCTCGGTCTCCACTACAGGGTCGTAACGCTCTGCACCGGGGACATGGGTTTCTCATCCGCCAAGACTTATGATATCGAGGTCTGGCTGCCGGGGCAGTCCAAATTCAGGGAGATATCCTCCTGCTCGAACTTCGAGGACTTCCAGGCGAGGAGGGCCAACATCAAGTACCGCCCGAAGGGCGGCAAGCCCAAGCTCGTACATACGCTTAACGGCTCGGGGCTGGCTGTGGGAAGGACGCTTGTCGCGATACTTGAGAATTACCAACAGGCCGATGGGAGTGTAATCGTGCCCGAGGCATTGAGGCCCTATATGGGAGGCCTTGAAAAAATCACGAAAAAGGGTTAGATTGAGATTAGGTTTGCATTGATATTGTCATTCCCGAGGTTTTAATCGGGAATTCAGTTGTTTTTGTCATTGCGAGGAGCGTCCTCGCCGGACTGGCAAATCAATATCAAGCGACTCAGTCTATGAAAGGCTACAGGCTTTGATTCGGCTTGGCCACGCGCCGAGCGTTTGCGACGAAGCAATCTCCGGGGAATGGACAAGCTCAGGATGAGGTTCGTGGGCTCGAGGGAAGGTGAAGTTTTCACCCCCACCCTGACCCTCCCCCGTCAAGGGGGAGGGGATTAAAGGATTTTTTTTACCTCCCCTCCCTCGATGGGAGGGGACAGAGGGGAGGGTGACTGCTTGGCGCAGGGCCAATTGCAAATCGGGCGGTTTGAGGTTCATTGACGCAATGCCGCCCGTTGTGATTCTGCCAGCCCGGCGAGGGCTTCATCCGCCCTTTTAAAAAACAAATCCCATCATAAACACCGGGGCCCCAGCGCCCCTTTTCCCGCCCCGCACAATCAGTCGATAACGGAGGGTTAGGCTAATGGTAAGTCACTGGTCTTGAAAACCAGCGGGCTAACGCCCTTGGGGGTTCGAGTCCCTCACCCTCCGCCAGATTTCCCCTAAAACAGATAGCCCAAAGTAATATAGCCCTCTAAAAATCCGTTCAAGTCCGCATCGGTGAGCAGCAGATATCTTATTTCTCCGCCGACCTTAAAGCCCGGCTCTCTCGCATCATAGATCATGCCGAGCCCTACTCCATAAACCGGGGATTGTCCTTCGTAGTGGTAATTATAGTCCGAGTCAAGTGTCTCGTAGGACCGACCGATGGATAATGACACATATTCAATCGAGTCGTTGCTGCTGAAGTTATACATGACATCGTACAGCCAAGTGTAAAAGACGGCTTCGGAATTTACCGATACGCCGGTGTTGTCTCCTTTGGGTGCGACATTGAACGACCCGCCGAACCCAAGACGCGGTTCATGTTCAAAAAAGTATTTTATGGTGCCGCCATAAAGCATGCCCTCTTCAACCACTGCGGGATTAGGTCCATCGACCCCCGTGGCGTAATCAAACCCCAGATTACCGCCCACGAAGAGTTTTCCTTTTGCGTACGCCTTTTCCCCTGCGAAAAATAAGAACAATAAAGAGATACAAGCAATCAAGTTCTTTTTCATATACACCGTCCGTATAAAGGGCTTTTTGGAATTCAAAGATTTTGTATTGCAAAAACCCTGTTCTTTAAACACGGCATATTATTTTTTGCAAGTATAATTTAAGTGTTTTAATCAGAGAGGGATTAAAAAAGGTGTTTTGGATGGATGGCGAGGTCCGGCTTGAATTCCGCCCCGAAGAATAATAAATTAACAATATGCCATACCGTGTAAAAGAGGCGGATTTTAGATTGTTTGCGGCAAGGGTGCTCGACGGCCTGCCTGACGAGTTCAGGGAGCGCATGGAGAATGTCGTCGTGGTCGTGGAGGACTATCCCTCTATCGAGGACGCCGAGAGCGCGGGTATCCCGGCCGAAGAGCTTCTCGGGCTCTTTCACGGCGCCTCGCGCCTTGAGCAAGAGTGGTTCGGCGCGTCAGGCCAGCTTCCCGAAAGGATCGTGCTTTACAAGCGGAACATCGAGGAGGTCTGCTCAACGAAAGAGGAGCTTATCGAAGAGATCCGTTTGACCGTTCTCCACGAGATAGGCCATTACTTCGGCTTGAGCGAGGAAGAGCTCGAGAGGTACGAAGACGGATAAGGGCGATAGCTTTCACAGGCGTGCTCCGCTCACGCTTGACTGAGTGTGAAGATTGAAAACAGATACGACCTCCCCCGGCCCCTCCTTGTTAAGGAGGGGAGCTATATCGATCTCCTCCACGAATCTCCCCGCAGCAGCTTTGTAAGGGCCCTTTATAAGACACTGGATCCCCGCTTTCGCGGGGATGACGGTATTGTTCTGTTTGTCATTCCCGAGGTTTTAATCGGGAATCCAGTTCCAGGAAACTGATCTTATACGGACATATGGTTTATGCAAAGGTCTCCTCACGAAAGACTTCAGGCGCGGCTCTCGCCGCGCCTTTTGTTTTAACTACTTCTTCGCCGTCTCGTACTCCCTGTATTCGCTTGCCGTAAGGTTCCTGTGTCCCACGGACTGGGCTATTGTTACCTTGCCGGTCGGCATGTCTGCTGATTCCGGCCAGAGGTGATAGATAATCCCGTCGGTCGTGGCCACAAGGTCTGCGACCTCCTTTGCCTTGTCCGGCGGAAGGTCCAGCACCTGGACCCTGCCCGTCGCTATCTCCTGCTTGTGGTCATGCCAGTTCTTGTTCCATTCAGAGAGCGGGACCGTCTCGCGCGTGATGGACTGCGCTACTATGTACTCGATCTGCACGAGCCTCGCGTTCGGCTCGGTCGACTCATAAATGAGGCACTCTATCACCGGCTCCTCCGAGAGGACCTTGCAGTAGTGGTGGTACGGCCCCATCACCTTGCCATCGACGACGTGCGGGGCCAGGACGTGTATGTCATGGCCGCTCGCGGGCGTCGCCTTTTGAGGCGCATAGGCATCCTCGGCGAGCGCGCCGCCACCCATGAGGACAAGGCAACAGCAAAAGGCCATCAACCTCAATATCTTCATGCCAGCCTCCTTTCCTTTCATTTTCCAAGGGTTATCCATCCAGCAAAGAGGAGATCAAAGCACATCCCTGAGCTTTGGTGGTCCTTAATAGAGTATAGACCCCAACCGGCTCCGGGCAAGCGCGTTAAGAGCCTGCAATAAATCTCCCCACCCCTCCGGCCTGCGTAAAAATCGGTGCTATAATTTCCAGATACCCGTATAAACCGGGTCCCGGCAAGCCCTTCAAAACACTTCGGCAACTTTAATCGACTATGGAAAATGAAAAGATCGCGGGAGAGCTTCTGGTCGTATGCGACTCCCTGCCCGTGGGGATACTCGTCCTTGACGGGGAAGGCAGGGTCAAGTACCGGAACGCCGCCGCGGACCGGCTCTGGGGAGGCGCGCGCAGGGGCATGGTCTACCACGAGCTCAAGGGCTGGCAAGTCTCCACCGGCGAGAGGATAGCGCCAACGGACTGGGCCTCTTTCAGGGCCGTTACAAAAGGCGAGACAATACTGAACGAGGAGATAGTCGTCGAGAACCTCTCGGGTGAGAGGAAGACGATCCTCAACTCCGCTATTCCGTTGAGGGATTCCTCCGGCAATATCACCGGAGCGGTCGTTGTCGATGAGGACATAACAGAGAGAAAAAGGGCCGAGGAGGAGGCCGTGAAGGGCAGGGAGCTCCTCGAAACCCTTTTCAAGTCCATCGACCTCCTCATCGCCTACATGGACGCCGGCTTCAACTTCATAAAAGTGAACAGGGCCTATGCCGAGGCTTACGGCAAGACGCCGGATTTCTACCCCGGCAGGAACCACTTCGAGCTCTACCCGGACCCCGAGAACGAGACCACCTTCAGGAGGGTCGTGGAGACGGGCGTCCCGGCCTCTTTCTACGCGAGGCCTTTCGTATATCCGCACGCGCCTGAAAGGGGCGTCACATATTGGGACTGGACAGTACAGCCCGTCAGGGGGACGGAAGGCAGGGTTACAGGGCTGGTATTGAGCCTCCTCGAGGTCACCCAGCACATCAAGACCGACGAGGCCCTGAAAGAGAGCGAGGCGCGCTTAAGGTCGATACTCGAAAATATGGGTAACGCCGTCTATTTGAAGGACCTGAACGAAAGGTATCTCTACGGGAACAGGAGGTTTCTCGAGTTCCTGAAGCTGGGTGAGAAGGATGTCTACGGCAAGACCATATTTGAGATTTATCCGAATGGCATGGCGCGCACCATAAGGGAGCACGACCGCGCGGTAATCGAGTCCGGGCATGCGCTGGAATTCGAGGAAAGGTTCCCTCTGCCCGAAGGCGAGAGGGTCTTTTTGACCATAAGATTCCCGCTTAAGGACACGCGCGGGGAGCCTTACGCGATATGCGGGGTTTCGACGGACATAACAAAGATAAAGGAGACCGAGGGGGCCCTTAAGAAAAGCGAGGAGCGCCTGCGCGAGGCCCAGAGGATAGGGCGCATGGGGGCCTGGGACGTAGACATTGTAAGGGACCACATCGAGCAGACCGACGAGGTCGCGAGGATTTTGGGGAGGAGCGCGAAAGAGGTCGATACTACCGGAAAATTCATGGAGGCGGTCCACCCGGAGGACAGGGGCTTCGTAATAGCGTCCATAAACGACGCGCTTTATGAGGGAAAGCCGTATTCCATAGACTTCCGCATCATCCGCCCGGACAATGAAGTGAGGTTCGTCCACGCTGAGGGCGAGGTGGAAAGGGACCCATCCGGCAGGCCCCTCCGGATGAGGGGGACCGTCCTGGACGTGACGGAGCTCAAGACAACGATAAATAAGCTCAAGGAGTCGGAGAGGCAGTACAGGGGCCTCGTCGAGAACTCGATAGTCGCCGTATTCACCACAACACTCGAAGGGCAGTTCCTTTATGTGAACGAGGCGGTGGTCAGGATATACGAGTTCGGCTCGGCAGAGGAGCTTATGAAAGAGAGCGCCATAAAGAGGTTCAAAAACCCTTCGGACAGGGCGCGGATGGTAGGGATATTGAGGGAGCTCGGCAGGGTCGAGGGTTTCGAGTTCGAGGGCGTCACGAAAAAGGGTAACATCAGGAACATCCTTATAATGGGCAGGCTCTACGAGGGGCTCTTTTCAGGCATGGCCCTCGACATCACGGAAAGGAAGCGGATGGAGAACGAGGTTAGGAGACTGAACGCCGAGCTCGAAGAGAGGGTCGAGGAGAGGACGCGGGAATTAAGGAAGGCCGCCGAGGACCTATCCGTCGCGAACCGGGAGATGGAGACGTTCACATACTCCGTAGCTCATGATCTCCGCTCGCCGCTCCGGCTCATAGACGGCTTCAGCATGGTGCTCCTTAAAAAGCACGGGGAGAGGCTCGACCGCGAGGGGCAGGACCACCTCGAGAGGATAAGGGGCGCGGTAAAGAGGATGGGCACGCTCATAGACGACCTTTTGAACCTCTCATACGTCATGCGGGCCGAGATATCCCAGGGGACCATAAATTTGAGCGGCATGGCATCCGCCATAATCACCGATATGAAAAAGTCCGACCCCGAACGAAAGGCCGAGGTGAGCGTACAGGAGGGGCTTAAGGCAAGGGGCGACGAGAGGCTCATCCGCATGGTCTTTGAAAACCTCATCGGTAACGCGTGGAAATATTCATCCAAGAGTGAGGTATCCCGTATCGAGTTCGGGTCCGCGGGGTCGCTCGACGGCACGGGCGTCTATTATATAAGGGACAACGGCATCGGGTTCCGGATGGAGGAGGCCTGGAGTATATTCGAGCCTTTTCACAGGCTCCATAGCGCGGATGAGTTCCCCGGCACTGGCGTCGGGCTCTCGACGGTCCGCCGGATAATCGAGAGGCACGGGGGGCGTATCTGGGCCGAGTCCGAGCCCGGCAAGGGGTCGATATTTTTCTTTACGCTTGAGAAAGAAAATCAGGGCTAAACGATCAAGGGGGCCTCGCCGTAAACGCGAGGCCCCCTCTTTTTTGTTCCGCAAAGACGATTATCAGCCTATTATCGCGCTGTCCGGATCGCGCGTCTCGCTCAAGCCCGCGACATCGAACTGGAACCCCTGGGTGTAGGGGTGCTGTTTTCCGGCCGCGTAGTCTTTCGCTATCTGGGCGTAAGCGTCCCTCGCGTCGTCGACGGACATCCTGTCGTTCACGATCTCGGAGGCCAGGTTGAGCGCGAGGTAGTTCATCGGCTCGCTGTCGCACCTTGCCGCGAGCGTCCCTTTGGTCCTCTCGATTATGAGGCTCCCGTCGAACTCGGCAAGGTCGTCGAACTTATCCGCCGGGACCTTGAACGCTATCTGCCCTTCGAGGACGTCGTTGTGCTGTTTCGGGAAGTTGTGCGGGATTGCGTCCCTGTAGACGATTATCTCCTGCCAGTCGCCCTGGCTGTTCCATACGAGCATCGAAGGGGTCGAGGCCGCGGGCTCGCCGTATTTTGATATCATGTCGTTGGCGGCCTTTTTCGAGGCGTCAGGCCAGCCTGATATGACGCTTTTCGCGGACGAGGCCTTTGCAGACGAGCTTAAGGGCGGGGGGTTGCCGGACGCGCGGCCAGGCGCGAGCGCGCCAGAGGCTACCGCGAATAGAAGCGCCGTCGAAATCGCGATGAGAGGTCTTATTTTGTGCATACCATCCTCCTTGCTTTAGGGTCCCATTTGACTCAGGTTTCTTGAATTGAGCTTAGCCGCGTTCCAGAGTACGTTCAACAAGGCCTCTTCCTGGCATTCAAAAAAAACCGGCGCGCCAAAAGGCGCGCCTGGGCCGGACCCGGAACGGCAAGACTCTTCAGTTCCTCGCTACGAGGGCCGTCGACACCGACTTTTCTCCTGTCTTTACGACCCTTGAATCACAGACCTTGAAGGCATGGACCCTGGCCACACCGGCCCCTTCAAGCTCCTTTATGACCACGCCTTCGCAGAAGAGCCCCTTTCCGCCGGTCCTCTCGCCCATGTACCTTTTGCCGTCCCTGGCCCGCACAAAATCCAGGCCCATTGCGTTGATCTCCAGCGCCATCTCCTTCAAAAAGCCCTCGGACTCGGCCTGGGTTGCAACGGTCTCCTCAACGTGCGCGGTAACGCTTGAGTTCTTTATGTAATCGACGCCAAGGAGTCCCCGGTTTGAATGGAAGGACGCGAGCTCGGCGCCGTTATTCATGGCCTTCGATTCCTTCTCGACGAGGAACTTCATCCCGCCGTCGCAGGACATGATCCAGTAGCTCTCCGGGCTCTCGGCGTTGACCCGCGCCTCTCCAAGAGAGACCTCCGTAAGTCTCGTCAGCCTCCCATGCCTCCTGGGGATGATATAGGACGCCTCGCCGCCATTGTCCTTGCAGAGCGAGGCCATGCGCTCAAGGAGAGAGCGGGAATCGTCGTTCTCTAGCCTGAACCGGCCGTCAGCAGGGAGGACCTTTTCCAGATTGATATCAGAAGCGGCCGCGATCGCCGAAACTGTAAGCAAGAGGGTCAGAGTGCCTATCGCCGAAACAAGGGTCTTTTTCATATCCATCTCCTTTTGGCTCAGGGATTTGTTCGCCCCGGATGATCATTCTATATTGGAAGAACCGTGCCAAACCGCAAAACAAAAGCAACATATTGAATTTACTGATTATTTACGGACTGACAGCCCTGGAGCCATCCGGAGGGGTCCGGGTCAAAAAGATACACTATGCTCATTTATGGCGCGGTAGCAGAAAGCACAAGGCGTACTCTTTGATCTTTTGGCTGATTTTCATGGCCTTGATAAGAGAAAAGGAAAACCACGGAAGCGGTCGCAATTGGCATATCCAACTTCGAGGGGGTTATCGCAAATCGGAAAATCTGATAGAATTCACATAAAATAAATTTTGCAGAGGCTAAACAGGGTAACCCATGCTGAATGTCCTTATAGTGCCTGATGGTCCGGAAAGCCAGGTCCAGGGGCTCCTTGACGGAAACAAGGTCGATGTCTTTGAAAACGGCGGATCGCTCTTTCACAAGGTAAAGAGGAACCACTACCATGTTGCGGTCCTCGAAGGTGCGCTCGAGCTAATCCCGTCGGTCAAGGTCGCCGACCCGAGGGTCATGGTCTTCTTTATCGGGGACCGCGACGACGTAGACGAGGTCGAGATCATCGCCACCGGCGCTTCCGCCGTCTTCAGGACCCCGCTCGATACCGAGAGGTTCAGGGCGGAGCTCGAGAAGATCGGCGAGTTCGTAAGGGTGAAGAAGGAGACGGAGGAGCTTGAGAGGGCGTTATCCGAAAGATACACCTTCGCCGGGATAGTCGGCAGGAACCCCCGGATGCTCGAGATATTCGACTATCTCCGGAGGATAGCGCCGTACTTCAAGACCGTGACGGTATTGGGAGAGACCGGCGTCGGCAAGGAGGAGATAGCCAGGGCCCTGCACTCCATAAGCCCGTCTTCGAGGCACCCGTTCATCGCGTGCAACTGCGGGGCTCTCAACGAACACCTGATCGAGTCCGATTTTTTCGGACATAAGCGCGGGGCCTTTACCGGCGCGATAACCGACAAGGCGGGGATATTCGAGGCCGCGGGAGAAGGCACGGTCTTTCTTGACGAGATAGGCGACCTCCCGCTCTCCTTCCAGCCGCACCTCCTCCGGGTGCTCCAGAACGGGGACTTCAGAAAGGTCGGGTCGAATGCGCCCCTCAAGGCCAGGTGCAGGGTGATAGCCGCGACGAACCGCGACCTCGGAAGAGAAGTGAGGGAAAAGAGGTTCAGGGAGGACCTTTACTTCAGGCTCACGCCGCTCGTCGTACAGGTGCCTCCGCTTAAGGAAAGGCCCGACGACATAGCGCTCCTCAGCAGGCACATACTCGCGAGGTTCCAGCGAAGGACCGGCAAGTCGATAAGGGGCATAGCGATACCGGCCCAGAAGTCGCTTATGTCGTACGACTGGCCGGGCAACGTGAGAGAGCTCGAAAACGTCATAGAGCACATCGCCATCCTTACGAACGAGGAGTTCATAGGGCTTGAGGACCTCCCGTCGCATATAAGGGACAACCCGGCCAAGGAGGAGAGGAAGGGAGCGGAACAAAAAATGGATAATGCCGACCCGGCCTCGACCCAGCTCGACGCGCTCATCAGGAACCACATCAGGGCGGTATTGATGCAGTGCAACGGCAATAAGTCCAGGGCCGCCAGGGCTCTGGGCATAAGCAGGAGGACGCTCTTCAGGAAGATAGAGGAGTCGATGAG
>JACPGB010000050.1 GCA_016182655.1 Deltaproteobacteria bacterium
GGCCTCGACCCAGCTCGACGCGCTCATCAGGAACCACATCAGGGCGGTATTGATGCAGTGCAACGGCAATAAGTCCAGGGCCGCCAGGGCTCTGGGCATAAGCAGGAGGACGCTCTTCAGGAAGATAGAGGAGTCGATGAGGACAGAAGTGTAACAAACAACCCTTAAACGCCCGCCGCCCCTTCCGGTTTCCAGCAAAGAGACCGCTTTCCCTTTAATCTCACAAAAATATCTAAATTCCTGCCGGAAAAATTTGCCGCAAGGTGTTTCTGCCTTGTCATTGCAGAGGAGCGAAGCGACGCGGCAATCTCACCGCGATGCCGCCCCTCCGGGCCCCAGGATATGAAAAGGCACCGGGATGGCCTCGGGACTTACGCCCTCGCAATGACAGTGGCGTTTCATTCCAGCAACGGCGGTCCATCTCCAAGCCCCGCGATATTCCGTGCCTTTCCCAGCCCCCTGTTTGACAATCCGTTTTCCTGGTTCAAACTATAATTGGGGGTAATCCGCTTCAAACCAACAAAGGAGCAGGAACATGAGAATAGCCCAGATATCTCCTCTCTTCGAGAGCGTGCCGCCGGCGCTCTACGGCGGAACCGAGAGGGTCGTCTCATATCTTACCGAGGAGCTCGTGAAGACGGGCCACGAGGTGACGCTATTCGCATCCGGGGACTCGAAGACCTCTTCAAACCTTGTGCCTGTCTGCGACAGGGCGCTCCGGCTCGGTGATCGTCAGCTCGACCCGGTCTCGTTCCATTTACTCATGATGGAAGAGGTCTTGAGGCGGGAGCGTTGCTTCGACATCATACATTCGCACATCGACTGCATAGGATTCGTCCTGGGAAGGCGCGCGACCGTCCCGGTCGTATCCACGCTCCACGGCAGGCTCGACATGGCCGAGCACGATTTTATATTCAAGGAGTACGGGAATGAACCGGTTATATCCATTTCAAACGCGCAGAGGAGGCCTCAGCCCGGCGCCAACTGGCTTGCTACCGTTTATCACGGCCTCCCCGGAGACCTGTATTGCTGCAATAAAAAAGGCGGGGACTACCTCATCTACGTCGGCAGGGTCTCCCCTGAGAAGAAGGTAGACTCGGCGATAGCAATCGCCCTTAAGTCCGGCATACCGCTAAAGATCGCGGCAAAGGTCGACAACGCGGACGCCGAATATTATAGAAGCGAGATACGCCCGCTCATAAGGGGGCCGCTCATCGAATTTCTGGGCGAGGTGACGGACTCCGAGAAAAATTCCCTTATAGGCGGGGCGCTCGCGTTCCTACACCCGGTCGACTGGCCCGAGCCCTTCGGGCTCTCCATGCTCGAGGCCATGGCCTGCGGCACGCCGGTCATCGCCCGGAGGCGCGGGTCGATCCCCGAGGTAGTCGACCACGGGAAAACCGGCTTCGTCTTCGAGGAAGACGAAGAAGCGGTCTCACATATACTCAACGACTGTCCCGCTTTTTCACGGGAGGACTGCCGGGCATGGTTCGAGGAGAGGTTCTTGTCCGAGAGGATGGCCGCCGACTATATAACCGTCTACGAAAGGGCGCTCGAAAAAGGGGTGGGCGCAAATGCCTGAAGAGATAAGCAGGATACGGGACAAGTTCTACATCGTCGCCACCTCCTCGATGATAGACCCCTACAGGCTCATCCTCAAGGACGGGGACTCGTTCGGGGTCTTCGACAGGTTCGGCGACATACTCCCGCTCGGCAAAAAGGAGCAGGGGCTCTACTTCGGCGGCACCCGGTTCCTGTCCCACTACGAGCTCAAGATAAACGGGGTGAGGCCGCTATTTCTTTCGTCAAACATAGACGAGGAGAACGTCCTCCTGACCGTCGACCTTACCAACACCGACATCTACGGAGACTCGGGGATAGTCATAAAGAGGGACACCATACACATCATGCGCTCGCGTCTCCTGAAAGACCGGTCCCTCATCGAGCACATAAGGCTCCGGAACTTCGGCGAGGAGGAGGTCTCGTTCACATTGGATGCGGCGTTTGACGCGGATTTCAAGGACATATTCGAGGTGAGAGGCATAAAGCGAAAGAGGCGCGGGGAGGCCGCCACACCGGTATACTCGAAAAGGGAGCTTAAACTGGGCTACACGGGGCTCGATAAGGTCAAAAGGGCCGTGCTCATCCGGGTCTCCAAAGACCCGGCGAGGTCGCTCGGGAGGACGCTGAGCTTCGATGTAAGGTTGAAGCCCGGTGTGACCGAGACTATAGATATAAGCGCTTCGTGCGTCGTCGGCAAAGATGGCGCTCCGAAAAACAACGGGTTCGACCGGATGGCGAAAGAGGCGCAGAGACGCTCCAGAGTCGTGCTTTCCCGGAGCGCCGAGGTCTACACCTCGAACGCCCAGTTCAACAGGACCCTTAAAAGGTCGGTCTCGGATATCAGGATGATGCTCACGAAGACCCCACACGGCCTCTACCCCTACGGCGGCATACCCTGGTTCTGCACCCCTTTCGGCAGGGACGGGATAATAACCGCCATTGAGTGCCTCTGGATAAATACGGAGCTTGCAAGGGGGGTGCTTAAATATCTCTCGGCCATGCAGGCGTCGGAGGACGACGTAAGGAAGGCCGCCGAGACCGGCAAGATCATGCACGAGTCGAGGTCCGGGGAGATGGCGGCGCTCCACGAGGTCCCCTTCGGGCTTTATTACGGTAGCGTGGACGCGACCCCGCTCTACATTATACTTGCGGGCGCGTACTGGAGGAGGACCGGGGACACGGCCCTTGTAAGGAAGCTCTGGCCGTCGATCGAATCGGCTCTGCATTGGCTCTCCACAAAGGGCGACGTCGACGGGGACGGTTTCCTCGAGTATGTCCCTGACGAGAAGGGGCTCAGGAACCAGGGCTGGAAGGACTCCCAGGACTCGGTCTTCCACGCCGACGGCACGCTTGCCGAGGGACCGATAGCCTTATCCGAGGTGCAAGGCTACCTGTATGCCGCGAAGGTCGAGGCGTCGGCACTGTCCCGGCTCATGGGGGACGAGAGCGGGGCCGAGAGGCTCCTGTCAGAGGCCGTTGAGCTCAAAAAAAGGTTCAACGAGGTCTTCTGGGACGAGAGGCTCGGCACATACGCGCTCGCCCTCGACGGCAAAAAAAAGCCGTGCAGGGTCGTCTCATCCAACGCGGGACACGCGCTCTTTACCGGGATAGCCGACCATGACAAGGCCGGGAGGCTCGCCAGGACGCTCACTTCCGAGCTCTCCTTTTCTGGCTGGGGCATAAGGACGGTATCGGCCAAAGAGGCCAGATATAACCCCATGTCCTACCATAACGGCTCGATCTGGCCGCACGACAACGCCCTTATCTCCTACGGGCTCGCCTCTTACGGCATGACAGAGGAGTTCAAGAAGGTCTTCTCCGGGCTCTTCGAGGCCTCGCTCCACATGGAGCTACAGAGGCTGCCGGAGCTCTTCTGCGGGTTTCACAAAAGGGCAGGGGTCGCTCCGACCCTCTATCCCGTGGCCTGCTCCCCGCAGACATGGGCCTCGGGCGCGATCGTTTACATGCTACAGGCCTCTCTCGGGCTCCTGTTTGACGCGAAAAAAGGGATGGTGATATTTAAAAACCCGGTTTTACCCGACTTCCTGAGCTACGTCTACTTGAACGGCCTGATGGTCACGCCGGAAAAGAGCGTCGATATACTCGTCAGCCGCTACGGCGAGGACGTCGCGATCGAGGCCCTCCGGAAACCCGAGGATGTGAACATCCTCATCCTCAAGTAACCTCCCGAACGCCGCAGAAAAAACCTCTTTTTTATCCGGTCTTTCTACAATTATTAAAACCCTTGAATAATCCCTGATTCTGTGGTTCATTTTGTGATTTCCGAACAATCAATCACCCCGAGGCATGGCGTGGAAGGCGATTCCAGAGACTCAGGCATAAAGGCCGTCGGACGGATACAATGGGGGGCGCACCTTTGTCAGTTCTACAAGGACAAGGCCGCGCTCATCGAGCTCCTCTGCGACTATTTCATAGCAGGGCTTGAGTCGAACGAGTTCTGCATGTGGGTCACGCCCGCGCACACGACCGTCGAAGAGGCGAAGGCCGCGATGCGCTCACATCTCCCCGGTTTCGAGGAATACATCGAGAAGGGGCAGATGATGGTCATCTCCTATCTCGACTGGTACAAAAAGGGCGGGTCCTTCGACCTCAAAAGGGTCCTCGACGGGTGGCTCGAAATATACAGCCGCGAAATAGAGGGAAAGGGATACGCCGGGATGAGGGTCTCGGGCGACACCTCCTGGCTCTGCGCCGAGGAATGGCAGGGGTTTGAGGAGTACGAAAGGGTCCTGCAGGGGTCTGTGGGGGCTTATCGCCTCCTTGTGCTTTGCACCTATTCGCTCGACCACATAGGGGCTAAAGAGCTCCTCGACGTCGTCGCGAACCACGACTTCGTGCTCATAGAGCGGGGAGGCGGGTGGGAGTTCGCCGAAAGCCCCGGCAAAAAGCGCCTGAGGGAGGGGCTCGAGGCCGCGAAGGAAGAGCTTGAATTAAAGTACAGGGAGCGCACAAGGGAGCTCTTCGAGGCGAACCTGTTGCTTAAAAAAGAAATAGAAGAGAAAGTCAGGACCGAGGAGAGCCTGAGGGAGAGCGAGGCCGGGCTCATGGCCGCGCAGAGGCTCGCTCGCCTCGTTAGTTGGGAATGGGACCCGAGGACTGAAGAAGCTTCTTTTTCAGAGGAGATATACGACATTCTCGGGACAACGAGGGACAAGGCAGGCGAGGTCAGGTCTATCAGGGGCTTCGTATACCCTGGCGATCTGGAGTGCGCTTTGTCCGCGTTAAACGCCGCGCTCGAGGGCAAGGGGCCTTTCGCGGTCGAGTACCGCATAGTGAGGCCCGACGGCGCTATCCGGGTCTTGCGCTCGGAAGGCAAGGCGGTATTCGACGAAGGCACCGGCAGGCCAAGGAAGGTCTCCGGGTTTTTGCAGGACATGACCGAATGGAAAAAGCTCCAGGAGGAGAACGACAGTATAAGGGAGAAGCACCTGAACGCCCAGAGGACCGAGCTCATAGGAAAGCTCGCCGGAGGGATCGCGCACGAGTTCAACAATATCATGTCGTCCATCAAGCTCAACAGCGAGCTCGCCATCTCGGAGCCCGACGAGAAGAGCAAGAGGGAGTTCCTCGAGGAGATCCGATCGGCCTCGGGGCAGGCCGAGAACCTTACGCGCCAGCTCCTCATATTCAGCAGCAACGAGCCCGCGCGGTTCGCGCTCCACGACCTTAACGGCGCGGTCCAGGAGGCCGTCTCCATGCTAAGGAGCCTTCTGCCGGAGAACATAGAGATAAGGACCGACCTCGAGGACGGCACCTGGCCCGTCTTCGCGGACAGGCTCCACATAGAGCAGATACTCCTGAACCTCGCGCTGAACGCCCGCGACGCCATGACCGACGGCGGCCGGCTCACGATCAAGACCCGGAACACCGTCGTTACCTCTGATAACGAGGCTGGTCTCGCCTCGGGCAGGTACTTGAGCCTCTCGGTCGCGGACACGGGCACGGGCATGAATTCCGAAGTGATGGGGAGGGCTTTCGAGCCGTTCTACACCACCAAGGGCGGCAAGGGCATGGGGCTCGGACTCGCGGTGGTAAAGAGAATAGTAGCGGAGCACAAGGGCGAGATACGCGCCTCGAGCGAGCCTTTCAAGGGGGCGAGGTTCGAGATATTCCTGCCGGCGATGAACCGCTCCGTGGCCGAGGCCAGGGAGGCCGCCAGTCTCGGCAACGGAGAACGCATACTGATCGTCGAGGACGAGGAGAGGCTCCGCAAGGTCGTGGCCCTTGTCCTCAGGAAGAGCGGCTACAAGGTCGTGGAAGCGAGGAGCGCGAACGAGGCGCTCGGGGTCTTCAGGCGGGAGGGCGGCAGGGTAGACCTCGTTTTTACCGACGTGATACTCGAGGACAAGAGCGGGATAGAGCTCGCCGAGGAGCTATCGAGCAGAGGCTACGCCTCCAGGGTCCTCTTCACGAGCGGCTACATGGACATAAAGGACGGCTGGCCGGAGGTAGAGGGGAGGAAGCTCAGGCTCCTTAAAAAACCCTACGAGGTCACCGAGCTCCTTGCGGCTGTAAAGGAAACGCTCGGGGCTTGACGCCCGCTCATCTTCCGAGCAGTTTCAACTGCGCCTCTGCCTGTTCTATCCCGAGCGAGGCCGCGTTCGTGAACGATGCGGCGGCCCTCCCGGCGTCCCCGGCCTTCAGATAGGAAAGCCCGAGGTTGTAGTGCGCGGCCCCGTCTTCGGGATCGATCCGTACAGCCGCGCTGAAGTCCTCTATCGCCTCATCGAACGAGCCCATCCTGAGATACGCCCCGCCCCTGTTGTTGTGCGCGCCCCCGAAAGACGGCTCCGCCTCTATGGTGCGCGTAAAGTCGGATACCGCCTCCGCGTTCATGCCGAGCGCCTTGTACGATATCCCCCTGTTAAAATAGCCCTTTGCCGCCGTCGACGGGCTCAAACGTATGGACTCCGAAAGATCTCCTATCGCTTTTTCGTATTCCCCCGTGGTGATGAACGCCACACCCCTGTTCCCATGGAGCTCGGCGCTCTCGGGGTTCAGCCTTATGGCTGTCGAGAGGTCTTCGAGCGCATCGTTCATGCGCCCAAGCTTAAGGTATGCCACCCCCCTGTTCCCGTACGCGTCGGCGTAATTCGGGTCTATCTCAATGGCCTTTTCGTAACTCGCCACAGCCTTGTCAAGCTCGCCGCTGTCCTTGTAGGCGAGCCCGAGGTTCGACCACCCGATTGGGGCGTCATCCGGATAGACGGCGACCTCATGCGACCAGAGGCTTACGGAATCCTTCCAGACGGATACTTGCCGTACCGTGAGCGCGCCGAGTACAATGGCGCATGCAATAGCTAATGCGGCCGCCGCGCCGCTCCTCCGTTTGAACAGCCGGCCGCCTCCCGCCGCTATCAAAATCAAAGGCGCAAGCCCCGGGATGTAAGCGTACCTGTCCGCCGCGGCCTGCGAGCCGACCTGGATGATGCCGATTACGGGGGAGAGTGTGGCGAGATAGAAGAGCCAGAGGGCTAACGGGAGCCTCGACCGTTTAAGTAACAATATCGAGAGAGCGGTAATAGCAATGACAAGCGCGAGCGAGGCTATGTACTCCGCGCCGAATGGGGACGGGGATAGATCGCGCGGGTAAAACGGCGCGAGGTTTATCGGGAGCAGGGTCTTAAAAATGTAAAAGGCGAGCGCCCTTATCGAAACGAGCATCCTGGAGGCCATCGGGTACGGGTCGAGAGAGGCTATGGCGTTATCCGACGCCTGCGCCCAGACCGTCGCCCCCGCGAATAGTACGGACAAAGCGAAGAACGGGGCCTTTTCGATAAGCGCCTTTTTGACTCCTGCCTTGAACCCGTCGAGCGGATGGAAGTCGAGTATGAGGAGGACCGCCGGTAGCGTTATCGACATCGGCTTTCCCATTACCGAGAAAATAAAGAAGAAAAGCGAGAGCGCGTACGGGAGCGCCTTAGAGGTCTTTTTATATTTGAGATATGAGATGAGGCTCAGGAAAAAAAAGAAGCCGCTAAGCACATCTTTTTTTTCAGAGACCCATGCGACGGATTCCACGCGGAGCGGGTGAAGCCCGAAGAGGAGCGCGAGAGCGGCCCCGATAAATACCGAGAGATTCTCTCCTGCCCCGGCCTCCTCGGCGAGCTTTTTCGCGAGGATGGCCGCAAGGAGCGTATTTATCGCGTGGAGGACGATGCTGAAGAGGTGATAGCCGAACGGGTTCAGCCCCCATATCGAATAATCCACGGCGTACGAGAGCATGGTCAGCGGGTGCCAGTTGGAGACCATTACGGAGGTGAAGGCGAGTTTCAGGAACCTCGCGTCGATTGAGCGGATGTCCGCGTTCTCGTAGACATAGAGCTGGTCGTCCCAGTTGACGAACCCGTTTGAGAGCGCGGGGAGATAGACGAGGAAAATGATAAGGGCGATTCCGCCGTATGCGATGTAATATTTCCTGCTCACGGCGCGCTCTCCATGAGGAAACGGTCCGCCTCCCTTACCCCGAGGTACGAGGCCCTGCGGAAGCTCTCAATCGCCGGCTCCTTTTCACCAGCCCTTAAGTAGGCCTGCGCCAGCATCAAATAGGCCGGGCCGTAGGAAGGGTTCAGTTCCGTCACCTTTTTGAAGTCCTCTATGGCGCTCTCATAGTCCGCGAGGCTCGCGTACGCGACCCCCCTGTTGTGATAGGCGTCTACATAGGCCGGGGCCAGCCTTATCGCCTCGGTCAAGTCCCTTATGGCGTCGGTGTTCCTTCCCGCGAAGCTGTACCCGAGCGCCCGGTTGTAATACGCCTCGGTCATGTTGGGCTTTATCTCGATGGCACGGGACAAGTCCCTTATCGCTTCTTCGACCCTCCCGGCCTGTCCGAAGGCAATGCCCCTGTTCGTGTAGGCGACAGGCGCGCTCTCAGGGTATAGAGCTATCCCCCGCGACCAGAGCGTGACAGAGTCTTTCCAGACGCCTATCTGCTTTATGGAGAGATACGAAAAAACCGAAGTTATGGTCAGCCCCGCGATTATGATCACTCCGAAGGCGCTTCTATTTTTGGAGGCAAGATATCCGGCCGCGCCGCCGATAAGTATGAAGAGCGAGAGAGAAGGGATGTATGTGTATCTGTCTGCCGCGGCCTGCGCCCCAACCTGTACGAGCCCGATGACCGGCAAAAGGGTTGTTACATAATAGGCCCAGACAGCGGCGAGAGATTTTCTTCTTTTAAGCATCACGAGAGAGAAAATCGTTATGGCCGCGAAAAGTATTATCGAGATTATCACCCACGGCTCGAAGAGGCCGTTATCAAAGGGCAACGGATAGAAAGGCGAGAGGTCGACCGGGACAAAGAGCTTGTAGCCGTAGAAGGCGTACGCCCTGAAGGCGATCGGAATCCTCTGAAGGAGGGGGATGGAATCGAGGGACGAGAGCGCGCCGCTGACCTTTTGCGCCCAGAGCGCGAGCGCGGCTGATACCCCCGCGAGGACGAAAAAGGGAATTTTTTCGGTGATCGCCTTTTTAAACGACCCAGCCTTGAACCTTTCCAGCGGATAAAAGTCGATTATAAGGAGGACTATGGGGAGCGAGACCGCCATCGGCTTTGAGAGTAGAGCGAGGATGAACGCCGCGATCGATAGTCCGTAGCAGGCCGCGCCTTTGCCGCGCGCGTACCTGATATAAAAAAGCGCGCTCGCCATGAAGAAGAAGGCCGAGAGCACGTCTTTTCTCTCGGAGACCCACGCAACCGACTCCACATGCGCCGGGTGGAGCCCAAAGAGCAAGCCTGCCAGAAGACCTGAAATGACCGCGCCCCTTCTGTCTTTGTACGGATAGAGAGCCGAGCCCAGGAGCGCGGCGAGTAAGGCGTTAAGCGAATGTACAATCGCGTTCGTGAGATGGAACCCTAAGGGGTTAAGACCCCATATCGAGTGGTCGAGCGTAAGTGAGAGGAGTGTAGCCGGGTGCCAGTTCCCGACGACGACGGCCGTAAAGGCCCATTTAAGATCGAGTGCGCGGATATTGGGGTTCTTGTAGACATACCCGGGGTCGTCCCAGTTGACGAATCCGTTTGAAATCGACGGGAGGTAGACGAGAAAGGTCAGGGCCGCTACGCACATCGCGGCTATGAGTATGGGTCTACGGTCTTTCAAGTCACGCTCCTTAAGACAATGCGCCGGGATGATATTTTACCTGAAAACCGTTCAAGGTCAAAGGGTTTGTCCTCGCCGGACGGGCAAATCCGTATCGGGCTGGCAAGCTTTGGGTTTCCTTAAACGACCCGATTTGAGTTTGGCCCCGCGCCAAGCGGTCCTCGCCGGACGGGGTACTCGGCGTACGGCCGGATTCAAATCGGGTGTCATTGGTTTTACCGGCGCAATCGTTTGGATACGAACTTTGGCCGTACGCCGAGTACCCGGCGAGGAGGATTTCATTGACACCGGGGCGGCAAATTTGCAATAATTTTAAGTGCTGTTTGTTATATCTTAGGAGGCGCATGCTCCACGGCCAAAAGGTGATAGTCGTCATGCCCGCGTATCACGCGGAAAAGACGCTCCTCATGACCTACAACGATATCCCGCACGACGTCGTCGACGACATCGTGCTTGTGGACGACTGTTCGAAGGACAATACCGTCGAGGTCGGGAAAAGGCTCGGGATAAAAAACATCGTGGTCCACAAGAAGAACCAGGGCTACGGGGGAAATCAGAAGACCTGCTATACAGAGGCCTTGAGGCTCGGCGCGGACATAGTCGTCATGGTCCACCCGGATTACCAGTACGCGCCGAAGCTAATAACGGCGATGGCCTCGATGATAGCCTCAGGTGAGTACGACGTGGTCTTGGGCTCAAGGGTGCTGGGCACTGGGGCCCTGAAGGGCGGGATGCCTGTCTACAAATACATCTCGAACAGGTTTCTGACGCTCGCGGAGAACCTGCTTTTGGGCGAGAAGATATCAGAGTACCACACCGGCTACAGGGCGTTCAGCAAGGAAGTATTAAAGAAGCTCCCGCTACTTGAAAACTCAAACGACTTCGTCTTCGACAACCAGATGCTCGCGCAGGCGGCCTTTTTCGGCTTTCGCATAGGCGAGATGAGCTGTCCGACCAAGTATTTTGAGGACGCCTCGTCCATTAACTTCAAGAGGTCGGTCGTCTACGGGATCGGGGTCCTGGGGACTGCCGTGAGATATAAGCTACAGAAGATGGGATTGAGGAAGTACCCGATTTTCGACGGGAACGGGAAAAGGCTCCCCACTCAGTGACAGCTACCGCCTCCGCAACCCGAGTCGTTACAACCCCCTCCGCCTAAATTCAACCCGCAGTCTGGGCATTCGCCGTAGCCTTCCATGAGCGTTGCGCCGCACGCGGGGCACTGGCCCCCAGCGAGCCTCTCCTCGGCTTCTTTCAAGTCCGGGTACAGACGGTTGAAGGCCTCATCGACCTTGAGCGCCGCGAACCTCGCAATCGTTTCAGGCACGAAGAGCCCGAAGTCCGCTCCTCCGCAACCGGCCTTGGGGGCCTTGAGTATCTTTGCGTCTATCCCGTCGCTGTCGAGCGCGCTTGCCAGATGCGATATCCTGTCGTAGTCGCCCTCGTAGATGCAGATGAGCGCGCCCTCGGCCCTTGGGACCGATTTGAGCCTCTTGAGCTCATCGGGTGTGACGAGCTCGACGTCACAGCTTCGGCAGGTATTTAC
The DNA here is from genome assembly GCA_016182655.1 of Deltaproteobacteria bacterium. Taxonomy (GTDB): domain Bacteria; phylum Desulfobacterota; class GWC2-55-46; order GWC2-55-46; family GWC2-55-46; genus GWB2-55-19. Next base: position 11,233 of record JACPGB010000050.1, read on the forward strand.
ATGCGCATAATATTCGGCGTCGCACCTCGGGCAGATCTTTACGTCGTCCATACCGGCCATCCTTTTAAAATATTAAGGTACAAGCCTTGATTATATCATAAACTCGTGGTACAAATAAAAGGATTAACTTTCTGTAAACTGCCCGTCTATGTTGGAGAGGTGGCCGAGTGGCTGAAGGCAGCTGCCTGCTAAGCAGTTGTAGGGGTAACACCCTACCGGGGGTTCGAATCCCCCCCTCTCCGCCAGTTTGAACCAGAAGCGCAACCTGGGGGATTCGAACGGTCCGAGCGCCGACCGGATGGGAGGATGAGGCTTCATGGATGAAGCCGTAAGCGAGGACGGCGGGGTCGTAGGGAGGAGGCAGGAGGCTGACGACTGGAGACCGAATCCCCCCCTCTCCGCCAGTTTAAATCAGAAGCATAACCTGGGGATTCGAAACCGTCCTAGCGCCGAAGTTGGGATTGCCGTAGACCCCGTTTTCGATGTATAATCCCCTGCATCTCTCTAGACCGTACCGGATCCCATGTCCGTCTCAAACAGAATAAAATATCACGCGCCCTTTGCCGTGCTTGCTCTCATCCTTGCCGTCTATCTCGGTATGAAGACACTGCCAGAGGAGGGATGGAGCGGCTGGAGCGAGCCTTCGGCGCAGACCCTTCTTACACTCGAGCACTGGGCGAATGACGGCATAGTCCATCACAAGTTCCTGTATATCCCGATAGGTTATTCGAAGGCGGTAAAATACCTCGACGACCCGGAACTCAGGCATCACGCGAGAGGAACGGTAACGGGCTCGCTCATCGGCAGGCGCCTCTACTACACCCACTATCCGTCCGGATTCGTCCTCCCGTATGCGTTCCTCCGAAAGGCCGGCGTGACCGAGAGGCACGCGTTCCGTCTTTTAAGCCTCGCCTTCTCATTCGGGGGGCTGATATTGCTCTACGTATTTCTGAACCGCGTCACCACCCCGCTCGTGGCTTTTTTCGCCGTCCTTTACTACGGGGTCTCGACGATGTTCCTCGACTTCGCCGACACGCTCAATAACCAGCCGATAGACGATCTGCTCCGCTTCGCGATACTCGCTGTCTCCTTAGGGTCCGTCACCGGCGATAAAGAAAAACGGGGAAGGTTTGTCTTTATCACCTGGGCCCTCTTCCTCGTGCTCGCCATCTCCTCGTACGACTCGACCTTTTTCATCTACGCGTGGCTCGTCGGCATCGACTTGGCGGCCTGGCTCGGAGGGGACAGGAGCGAGGGGCCTTTCCGGATAAAGAAGTGGGCGTTTTACGCCTCCGCGCCTGTAATAGATTTTTCCGTGCAGATGTTCCAGAACTGGTGGTATCTGGGGACGGGGGATATGATCCTCGACATCAAGGGGACTCTCGATACCAGGTTGGGCGCCGGCCATGGCGGCGGGTTTGGCGCCGGGGTCTACAGGCACCTTGCGGCGACCCTTGTGCCTTTTAAGCTCATGACGGGGCTAGACGCGCTCCCGGCTGCGGGACTTACAGCCGCCGCCTCGGGGGCCTTCCTGTACTTAAGGGGTCGTCTCCAGTACAGGTGGCCGCGATTCACCGTATTTCTCCTCCTCTTGATAGCCGGGTCGGTCTTCAC
>JACPGB010000049.1 GCA_016182655.1 Deltaproteobacteria bacterium
CCGGTAAGATAACTCTTCACGAAATAGTCGACGACCTCCCGCGTGAACGCCTCCTCCATGTTCATCACATAGAAAGGTACGCCGAGCCTGTCAGCCACACCCCTTGCGTCATGGATGTCGTCCAATGAACAGCACGAGCCCGAGGTCGAGCCGCGCTCGTCTTCCTTTTTCGAGTAGTCCCAGAGTTGCATGGATACTCCTATGCACTCGTACCCCTCTTCTTTCAGAAGGGCGAGGGCGACGGAAGAATCCACGCCGCCGCTCATGGCGACTACTACCCTTTTTCCGGACACAAAAAAATCCCCTTTGCCGCATCTTGGCTAAATACTTCAATTTTAATAAAGAAATGCTGATTTATCCAGAAAAATGAGGGGTCACCCGATTGGCGGGCAATAGGCAAAAAAAATCCCCCTTGCGGGGGATTTTTTAAGACTTTTCAGAAGGCCCTATTACTTTTTCTCAGCGAGCTTCTTTTTGTAATCCTCGATAGCCGAGTGTAACGCGTCAGCCGCAAGGTTCGAGCAGTGCATCTTTACGGGCGGGAGCCCGTCGAGCGCTTCCGCGACCGTTGCGTTTGAGATCTTTTCCGCCTCAATGAGCCCCTTGCCTTTTACGAGCTCGGTGACCATCGAGCTCGTCGCTATGGCCGCGCCGCAACCGAAGGTCTTGAACTTCACGTCGGTTATCACATCGTTTTCCACCTTTATCGTGAGCTTCATGATGTCGCCGCAGGCTGGGTTGCCGACCATGCCGGTGCCGTTGGCGTTGTCGACCTCGCCTACGTTCCTCGGGTTCGAGAAGTGGTCCATCACCTTTTCGCTATACATGTCTCTTTCTCCTTCAATGACCTTAAGTTGTCGGTATACGGGCCAAACTTCAAGCCCCGCCCCTATATTCTATCGCATTTAGCGCTTGAAAGCCTACTTTGCCCCGGCGTAGAGGGGCGACATGGAGCGCATCCTCTCTACTATCGGGGGCATTATCTCGATAAGATAATCTATCTCTTCTACGGTGTTCGATTTGCCGAGGCTGAACCTGACGGAGCCGTGCGAGAGCTCGTGCGAAAGGCCCATCGAGACGAGCACATGGGAAGGCTCAAGCGAGCCCGAGGTGCAGGCAGAGCCGCTCGACGCGGCAATCCCCTTCATGTCGAGGTTGAGGAGTAAGGATTCCCCCTCGACGAACTCGAAGCTTATGTTCGAGGTGTTGGGGAGCCTCTTTTCAATGTGGCCGTTTATCTTTATATGCGGTATCTTTCCGAGCCCGGCCTCGAGCCTGTCTTTAAGGGCCTTAAGGTGCTCGATCTCCTTGTCCATGTCGCGGATCGCAATCTCCGCGGCCTTTCCAAATCCGACGATGCCCGCGACATTCTCGGTGCCGCCGCGTCTGTTTCTCTCGTGGTGGCCTCCGTGGATAAGCGGCACTAGTCTCACGCCCCTTTTCACGAATAGCGCGCCGATGCCCTTGGGGGCGTATATCTTGTGGCCTGAGATGGTCATGAGGTCGACGTTCAGCTTCTGTACGTCTATCGGGACCTTGCCCGCGGCCTGGACCGCGTCGGTGTGGAAGATGACGCCGCGCGCCCTGGCGATTTCGCCTATCTCCTTTATGGGGAAGATGACGCCGGTCTCGTTGTTGGCGAACATTATGGTTATTAAAATCGTCTTTGGCGTTATCGCGGCCTTCAACGCCTCGAGGTCGATGAGCCCGTCGGCGTCCACATCGAGATAGGTGACCTCGAAGCCCTCCTTCGCGAGGTGCTTGCAAGTGTTCAGCACAGCCGGGTGCTCGACTTTCGTCGTAATTATGTGGTTGCCCTTGTTCCTGTTCGCGTAGGCGACTCCCTTGATGGCGTGGTTGTCGCCCTCTGTGCCGGAGCTTGTGAATATGAGCTCGACATTCTGGCAATTGAGGAGCTTGCAGACGGTCTCGCGCGCGTCCTCGACGGCCTTTCTCGTGCCCCTGCCCGCCCAATGGATGGATGACGGGTTGCCCCACTGGTCTTTCAGGAACGGCACAATCGCGTCGAATACCACGCCAAGGACAGGTGTCGTGGCGTTATGGTCGAAATATATCTTGTTCAAAAGAAAATCCCCCTTTCAGCATCAGCATCAATCTATTATATTTATATCCCGCAAGCATTCGCGCCTACAGTGGAAGTGGAGCCGTGGAGCTTGACCTCGTGGCTCAAGTCCTCTATCGTAACGGAGTTCAGGAACTCGGCGATCTTCTCGGCGAGTCCCTTCCAGACCTTCTGCGTTATGCACCTCTCGGCCCTGTCGCAACCGGAGCCGACGTCGAGACACGCCACGGGGTTCAATGGCTCCTCGACGACCGAGATTACCTCGCCGACGCTTATCTTCGAGGGGTGCTTCCCGAGGACATAGCCACCCCCCGGGCCCCTGACGCTCTTTACGATCTTGCCCTTCCTTAACTTCACGAAGAGCTGTTCAAGGTAGGAAAGAGAGATGCCTTCCTCTGTCGAGATGTCCTTCAGCGTTACAGGCTTCTCACCCGAATGGCAGGCCAGGTTGACCATCGCCCTTACTGCGTACTGCCCTTTTGTCGATAGCCTCATCTCATCCCCTTTGAAAGACGCGGAAAAAAATAAATCGCGCAGACGCAGGGTGTAATCGCCATGCATCTACAATCAAATCTAATATACCTTATCATTTTTGTCAAGTATTGTTTTTGTAAAAAAACGCCCGTTTGGGGTAGACAAAAAAAAGGGCTGTTGATATAATAGTTAACATATGAATAACATTGAATTTTTCAGATACCTCCCGGGGGGCGGGCCTTCAAGGACGGCATCAGGTCTTACGAGACTCATAAACACCCTCTTAAAGGAATACAGGGTCTACGGCACCATTAAAAAGGACGGTTTCCCGGCCTATGCAGAGATAACAGATGCAAAGGAGCTCGAGCTCTTCTCCACCCCAACGCATCTTTCGGCAAAGCAGTTCCTCTTCCCGCCGAAAGAGACCCTCTTAAGGTATGACATCCGCCACCACCTCCACGAGGCGGTGATCGAGTCCGGGAAACAGGCGATAGTCGGCCTTCACCCCTGCGACATCCACGCCATAGCGCTCATGGACGAGGTCTGGGCATATGGCAAGCCCGACGCCAATTACCTCTCAAGGCGCGAAAACACGCTCATCGTCGGCGCGGACTGCATGCCGGACGAGTACTGCTTCTGCCAGTCAATCGGCACCATGAACGTTACCGACGGCTTCGACATATTCCTCCACCAGATAAAGAAGGGCTTTCTCGTCCGGACCGCCTCGAAAAAGGGGGAGGAGATAATAGCGTGGCTAAAGCTTCGGGAGGCGAAGCCGGCCGAGGTCAAAGAGCTTGAGGCCCGTGAGAGGCTCCGTGAGGCTTCCTTCAAGGCGCGGCTGGAGGCCGACCATAAGGACCTGCCGGGGATATACGCCGAGTCTAACGACAGCCCCGTATGGGAGCGCATAGGCTCGATATGCACCGGGTGCGGCTCCTGCAACACCGTATGCCCGACCTGCTACTGCTTCGACATAAAGGACGAGGTGGAGCCGAACCTCTCGGAGGGCGAGCGCGTGCGCGTATGGGACGGATGCACGCTCGAGGACTTCGCAAAGGTCGCCGGTGGCCACAACTTCAGGAAGACGAGGGCCGAGAGGCTCCGCCACAGGTTCAACAGGAAGTTCAGGTATCTTACCGATAAATTCGGCATGCTCTTCTGCGTCGGTTGCGGCCGGTGCTCGCGGGCCTGCCTCGTGAAGATAAACATAACGGAAGTGACGAATGAGCTTATTCGTGAATCAAACAAAAGAAGGGCTTGAATCCCCATACCTCCCGGTCCCCGGGGTAGTGGAGCGCGTCACAAGGGTGACTGAAAAGGAGAGGCTGTTCTCCATAGCCCCCCTGAACCCGTCGCTCCTTGAGTACGGGCCGGGCCAGTTCTACATGGTGGGGCTCCCCGGGTACGGGGAAGCGCCCATATCCATCACCTCAGGCCCCGGAGAGACAAAGGAGTTCGAGCTCTGCGTAAGGGCCGTGGGCAATGTGACGAACGCGCTACACAGGCTGAAACGTGGCGACTTCGTCTGGGTGAGGGGGCCCTTCGGCACGACATTCCCGGTAGACGAGATGAAGTCCAAGGACATCGTCTTCATAGCGGGCGGCATAGGGGTCGTGCCCATGAGGTCTCTTATAAAGGCGGTCTTGAAGGAGCGGCATGATTTCGGAAAGCTCACGCTCATCTACGGGTCTAAGTCGCCGGAAGAGATGCTCTTTGCCGAAGAGCTCGACGATTGGCGGGCTAAGGGGCTGGAAGTCCTCCTTACGATAGACAAACCAGACCCAAAGTGGACGGGGAATGTCGGGGTGGTGACGACCCTAATACCGAAAGTAGAGATAGTCGAGGGCAAGACCGTCGCGGTCGTAATAGGCCCGCCTGTCATGTACAAGTTCGTGATATTGTCGCTTAGGGACAAGCTCATAAAGCCCGAAGAGGTCTTCGTTTCCCTTGAGCGCAGGATGAAGTGCGGGGTCGGAAAATGCGGACATTGCCAGATAAACGGTTGTTACGTCTGCCAGGATGGGCCGGTATTCAGGCTGTCGGATTTGAAGGATTTGCCTGAGGCGCTGTAGCAGGCTGCTGAAAAAGTCCATCTGCTTTGTTGTCATCGTCGCTCGTCACTGCGGCGTACAAAAGAGTACGCCTCCCTCCTCGCTCCTCGACGCCTCGCATCTGGAGCTTTTTGAGCAGCCTGGTAAAATGAGTTTTAGGTTAGGTTAATTGATAGAATGAAAAGGTGCGGCGAAAACCGCACCTTTTCATTTTCCAGGTAAAAGAAGAGATGTTCAAAAATCCTCCCCTTTTTACAAGGGGAGGGCGGGAGGGGTCGGTTTTTTAGGTTATAACTGTCATCCCCGCGAGCTTCAAGCGGGGATCCAGCGGTCTTGCGAAAAGGTTTCCTTTGAGGGGTCGTTTTTAGAACTGGATTCCCGCTTTCGCTGGAATGACAGAATAACCCGAGGAGCAACACGGGTATGCGAAGTTATGAAGCTCGGCAGTCATCCCCTCTGCAACCTCGACTCCTTCACAAAATAATCTACCCAGGTATAGACTGTAAAGAGAAGCGTAAGCCCGGCTATTATAAAGAAGAACCAGTCCCCGCCCGCTATAAGCAGGGCATAGAGGACGCTTGCCACCTGGAGGACCGTCGTCGCCTTTCCGGACCACGAGGTCTTGACCTTTACCGTCCGCTCGGTCCCCTTTAGATACAGGAAAAGCACGAAGAAGCTCACATCCCGGAGGACGACCGGGAGCATCAGCCAGAAGGGTATGAGGCCCTTGAACGAGAGCGCGAGGTAGGCGCTCACCATGAGGAGCTTGTCCGCGAACGGGTCGGCCTTTCTGCCGAACTCGGTCTTGAGGTCGTATCTCCGGGCGATGAAGCCGTCGGCGGCGTCTGTAAAAGCCGCAACGGCGAAGACCGCGACGGATGCCTGGAGGTAATCGTTTATTGCGAAGTAAAGGAAGACCGGGACGAGGATGATCCTGAATATGGTGAGCGCGTTCGGGACATTCACGGTTATCCTCTATGTCACGGTAGCCACTGGAAGAACTTCTTCTCCGCCGTCTTTGCCGGCTCGCCCGGCGGGAGCGTGGAGAGTAGCGCCTCGACAAGCCGCTCTATCCGGGGCTCGTATGTGCCGAAGACGCCGTACTCCCGCGAACGCTCGTCGAGGTTAAGGTCGGATTCCTTAGTAGAATACTCGGCTGACCAGAGCCTGACGCCGTCCTTCGAGTACATCTCGTATGAGGCGTCGACCCTAAGCGACACATAGCCCGCGAAAGAGTCCCTGTCCCAGGCCCTTATGCGGATGTACAGGAAAGCGTCGGCATTCGAGTCCGTCCACTTTGAGTCGACGTCTTCCAAGGGCAGGGCCGCGTAATTGAGGGCCCTGAGTTTTCCAGCGGTAAGTTTTCTGAACAAGGCCGCGATCTCCGCGTCTTCCTTTGCGCCGGACGAGTCCCATATGACGGGCATCACGGCGACTGTCGATGGTTGTGTCTCGCTAAACCCCGGGGAGATCGTCTTTTTTACGGAGGGGGAACAGCCGTAAGCGGCGGTAAGGAGCAATATCAGGGCAATTACAAATTTTTTCATATTAACGGATAGCCTTTGTCTCTGCTTTTATGACGATCGTCGAAGACCCGCCCGAGAGGACGAGATAGCCCGCGGGGATCTCCTTTGAAATGCGCTCGGACAAGGCCTGAAGCCCTGTGGCCGAGCGCGCCTTTAGCGTGATCCTCCCCCGCTGGAAAGAGCCGTAGGCGAGGTCGTTCAAGAGCGCGATGCGCCGAAGAGTCGCGAGAAGACCAGAGAAGGCCTGGTATTCGGTGACATCCAATATCGTAATGCTCAGATCCGACAACGCCGGGCCTGCCATGAGCTTCCCGAGCGAGGCGCGTAAGGCCTCGTCGTCTACCGACGCCTCTATCCAGATGTGATAGAGCTCGATGCCTCCGGCGTCCCGCTCCTCCGGGAGGCTTTCGACTACCGAGGGTGTCGGCCCCATGTGCGTTACCCAGCCCTCCGAGACGACCTTGTAATTGAGTATGTAGGAGCGCGGGTTCGAGAGGATCTCCTTGTCCGCAAGGGACCTGTCGAGTTCGAGCCCCTCGGCCTTAACGACCGTGTAGAGCGCTTCGGTTACCGCGTTTTTCAACGCCTTGTCGATTGCGGTCTTTTTTTCCTCCGTGGCGTCATTGGCACGGTTGGACGCGCCCTCGGCTTTGATGGACATCGCCGCCCCGGCCACACCCGTGAAGGCCGGGAGGGCCGTTGATACAAAAAATAAAATCGCAAGGATCAAAGTCTTCAACACAGGTGTCCTTTGACTGTCTCGAAAATCCGTTTCTTATCTTCCGGAGAAAACCATTTTATCTCCGGGTCGGCCTTGAACCAGGTCATTTGCCTCTTGGCGTAACGGCGCGTGTTCCTCTTAAGGAGTTCTATCGCTTCCGGTAAAGCGCATTCGCCCCTTAAAAACATCGACACCTCTTTATAACCCAAACCAAGCATCGGCTTCAAGCCCCAACCGAAATCGGCGTCAAAAAGGCGCCTGGTCTCATCCACAAGCCCTGCCTCTATCATCCCGTCCACCCGGTCGTCTATCCGCCTGTATAGGGCCTCTCTCGGGATATCGAGGCTTACTTTAAGGCAGTCGAACGACTCATCCTTGAAGCCGTGGTCTTTCTGGAAGGCGGACATCGTTGTCCCGGTAAGCTCGTAGACCTCAAGCGCCCTTACGACCCTCACGCGGTTGTTGGGGTGGATGGATGCGGCGGTCTCGGGGTCGATAAGTTTGAGCCTTTCGTAGAGCGCGTCCGAGCCCTCTTTTTCAAGCGTCTTTCTTAAGTCAGGGTCGGCCTCGGGGCCGGGGAAGAGCCCCTGGGTGAGCGCCTTTATGTAGAGGCCGGTGCCGCCTACAATAAAAACATTTTTCTCCCGTGACCTTATATCCGCAATGGCCTTTAAGGCGTCATTTCTAAACCGCGCGGCCGTGTAATCCTCATTCGGCTCGATTATATCTATAAGGTGGTGCGGGACCTTTTGAAGGTCAGTCCTGGAAGGCTTTGCCGTGCCGATATCCATGCGTTTGAATACCTGCATGGAGTCCGCGCTTACTATCTCGCCGTTGAACGCAAGCGCAAGGTCGATTGCGAGCGCGCTCTTGCCCGAGGCGGTAGGCCCGGCGATTATGACAATCCGCTCCTTATTCATCAGGGTATTTTAACATTAAGCGGGGGGATTATGAATAGAGGAGGAGCCTGCCAAAAAATCTCCCCTCCCTCGATGGGAGGGGATTAAGGGGAGGGTGACTGCTGGGCGCAGGGCCGAAGTCAATACGGACTCTCCGTGGCAATTGATTCTCGATGATTTTTTACTATAATTTACCATGCATAAAAGGAGGGGAATAATTACGATGAAAATTTAAGTGCATCTTTACAGAGAATTCTCGCAAATCAGACAGCTGGTACTCTAGTTGATAAGAATAACTGTTTTCACCTTTTATATTCTTAATCTTGCGAATTGCTCTTCATAATGCTTGTGAACTGGCTTCAAAAAATCTTTCCCTAACAGGCTCACAAATTTATCAATCATAATTGCCCCTACAACTTTTCTAGGTATTGACGGCAATTTTGTAAAGTTTTTAATGAAATAAAAAAATACTCGACAAAAAAAACGTTCTACTAAATGCCCTAAGCAATCATTTAGAGGGCAGTAAGAAATATGTTTGCCTAATCTAAACTGTGTACTACTATGGGCAATTCTATGTCTTTTGATAATAGATCGTAATGCGGTTTTGTTAATTGCTGGTTTCCTTGAAGCATCAGATACTATCAAACTCCCTGGCTTATCTCTTGGAATTACTGAAAGTGAATACTGATTTAATAGAATATCGCAATATACGCCCCAATGCATGTCTTTGGCAAACTGAATAAAAAACAAATCAATTTCAGGTTTTATTTTTCTAGATGTAAAAGTATTTAGAGATACTTCTAATATTTCCGGCTTCCAAATATCATTTTCCCAACTATAGCCCTGAGTGTAAAAAACATTAGGGCTAATTTTCAGTGCTCCTTTAAAATTATCAAAATCTCTATCCATTGCAACACATACGTTCTTGATTGCGCCGGAAGAAATACCATCAGCAATTTGTGTTAAAACAGATTTCGATCCAACTGCTCTAATTAGAATTTTTTTAGTAGGGGCAAAGAATACAAAAATTTTTTCCCAGAATTGACTATCAATAGGCGAATCATTAAATTTTCCTTTCTGCACCTCTTCTAAAGGGAAGCTTTCTTCACCCCCTTCAATAAAAACAACAGCATCTACACCAAAAAATAAATGCATGTTTGAGAACGCCAAATCACCATGTTTGAAGCTCATTGAAGAATCTTCTCCATATCGATGACTCGATTTCCAAAACAGCTTACAATATCAGGGGAATGCGTGGCAAAAAATATTTGAGCATTTGGATTGATTTTACGTAGATTCACAATCAGCTTATCCTGCCATGATATATGCAAAGACAATTCTGGTTCGTCTGCAATATACACCCATGGTAGTCTTTCTTGAAGAAGTGCTTCACCTAAAATAATTAATAATTGCTTTTCTCCAGAAGATAAACTTTTCAAAGGAAGAATTTTTCCTGATTGAGTTTTTGCAATCAGCTCATTTTTTTCATTTATAAATAATGCCTTACGCTGCATCATACTGTTTATAATTTCTACAAATGTATCTCTAGGCTCATAAATTTTTCTTATAACCTCAACGAGGTTATTCCAATCTTGCACTACAGAGTGCGTTCTTAAGGCACTTACAACAGCAACCAGAGCATTAGTCCCAAGTCCTTTATTTTTTTCTATCTCTCTAACAGCTGATTCAAGGGTTTTAAAATGTTCATTAACAACTTCCTCAGAGTTTTTACCCAATTTGAATTCTCGAAATATCTCTATCAGGGCTTTCTCCTCTTTATCGAGGTCCAGCTTCTTTACAGCTAAAAACAACTCGCCCTCGGTTTGCCTAGGAATCAATGAAAGGAATACTTCTTTTTGAAATTTATTTGACTCATCTGCTGCTTGCTTTGTTAAAAATGAAAAAAACTTCACGAACTCATTTGATAGATTATCGAGCTTCCTGTCTACAGTTGATTCATAACTCCGATCTTCGGGTGAATTTGGCGTACTTTCGGCTCTATGAATTGACAGCCAACTCGAATTTATTAATTTTTTTAGATGCTCTATTATGCTTGCGCTTGTTTTACGGATCTGTCTTTGATAGTAGCCTACGGGATAGTGCCTAAGTAATAGCTGTTCTTCTAAATCTTCAAGCGAGAAAGTTATAGCCTTGTCAGAGGCACTACCTTTTACACGATAGGTAATTTTTGAAAAAGGTGAATGCTCTCTTGGACGCTTTTCAATTTCTATTTGTGGTCTTTTTTTTCCTCCTATTTCGGCGAGATGTATTACAATTTTATTGAAAGGTAGCCGATCCAAACCCATAAAGTCAGCATTTAGTGCAGCCGCTATCAAATTAATAGCTGTTGTTTTCCCTGATCCATTTACTCCAATCAAAAAATTTATATCGGGTTGTAGGTTTATTTCTATGTTTCTATCGCCCCAAAAACCATTAATTGTCACTTTTTGTAATATATTCATTATTCAGTTCTCCGCAGACAAAATTTAGACTTAAATTTATTAAGGAATTCAAGCCTGAATATATATTTTTTTTAAAATAATTACAACTCTTATCATTAAGATAGCACTTGCACTATATAGACACAATGCTAATTACGAAGAAAAGTCATATCAGATTATCCTGCTGTTGATTACAAAATTGCCTGTCCGAGAGAGCCCTCACCCTCCGCCCTCTCCCACAAGTGGAGAGGTGACTATAAGCGCACTGTTTGATTCAAGCGGCCTTTAAGGTCAAAAGCGTCAGCTCCGGAGGGCAGTTGAAACGGACGGGTATTATCGACATGCCTATGCCTCTCGATACATAGACGCGGGTGCCTTCCTTGCGGGTAAGGGCCACGAGCCCGCCCGAGTACTTCTGGCCGTAGCGCGAGGGGAGTATCGGGGCGAAAGCGAACGGGAGCCTCACCTGCCCGCCGTGGGTGTGGCCCGAGATGACGAGGTCTATCCGCTCGTCCGTCGGGAGCTCTTCGGCATAATCCGGGTGGTGTGAGAGGAGTATGCGCGGGACATCATCCGGCACGCCCTTAAGGGCCTCTTTCGCGTCAGGCCTGTCCTCGAGGTAATCCCTTACCCCGGCGACGCAGAGCGTGCCCTTGCCGGACTCTATCATCGTGTGACTGTTCTGGAGGGGCTTGAAGCCGTTCGATGCGAGGAGGTCTTCCGTATAACCACTGCCAGCGTAGTGGTCGTGGTTACCGAGTATTGTGACGACGCCGAGGCGGGCCTTGAGGCCCTTTAACAATTTAACGACAGGCCCGACATGCCTCTTTTCGCCCTCTATGTAATCGCCGGTGAGCGCGATAAGGTCGGGCTTAAGCGCATTTGCCGTCTCGATGATATTTTTTATGAAAGGGGAGCCTACGGCGGGGCCGAAGTGTATGTCCGTCACCTGGCAGATGGTAAAGCCGTCGAGCGAAGGCGGGAGCCCCTTTATCGGTATGGTCGTCCGCTCGACGGCAAAACCCCTGGGCTCGATGAGGAAGCCCTCGGTAAGTGCAATGCCGCCGAATAGTAGCCCGGCCTTGAGGAATGTCCTCCTTGAGAGCATCTTACCTCTTGAACGCTGATTCTATCTCTTTCCGCGAATACTTCTTTACGACAGGCCTTCCGTGGGGGCAATGCGAGGCGAAGTCTATCTTCGAGAGTTCCTTTAAAAGCGCGGCCCCTTCTTCCCTTGCAAGCGGCCTCGGCCCGCGTATAACGCTGTGGCAGGCTATCCTCATGAGCGCCCCTTCGATCTTCTCCTCTACCTTGAGACTGCCTCCGACGCTCGAGAGCTCTTCGGCCAACTCACTTATAAGTCTATCGCATTTTCCGCACTTAAGGATGTCAGGGACCGATTTTATGAGGAAGCTCTCTCCTCCGCCATTCAATGACGGGCCGAATGGGATTATCTCGAAACCCATCTTCTCGATGTACTCGATAGACGCAAGTATGGCGTCTTTTTCGTCGGGTGTGGTCTCGATACGCTCGGGAAGGAGGAGGAGCTGTCTGCGCACCCCTTCCCCGTAGAACCTCTTCTTGAGCTTTTCAAAGGCCGCGCGCTCGGCGGCCCCGTGCTGGTCTATGACGAAGAACTCGCCGTCGTTTGAGTGCGACTCGGCTATAAGGAACTCCCCCCAGAGCTGTCCGACTATTTCAAGACCCAGGAACTCCGGGTTTTTTACCTCTTCCCCGTCGCTCGAAAAAAGAGGGAGTGGAGGGGGTGTGGTCAAGCGTTCGACGCCCGAGTATCCGGCTCCCGCGGCCTCTTTCGCCTGAAACGGGCCGGTCGGAGGGAATGCGCGGCCGTAGCCGTAGGAGGTTGTCCGTAAGGAAGACTCCCGATCTTGCGACGGGTATGCCGGGGGCGAAAGCGCGGACCCGAGCGCGCCCCTTACCGCGAGTTTCACAGCATCGTATGCGAAAGATTGATTTTTAAATCGTACCTCGCTCTTTGTCGGGTGGATGTTTATATCTACGTCCTCGGGCGGGATCTTTAGATCGAGTACAACGAATGGAAAACGTCCGGGGGGGAGCATCTGCCCGTAGCCGTCGATGACGGCCCTGTTTATCGATTTATCCCTGACGACCCTGCCGTTGACGTATATGAGGAGCCACCTGGATGTCGGGTATCCGTCACCAACCGCCCCGATGTAACCCTCCACAAAGGGCGCGCTTACTTCCATTATATCCTTTTCAGATATCCCGAAGAGGTCGAAGATGCGGTCTTTAAGCGCGCCGGGCGGCGTCTCAAGGGGTCTGCCTGACCCGTGCTGGATCTTGAACCGCGTCTTCGGGTTTATGAGGGCGAGCCTCTTGAATATTTCGAGGGAGCGGCCGTATTCGGCGTCCGACGAGCGGAGGAACTTAAGCCGCGCCGGGGTGTTGAAAAACAGGTCCCTTACCTCGATGGAGGTCCCTTCGGGGCAGCCGTCGCCAGAGACGACCGGCGCGCCTCCGCCTTCGATCGAGACGAGCGTCCCTTCGGTCTCTATTCGCCGCCTTGTTTTGAGCGTTACGCGTGAGACGGCCGCGACTGAGGCGAGTGCCTCGCCCCTGAAGCCCATGGTTAGCACCGCCTCCAGGTCTTCTTCTTTGGAAATTTTGGAGGTGGCGTGGCGGAGAAATGCGAGAGGCGCGTCCTCTCTTGATATGCCCTCTCCGTCGTCATTGACCTTTATGACCCGCTTGCCGCCTTCGGCGAGGAAGACGCTTACGGAAGAGGCCCCGGCGTCGATGGAGTTCTCGATGAGCTCCTTTACGACGGAAGAGGGCCTGTCTATCACCTCGCCCGCGGCTATCTTGGAGGCGAGGAGGCTATCGAGTATATTTATTTTTGGCATCTGTTTTCTCGCCGACGAGCCGCGCTTTTTTCGGAAGGAACGGCCCGAGCGGGCACGCCTCGCAGAGCGGCGCCTTCTTCTTGCAGAAGTCCTTGGCGGTCTTTACGATGAGCGCGTGGTACTCGTTAAATATGGTCTTGTCCTTCGGAAGGTTTGAGGTAAAGAGGGCCTTCATCTCGTCATAGGAGGCGTCCTCCCCGAAAAAACCGTGACGCGAGAAAATGCGGCGGGTATAGGCGTCTACGACGAACTCGCCGTACCCGGCGGCGTACAGGGAGATGGAATCCGCCGTCTCGGGGCCGATGCCGTTTATCGACAAGAGCTCCGTGCGAAGACGCTCCTGCGGCAAGCTAAAGAATTTTTTCAGATCGCCGTGGTTCTCGAAAATATGGTTAAGAAAGGATTTTAGACGCTTCGCCTTGATGTTGAAATAACCGGCGGGCCGGATAAGGGCCGCGAGGTCTTTTTCAGGGAGCTTGTGGAGCGCCCTATAAGAGAGAGCTCCTGCGCGCTTAAGGTTGGCTATAGCCTTCTCTACGTTTGTCCAAGCCGTGTTCTGCGTGAGTATCGCGCCCACGGCGACTTCGATCGGGGTCTCGCCCGGCCACCAGCCCTGGGGGCCGAACGCCCGAACGAGGGCCTCGTAATATCCGAGGACCCCGCTCTCTTTTTCCTTCTTCTTAATCATTACGCGGTATCAGAGGTGTATGAGCCTTTCGACCTCTTTGACGGTAAGCAGGCGGTACTCCCCGGGCTTCAAGGAGCCGAGCTTTATGCCCGCGAACTCGATCCTCTTAAGCTTGGCGACGGGGTGGCCAATGGCCATGCACATCCTTTTGACGAGCCTGTTCCTGCCTTCGGTCACGGTAAGCTCTATCCAGGAGTTCTCCTTAGTCTCCCTTATGAGGCGGGCCTTTGCCGGAAGGGTCTTGCCGTCCTCGAGGTAGACGCCTTTTTCAAGCCGCTCGAGCTCAGCGGGCGTGGGCACGTCCTTTACCTTTACGAGGTACTTCTTGGGCACCGAGTAGGTCGGGTGTATCAGCTTGTTGGTCAGCTCTCCGTCATTGGTGAGTATAAGGACGCCTTCGGCGTCGTAGTCGAGCCTGCCCACCGGGAATATGCGGGCCTTTGTCTTGATGAGCTCGACGACGACCTGCCTTTTGAGCGGGTCCGTTACGGAGCTTATGCAGTTCTTGGGCTTATTCAGGAGATAGTAAACGGTAGGGCCCTTTATCGAGATGTTCTTGCCGTCTACCTCGATCCTGTCCTTTGCGAAGTCAGCCTTGGCCCCCAGCTCCTTCACCACCTTGCCGTTCACCACTACCCGGCCCTGGGTTATCAGCTCCTCCGCCTTCCGTCTCGAGGCCACTCCGGCCCTCGCCATTATCTTCTGTAGCCTCTCCATCCCCGTCGGGGGCGTTATCGGGGCCGCCTTCGGCTTGGGACGCGCCTTCCTCCGGGGTTGGGCTGTCTTCGCTTCCCGTCCCTTCGGTTTCTCTTTCTCCGGACGCTCCGTCGTCTTTTTCCTGGGGCCCATTTTCTTCCTCCATCTTCTGTATGTCCTTCAGGCTCGGCAGGCAGGACAAGTCTTTAAGGTCGAATGTCTCGAGGAACTCCTTTGTCGTGCCGTAGACTACGGGACGGCCGGGGACCTCTTTTCTGCCTACTATCTTTATGAAGCGTTTTTCCATGAGGGTCGCGAGCACGCCGCCGGAGTCAACGCCCCTGACGGATTCGAGCTCGGCCCTCGTTACAGGCTGTTTGTAGGCGATGATCGCGAGAGACTCCATCGCCGCCTTGCTTATCCTCTGAAGTCCGATCTTAAAGAGCCTCCGGAGCCACGGCGCGAACTCGGGGTTCGTCCTGAACTGAAAGCCTCCGGCGACCTCTTCGATAAAGAAGCCGCCGCTTCTCTCTCTGTAGTCCTCGACGAGCTCATTTAACGCCTCCCTTATCGTACCCCTCTCCTCTCCTTCGAGGATGTGCACCATCTTCTCAAAAGAGAGCGGGGCGTCGGCGGCGAAGAGCAGCGCCTCTATGACGGGCTTAAGGCTGATCTTATCGAGCATACGGGGTCATCCCTCTTTCTGGGTTTCTTCAACAGGTTCCGCGGAGACCGCTTCCTCGGCCGAGACCTCCGCCGATTCCGACGCCGGGGGCGGCTGATAGACGCGTATCACCCCGTCCTCGGTCTGGTGTATCCTTATCATGAGGAGCTTGGCGAGCTCGAGTATCGCGAGGAACGTGACGACGATCTCGCCGCGCGTGGCCTCATCGGGGAAGAGCGAGGTGAAGGTCGCGCTCTTGTCCCTGCCGACTATCTCCATAACGTAGTTTATCTTATCCGCTATTTTGAAACGCTCGGAGGTGAGCTCAATACGCCTTTCCTTCGGGGCCCTGGCGAGTATGCCCTTTAATACCTCCATGAGCTCGAATACGGAGACGCTCATGAAACCCGCGCCATCCTCGAGCTCGTCGAGCGGCTCATCACACCCCCTCTTGAAGACGTCCCTTCCGAGGAGCGGCCTTTCTCCGAGCTCCTTTGCCGCCTCCTTGTACCTCTGGTACTCAAGAAGCCTCCGGATGAGCTCTTCCCTCGGGTCCGCACCGTCCTCTTCGGTCTCCTCGGCCTCTTCGTCCACAGGGAGGAGCATCTTGCTCTTTATGTGGACGAGGGTTGCGGCCATGATGAGGAATTCGCCGGCGACGTCGAGGTTCATCTCCTTCATCATCTCGATGTATTCGAGGTACTGCTCGGTAATGATCGAGATGGGTATGTCGTATATGTCCACCTCGCTCTTTTTTATGAGGTGGAGGAGGAGGTCCAGAGGACCCTCGAATATGTCGAGCTTTATCTGGTATGCCATATTTTTTATTTAACCGATCATACGGCGCTTTTATAGGCGAAGAACAGGGCGGTTGCGAGCAGGATTTCACCCTCACCTCTATCCCCTCCCGTCAAGGGAGGAGAGGAAAAAGCGCTAAGAGAGCCCCATCGCGGACCTTACATGGGTCATGGTCTCGGAAGCGACAACGGACGCCTTCTTCATGCCGGCCTCAAGTATCGAGGAGACGAGACCGGGGTCTTTTTCAAGCTCCCGCCTTTTTTCCTGTATGGGCTTCAAAAAATCGAGGACCTTTGGTATCACCGACCTCTTGCACTCGGTACAGCCTATGGTCGCCTTGGTGCAGCCCTCGCGGACCCACTCTATGGTCTTCGCGTCCGAGTAGAGCGTGTGAAAGGTAATAAAGAGCGGGCAGACGTCCGGGTTACCGGCATCCGTCCGCCTCTTCCTCGCGGTATCGGTCATCATGGTGAGGATCTTCTGCTCTATGGCCTCCGGCGGGTCGGAGAGGAATATCGCGTTATTGTAGCTCTTCGACATCTTCCTGCCGTCGGTGCCGAGGACCTTGGGCGACGCCGTAAGAATGGTCTCGGGCTCGGGGAAAACCGGGCCGTAGAAGTTGTTGAACCGGCGGGTTATCTCGCGGGATAGCTCCAGGTGCGGGGCCTGGTCGATTCCCACCGGGACCTTGTTGGCCTTGTAGACGATGATGTCAGCGGTCTGGAGGACCGGGTAGCCCAGAAAGCCGAATGTGTGGAGGTCCTTTTCCCTTATCTCCTGCATCTGCTCCTTGTAGGTCGGGTTCCTCTCAAGCCACGGCAGAGGCGTGATCATCGATAAAAGGACGAAGAGCTCGGCGTGGGCCGCAATGGACGACTGCTTGAATATCGTCGATTTGGCCGGGTCTATGCCGATAGAGAGCCAATCGAGGACCATCTGCCTCGAGTTCTCGGCTATACCCTGCGGCGAGGCGTAGTCGGTCGTAAGCGCGTGCCAGTCGGCCACGAAGAAGAAGCACTCGTACTCGTCCTGGAGCTTCAACCAGTTTGCGAGCACCCCGTGGTAGTGGCCGAAGTGGAGCTTGCCCGTCGGCCTCATGCCGCTTAGAACCCTTCCCCGCATCTTTCAGATACCTCCAGTTAAAAGACCGACCATGAAATATACGAGCGGGGAGACGAACCTGTTAAGGAACCCGCTCATGATCAAAAGTATGAGTATGATGAACCCGTACGGCTCGAGCCTGCTAAACGACAAGGCGCTACGGGCCGGGAGCAGGTTCGAGAGGACCTTTGAGCCGTCTAACGGCGGCACCGGGACCATGTTGAATACCGCGAGCGAGATGTTCATGATCACGGACATCTCGACCATGATGGAGAGCGGCTCGTACGCGCCGGGTATGTACCTCAAAAAATCGAAGCCGCCCATCAAAAAGACCCTGTGGGCGAGCGCGGAGACTGCCGCCAGAAATAGGTTCGAGAGCGGCCCGGCAAGCGCGACCCACATCATGTCGCGCGAGATGTGCTTGAAATACCTGGGGTTTATAGGCACGGGCTTGGCCCAGCCGAAAAGCCCCGAAAAAAAGAGCGCTATCGTCCCCAGGGGGTCCAGATGCCTTAAGGGGTTAAGCGTCACCCTACCGAGCATCTTTGCCGTCGGGTCCCCGAGCTTATACGCAGTCCATGCGTGGGCGCACTCGTGTACCGTAAGGGCGAGAAGAATAGGCGGCCCTGTTATGAGTATCTTAAGGATATAATCCTGAAACATATGACTGCACCTTTAAACTTCTTAGTTTAACAGATGAGTCGCTGGAGCGTCAACGCAAATCTCCGGGCATTCGTTATGGTTTCCGGGGTGCGGGGCTTAGTCGTCGAGCGACCTTAAAAGCTCGATGTCGCGTTTTATCTCTTTTGAATTGGGGTAGGTCTTCTCGTCCTTCAGCATGAGCTCAAGGTGCTTGGCCGCTGTAGTCGGCCAGATGTGCGGTGCGAGCACCGGCTTCGTTATCTTCCACTCGTTCCCGGTCTTTTTTGCACGGTAGTCGGCTATCTCGTAAAGGTCGAGTTTAAATATCCCGTGATTTGAGAGGAGCCCGACGACATGGTACCTGACCTCTATCGAGGCCTCGTCGGAGGAGATCATCTTTGACGAGTATACCCGCGCGCTCTTTACGATAAAGGCATAGTCCCAGGCGTATTCGGTCTTCCAGTCTACGAGCGGGCGCATGATCTCGATGTAGCTCTCGGTATCAAGGCGCGCCCCCTTAAGGTCTTTGGTGAAGTAGGTCGTTACAAGCGCCTCAGGCTCCTGGACCGCGAGGGTACAGCCGGTGAGGGTCGAGGCGAGGAGCAGTATTGAAAGGATGAGTCGTTTCAAGGGTGTTTGCCTTTCGTTTGGTTTTATTATTAATGCAGGTTCTCGGGGTTGATCCGCAAAACCACCCCTCCCGGCCTCCCCTTGTAAAGGGGAGGAGTAAAATAATAGCTCCCCTCCTTAACAAGGAGGGGCAAGGGGAGGTGATTTTTCAATTTGCCCAGCGCCCTCTGCTCAGCAGGGAGGGGTTGGTTCATCTCCCTGCCGTCCCCTTCCTCCCTTTCACATACTCCCTCACGAACGCCTCCTCGTCCTCCCTGGATGAGAGGACCCCGTCGAGCCGCTTTTTCAAAAGCACCGAGAGGACCTCGCCCATGAACGGGCCTTCCCTGACCCCGAGTTTTTTAAGGTCCGCGCCCTTGAGCGACACTTCCGTGTATTTAAGCCTGGTGATATAGCTCGAGAGCGCCTTCTTAACCCCCTCGCGCCCTGCCTTTGCGAGCAGGTAAATGATTATCTCAAGGGGAAGGCCCTCAAGAAGCTCGAAGAGCGCGCTGTTTGTCCGCGCTCCTCCGGAGCTCAACAAGGAGAGCGCCTTCAACCCGTCCTTTCTCGCGCTCAATACCTCCATCCGCTTCTTGCCTGAGATCATGAGCCTTCTTACGAGGACAATAAGCTCTTCTTCGTTGAGTTCGTCGGTAAGGGCGAGGAAGAGGACGAGCCATTCTTCGGCCTTCTCCTTCGTGTACAGGAGCTCATGCCACTTGAGCGTCTCGCGCGTCCTCTCGAAGAATATCTCCCGCTCGACACCCCAGGTTATATTCGGGTGTATGAGACGTAGCAACCCGAGCTCGTGCAACCTCTTTACGCACTTCGCCGCAGTCTCCTCTTCGAGAATGTTCTTTAATTCCTCCAAAAGACGCGGGCCTGAGAGCTCCTTGAAGACGTCGAGCTTCACAGCGTTCTTTATGAGGTTCAGGGTGTGCTTGCTTATCCTGAAGTCGAATTTTTCCGAGAACCGGACCGCCCGGAGCGCCCTTGTAGGGTCCTCTACAAAACTCAGATTATGGAGGACGCGGAGCGTCTTTTCCTTAAGGTCTTTCTGCGCCCCGAAAAAGTCGATGAGCTCGCCGAACTTGCCCGGGTTGAGCGCTATGGCGAGCGTGTTTATTATGAAGTCCCTCCTGTAGAGGTCGAGCTTCAGGGACGACTGCTCGACGGTCGGCAGGGCCGCGGGTCTTTCGTAGTATTCGAGCCGGGCTGTCGCGATATCGACCTTGAAGCCGTCCGGGAATACGAGGACGGCGGTCCGGAACCTCAAATGGGGCTTTACGCGCGCCTTCTGTTTTTTGGCGAAGTCGGTGGCGAACGCTATCCCGTCCCCGCCCTCTACGACGATATCTATGTCGAGGTTTTCCCGCCTAAGGAGCAGGTCACGCACGAACCCGCCGACCGCGTATACCGTGACATTTTCGGCCTCTGCCGTCTCTCCGGCCTTTTTCAAGAGCTCGACGACCCACGAAGGGAGCATCTCGTGCATTAGCTTGGAGAGGTGGCGGACCTTCTTCGGGCCGGTCGAGGACTCCCGGAGCTCCTCCTGAAGGAGTTTCAAAAGGTCGGTCCTCGTTATGACGCCGACGACCTTTCTGTCTTTTAGCACCGGGAGGAGCCGCTGTCCGTGGCCGACGACCTTTTCGCGTATTTCGTCAACGGAGGTGGAGTCCGTCACTGTGTCTATCTCTGTCGTCATGTAGTCCGAGACAGCCGCCTCTCCGAGCCCGTGGAATACGGCCTTATCAAGCACCTGCCTCGTTATGACGCCCTGGACAGTGCCGTTCCTTGCGACAGGCGCGGCGTTTATGCCGTATCTCCTCATGAGCTCTATCGCGTCCTTGAGGACGGTCGACGGCGGGACTGTTATCGGCGGATACGACATGATGTCCTTGGCCGACCTCTCGGGGGCGACAAAGCTCCTTATGGCGGAAAGGAGCGTCTCTTTCGCCTCGATGAGCGTCATGCCTTTTAAAGTGGCTGAAGCGGCTGTCGAGTGGCCGCCCCCGCCTATGGCGCGCGCGACCTTGCCGACGTCTACCTTAGGGGTCCTCGAGCGCGCTATCACATGGACCCTGTCCTCTGAGTCCACAAGCAGGAACAGCGAGCCCATGGACTCGATGTCCATCATCCTGTGGGCCAGCGTGGCGATGTCGCCGGTGTACCTCTCGAGGTAGCCTTCGGAGACCACTATCTCGGTCCCGCCTATCGTATACGAGGTCTCGGAATGGAGGAACTCGTTTAATAAAGATACCTCCTCGGGGGTGAGCTCCTTTTTTAAGAGCGCGGAAACCCTGACGAGGTCCGCGCCCTTTGAAAGGAGGAACTTGGCGGCGTCAAAGTCGCTCCCGGTGGTGGAAGGGTAGGATAGCGATCCGGTGTCCTCGTATATCCCGGCCATGAATATCGTCGCCTCATCCGGCGTGATATCATGGGATTTATCCTTAAGTATTAGAGTAAGTACGGTAGTCGAGGAGCCGTAAGGCTTTATGACCTCATACGAGCCCCTGACCGCGTCCTTATCCTCGACGTGGTGGTCGTAGACGTGGATGTCGACGCCTTTATTGATAAGCGCGCCGAAGGGTCCGATCCTTCCGGCGTGCCGCGTGTCGACGAGAATGAGGCGCGTGACTGCGTCAAGGTCGATATCGCGTATCCTGTCGATCGGATAAGGGAGCCGGAACGACTCGATCGCCTCCTTAAGCCCTTTCTCCAGAGAGCCTGAAAAGACGATGCGGGCCTCGGGGTAGAGCTTTTTGGCCGCGATCATCGAGGCAAAGGTGTCGAAGTCCGCGTTCGTGTGCGAGGTGATGACTTCCATGAGAGGATGTTAGCACATTTTATCTTAAAATCACATTTCGCGGTTTTTTTGCCTGAACCCGCTTAGAGTAACCTTCCTCATTCCGTACACCCACAAGGAAAGGAGAGGATGAGAACCTTTTTTTCGTTTTTCAAAACCCCCAGGCATGGGGTGAGCGACCTTAAGGAGGAAGAAACGCGCGAGCAATAGGGAGGATAGACGCGCGAAGCGCGCTCAGGGGAGGCGAGCGGTCCTCGCCGGACTGGCAAGGTTCGTATCGAAGGCGATTCGTACCCTACCCTCAATAGCTTCCGAAGAACTCTGGCCCCGCGCCGAGCGGGGAGGGGGAGGGCGAAGGGAGCGAAGCCCCATGCCGAAAAAAAGCCCGGCAGGGCGAAAATGAAAACGGTACAATACACCCAAAAAAAGGCGCATGTGTATGCGGAGCACGCAAAAAGGTCTTGGGCGAAAGATTCGAATGGCCGATACAAGCGCTATTCGGGTTACGAATTAAAGGGTTCAGGTTGCAAACCTGAACCCGCAAGAAGGGGATTAACAAAACGCGGCAAGCCGCGGGTTTTAGACCCTGCGAGAGAATAAAAAAGGCGGGTGGTCTCCCACCCGCCTGGCCGTCATCTGAGCTTAAGGCCTACTTCTTCTCTTTTTCTTTATCCTTCGCCTTGTCGTCCTTCAGCTCTCTCTCCAGCTCCACCGCCTTCGGGGCGGGCTGGGAGTGGCACCTGAAGCAGTCGTCGAGCGGGAACGCGACCCTCGTGTGGCACACGCCGCAGTACTGGCCCGCCATTATCTTCATCATGTTCATCTCGGGATTGCCGCCCTTCTGCTGCTTGAAGATGGCGGTGTGGCACGTCGCACAGTCCATCTGCTCGGTGTGCGGCTTGTGCGGGAACTTGACGTCAGGCGGGTGCGGGACGAACTTCGTCACAGGTATTATGACGTCGAGGTCGAGAGACTCAAGTCCGTCCTTGCCACCCGGCGCGGGACCGGCCTTTATCTTCTTTTCGTTAAGCGCCTTTACCCAGTCGACCTTGTTGCCGAAGTGGTCCTGGGGGAGCCCCTTGACCGCGTCCTCGAACTTCCTGTTCTCCTTGACCTCTATCCCGTATGAGTGGCAACGGTTGCACTCGGTAGCGGGGAAGGAAACCTTGCCGTTATGGCATTCGCCGCAGTATTTGCCGGCCTCTATGTCGGCCTGCGTAACACCCGTCGTGTTGGATTTTAGCTTGAACCCGATGTCCGTATGGCAGGCCTTGCACGAGTACTTGTCCCTGTGCGCCCAGTGCGGGAACACGACAGGCTTTACTTCAGTTGACGAGGCCGTACTCCTGTTCATGACGACCGTGCCGTGGGACGCGGGCGGCTTTATCTTCCTGTAGTCCGTTTCTTTCGTGACGTCTCCCTGTGCGAAGGCGCTCCCCGCGACTGCGGCGGACGCAACGATTGCGAAGATTATGGCGACAGGCTTTATTATCCCTTTACTTCTCACTTCCGACCTCCGTTCTTTCCTGGATCAATATCCGGCGTGGCATGTGGCGCAGAGCTTTGTAAAGTCTACCCTGAGCATCTTGCCGTGCCTGGACCTGTTATGCGGCTCATGGCAGGTGTAGCAGACCATCTCCCCGTTCTCGGTCAGGGGGAGCGACGCCGGGACCCTTATCCTCGGCATCTTGCCGATGGGGTGCCTCGTCACGGGGTGGTTTCCGACGTTCCCCGGGTGGCATTTCGTGCAGGTGGTGACCGGGTCGAGGTTAAGGAGCGGCGGCTCGGACGTGTGGCAGACCGAGCAGAAGTCCTTTTTCGAGTAGTCGTGCGGGTTCACGTCGACCCGCCCCTCCTCGGAGGATGCCATGCCCGGCAGTATTACTAAAAGTAAAAAGAGCGCAACCGTCGCCGGGAAAAAAATCTTCGGTGAAAGGATAGTAGCCGGCAATGCGCGATTTAAGCTCGATTGTGTCATCTTCATTTCGATTCCCGGGAGGCTTGGCCCCTTCCGCCATGAAAGAGGGCCTGCATTTTTAACCTGCCGCCAGAAATGCCCGTTATATCCCTGCGCCGGCGCCGTTCTAATTAGAGCAGTCGCCGATGGTGTTGCAGTTATAGTTGGCCGTGTTCCCGTTCGTAAAGCTCGTGAAGTTGTTGTTGCAGACCTTGTCGGTCGCCGGGGTCACGGTCCTGAACCACATCTGCGCGGCCTGGAGAGTCGTCGGACGCGTGTAGGACTCCACGCACGCGCCGTTCATCATCCTGTGGCCGAGAGGGTCCGAGCCGGACTGTGTCCCCGCGGCCATGTTCGAGCCGTGTATGCCCTTCATTACGTTGGCCGTGGAGTCGTAAGCCCCGCCGTGGCAGGTGAGGCAGAGGATTCCGAATTTGTTCCCGCTGTTCCCCGTGGACACGCCGCTCTTGTAAAAGGGCGAGCAGTTGACACCGGGACAACCGGTAAGCCCGTCGACCGGGTGCGTGACGCGGGCGTAATCGCGGAGCAGTTTGCCGTTGCCGTCGGTCGCGGTGCTGACGAAGTCCTCGTCGCCGTAGACCTCGCGCCTATGGCAGTTGTAGCAGAGGTTGACGAGCGTGCCGGAGCCGGTCTCGTTCCTTCTTAAGACCCATTTTTCGTTAGAGCCGTGCGGCCCCGCCGGGTCGGACGAGCTGTGGGAGCCGTGGCAGTCGGTACAAGTCATGGTGGAGTCGTGCTTGACGTTGTAGAAGCCGGTCCTGTCGCCGAAGCCGGGGAAGTCCATGTACCTGAAAGTGTTCGTAAGCCCGAGGCTGTTTGCGGGCCAGTTCGGGTTGGCGTTCACGGGAGGCTGGTTCATGCCCAAGGCGAAGACCGGGTGGAAGGCCATGTTGTTTATGTTCATGTCGGCCGTTATGTCGGACTCCGACACGATCGAGCCGTCGGCGTTCCCGGAGGGGACGTTCGGCGGCAGCGCCCCGTATGAATAGTAGGAGTGGCACTTTACGCAGAGGTAGCCTTCGAGGTTGTCGGCCCCGGGCGTCTGCGATGTAAAGTCCACGGCGGTATATACAAGCGCGGAGTTGCCGGCCGAGCCCCAAGGAGAGGGCTTGGCGCCCCAGGCGCCGAGGAGGTTCGCCCCTATGATGTTGCCGTTCGTGCCGCCGACGGTGTGGTTGCCCGCCTTTACGCCGTGGCCGTTATGGCAGTCGGCGCACTCGGCGTGCCTGCTTGTCCCGAGGTTGGAGGCCGATTCCCTCGCTGGCTCTCCCGCGGTGGCCCTCGAGGGCAGGTGCGAGCCGTAGGTCCCCTTTACGTCGTGCTTGTAGGTGTAGTTGAAGAGCGAGTCCATGTCCTTGGCCGCGACGTTGCCATTATGGCAGTTAAGACAGGTGTACTCCTCGTCTACTATCTGGCCGGTCCCGGGGTCCGTCCCCTTGAGGAGCGTCTTGCCCGAGGCCCCGCCGTGGGAGCGGTGGCACGCAAGACAGCTTTGAGACGCGGGTGTGTCGTCCAAGTACCCGGCGGACCCAAGGTCCTCGTGCCAGGGGTTTACACCGGCGGCGTTCCATGTGGCCGTAGAGGTCTGGTGAATGGAGGGCATCGTCGTCCAGTACCTCTTGTCGTGGCAGTTTATGCAGAGGCCGCCGTTCGAGAGGCTTGCCACCATGAACTTCGGGAACGCGGTCCCGTGCGGGTCGTGACAACTCGTGCACTGGACCTTGTTCGAGGAGTCGAGCCTGACCTCCGGGGGCAGCGTGGTATTGTCCTTTATCTCGGTGTTCGACGGGTACGCGAGCGAGTATTCGAATGATATCGGGTGGTCGTCCCGAAGGTCGGTCCCTATGTACGAGGTCGAGGTAGAGCTTATCTTCCCGGCAATGATGCCCGCGCCGGTTACGTCCACGGTGCCGGAGGTCGCGGCGCCGGGGAGGTTAAGTAGAGACCCTATCGCTATGGTGCCGTCATGGCACGACAGGCAGAGCTTGGATGACCCCGTGGGCTGTCCCAGCGCAGGCGCGTTCGGGCTCTTTGTCGCCGCGAGTGTTTGGCTCTCGTAGACGTTGTATGTCGCGCCCGTGTCCTGCCTGTTCCATATCGGGCCTTGCGGGTCGGCGTTATGCGGGGTGTGGCAGAAGACGCAGACCTCGCTCGTATCGGTGGATTTTACGTTACCAGACGAGAAAAATCCGAAGTTGTGCTTAGTGGCCGCTACCGTCGCGGGTGAAGGGCCGGCCGAGAGCACGATGTACGCGACACCCGCGGACGCAGCTATGGCCATGACCGGCAGTCTGTACCCGGCCCGCCTGAAAAAAGAATAGAGTGGAAGACGGGACCCTATGCCTGAAAGCCATTCCACGATGGGTTTCTTCATCTTAAGCCAGCTCACTTCCCGGAGAGTGTGTTTTTAAGCCTGTCAGCTCTGCCCGTGGTACTCGAAGACCTGGATGCGCCTGTTGTACGAGTCGGATACGTAGATCTTGTCCACGCTGTCTATGAACACGCCCGAGGGGAGCCAGAAAGAGCCGTATTCCCTCCCGAGGCGTCCGAAGTTCAGGAGAAAGTTCCCGTTTCTATCGAATATCTGGACCGTGTCGAAGAGGGCGTCCGCGACGTAGATATTGCCCTCGTTGTCGACCGATACGCCCTTGGGCCTGCCGAAGTCTCCGGTGCCGTCTCCGTGGCGTCCGAACATCGAGACGAATTGGCCGTCTTTCCCGAATATCTGTATCCTGTAGTTCATGGTATCGGCTACGTAGAGCTCGCCGTGCTTGTTTATGAATATGTCGACAGGGTAGTTGAACTCCCCGGTGCCGTTACCCCAGCGGCCTATGGTCTTAAGGAGCCTGCCCTTGAGGTCATATACCGCCACTTCGTGCCTCGCGGTGTCGGTCACGAAGACGGTCTTCTCCGCCTTGTTGACGGCGACCCCCGTAGGCCTTTTCCCCGCCGGGAACCCGTGCAGGTATTTGCCCTTTGAATTGAAGACGAGGACCTTGTTCTTGAGCGAGTCGGTCGCGTAGATGTTGTCCTCGCCGTCGACTGCGACGGATATGGGGGAGTCGAGATTCTCGTCCCCGGCCTCCTCTATGTACGAGTACTTGTTCTTTTTGGCGTCGAAGATGTGTATTCTTTTTAACGCCGTATCGGCGACGATGACCCTTCCGGCCGAGTCGACCGTGATGCCGTAGGGCTTTACCATCTGGTCGGCTCTCGGGCCGAGGAGGAATTCGGCGACTTTCCTGAAGAAACCCTTGTTCGCGCCTATGTCCTCGGGCTTCGATATCGCCTGGAACCATGATATCCTCGCGGGCTCGGGCGGGGAGGGCCAGATAAGGGGTTTCTGCGGCGTCGTTGCCGTCTCCCTGACCTCGCTTTCCGTCCCGGCGCACGCGGAAAGAAATACGAGCATGAGCAACATGGCCCCGAAGAAGGCCCGCGTCCTTGAGATCTCTATCCTGTTTGCGTAAGACATAAATGGTCCGTGGAAACGGTCGGGCCTTTGAACGGCGCGCAGGGGACGCCTTTCGCCCCCTGGCATGCCTTTCCCACCGCCCCTTAAGAAGGCCCCCGTCCGGGGCTCCCTCGGTTACTTCCTGTGGCAGTACTGGCAGATGTCGAGGCCTGCCGAGCGGAGCCTCATGTTGTAATCGCCGCCCCAGTCGGCCCTTCCGATGAGGAGGCCCCTCTCATGCGGGTTGTGGCAGGTGGAGCAGATGATCTTGCCTGACTTGGGGTCCAGAGGCAGTATCATCGGTATCTCTTTTTTCGCGAGCCGGAGGCTCATCATTATGTTCGTCGGCGGGACCACGAGGTGGTCGGGCGCGACATACCCGCTCATCGTCGCGCTTATGCCCTCGGTGCCGGGGTGGATCCTCACCGTGTGGCAATTCCTGCAGAGCTGGTTCGGGTCGTCCTCGAAGTGGAGCTTGACGTCCTTTATCGACTTATCTTTCTGGATATCCGGTACGTTCTGGTGGCAGATGAGGCATGTGGACCAGAGCACCTCCCCCTCGTCGTTTATCTGCTCGTGGGGGTTTATGATGGTCGAGAGCGCCTCGCTCCTTTCGTAAGGGGGCGGGGTCTCCTTGGGCAACTCGGGCGTCTGGGCCGCATATGCCGCTACCGCGCCCAATGCCATCAGCCCTCCGGCGATGCTTATAAAAACTCGGATTCTGTTGTACATCTTCCTGTCCTGTCTTTTTTCCGGGACCCCCGGTCTTGTCCGCCTATTTCGTGAAGGCGTAGACCGAGCCGTCCTCGGAGCCTATGTAGAGGTTGTTGTCGACTGCGGCAGGGGACGAGTGGACCCCGCCGTTTGTCGCGTATTTCCAGAGTATGGAGCCGGTCCTTGAGTCAAGCGCGTAGATATTGCCGTCCTCGGCCCCGACGAATACCGTGCCGTTGCCGGCCACGACCGGGGTCGAATTGATCTCGGCGGGAAGGGTCCAGTCGGATAGCTCGGTCCCGTCGTTCCTGTTATACGCCCTTATGTGCCCGCTCTTGAATGCTATGTAGATGCGGTCCCTGGAGACGACCGGGGTCGAGTAGACCATGTCGGTTGAAAGGCCCTTCCTCCAGACGAACTTGCCGGTCTTGGCGTCAATGGCGTAAAAGTTCCTGGAGAGCGAGGCCACGTAGATCGTCCCGTCTTTCACGACCGCGGTCGCGTATACGGCCGAATCCGTCCTCGCCGACCAGTTCGTGCCGCCGGATTTTGCCGAGGAGGAGTAGAC
>JACPGB010000054.1 GCA_016182655.1 Deltaproteobacteria bacterium
GGGCTCCAAGATATATGACGCGGACGGGAACGAGTACATCGATTATATCGGCTCCTGGGGGCCGATGATACTTGGACACGCCCACCCCAAGGTCACTGCGGCATTAAAGAAGGCGCTTGATAAAGGCACGAGCTACGGCGCGCCGACCGAGCTTGAGGTAACGCTCGCGGGACTCACCTTAAAGGCCTTTCCGTCGATGGATATGGTCAGGTTCGTATCATCCGGGACTGAGGCTACGATGAGCGCGATACGGCTCGCCCGCGCGTACACTAAGCGGGACGGCATACTTAAGTTCGAGGGTTGCTATCACGGCCATGCCGATAGCCTCCTTGTAAAGGCCGGCTCTGGCGCGGCGACTTTAGGCGTGCCCGACAGCCCCGGCGTGCCGCAGGACCTCGCCAAGCATACATACACCGCGCAATTCAACGACCTCGACTCGGTCCGCGCCATATTCGAGAAGGGGCCGGAAAAGATCGCCTGCATCATCGTCGAGGGCGCGCCCGGCAACATGGGGGTCGCGCTCCCCAAGGTCGGCTTCATGGAGGGGCTCCGCGAGATAACGAAAAAGTACGGCGCGCTCCTCATAATGGACGAGGTGATGAGCGGCTTCAGGCTCTGCTACGGCGGCGCGCAGAAGATATACGACATAGACCCGGACCTGACATGCCTCGGCAAGGTTATAGGCGGAGGGCTCCCGGTCGGCGGCTTCGGCGGAAAGAGGGCGATAATGGAGATGCTCTCACCTTCCGGCCCGGTCTATCAGGCCGGGACGCTCTCAGGTAACCCGATCGCCATGACGGCGGGCATTGAGACTTTAAAACTCCTCCAGCCCAAAGGGACCTATGACAGGCTCTTCAAGACGACCGACGCGCTCTGCGAGGGCATAGCCGAGATAGCCGGAAGGCGGGGGGTTCCGGTGCAGGTGGCGGTCGCAGGCTCCATGTTCACGGTCTTTTTCTCGGAGAGGCCAGTGGGCAACTGGCAGGATGCCAAGGCGTGCGATACGGCCCGGTTCGGAAGGTACTTTACGAAGATGCTTAAGAACGGCGTCTATCTCCCGCCGTCTCAATACGAGGCTGTTTTCGTGGGGCTTGCGCACACAGCAAAAGACATAGAGAGGACCCTGGAGGCGGCGGACAAGAGCTTCAAGGGGATATAAGGAAGAAAAGCCCGTCCGAAAGGACGGGCTTTTTTGTTTGGTGTCATTCCCGCGAAAGCGGGAATCCAGCTGGTAGGTTGGTTATTGGCGTAACACAACGCAATCGGATGTGGTATCGCAGGAATGAACTGGTGCGCGTGGCGCACCATTCATTATCTGTGTCATTGCGAGGAGCGTAGCGCCGAAGCAATCTCAAGGGATTGGAAAATTAATTGCTCAGCCCAACATATCTGTCCAAATTCTTTTTTGTTTTTCAAAACCCCCCAGGCATGGGGTGAGCGACCTTAAGGGAGGCAGTGACGCGCGAGCCGGAGGGAGGATAGACGCGCGAAGCGCGCTCAGGGGAGGCGAGCGCGTAGGCTGGGGAGGGCGAAGGGAGCGAAGCCCCATGCCGAAAAAAAGCCCGGCAGGGCGAAAATGAAAACGGTACAATACACCCAAAAAAAGGCGCATGTGTACGCTGAGCGCAAAAAGGTTTTTGGCAGCCGGGTAGGGTGCGCCGTGCGCACCATTAATCCGCTATGAAATACCTCACTTCCGTTGTCGCCGAGACCGCCGTCGTCCCCGGCTCGACCGGGGTTACAGTGGCGTCCATCGCCTTTTCCATGAGCCCGAACCTCATGACCGGCTCCCGCCCGAAGGCGTTGCAGTTTGGGGTGATGTCCTTAACATTGCCGAGCTTTACGCCGAAGGCCTTTGCAGAGGCCTCTGAGAGCGCCCTTGCCTTTATCGCCGCCTTCTCTATGGCAATGGCGCAGACCTTTGTCGTGTCCGATAGCTCGAACCTCAAGTCGTTTATGTTGTTCGCGCCGGATTTCAACGCGATGTCTATCAACCTTCCAGCGTCGGCGACCGAACGCGTCTTTACGGTTATGCCATTGAAGGCCGTATAGCCCTTAAGGATGTTCCTTCTCCCGTCGTACTCGTGAACGGGCCGGACTGAAAAGGCGGAGGTCTTTATCTCGTCGGACTTTCCTATCGCCTTCTTGAGCTCAGCCAATACCTTCTCCATCCTCGCCGCGTTCTCGTCCGTCGCGGCCTTTACGGTCTCGGCGGTAGTCTCTACAGCGATACTTATGACGGCTATGTCCGGCGCGGCCTCTTCCCTCGCCTCCGCGGTCGTGGAAATAAAACGCGAGTCTTCGGCTTTGACTGCCTGTACAAACGCCGGTGAGAGGATGATGGCAAGCGCGACCAAGAGGTGCTTCTTCATTCAAGCCTCCTTATCAGGATATGACGTTGTAGGCGTAGGCGAGGAGCGCGAGGCCGAGGAGCACCCTGTAGACGACATAGGGTTTCATCGACGAGCGCGAGATGGTCTTAAGGAAATAGTGTATCACAAGATAGGCCGAGCCGAAGGCGACGAGAGCGCCTACGAGGACCGCGCCCCAGGGCGTGTCCATACCGGCCTTTACCATGTCGAGCCCTTCCTTTGCGCCCGCGAGAGCGCCGACTACTATGGCGAGGAGGAAGGAAAACCTGGCCGACGCCGTGCGCGAGAGGCCCATCATGAGCGCGGCCGCCATGGTTATGCCTGAGCGGCTCGTGCCGGGTACAAGGGCTATGGCCTGTGCTATCCCTATGACCATGGCCGCCTTCCAGCCGATATCCTTTATCTCCGTTTTGCCGGGACGCCTGTCGGCTATCCAGAGGACTATGCCCCAGATGATCGACGACCAGCCGATGACCTCGACGTTACGAAGCTCGTGCGCGACAAGGTCGTGCGCGAGGAGGCCTCCGACGGCCACGGGGATAGTGCCTACGAGGACCATCCACGCGAGCTCCCCGTCGTGGTTGCCTTTAAAGGTGCGCTCGCTGAGCGTGCGGAAAAAACCCTTTGTGAGGGCGGCGATATCGCGCCTGAAGTATATTACGACCGCGAGCCAAGTCGCGGTATTCAGCGCGACGTCGTATGCGAGGCCCTGGTCAGGCCAGCCGGTAAGGAGCGGGACGAGTATGAGATGGGCGGTAGAGGAGATGGGCAGAAACTCGGTTATACCCTGGATGAGCGCGAGTACGAAAGCCTGTGTAAGGTCCATTAATTAATTACGAAACCCCCTGCGCCAGCCTCAGGCGAGGTTCAAGGGGACCTTTCCTTTTTTCATGGCGGACAAGACCTCTCTCGCGTAGCGGGTCTCGACACCGAGCGAGAGCTCTTTGGCCCTTTTTAGCGCGGCCTCGGCGCCCTTGATTGCGCGCGTCCTGTTCTTTCCGTAGTCGAGCTCGCTCAACGATATCCGGCAGTAGACGAGCCCGCGCTTGTCCTTTGTCTCTTTGAAAAGTTTTTGGGCGGTCTCGAAGTTCGCGCGGGCGCGAGCGTCCAGGCCGAGCATCTGAAGAGCAGTCCCCTCGCCCCAGAGCGTATAGGCGTAGCTAACCCTGTCGCCTATCTTCTTGTAGTTCGTCCGGGCCTTCTCGAAGAACTTCAAGGACCCTTTATAATCCCCCTGCATCCTGAGAGAGTTCGCTATCCCGCAAAAGGAGTACGCAGTCCCGAAGGTGTCCTTCAACCCCCTGAAGACACGGTTCGCCTCGGTATAAAACTTATTCGATTCCTTGTGTCTGCCGTCTACGCGGGATGCGCCGCCGAGCCCGGTCAGGCAGTAGCCGACGCCGCTACGGTCGCGGAGCTTCGTAAAGAGCGCCCTTGCCTCTTTAAAGCCGGAGAGCGCCTTTTTGAGGTCGCCCTTTATCCTGAAGGCACCGGCCCTCGCCCAGAGCGCGAACGCCTCGCCTGCCCTGTCATCGAGCCTTTTATAGAA
>JACPGB010000051.1 GCA_016182655.1 Deltaproteobacteria bacterium
GGACGGAAAACACGAAATCCGTTTCGGCTTCCATCCGGTCGGAATTCTCGACCTGAGGCTTGGGGGAGTCAGGCCTAAGTTAACCAAAATGTAACCTATGTCCATAGGTTAAAATGTAACCCATGTGCATGTTGCACAGTGGGGGTGAAGCCCTGGCCGGGCGGGCAAATCCGTAACCAACATCCGAGGCTCATGTTATCCAGTGGGGCTCCGGGTGACTTTGGCCCTGCGCCGGGCAGTCACCCTCCCCTCAGTCCCCTCCCATCGAGGGAGGGGAGGTATTAGAAGATACCCCGCTGCTTGCGGCGGGGTAATTCATTAGAGGTGAATATAGCTCAAAAATCTTGGTCCGCAAGGGGAGGGGGAAGGATTGTTAAAATGCAGGGAAAGCGGTATCATGTTGAGGTGGTTTCCCGGAGGCCCGTTGTCGACTATAGTCGTTATAATAATCGTTCTGGCGGCGCTTGCCCTCATATTCGCCCTTAAGTCCCGTGGCGTGGGCGGCGGCGCGCCGGCACAACCGTCGGTCAGGGCAGAGAGACCCCGGTCGTTTACCGGGTCTCTCTCCGGGGTCGATTTCGTAGCCGACTCCTACGACTCGACTACAGTTACCGTCGAGATAGACGCAAAGGGAATAAAAAGACCGCTTGAGGTGAACGCGAGAAAAGGAAGGCCAGAGGCGCTCGTGGATGAGAGGAAGGGGGAGATAGAAGCGCTTCTGGATCTCGGTGCGGACTACATAGATATAGGGTTCAATACGGACCGGGTGGCGGCCGAGTTCCCCGTCAAATCCGTCGATGTGACGAGGGGGCTCGCGGAGCGGGTTGTCGCCATACTTATCAGGCTCAGGGATAAGTCGTTTTAAAAGAAAGGTAGCGCCGCTTGAGAGGCGAGCGGATGGGATGGCGAGGAGCGAAAAGCCGTTTCGCCAAAAGCGTTATAATGCCTTCATCGTAAGCGCGTTACGTACCTTGAGCGCCCTGTTCAGGAACTCATCCCGGTCCTCAAGGGCGATTACCTTGCCGCTCCCGGCATCCCTTATCGATATCAGGTTTACAGTGTCGAGGAGGTCTATGCGGGACTCTATCGCCTTTGCCTCGGCCCCTGTTGCCGCCGATATCGCTTTAACGGTCGAGGGGTAGTCGAGCCCGTCTTTTGCCTGCGCGTTCAGCAGGTTCAATACCTCGCAGACCGACCAAAAGACGTCTGGCGAGCGGAGGACCCTGTTGTTCACGTTCCGGAGCCTCTCGACGAGGGACTTGATGATGGACGCTATGAATGGGGGCGAGTCCTCGAGGTAGGACTCGAGCGCGTCCCTGCCGACCTCCACGACTTCCGTATGCTCAAGGGCGGTGACGGTAGCCACCCTCCTGTGGTCGCCGAGGAAGACCGCCATCTCGCCGAATACCGTCACCGGCTCAAGCACCGACAGGACGACCTTGCCCGCGCCGCCCCTGATAGAGACTTCGACGCGGCCTTCCCTCAGGATATAGGCCGCGTCACCTGACGCGCCCTCCTGAAATATGACTTCGTTCCGGTTAAACGTCCTTGTCCTGAAGCCGGTTGCCTCTGTGGTCGCCATCTCTTTTTCCTTGAATTGATGTGGATGCCCTCGCGGGCGAATACATGGATGACTGCTCTATTATTTATCGGACATTCCGAGGAGCGTCTTTAGGTCGGAATTTCTCAATAAGCGCTTTAAATGGGAGTGAGATCAAGGCGCTAATGCAGGCGGTTGGGCTGAGCGTAGCGAAGCCCAACGCAAACATACCAGACCTAATAGACTCGAATATGCGCTTGTATCGGTTATAGGAAACTTTTTGCCTAAAAAGCCCTTTTGCGCGCTCCGCGCGCTTTTGGCGCATGGGCTCCGAGCGCTTCCTGCCTCCCCTGCCCGCTCGCGCGCCCCTTAGAGCGCTCCGCGTCTAATCTCCTCGGCGCGCTCGCCTCTTCCTCCCTAAGGCGCTCTCCGCCATGCGCCCTGTGTGTTGGTAAAACAGAACAAAAATTTTTTTTGTTTTTCAAAACACCCCAGGCATGGGGTGAGCGACCTTAAGGGAGGAAGCCTTATGAGCGAGCCGGGGAAGTAAAAAGGCGCGACAGCGCCCTAAGGGGCGAGCGAATGGGAGGGAGAGGGCGGAGGGAGCGAAGCCCCATGCCGAAAAAAGCCCGGCAGGGCGCAAAGGGCTTTTAGCAATAGATTGCTTTTTAAAAGGCACAATAAGGCAGGTCACTTCCTTGGGTGTTTTACCCTCCTCGTAGGCTCGGCCTCCATGGGGTCGTCGGGCCAGTGGTGTTTTGGGTACCTCCCCTTCATATCCTTTTTGACCAGACCATAACTCGTCTTCCAAAAGCCCTTTAGGTCGTCCGTTACTTGAAGCGGCCGCCCTGCGGGCGACAGGAGGTGTATGAGGAGAGGGACCCTGCCTTGCGCAATGGCCGGGGTCCTCTCGCACCCGAACATCTCCTGGAGCTTTACCGCGAGGACGGGCCTCTCTCCGGAATAGTCGATTCGTATGACCGACCCGCTCGGGACCTTTATGGAAGCGGGCGCAAGCTCGTCCAGCCTCTTTTTCTCCTCCCAGGTAAGGAGCGAGAGGAGCGCTCCGTTAAGGTCGATCTTTTTAAGCTCCTCGAGCCGGGTCATGCCTGCGGTCATTCCCCCGAGCCACTTTTCCAGGTTGTCGAAGAGCCATTCGTTTGAAAGGTCTGGAAGTGAGGCGTCGCTTGCGGCGCGTCTTACGAAGGCGACTCGGGCCCTCAAGTCCTCCGAGGCCCTGTCCCAGGGTATTGCCGATGGGTTCTCCCTTACTCCATCGATGAACGCTCCGAGCACCTTTGCCCTGTCCGGTTTTTTAAGCGGCTCGTCCTTTAAAACTATCGACCAGTATTTGAGGCGCCTCCTGGCCGAGACCGCCTTTTCCACCCGGTCCCAGGAGACAGACTCGTCATCTTCCAGTTCGTCGGCAAAGAGCCGCAGCATATCGGGCTCCTTAATGGGGGCGGCGAGGAATACGGCGGACTCCCTGTCTCCCCCGTCGAGGCTTGCCGCAACGATGTATTCTTCGGTCGAAAGAGCGTCAACCCCCCGGATAAACGCGCCCCTGCCGTTGGCAAGGAGGAATCGCGCGTCTTTCCCTTCGCGTCTCTTGCCCACCCTGTCCGGGTAGGCGAGCGCGAGGAGCTCTCCGGTCCTTTCGATATCTGCGGGGCCTTTCTTTATGCCGAGCTCGCGTTCGATTTGCCGTGCAGATTGTTTTATCCTTTCCGTAACGGCTCTATCGGCCTGAGGACCGGCCCCGGCGTCTCCAAGAAGGCAATGGAGCCTCTGCCTTATGTCCGTATCCTTTCTCTCTTTGAAGATATCCCTCTCCATGAGTAAGGCCGATAAGAGGCAGGCGAGGCGGCCTTCGCCTGCGTCCGCCCCTTTTACAACCATGTGCCCCAGGCGCGGGTGTAAGGGGAGCCTTGAGATGGCAGAACCGTGCGGGGTGATCCTGCCGTCTCTATCGATTGCGCCGAGGTGGAGAAGCAGCTCTTTCGCCTGCGATAGGGCTGAAGCAGGCGGCGGGTCGAGCCATTTAAGTGTCGAGGGGTCTTTTACGCCCCACGCGGATAATTCGAGCGCGAGCGGCGCGAGGTCGGCCTCCAGCAGTTCGGGCGTCGATTTTTCTTTTAGAGCCCGGTCCTCATCCTCTGTCCAGAGGCGGATGCAGAGCCCCGGCGCGGTCCTCCCGGCGCGGCCTTTTCTCTGGTCGGCCGAGTCCCTTGTGACCCTGACGGTCTCGAGCCGCTCCATTCCTGTCCCCGGAGAGAACCTTGGCGTCCTTTTAAGGCCGCCGTCTATTACGATCCGCACTCCGTCTATGGTAATGCTCGTCTCGGCAATGGACGTCGCGAGCACGACCTTTCTCCTCCCCGGTGCAGAAGGCCTTATCGCTTCGTCCTGCGCCTCGCGCGCGAGGTCGCCGTAGAGGCACATGATGTCGACCCCCGGAGGGAGCGTCTTTTCTTTCAACGCCGCCTCGACCCTTTTTATTTCAGATGCGCCGGGGAGGAACACGAGACAGCTCCCTTCCTCTTCCTTCAGGGATGATAGAACGGCGCCCGTTACCCGCGAGATGAACTCGGGGCCCGTTAGATATCCGGGGCGCTCGGGCCTTGCCGCCTTCGGCAGATAACGGACCTCGACCGGAAAGGCCCTACCGGAGGAACTGACGACGGGCGCGGAGCCGAGGAGCGCGGAAATTCCGGCGGCGTCGATAGTCGCCGACATGACGAGCACGCGCAAGTCCTCCCGGAAAACGGAACGGGCATCGAGCGTGAGGGCGAGCCCCAGGTCCGCGTGTATCGACCTTTCGTGGAACTCGTCGAATATGATTGCCCCTGTGCCGACGAGAGCGGGGTCTGCCTGAAGGAACCGCGTGAGGATGCCTTCGGTGACGACTTCTATTTTAGTGTTTGGAGTGACGCGGGAATCCAACCGTGTCCTGTAGCCGACGGTCTCGCCGACGTCTTCGCCTAAAAGAGATGCCATCCTCGATGCCGCGGCACGGGCCGCAAGCCTCCTCGGCTCGAGCATGACGATTTTTCTCCCCGCGAGCCATTCTTCACCGAGAAGCGCGAGCGGGACGACGGTCGTCTTGCCCGCGCCCGGAGGCGCAACGAGCACGGCTACGCCGCAGGCGAGCGCGCGGCGTACTTCCGGTATCACGGCTTCTATGGGCAGTCCGGTCTTAAGGTCCATCTGGGAATGATAACAGATTTGAGGGCGGGCTTCGAGCGATTGATAATCTCTCGCCGAACGGATAGAATGGGTGTGATGGAAAAGAAGCTCGCGGTCATAATGGCCGGGCTCCCGGCAAGGGGCAAGAGCTATCTCTCGCTTCGGTTGCAGAGATACCTCGAATGGCAGGGGTACGGTGCGCGCATATTCAATGTCGGCGCGTACAGGAGGGAGACGCTCGGCCCGGCCTCGTCCAGAAGCGACTTCTTCGACCCCAGGGAGCCCTCGTTTGCGCGCGAGAGGGAGCGTATTGCCAAGAGGTGCTTTGGAGACCTCGCGGCGTGGCTCGAAGAAGACGGCGACATCGCCATATACGACGCGACGAATGTGACGGCCTCGAGGCGCGCGTACCTCAAAGACGAATGCGAAAAACGCGGCTTCGCCTTCGTCTTTGTCGAGAACATATGCGACTACCCGGAGTTGATCGAGAAGATAATATGGATAAAGCTTGAGCATAGCGCCGACTACGGCGCCTTCGCCAGGGACGCCGCGAGGGCCGATTTCGCAAGGAGGCTAGGCCACTACGAGAGCGTATACGAGACCGTGTCCGAAGAGCCGCACATGAAGATAATCAACTTCGGACAGAAGGTGGTAAGGGCATTTTCTCCCGGGGACATCCTCCTTGCCGAGATGGCGGACTTTCTCGGGGCCGTGAACCTCATGGACAAGGAGGTGTATCTCACGCGCCACGGCCAGACGTATTTTAATTGCGAGGACAGGATAGGCGGGGACTCGCCCTTGACGGGCGAGGGTGTTGAATACGCAAGAAGGCTCGCCGATCACTTCAAGGGGAGAGACCTCGTGGTATTTACGAGCGCCAAGAGGCGCACGATCGAGACCGCCTCCTTTTTCGATTGCGAGAGGGTCGTGCTCCCCGAGTTGAACGAGATAAATTCCGGGCTATGCGACGGTCTATCGTACGCGGAAATAACCGAAAAGCACCGGGATGTGAGCGAGGCCCGGGGCAACGACAAGTTCGACTTCAGATACCCGGGAGGCGAGTCCTACAGGGACTTGATCCAGCGTGTAAAGAAGGCCGTCATAAGGATAGAGGCCGAAAAAAGGGACGTCCTCGTCATAGCGCACAGGGCCGTCAACCGATGTCTCGTATCGTACTTCATCCCGACCCCTCCCGAAGAGGTCCCCTACATAGAGATGCCGCTCGACAGGATAATAAGGATAGCCCGCCTGAACGCCCATTACGGGTGCGACTGGAAGGTGATATGAGAGAGGCCGGTAAGAAATGGGCCCTATTTGCCCTTGCGCAAAAGGTCTGTCAGCAAAAAAATAAATAACGATAACATCCTTTTATTCCCGCCAGTCCAGCCAGTCCCCCTTTTTTTTAAGACCGTTTAAGCCATCCCATCGTCGCCACGCCCGGCTTCAATAAGCCGTTTCAAGTGCGTTGCCTGAGGATACTTCTGTAATCACGGTCACTGCCTTAATCCCCCGATGCATATAGAATTGCTCTTTGAGAGGACCGGCAGTCCTGAAATTCCACGCAGATTTTTTTGAAGAGGGGGCTTTGAGATATGCGGCATAGCAAAGTCATGGCCGAGGCCAGAGGGCCTATAAGGATAGTGGCCGCGGGGAGGTCTTCCAAGGTCGTCGAGTACGAGGTAAGGGAGTTCTCCGAGCCGGGGTCTATACCGAACTGGTTCATGGGTGTCGTTCTGCTCCTTCGAGATGAGATACAGGAAGACGAAAAGATAGTGGTCCATGACAAGATCATAAAAATAGTCAAGAAGACCCCGCTCGACAGGCTCGTAGACTGGGTGCGCCGCTTCAAGACCCATGGCGAGGGCGAAGAAGGGGATGGGGACGACGGGGCCGAAGAAAGAAACGAGAGACTCAGGAACTGAGTCCACGCCGCAGTCACGACGGCGCTCAAGGGTTTGAGCGCCGTTTTTTTATCCTCTATCGAAGCCGATCCTATCCAAACCATTGTAAAAAACGGATTAAAAAGATATAATACGCCTACCCAAAACCCATGAAAAACCTTTCTCTGTCACAGAAGGCCCTTTTGGCGGTCTTTATCATACTGCTCCCCATAACCCTCACCTTCGTCTACGGCTACAGGAAAAACAAGGAGCAATTGAAGGGCGCGGTCCTGAAAGAGATGACCGTCATAGCCGAGGCCTACGAGGGGCAGGTACTTCAGCACCTCGACGTAGTAAAGAAGCGTGTGGCGGGTCTCTCCGCCGACAAGACTATAAAGGCGTTAGCCAGGGAGGCCGTTGCCGGGAAAAAGGGCTCCGCAGGGCGCGTGGCGTCGTATTTCATCAGTGAAAACGCCGAATACGGCGTCGCCATAGAGACAGTAAGCCTTGTCTCTCCCGCCGGGAAGGTCCTTGCCTCGACGGATCCGTCAAAGACCGGAACGGACCGTTCCGACAGCCAAAGTTTCATCGAGGGGTCCAGGAAGGCCGCTTTGGTCGAGGAAAATAACGGCTCCGGCGTCACTGATATCGTCTTCTCCGTGCCTCTGCGCGACGAGGCCTCCGGGGGCCTCCTGGGCGTCGTAACGGCAACGGTCCCCTTTACCGATTTGAACCGCCTTCTAAGCGGAGAGTCCAACAAGGAGCTCGGCGCGCTTTCATGGTCAAAGGGCAGGCACGAGACCATGGAGGTATATCTCGTCAACCGCGACCGCGTCATGCTGACCGACTCCATCTTCATAAAGGACGCGGCGATGAGGCAGAAGGTCGCCACCGACCCGGTCGGCAAGTGCCTGGATGAGGGTGTCGAGATGACGGGCTTTTACAGGGATTACAGGGGCGTCGAGGTCGCCGGGGCCTCGATGTGTTTCCCGGGGCTCGGCTGGACGCTCCTCGTAGAGACCGACGAATCCGAGGTCGTGCGTCCGGCTGAAGAGATGCTCAAAAGCGCTGTCATAGCCGCGGGCATAGTCATAGTCCTCATAATCGGGCTCTACCTCCTGATAATAAGGAAGATGGTCAAAAGGGTCGGCACCATATCGAGAGCCGCGGGCGAGATAGCCTCGGGCAACTACGATGTCGCACTGCCCGTCAAGTCGCTCGACGAGATAGGCGAGCTCAACATGGCCTTCAACAGGATGGCGAGAGACATAAGGGAGAGGAACGCCGAGATCCTCATGGAAAAGGACAGGGCGCGGTCGTACCTTGATCTCGCCGGGGTCGTCATCGTCGCCATAGGCCTCGACAGGAGGGTGAAGCTCATAAACAGGAAGGGGTGCGAGCTCCTGGGGCTCCCCGCCGGGGACATCATCGGCTCGGACTGGTTCGAGAACTTCATCCCGGCAAACGTGCGAGCGAAGTTGGGCGGATTCTTCGTCATGTATGTCAATGGTGAAATAAAGGGCGACTATTACGAAAACGAAATAATGGCCTCCGACGGGTCCCTGAGGATGGTCGCGTGGCACAACACCCTTCTCAAGGACCCTTCCGGCGCGGTCATAGGCACGCTCTCATCCGGAGAGGACATCACCGAGAGGAGGAGGGCCGAGGAGGCCTTGAGGGTATCCGAGCGGAAGTACAGGACCATACTCGAGGAATCGAGGGACGTCATATTCGTCGCCACCCCGGACTTAAGGCTCATGGATCTGAACCCGGTTGCCGAGGAGGTCTTCGGCTACAGGCTACCGGAGCTCGTTGGAAAGAGCCTTGAAGGGTTTTTCATCGAGGAAGGGGACAGGGAGAGGCTCAAAGGCGAGCTCGGGGAAAAGGGGGAGGTAAAGGGGTTTGACGCGCGCGTGAGAAAAAAGGACGGGCAGGAGATATGGCTCTCGATATCGGCCAGGCGCGTCGAGGAGACCGGGGGCGGCCCGGTATGCCGCGGCATCTTGCGCGACATAACAAGGCATAAGCACCTCGAGGCCCAGCTCCTCCAGGCCCAGAAGATGGAGGCGATCGGCCAGCTCACCGGGGGCATCGCCCACGACTTCAACAACATACTTACGGCCATCATGAGCTCTGCGGGGCTCCTGGAGCTCATGCTCCCGATGGGATCGAGGCAGATGAACTATGTGCGCCAGATCGTGTCGTCCTCCGAGAGGGCCTCTAAGCTTACAAGAGGCCTCCTCGCCTTCAGCAGGAAGACGCTCGTCGAGCTCAAATCCGTAAGGGTGAACGAGATAATCAGGAACATGGAAAAGCTCCTCTCCCGCCTCATAGGCGAGGACATCGACTTCAAGGTCTCGCTTACGGATGCCGACCCGGTCGTCACGGCCGACGTCTCACAGATAGAGCAGGTCCTCATGAACCTCGCCACGAACGCGAGGGACGCGATGCCCTCGGGAGGGGCGCTCTCCATCGTGACCGAGACGATAACCCTCGCCCCGGAGTCGCTGAAGGAAAAGGGCTACATGCTCCCGGGCGAGTACGCGCTCATAACCGTCTCCGACACGGGAGAGGGCATGGAAAGGAAGGTCGCCGAGAGGATATTCGACCCGTTCTTCACGACAAAGGAGGTCGGCAAGGGCACGGGGCTCGGGCTCGCCATAGTGTACGGCATCATGAAACAGCATAACGGTTACGTCGACGTCTACAGCGAGCTCGGTGTCGGCACCCAGTTCAAGCTCTATCTTCCGCTCGCCGGGATAAAGGCCGAGGATGAGGCGGAGATAAGGTCCGAGGCCCAGGTCGGCGGGACAGAGACGATACTCCTTGCCGAGGACGACGCCGAGGTGAGGAACCTCATAAAGGCCCTCCTCGAGGAGTTCGGCTATACGGTCGTCGAGGCGGTAAACGGCGAGGACGCGGTAAGGCAGTACGCGGTCCTTGGCAAGGAAGTCGACATGCTCGTCCTCGACATGATAATGCCCAGGATGAACGGCAAGGAGGCCTTCGGCGAGATAAGGAAGATGAACCCGTCGGTCAGGGCCCTCTTCCTCTCCGGCTACAGCCAGGACTTCATAAACCAGAAGGTCATACTCGAAGAGGGGCTGAACTTCTATGTGAAGCCGGTCTCGGCCTCCGGGCTCCTCAAAAGGGTAAGGGAAGTGCTCGACAGGAAGTAGCCTTTCATGATTCAGGATGCCGGTCAGGACGGGGCCTTCGGCCCCGTTTTTTTTATCCGCGACGGAACCGGCCTTGACAAACGCGATACCGGGTCTAAGCTTGTCTTAGTAGTCCTTAGTCACCCCCTTTTCAAGTCCGAAAGAAAATACGGCGCCGTGCGGAAAAGCTCGTGTTTCCGCCGAAGGAGGGCCATGTCCGTTTATACAGGCGGCGAGGTGGTCTATTACGGGTATTCTCCCGAAGCGCTCAAACGTCTCGGGCTCCGGGAGCCCGTCGTTTTGGTCGCCGCCCACCCGGATGACGAGGTGTTGGGGGCCGGCGGGCTACTCGCCTCTCTCGATGGTTTTATCGTCGTCCATTTAACGGACGGCGCCCCGAGGAGGATGAAGAGAGGCGCGCTCGGTTTCGGCACCCCCGGGGAGTATGCGGCCGCGAGGAGGAAGGAGCTTCTTAACGCCCTCGCGTGCATGCCTTCGACCCCCGAAGAGCTCATGGAGCTCGGGGTCCATGACCTCGAGGCCTCGCAGAACCTTGAAGAAATAACCGTGAGGCTCCTCAAGATATTCAGGACCGTAAGGCCGGGGACGGTCATCACCCATCCGTATGAAGGCGGCCACCCTGACCACGATTCGGCGGCCTTTGCCGTGCGTACGGCTTTGGACCTCATGGATAAGGATTCGGCCCCCAAGGCGCGGCAGATCGAGTTCACCTCCTATCATGCCCTCGGCGGGAAGATGATCACTTCCAGGTTTTTACCCGCCGCTTCCATCGAGACGAAGTTCATATTGTCAAACGAGGAGCGGGAGCGCAAAGACAGGATGATAATGGCGTTCGAGTCGCAGTCCAGAGCGCTTAAGGTCTTTACGACTGAGTTCGAGACCTTCAGGGAGGCGCCGGAATACGACTTCAACGCGCCGCCGCACCCCGGGAGGCTCTTCTATGAGTCCTTCGACTGGGGGGTGACCGGGCCGCTCTGGAGAAAAAGGGCC
This sequence comes from Deltaproteobacteria bacterium, assembly GCA_016182655.1. Taxonomy (GTDB): domain Bacteria; phylum Desulfobacterota; class GWC2-55-46; order GWC2-55-46; family GWC2-55-46; genus GWB2-55-19. The sequence goes on from JACPGB010000051.1 coordinate 10,776, forward strand.
TCGAAGGCGATGAAAGCGCTCGCCCACGTAACCGGGACGCCAAAGCGCATCGAGACCCCGGGCCAAATGGCGCGGCCTGTCCAGGACATTCTGGAATACTTCAGGTTCGCGTTAGGAAGGCTCTTCTGAAGAGGCCCGCCCATTGGTCTTCGATTTGCAGGAACCCGCTCCGCGATATTTACCTCCGTCAGGCCCTCTTCCCGTCAACTTGACCGATCTCGAACAAACCGATATATTTAAATACTTCAATAGATCCAGGCGGAAACCGGGTCCTCTATGGGTCTTTACCTGACGATGGTATTAAACCCTTTAAAAGGTAAAAGGTTTATGGTAATATCATCGTACATTTTACCGGTCTTAGGTCTGGATTTTTTCATAGACCGAGGTGTTTTTGAAAAGACTTCTTGATTGAAACGGCAATAAGTAACTTAATGTTGGTTTTTTGTATCAGTTGTGTTTGCATTTGAACGAGGCTGTGATATGGATGTAAAAGTGATGCTTGCCTTCGGGAACATGGTCTTCTCGGAAGGTGTGGCGAGGATACTCGAGCCGGAAAAGGAAATAAAGATCGCCGAGGCGCTCGCCCCCGGCGAGGCCTGCGAGGTCGAAAAGCTTCAGTCCCTGGGCATAGACATCCTCCTTACGGATTTTACCACTCTCTACAACCAGTTTCCGGATATCGAGACCGGCTCGCGGACGTTCCATATAATCCTCCTTGATACCAACTGCGGGCGCGACAACCTCGTCGCCGCGATACTCAAGAAAAAGGTCAGCGGCGTGCTTTTGAGCAACTCCAACCCGGCCTTGCTCGTCAAGGCGATAAGAGCGGTCGCCAAGGGAGAGGTCTGGATAGACAAGCAGACCTTCAAGAACCTCCTTAACGGCATAAACGCGCTCGGCAAGGACGGCTCCGTCTCGCTCTCGGGCAGGGAAAAGGAGGTCATCGCCCTCATAGGGGAGGGTTTCAGGAACAAGGAGATCGCCTACAAGCTCCACATAAGCGAGCCGACCGTGAAGACCCACCTGAACCGCATATTCCAGAAGCTCAACGTCCGCACCCGCGGTGAGCTCATAAGCTATGCGATAAAGAACTCGGACGTAAACAAACTCTCCAAGCACGGCTCGATCTGAGCCCCGCCTTCAATGCAAGATCACTTCGCCTTTCTTCCAGACCTGCCGGTCCTCGATTGAGATCCCGGTAGCAAGTCACAAGGACTTCATTTCCGTTTTTTCCGGAAAGGGAAAGATTTTAGCGCTCCAGGGGGCTCCCGGAAAACCGGGAAACACCCCTTTTTTATTTCTACTCGTCCTTTGGTATTACAACCAAAGGCCTAATCCTTTTTACGTTCCACACTAAACCTTTTTTACAGTTTTTTATGCTTTCGGCCGATTGTATAAATACCTGCTTGCAGGTATCTTGGTCCATCTTCGAAACGGAATCGCGGTTAAGTCCCTTTTCAGACGGACTTGGGCTGGAAAAACGCGCAGGCGGGAAGTTTTAAGATGATCGAGATAAGGGTCTGTCCGGAATGCAGGAAGGCGTTTTATAAGCCCGAAGAGGCGGTCGAAGTCACGTGCCCGCATTGCTCGTTCTTCTTCCTCGATAGGCGCGGAGGGGAAAGGGTCCACTGCGAACTCGACTTGTCCTACTCCGTCGGGCGGCAGAAGGGGAGAGCTGTCCTCAAGGACTACTCCGACTACGGCGCGAGGATCATGTACGAGGGCAGGGCGCTTACGGCGAACGACGAGGTCTCGGTCGATATAGACTGCCTCGGCGTGCGCGCAAGGGCGAGGGCCGTCTGGACGGAGAAGGTCTCCGGCAAAAAGGCGCTGAGCGGCCTCAGGTTTTCAAAGAGGCTCAAGATCGACGCATAGACTTTTTTTGTTTTCCGATATACTGAGGACAAAATAGACCGTTTTAGTCACGATTGGAGAGTCAGGTAGATGAGAAAGCCGAGCATCATTAAGATTATAAAGAACATCGCGCTCCCGGCCCTGGTAATGGCCGCTTCCCTCGCGCTCTGGGCCGGGGCCGCGTTATCCCAGGAACAGAGGCAGGCGGCGACGGCCGCGGCCGCGGCCTATCAGATAGGGCCCGAGGACGCCCTCGAGATCTCCGTGTGGAAGAACCCGGAGCTCTCGAAGACCGTCCTGGTCAGGCTTGACGGCAAGATATCGCTCCCCCTCATAGGGGACGTCCAGGCGGCCGGGCTGACGCCTCAGGAACTCCGCGACGGCATAGTAGAGAGACTCAAGGAGTACCAGGCGACCGCCGTAGTCTCCGTCATAGTCCAGGATATAAGGAGCTACAAGGTCTACATGATAGGCGAGATCAAGACCCCCGGCACGTACGTATTGAAGAGCAAGACGACGCTTTTGCAGGCCATCGCGCTCGCCGGCGGCTTTACTCAGTACGCCTCGAAAAACAGCATGACCCTCGTCCGCCAGAAGGAAGGCGGCGGGGAGGAGAAGATAAAGGTAAGGTTCGATGACCTCCTTTCCGACAAAAAGGACGGGTCCGTCGTATTAAAGCCGGGGGACACGGTCTTTGTACCGTAACGTCGGCGGAGCGTGCCTGGCGATCATGGTCCCGGCGTTGTTTATGTTTGCAGGGCCCGCGGCGGCTGAGACGGTCGTAAGACCGCAGTTGACGGTAGAGGAGAAATACGACAGCAACCCCGCCTTTGGCTCCGGCGCCTCTTCCGACTTCGCCACAACGCTCTCGCCGTCGGTCTCCGTTGCCGCGGGATCAAGGGAATCGACCTTCAAAGGGACTTACGAATTGAACTCAGTCTTCTACCATAAGGAGTCCGGCCTCGACTATACGGCGCAAAGCGCCGACCTGGAAGCGGCCTTTACCCCCTCAAAGGGAGCGAAGGCCGTTTTCAGGGACACCGTGGCGAAGACCATGGACTCCCTAGTCGCGCTGGACGCGGGCATACAGACGGAGCGCGCGTGGATATTGTCGAATACGGCCGCAATCGAATTTCAGAAGGAGATCACCCAAAGGGGAGCTCTCGAGCTCGCCCTCGAGGACGAGCGCATGGACTTTGACAGCCCGTCTTTTGTAGACACGAGGTCCTATGGCGCCTCCGTCGCATGGCGTTACGCATATTCGGACCTTGCGGCCCTGAAGACGGGCTACGCCTACGCCAGGTATCATTTCGAGACAGACGGAGCTGACGACGTGAACGTCCACAAGGCGGCGGTCGAGCTGACCAAAAGGTTTTCCGAGGGCCTCTCCGCGACGCTGTCGGCGGGTTTTGTGCTTGCGGACGGGAATGGGGACGGGACGCACCCGGACTGGACCGTCGACGCCTCGGCCACCAAGGGGTTCAAGGGCGGAACGCTCTCCGCGGGCGTCTCCAGGGATATCTCCCACTCAAGCGGGCTCTCGGGAGAGATAAGCGTGACTAACAGGCTCTATCTCAGGGCCGCGAAGGGGCTTGGAGAGTCCTCGGGCTTGAGCCTGTCCTTCAGCCTCGCCGACTCAGGCTCCGAGCCTTCCGGCGAGCTGGACGTGACGTCGTACGGGGCGGAGCTGGCATCCTACTGGCAGCCAAGGCAGTGGGTGCGCCTCTCCGGCGGCTATTCCCGCTTTCAGCAGTGGGCCGACGGGGCCGTTGCCGGAGATCTCGACAGGGACCAGGTCTTTATCAAAGTCACCCTCATGCCGTTGGATTGGAGAATATGATGCCTGCCGACAAAGATAGGAAAGACTTTCTGGCGTGGGCCGAGATCGTTTATCTCAGGAAGTGGACCGTCATAATACCCGTCGTCATCTGCACGTTGGCGGGGCTCGCCGTAAGCAGGGCCCTTCCGACCCGCTATCGCTCCACGACCCTCATCCTCGTCGAGCAACAGCAGGTCCCGGAGCAGTACGTGATGCCCACGGACAAGACACCGTTCGTCGAGAGGCTGAACACCATAAAACAGCAGATCCTGAGCCGCTCCAGGCTCGAGCAGATACTCGACGATTTCAATCTCTATAAGGGCTCTGACGACAAGGGGGGGCTCCTCGGGCGTCTCGGCCTGAGCAAGACCGAAGGCGCGGGCAGGGAAGAGCTCATCGACCGGCTCCGCAATGATATCGAGATAAAGGTCATGGGCGACAGCAGAAAAGGGGGAGACGCCTTCAGCATCAATTACACCGGCAAGGACCCCTATGTCACCATGCAGGTGACGAACACCCTCTCCTCGTTCTTCATAGACGAGAACTTGAAGGCCAGGGAGCAGTACGCGGAAGGGACGTCCGAGTTCCTCGCGAACGAACTCGACAGGGCGAAACAGGAGCTTGAGGTGCAGGAAAGGTCTTTAAGGCGCTTCAAGGAATCCCGCATGGGGAGCCTGCCCACACAGCTCGAAGCGAATCTCCGCACCCTCGACAGGCTCCAGATGGAGCTCCAGTCGGTGAATACCGCGATACGCGCCGCCGAGGAGAGAAAGATCGCCCAGGAAGAGATCATGGCCGTCTCCGCCAGCAGCCAGGCCGGCGGGGGCGCTCCGGTCTCCCTCGAAGCGGAGCTTGAGAGGCTCAATAACGAGCTTGCGTCCCTGCGCTCCACGTACAAGGAGAACTACCCCGACATACTGATCGTAAAGAACCGCATCAAGGAGATAGAGTCCCGGCTCGACGCAAGGGAGAGCGCCTCCGGCAAGGAAGGCTTTGAGGCCAAAAAGCCCGCGAGGACCTACGGCGGAGGCGAATACAGGGCACAGATAACCGCGCTAAAGGAGCGTGAAGCGGAGATACGCAGGCAGATAAAGGAGTACGAGAAGAGGGTCGAGGACTCGCCCGCTAACGAGCAGAGGATGACGGACCTCCACAGGGACTACGACATCTCCTTCAAAAACTATCAGACGCTCCTTGAAAAAAAGCTCAACGCCAGGCTCGCCGAAAACATGGAGAAGAGGCAGAAGGGCGAGAGGTTCAAGGTCATAGACCCGGCTAACCTCCCGGAACGTCCCTACAAGAACGACAAGACTAAGACGGTCTTCGGGGGCTTTGCGGCAGGCGCGGGCATCGGGTTCGCTCTGATATTCCTTATGGAGTACCTGAACCCCGCATTCAGGAAGCCGGAGGAGCTCGAGGCCGTCTTCCCGCACCAGGTGCTTGCCTCCATCCCTGAGTTCCGGAAGAGGCCGTCGGAAAAAAAGAAGCGCGGCTATCTGAAGCTCGTAAGCGGGGGTAAGTAATGGGGCTTATAAGCAGGATATTTCATAAAATGCAAAAGGGCGGCGAGGCGCCGCACGATGCGCCAAGGCTCGAGGTCGTGGCGACCGAGGCCGGGCCGGAAATGGAGTTGTGGACGGTGGGCGGCGGCAAGGGGGGCGTCGGAAAGAGCCTCATCGCCTCGAACATGGGCGTGCTCCTCTCGAGGGCCGGGCACAGGGTGCTCCTGGTGGACGCCGACCTCGGGGCCCCGAACCTGCACACCTTCCTCGGCATGGACGGCGGCAAGCTCTCGCTTTCGAGCTTCCTTAACAACAAGGTGTCGAATATCGGCGACCTCGTCTCGAAGACCGGGTTTGCGGACCTCGACCTCATAAGCGGCGCAAAAGACACGCTCGACGTGGCGGACGCCGGGAGCGACAAGATAGAGAGGTTGAAAGGCGCGCTCGGCTCGCTTGATTACGACTACATCCTCATGGACATCGGGCCCGGCACCACCTCGAACATGCTCGACCTCTTTCTATCGGGCGACGAGGGACTCCTCGTCACGACCCCGGAGCCGACCTCGATCGAGAACACGTACAGGTTCATAAAATGCCTGATACTCCGCAGGATGAGGAACGTGATCAACTCTCACGGCGACGTGGGGCTCAAGAACCTCCTGAAGAGCATATTCGAGAACCCGGCATGGTCGCACAAGGTGAAGACCGTGGCCGACATCATCCGCCATCTGAGGGAACTCGACCCTGAAAGGGGAGAGGCGCTCCGTCGCCTCATGGGAGACACCTCGATCTCGCTTGTCATAAACTCGGTACGGAGGCAGGAGGACGAATCCCTCGGGTCCGCGGTATCGAGGGCCTGCCATGACTACTTCGGGATGGAGATAAGGCCCCTGGGTTCCATAGCCTCGGATGACTTCGTGGCCGAGTCCATAAGGATGAGGCGCCCGCTTGTGAACGAGTTCCCGGGTTCCCGGGCGGCCGCGTCGATCGAGGCGTGCCTTAAGACCGTCAGAGGCTCGCGCGCAAGGCGGAAGACCGCGGCGGGGGCCTGAAGGAGTTGGGCATGGACATGAGAAAAGACTACTACGGGATATTGAACTTGCGCCCAGGCGCCTCCGAAGCCGAGATAGACGAGGCTTACCGGAAGGCGGCGGCGGTCTACGGGGACGGCTCGGTCGCCGTCTACTCGCTCTACACCGAGTCGGAGAGGGCTGAGAGGGCAGGCGACCTGAACGAGGCATACGAGACGCTGATGGACCGGGAGAAGAGGACGGCCTATGACAGCGGCCTCGACCTTGCCCCTCCCCGGGAGGAAGAGACCCCGGAGGTCGACCTGGATTCGTTGAGGGAGAGTCTGGGGTTCCGCTCCCCGGCCCTTGAGCCAAGGAAGCACCACAAGTACGGCGGCGCGAGGTTCAAGAGGCCGCTTGAGGCGTCCGACTCCGACCAGATGGTCGCCGAGCAGTACAGGGTGCTCTTTACGAACATCGAGCAGTTAAGCCACAAGGACCGCTCCACGGTCTTCGCCATAACGAGCGCGATAAAAGGGGAGGGCAAGTCCGTGACGTCGCTGAACCTGGCCTACGTGATGGCCACAGAGTTCAAGAAGAGGACGATCATGGTCGAGTGCGACCTTAGAAAGCCGTCCACCGTCGCCGAGGCCCTCGATACCCCGTGCGCACGCGGGCTCTCGGACGTATTGAAGGGAGAAGCCGATCTTCACGCTTCGATACTCCAGGTGGAGGACACCGGGCTTTTCATACTCCCGGCGGGCAACATCACAAGGAAGACCTCCGAGATACTCGGGTCGTCGCGGATAACGGGGATCATAAACTCCCTCAGGGCGGAATTCGATTACGTGCTGGTGGATTCCCCGCCGGTGCTCCCGCTCGTGGACATGAACGTGATCTCGAGGCTGGTCGACGGGGTGATCATGGTGGTAAGGGCCGGGAAGACCCAGAAAGACATCGTCCAGAAGGCGTTCAAGTCCCTTCCAAAGTGCAATATCGTCGGCATTGTGCTGAACGGCGCCGACACAAGGCTCGGCAGGTATTATTATTAGGAGCTGACAGGATGTTCTATATCTTCAACAGGCGTTTTTCCCCGAAGCAGGTCTTCATAGTGCTCTCGGAGGGATGCGTAATCTTCGCGGCGGCGCTGCTGTCCGCGGCCATAAGGCTCAGACTCGACCACGGGAGCGTAGCGCACTATGACCCGGCGTTCCTCAAGACCGGCGCCATTACGGTTACGTACCTTTTGTCTTTCTCCGCCTTCGACCTCTATACCGCCGAGATGTACAGGCCGGGCCGCCTAATGTTCGTAAAGCTCCTCGCGGCGGCGCTTGCGGCCACGCTGGCCTTATCGAGCATTTTTTATCTGATGCCGATATTCTTCACATGGAGGGGCATCCTCCTCATAAATACGATCGTCGTGCCCGCGGCCGTGCTCCTCTGGAGGTGGCTCTTCGGGTCGATGAGCAAGCAGCTGCCGACCAAGAACGTCCTGATAATAGGCTCCGAAGGGCTCGCGAAGAAAATAGGCCAGGATATATACAGGAGCACCTGGGACGGGTTCAAGCTCGTGGGCTTCATAGACGACGACCCGATGAAACAGGGCGTCTCCATTGTAAACCCCGGCGTCATAGGCGGCTACGGGGACATCATGAGGGTGATCGACGCCGAGAAGATAGACATGATAATCGTCGCGCTCCCCGACAGGCGGGCCAAGCTCCCGATGTCGGCGCTCCTCGACTGCAAACTCAAAGGCGTTGAGATAGAAGAGGGCGAGACCTTCAACGAGAGGATGACCGGGCAGATACCTCTCAACCATCTCAAGCCCAGCTGGATGGTCTTCTCGGACGGGTTCAAGTCCTTAAGATCCAGGAAGATAGTGAAAAGGGTATTCGACCTTACGCTGGCCGCCGTCTGCCTTGTGATATCGGTCCCGGTGATGGTCCTCGCCGCCGTCATAATAAAGCTCGAATCAAAGGGGCCCGCGATATTCAAGCAGGTCCGCGTCGGCGAGAACGGGAGACCCTTCAACATCTACAAGTTCCGCTCCATGCGCGCGGACGCGGAGGCAAAGAGCGGCCCCGTCTGGGCCGGCGCAACCGACGACAGGGTCACCAGGGTCGGCAGGGTCATAAGGAAGATAAGGGTGGACGAGCTCCCTCAGCTCATAAACGTCATGAAGGGCGACATGAGCTTCGTGGGCCCGAGACCCGAGAGGCCTTTTTTCGTGGATAAGCTCAAGGACGTCATCCCCTATTACGAGATAAGGACGGTCGTAAAGCCCGGCATCACGGGCTGGGCCCAGATAAAGTACCCGTACGGCGCGACCGTCCAGGACGCGCTGGAAAAGCTCCAGTACGACATCTATTATATCAAGAACATGTCGCCCCTTATGGACCTCATGATATTCCTGAGGACCGTTAAGGTGGTGCTCACCGGGAGAGGGGCAAGATGACAGGGGACAGGAAGTGGTATCTCGTCTATACGAAGCCGAGGAACGAGGACGCGCTCGAAAAAAAGTTCCTGGACGCGGGCCTTGAGGTGTTGAACCCCAAGGTGAAGGAGCGCAAATACGTAAGACGCAGGGTCACCGAGGCGGTAAGCCCGCTTTTCCCGTGTTACGTATTCGTCAAATTCGACGTCTTCAGGAACTACAGGTTCGTCAAGTACGCGCGGGGGGTCAAAAAGCTCGTCGGGTTCGAGAACTGTCCAACGCCGGTCTCCGACGGGATAATCTCCTCGATCGAGGAGAGGACCGAGGGCGGCTTCGTCGCCATCAGGAAGGATATGTTCAGGGCCGGCGACGCGGTGCATATAAAGGCAGGCCCTCTCTCCGGGTTCGACGCGATATTCGAGCGCGAGGTCAAGGACACCGAGAGGGTCTCGATACTCCTGAAGGCCGTGAACGCGAGAGTCGTAGTCGACCAGGCGCTCCTTTCAAAGATCTCTTAGCCGCAAGACCTGCCCCGCACGCGGGCGCAGTTGAGCATAAGCGTTGCCGGGAAAGCCCCCGCAAGGACCACAAAGGGCTTTTTCAGCCTCTTCCGTACCTCCCCCTCAATAGACGCCGCATAGAGGGGGAGCGCCTTACCCGACCCTGCCTTATGAGGGGTAACAGGTGTGTAAACGCACCTGAACGGCGGTAGCCCGCCCGAAAACCTTGCTAAACGCGCTTACGATAGACATAGAAGACTACTTCATGGTATCCGCCTTCTCCGAAGTGGTGAGCTTCGGGGACTGGAAGAGCTACGAGAGCCGGGTCGAGAGGGCCACCGCCGA
>JACPGB010000052.1 GCA_016182655.1 Deltaproteobacteria bacterium
AGAGACGTTTTCTAACAAATAGCTTGAAAATCATGGTGTTTTTCACTTATGAAACATATTTCTTGAGTGAAACAGCAAACCAGTATTACAATAAAAAAGGCGGCTGAAAAATCAGCCGCCTTTTTTCGTCCGAATGAAAGCGTTGTTACAGCAGTTGCGTCTTCTTTAGGACTTCCGCCCTCTCGTCATCCGATATGAACGAGTCAGACTCTGGATAAAGGATGTGCTCTTCCTTCATGTTGTGGTCCGCGAGGATGTTCATCAGCAAGGTCCTGGCCTCTGTTACCTCCGTCGCGTTCCGGGAGGCCGTGTTGCTCTCGATCCTTTCAAGCAGTTCCTTTATCTCCTTGTGCTCCATCTTCATGACGAAGGTCGGGCCGGCGTCTATCATGCCGGTCTTTTCCTCGAAGAGCGGGAAGAGTATCTCCTCCTCCGCCTTTATGTGGCGCGTAAGCCCTAGCCTGAACTCGCGGAAGTCCGAGAGGGCCTGGTCCCACTGCCCGCCGGCGGCGGCGTCCTCGAACCTCTCGTATATGGCGTCGAGCCTCCTGTGGTCGGTCTGGAAGTAGTCGGTGACGGACCTCTCCGGGGCCGCCTCTTTACGTCTGGCTATCTCGACCCTCCACTTTTCCGGCCCCTGCTCGAGCGGCCACCACTCGTACTCGCCGGCGTGCTCGTTCTGGAATTGATAGAGGAGCGGCTTGGGCTCGTGGTCGTTCACCAGCACGAACGATTCGCCCGGGTCAAGGCCCTTGAAGGTGTTGAATATCATCGGGTGCCTCTCCTTCGGGGCCATCTCCCTCACATCGAGTATCTTATCCATTCAATATTCCTCCCTGAAGAAATTCAGTGCGCGTAGTGTTCCCTTGGTTGCCTTTATTCTGCGCAATCCGGGGCCAAATGAACATGATAAAAATCAACAGGAGGGCAGTTATCTCCATGCCCTCCTGAAATACTTCACGTGGCTGAACGGCTATTGCGGTGCGATCGGCTTGGCCGGGCGGCTCAATATCTGCCTTATCGAGTCGAGGAAGTCCTGTCTGGTGAACGGCTTTTTAAGGACGCTCGCGCCCTTGCAAAAGAACTCGAGCGTCTCCCCCTCGCCGTAGAGGTCGCCGGTGATAAAGAGGAACCTGTTCGGCATGTTTACGTCGAGGACTATGAGGTCGTAGCCGGCCTTGTTTATCATGGCGAGAGCGTCGAGGCCGTCGGAGGCGGTGTCGACCCGATAGCCCTCGATCGAGAGGAGCTCTGAGCAGACATCCCTTACGAGCTGTTCGTCGTCTACGAGGAGGATCCTTTTGGATGTCGCCGTCACGCTGATGCCCTCCTGGCTGGTTGGGACTACGCAATATAGAATAACATTTCAAACGGACTTTTACAATGCGGCATACGCCTCAGCGGCGTTCGAAGCCGACAAAGTCTCGAGGCCAGCTAAAAAGAGACCGCGAAGGCCGTGAGCCTCTCCGTAGCCCTTATGCCCCTCGTCTCGTCCTTCTCGACAAAGACCATGGTCCCGGCCTTGACCTCGACCTCCTTGCCCTCTACAGTCATGATGCCGTTGCCGCTGATAAAATAGAACACTCCCCTGCCGCTTACGTGCGGCTTTATCTCCTGACCAGGCTCCATGCAGATGAGCGGGACCTTGTAGTCGGGCTTTATGCGGAGTATCCTCGGCACGAACTCCGCGGCGAAACCGATTTTTTCATTTACGTCGATGACTTCCATATGGAGCCTCCTTTTACTGCGGGGTGGATGTTCTTCTCTATCATATAACCGGACAGGTTCCAACAGGAAATTACAAATAGGGGCCGGGAACTTCATCGCGCTACCAGCCTTCCGCCCGGGACTCTAAAAGGCCCTGAGGGCGACCCAGCCGGACGCGCGTATGCTTCCGCCTACACCCCCGTTTACAAACCCTCGCTAAATCATTGACTCCGCGCCCATAAAAAGGATAGAATTTTGTTTATGTTTTTTAGGACGCTCGCCATCTGGGCGCTGGGACTACCCTTAACGGCCTTCATCTTCCTCGTCATAATGGCCACTTTCGTCTTTGACAGGAGCGGCCGCGCGATACATGCCATAGTCTCGCTCTGGGCGAGGCTAATACTCCTCCTCTCAGGCGTGCGCGTCCGCGTCGAGGGCATGGAAAACATCCCCAGGGGTAAGGCCGTCGTCTTTCTATCAAACCACCAGGGGGCCTTCGACATCCCGGTCTTGCAGGGCTTTATCCCCGTCCAGTTCAGGTGGATAGCGAAAAAAAGCCTCTTCAGGATACCCCTCATAGGCTGGTCGATGAGTTTCGCCGGGTACATCGCCATAGACAGGGAGAACGCGGCCGAGGCCTTAAGGTCCATGGAGGCGGCGGCCTCGAGGATAAGGAGCGGGACTTCGGTCCTCATATTCCCCGAGGGGACGAGGTCTGAGACCGGGAAGCTCCTCCCGTTCAAGAGGGGCGGCTTCATGCTCGCGTCCAAAAGCGGCGTGCCGATCGTCCCGGTCGCGGTCAGCGGGACGAACGTCATCATGAGGCGCGGGGGTTTTTCGGTAAGGCCCGCCTCTGTCAGGGTCAGCTTCGGGCACCCCATAGAGACCGGCGGCGCGGAGGACAAGGACCTCCGGAACAGGACAAAACAGGCCATAGAGGCCCTTTACACGAACATACAAGGGGTATAAAGAGGATTTGAATACAGAGACCGCGGCAACATCCATCCGTCCGTCATTAAAGCTCATACCGCTCGGAGGGCTCGGGGAGATCGGGCTCAACATGATGCTCATCGAATACGACGACACGATCGTCGTCATCGACTGCGGGCTCATGTTCCCCGAGGACTACATGCTGGGCATCGACCTCGTCATCCCGGACATATCTTATCTCAGAAGAAACCGCGACAAGGTAAAGGCGTTCGTCATAACCCACGGACACGAAGACCACACGGGCGCGCTCCCCTTCGTCCTCCGCGAGATAAACGCGCCGATATACGCTACGGCCCTCACAATCGGGCTCATCGAGGAAAAGCTCGCCGAGCACGGCCTTCTTGAGGCGACGACGTTCGAGACCGTAAGGCCCCGCGACGTGGTCTCCATAGGCCCGTTCGACATAGAGTTCATAAGGGTCTCGCATTCGATCGTCGACGGTTGCGGGCTCGCGATAAAGACGCCCCTCGGCGTCGTCGTCCACACCGGGGACTTCAAGATGGACCAGACCCCGGTCGACGGCGAGGTCATGGACTACGCGAGGTTCGCCGAGTACGGGGAGTCCGGGGTCCTCTGCTTCATGTCGGATTCGACTAACGTAGAAAAAGAGGGCTACACCCTGTCCGAAAGGGAGATAGGCTACAACCTCGAGGAGATATTCAGGAAGTGCGAGGGCAGGATAATAGTCGCCGCGTTCTCGTCGAACATCCACAGGGTACAGCAGGTGATAGACGCCGCGGCAAAACACGGCAAAAAGGTCGCCCTGAACGGAAAGTCGATGGTCGCCAACTGCAGGATCGCCCGCACGCTCGGCTACCTCAAGGCCCCGGACGGCCTGATCGTCGACTTGAAAGAAATAGACGCGCTCCCGCACGACAAGGTCGTGCTCCTTACGACCGGCTCGCAGGGCGAGCCCATGAGCGCGTTGACGCGCATGGCCATGGACAACCACAAGCAGTTGAAGGTGGAGAAGGGCGACACCATAATACTCTCCTCCAAGTTCATCCCGGGCCACGAAAAAGCCATAACGACGATGATGAACCACCTCTACAGGAGGGGCGCGGACGTCATCTACGAGAAGGTCTCCGAGATACACGTCTCGGGCCACGCGTCCAAGGAAGAGCTGAAGATCATGCTCAACATCGTAAAGCCCAGACACTTCATGCCCGTTCACGGCGAGTACAGGCACCTTGTCCTCCACACGAGGCTCGCGGCCAAGGTCGGCATCCCGCCCGCGAACATCATACTCGCCGAGGACGGCGACGTCGTCGAGTTCACGGAATCCGGCTTCTCCATCAACGACAAGGTCGAGCACGGCAGGGTGTTCGTAGACGGCAAGGGCGTCGGGGATGTGCGCGCGATGGTATTGAAGGACAGGTCTCATCTTTCGCAGGACGGGCTGGTGCTCGCCATCATCGCGTTGAACTCCACGACGGGCGAGACGGTATACGGCCCCGAGATAGTGACTAAGGGGCTCATATTCGAGGAGGAGAGCGCCGAGCTCCTCGAAGGCGCGAAGGCCGTTGTCATCGAGACCCTGAACGCGTCGAACGTGGAAGTAAAGACCGAACAGCTCGAGGTGAAGGAGGAGATACGGCGGGCGCTCAGGAGGTTCTTCAACAAGAAGCTTGAGAGGAGGCCGGTGATATTGCCGGTCATCATCGAAATATAGTGTCGAGCGCGATAAATGTCTTTATACTGCGTTCCGCTCCTCGGAAAATCCTCGACGTACACAACAAGTACGCCTGCGGTTTTCCTCGTCGCGCGCCTTGTCTAAAGCCATTTCTTGCGCTCGAAGGGTTGCTTTCTTAGGCGGGACTTTCCAGCCCCGCCTAAAATCTTTTTTGTTTTTCAAAACCCCCAGGCATGGGGTGAGCGACCTTAAGGGAGGAAGAGACGCGCGAGCAGTAGGGAGGATAGACGCGCGAAGCGCGCTCAGGGGAGGCGAGCGGTCCTCGCCGGACAGGCAAAGTTCGTATCGAAGGCGATTCGTTTACCCTAACCACAATAGCTTCCGAAGAACTCTGGCACCGCGCCCAGCGGGGGGAGGACGAAGGGAGCGAAGCCCCATGCCGAAAAAAAGCCCGGCAGGGCGAAAAAGAAAAAGGCACAGTACGCCGGATAAAGTCGCATGTGCATGCTGAGCGCAAAAAGGCTTTTGGCAGAGGGTCCGAATAAGCCTGACGAGCGTATATCGAGTTACGAATTAATGGGTTCAGGTTACAAACCAGTAGTGTCCGGTAAAAATTGAAAATTTCTTTGAAAATATGTGGCCTTATCTGGCTCTTTTATTAGCCGGACAGCATGTAGTAACCCTTCCTCTACCGATGAACTTGAAAATTTAACCGGACAGTAGTGGTTACAAACCTGAACCCGCAAAGCGACTTCTACAGCTTTCGATAGGCGGGACTTTCCAGTCCCGCCCAGTCGCGGTTGGAAAACCGCGACTATCGTAAAATAAGCACGCATGGCGACCCAGGGCTTCCGCCATCAACAAGTATGATATAATCCTTCTAAAATTCCCCGAGTTTTCAAAAATCCTTCTATGCCCAACCCTAAATCAAAAGTCTTCTTCGCCGACCTCCGCGCCGGCTCCCGTAGGAACCTCTTCGATAAGATAGGCGAACTGCTCTCCCTCGCGGGTGTTGCCGAGCGCTTCAGGAAAGGCCACCTCGTCGCGATAAAGCTCCACTTCGGCGAGAAGGGCAACTCATCGTATATAAGGCCGGTCTTCGTGCGTAGGGTCGTCGACTCTGTAAAAGAGACCGGCGCGCTCCCGTTCCTGACCGACACGAACACGCTCTATGTCGGGACAAGGGGTGATACCGTAAACCACCTCACGACAGCTATCGGGAACGGCTTCGCCTATCCGGTCGTCAATGCCCCTCTCGTCATAGCCGACGGCCTCAGGGGCGAATTGTTCACGGAGGTCAAGGTAGGCGGCAAATTCTTTGAAAGCGTTAAGATAGCATCGATGATAGCCTCCTCAAACGGGATAGTCGCCCTCACCCATTTCAAGTGCCATGAGATGACGGGCTTTGGCGGCGCGTTGAAGAACATCGGCATGGGGTGCGCAAGCCGCGAGGGAAAGCTCTCTCAGCACTCCAATCTCGCCCCTCTCGTGGACCCTGCCGGGTGCACCGCGTGCGGAGAATGCTCGCTTGCGTGCCCCGTCGACGCCATAGACATCGGGAACGTCGCGGTCATAAACGCAAGCTCCTGCATCGGGTGCGGCCACTGCATCGCGGCCTGCCCGGAAGGGACGATAAACATACAGTGGACCGAGACGGCGTCGAACCTCCAGGGGAAGATGGCCGAGTACGCGAAAGGCGCGCTCTCAGGCAAGGAAGACAGGGCTCTCTTCGTAAACTTCATAACGGACGTCTCGCCCGCGTGCGACTGCTACGGGCATAACGACGCGCCCATAGTGCCGGATATCGGCATACTCGCCTCCCATGACCCCGTAGCCATAGACCAGGCCTCGGCCGACCTCGTGAACGCCGGGGAAGGCATAAAAGACTCGGCGCTGAAATCAGGGCGCGAGCGCGGGGGCGACAAGTTCAGGGGCGTACACCCGACCGTCGACTGGGAGGTCCAGCTGGACTCGGCCGAGGGCCTCGGGCTCGGAAAAAGGGTCTATGAGATCGAAAAAATATGATATCATCAGGCTGATCTTACACCCTCTTAAGGACATTTAAAATGGCGGTAAAGAAGATAGGCGAGCTACTCGTCGAATCCGGCCTTATCTCCTCTGAACAGCTTGAAGAGGCCCTTAAGGAGTCCCAGGCAGGCAAGGGCTTGAGGGTAGGCGCCGTCATAGTAAAGAAGGGGTTCGCGAGCGAGGTCGACATCGCCCAGACCCTCTCCTTCCAGCTGAACATCTCCTTCGTCGACATCTCCTCGGCAACAGTAGACCCCGAGGCGATAAAGCTCGTCTCCGAAAGGCTCGCAAAAAAGTACCTCCTCGTGCCGCTCTACCTCGAGCGTAAGGTCCTCAAGGTGGCGATGGCCGACCCGCTCAACCTGAACGCCATAGACGATGTCAGGTTCTCAACAGGCATGGAAGTAAGGCCGTGTGTCGCTACTCTTTCGGATGTCACGGGCGCGATATCGCGCTACTACCACCTGAACGAACCGATAGAGGAGCTCATCGGGGACCTCAAGAAGGACAAGCTCGTCGAGGTCATTCACGAGCCCGACGCCAACCGGGACATCTCCGAGCAGGTGCGCAAATCCGCCGCCCCTCCCATCATCAAGATGGTCGATTCAATCATCATCCACGGCGCGGACAACCGCGCGAGCGACATACACATAGAGCCTCAGGAGCGGGGCGTGAAGCTCCGGATACGCGTCGACGGCCTCATGAGGGAGACGATGCAGCTTCCCAAGTGGGTCCAGGGCCCGGTCACCTCGCGCATAAAGCTCATGGCGAAGATGGACATAGCGGAAAGGCGCGTCTCGCAGGACGGCAGGATAAAGGTGCGGCTCGGGGACAAGAGCCTCGATCTGAGGGTCTCGACCCTTCCGACGCAGTACGGAGAGACGGTCGTCATGAGGATACTCGACCCCAAGGCCGAGACCCATGACCTCGGGAGCGTCGGGTTCCTGAAAGACGACCTCGAGCGCGTAAAGGACCTTATCGAGCGGCCGCAGGGCGTCGTGCTCGTCACCGGCCCCACGGGCTCGGGCAAGACCTCGACGCTCTACGCGATGATCAGCCACATCAAGAAAGAAGAGATAAACATCATCACGATAGAGGACCCGATTGAGTACGAGCTAAAGGACGTCAACCAGGTCGCGGTAAATGAGAAGACCGGGCTTACGTTCTCTTACACCCTGAGGTCGGTCCTCAGGCAGGACCCGGACGTGATACTCGTCGGAGAGATGAGGGACGCCGAGACGGCCATAATCGCCCACCAGGCGTCTCTCACAGGGCACCTGGTTTTCTCGACGCTCCATACTAACGACGCGATCTCATCCATCATAAGGCTCAAGAACATGGGGATACCGTCGTACATGATAGCCTCGGCGCTGAACGGGATAGTAGCCCAGAGGCTTGTGCGCACCATATGCCAGAACTGCAAGGAGGAGTACTCGCCGGGCGCCGAAGAGATAAGACGCTCGGGCCTCAAGTGGACCGGCAGGAAGCTCTACAGGGGCGCGGGGTGCGCCTCCTGCAACGGGACAGGGTACTCCGGCAGGACCGGCGTCTTCGAGGTATTGCCCGTGAACGCGGGTATTCGGGCCCTTATTTCGTCGGACACTCCCGAGCACGAGATCATGGCGGCCGCCCTGAAGGCCGGGATGATACAGATGCACCTCGACGGGCTTAAAAAGGTCGCGGCAGGAGTGACGACGCTCGACGAGCTCACGCGGGTAATCTACTTATCCAAGTCCGTGGAGGATAAGGGAAGCGTTTGCGCCTCGTGCGCGAAACCGGTCCCCCTCGGCTCCGAGGCCTGCCCGCACTGCGGCCGCTTCCTGAAGGACTGCGGCTCCTGCGGAAAATCGAGGGAGAGCGACTGGATAGCCTGCCCGTACTGCGGTGTACGATTCGAATAGCCGGTTTGTTTTTTATTTAATCGAATCCAAGACTGCCTGATAATATCCCGGCCCTCATCGGCGCCCTTGCAAAAAGCACGTTCTTTGTGCTACTATCTACGCTCCTCAAAAAAATTCAGCTATCGGCGCCTTATCAGCCGTAGACGGTTATCCAAATGCTCGGGAAGCTCTTTAAGATCGCTCTTGCCGCCTTTGTGCTCTTCTTCGCCTCGGACACGCTTGCGGGCAACGACATGGACCCGGCCCCGGCCGACTGGCCGAACTTCGAGTACAAGAGGGAGCCGGGGCAGTTCAAGAGAAGGCAGAACGGGATGATAGACCCGACCCCCGATGTCGTCTCCCTTAAGTACCTCCCCAAGGACAACTACGGGTTCGTCGATTGGGCAAAATCGATAAAGGAGGGGCTCATAAAGCCGAGGGACACGGTCCTCGACGGAGACGCCCCTCCTCCCGAGACGAACGAGCCCGCCCCGGATGTCATAATAAAATCCAAGCTCGACTTCATGCCGGACGTGCTCTTCCCCCATTCGGCGCATACGGTCTGGCTCAAATGCTCGGTCTGCCACCCTAAGATATTCAAGAAAAAGGCGGGGGCGACCCCGATAACGATGACCGGCATATGGAAAGGCCAGTTCTGCGGCAGGTGCCACGACAAGGTGGCTTTCCCGACCCGGAACTGCTTCAAATGCCACTCTGTACCGAGACAAGCAAAAAAAGCCCCTTGAAAAAGGGGCTTTTTATTTTCAAGGACGCATACGGGACACCTTTTCGCTCACGACCGAGGCCGGATGGATTACAGGGACTTCACGAAAAACGAGCTTTCCGGGATACTCGATACAATACAGGAGTGCGTGCGGTCCAGGTCTGACGCGGACGTGATGAATATCGTCGCGAAGATAAAGGGGCTCCTTTCAGCGGACAACGCGGTCTGCGCGCTCGGGGACGCCTCAACCGGCTCTCTCGTGAAGATATTGAATCTCGATTACCCGGAGGAATGGGGCGGGATATACATCTCCGAAGAGCTCTACAGGAAAGACCCCGTCATAAAATACAATTATGCGTTCTACAGGACGCACCACTGGTCCGAGGCCGTAAGCTTGTTCAACGGCAAGGAACAACTCGACCTCATGAACAGGGCCACGGACTTCGGCTTGACGTTCGGCCTTTCAAGCGGCGTTAACGGCGAGCGTTGCAAGGGCTCCATATTCTCCTTCTCGGCGAGGCAGGACAGGTTCGAAGGACGCCACAAAAGGATACTCGATATTATCGTCCCGCATATACATCAGGCGCTCGTCAGGGCGTCCGAACGGACAGCCAGGATCGACGTCCCTCTCTCGAAGAGAGAAAAAGAGGTGCTCGTCTGGATGAAAGAGGGCAAGACAAACTGGGAGATATCCTTGATACTCCTCATAAGCGAGCGGACGGTAAAGTTTCATGTACAGAACATCGAGCGGAAGCTCAACGCCGTTAACAAGGCCCACGCGATAGCGATAGCCTTTGACTCGGGGCTTGTCTCTATCTGACAGACGTACCTGCGGCAAGGGCCTTATATAAAGCTCGGATTTGCGTTGCCATCCCGTCCAAGCTTCTGTTTCATACTTATTCACGATATGCTTATTCCCAGGGGCGTGCTCCCGTTTTTTTTTAAGAACGCGCTCTTTTTTAAACATCGCCGTAATCCGCCGGGTGCCGGGATAAACCCAGGATTAAAAAATATTCAAGGCTTTGCCTGTACCTTGGTACAGGCGAAAAACGGGTCTGAAATTACTTATAATTCATGCACTTTGAAACCAAGGCGGGGCGGTCCAGGACCGGATCCTCAACCGACCAGAGCCCGGCGACTGCGACCATCTATGATAAAGCTCTCACCAGCTGAGAAGACAGGGCAGGACAAGGAGCACAAAAAAAAGCTCAAGGAGCGTTTCCGGACCGGCGCCCTCGATTCGTTTCACAACCTCGAGATACTCGAACTCCTCCTCGCGTACGCCGTCCCCGGGAAAGACATCAAATCGCTTTCCGCGTCCCTCATCCAGAGGTTCAAGTCGTTCAGGGCCGTCTTTGACGCCTCGCAGGAAGACCTCAGATCCGTCCCGGGCATCGGCGAAAACGCCGCGCTGCTTATAAAGCTCGTAAAGGACATGGCGGGGGTATATCTTAAAGAACGGCTCGCGGGCAAGGACCTCATCAGGAACCCCAAGGACGTGCTCGATTACCTGAACCTTACGCTCTCCGGCGAGAGGGTCGAGAAGTTTCTGGCCATCTACCTCAATTCAAGGAACGAGCTCATCGCCATAGAGACCCTCCACGAAGGCACTATAAATCAGACGGTCGTCTACCCGAGGAAGGCGATAGAGAAGGCGTTCAAGCACAACGCGAGGGCCGTCATCTTCGTACACAACCACCCGAGCGGGGACTCCACCCCTTCCGGGGTCGACCGCCAGCTGACCAAGACGCTCGACCGGGCCGCGCTCGCGGTCGATATCATCGTCCACGACCACATCATCATCGGCAAATCAAACCACTTCAGCGCCCGCGAGAACGGCTGGATAATCGGCGGGCCGAACCCTCT
>JACPGB010000053.1 GCA_016182655.1 Deltaproteobacteria bacterium
ATTGCGGCTGTCAACCAAAACGTCCGAGAGACTCATCTGCCCCATTCGCTTATGCATCATCCGCTCCATTGGCTATATTATTTTGCTATATCTCTCTTGCATTATAATATCGCCGGAATAGTTATGCAAAGGTCTCCTTGTAAAGGGGAGGAGCAATCATAATCTCCCCCGGCCCCTCTTTAAAAAAGAGGGGAGAAACTAATCTTTTTCCTCTACTATCTCATTCGTCCCCAGCCCAAAGGCGTCGTGGAGGACTCTTACGGCGAGCTCCGTGTACTTCACATCTATTACGCACGAGACCTTTATCTCGGAGGTCGATATCATCTGAATGTTGATGCCTTCGTTGGCCAGCACCTCGAACATCTTCGAGGCCACACCCGCGTGGCTCCTCATGCCCGCGCCTATTATCGAGACCTTCGAGATGTTCGGGTCTCCCACGACCTCCTCGGCGCCGATGACAGCGGCTGTGGACTCCTTTATGAGCTTAAGCGCGCGCTTGTAGTCGGCGTTGGAGACCGTGAAGGTAAGGTCGGTGTGCGCGTCATGGCTTATGTTCTGCACTATCATGTCGACGTTTATGCCCTCTTCGGTAAGGGGCCTGAATAGCTTCGCCGCTATCCCCGGCCTGTCCGGCACACGGAGGACCGAGATCTTGGCCTCGCCCTTGTTGTAGGTGACCCCGGATACAACGACCTTTTCCATTTCCTTGTCCTCCTTGCAGACCAGCGTGCCAGGCGCATCATTAAAGGATGACCGCACCATGACCGGGATTTCGTACTTCTTGGCGAACTCGACCGACCGGGTCTGGAGCACCTTCGCCCCGAGGCTCGCCATCTCGAGCATCTCGTCGTACGAGACCTTCTCGAGCTTTCTGGCGTTCGGGCAAAAATTCGGGTCTGTCGTGTAAACGCCCTCGACATCGGTATATATCTCGCAGAGGTCGGCCTTCAATGCGGCGGCAAGGGCCACGGCCGTGGTGTCCGACCCGCCCCTGCCGAGGGTCGTGATGTTCCCCTCCGGGTCAACGCCCTGGAAGCCCGCGACGACAGCTATGACGCCGTCGTTCAGCACGGCGCGGAGCCTCTCGTCCTCGATCGATTCGATCCGGGCCGAGCCGAACTGCGAGTCGGTCACTATCGGCACCTGCGAGCCGAGAAAGCTCTTTGCCTTGTAACCCATCTCTTTAAGTATCAGCGCGAGCAGCCCCACGGTCACCTGCTCGCCTGTGGATATGATGACGTCGTACTCGCGCCCTATCGGGAACTCGCTCACCTCCTGCGTGAGCGCCACAAGCTTGTTCGTCTCGCCTGACATGGCCGAGAGGACGACGACGACGGCGTTGCCTTCGTCATAGGACCTCGCCACCCTTTTCGCGACGTTCTTGATCCGCTCGATGTTGCCTACCGAAGTGCCGCCGTATTTCTGTACTATTAAAGCCACAACCGCCTCCTGTAAAAACGACTACTTCTTCCTGCCTATCTTGTGAATAGAGAGGCCGTGGACATCCTCGGCGGCCTCCATGACTATCTCGGGCAAAGTCGGATGGGCGTGGATCGTCTCGGTTATGTCCTTTACCTTGGCGCCCGAGCGTATCGCGAGCGTCACCTCGCCGAGTAAATCGGTCGCGTGCGCGCCGACTATCGAGCACCCAAGGACCTTATCCGTCCCCGGGTCGGCGAGTATCTGGCAGAAGCCTTCTGTCTCGCCCATGCCGAGCGCCTTGCCGCTTGCCGCGTAAGGGAACCTGCCGATGGAGACCGGGATGTTCTTTTCAGCCGCCTCTTTTTCGCGGAGTCCCACGGAGGCGATCTCAGGGTCGGTGAATATGCCCGCCGGGACCGCCGAATAGTCCATCGCAGAGTTCTTTCCGAGCGCGTTGTTCACGGCGACGATCCCCTGGACGGACGCCACATGCGCAAGGAGCATCTTGCCGGTCACGTCCCCTATGGCGTATACGCCCAATATGTTCGTCTCCATCTTCTCGTTAACGACTATCTTCCCGCGGTCGGTTGCCACGCCTGCCTTCTCAAGGCCTATTCCGACGGAATTGAACGATCTCCCTATGGAGACCATGACCTTCTCGGTTATGAACTCTCTCCCGTCCTTGAGCGTCGTCTTAACTCTCCCCTCCTCGATTATCACCTTGTCGACGGATACTTCGGTGAGTACGGAGACACCCGTCTCCTTGAACCTCTTCATGATGACGCGCGATACCATCTTGTCTTCGGTAGAGAGTATCGTCGGCAACAGCTCTACTATCATGACCTTGCTTCCGAATGAAGAGAAGAGGGTCGCGAACTCGCACCCCATGACACCGCCGCCTATGATGAGGAGGCTTTCCGGGACCTTCTTTATATCGAGCATCTCGGTCGAGGTTAAGACATTTATTCTGTCGATATTGAAGGCCGGTATCATGGCAGGCTCGGAGCCGGTCGCGATGATGACGGACTTGGCCGCTATCTCCTCAACGCCGTCGGCCTTTTTTACGACGACCTTCCCGGCAGACTCTATCATTGCGTCTCCGCGGACCACCTCGACGCCGTTGCCCTTCAACAACTGCTCGACGCCTCCGACGAGCTTCTTTACGACCTCGTCTTTTCTCGCGACGGCCCTCCCGATGTCGAAGCTGACTTCACCCACGTTCACCCCGAAGTCAGCGGCGTGCCGCGCGGCGTTGAGTGACTTCGCCGAATAATAGAGCGCCTTTGTCGGTATGCAGCCACGGTTGAGGCACGTGCCGCCGACCTTGTCCCTTTCAATGAGCGCGACCTTGCCGCCGAGCTCAGCCCCTCTTATCGCCGCGACGTATCCGCCGGGCCCGCCTCCGATTACTACGCAATCGAACTCTCTCATCCTTTTCTCTCCGTTACTCCGCGTTCCTCGATTATAATTTCCCGCTCGTGTTCGCCGAGGTACTTGAACGTTATCACATACATGCAATCCCGGACGAGGGCCGGGTGCCTTTCCGCCCATTCTATTACAGAAACACCCTTTCCGTAAATAAATTCTTCGAGCCCCGAGAAGAAAAACTCGTCATCCCCGCCTATCCTGTAAAGGTCGATGTGATAGAGCGGGAGCCTGCCGCCCTGGTACATATTCATGATGGTAAAAGACGGGCTCTTTATGAAACCCCTTGAGCCGAGCCCTTTTGCAATGCCCCTTACGAAGCGCGTCTTGCCGCCTCCGAGGTCGCCTATGAGCGCGACGCGGTCGCCTTCATTCAATCTGTCCGAGAGCCTCTCACCGAGCGATTCGGTCTCCTCAGTGGAGCGGGTTATCACCCTCTCAACACTATCCATTCGTCTTCCGGGTAAACGAATTGAGTATCAACGGTATGCGGGGGAGCAGGTCTGTCGCTATCATACCTGTCTCGCCTGTCGCGTCCTTTACGGCGTCCCCGGCAAGGCCATGCACATGCGCCCCGGCAATAGAGGCCTCAAGAGGCGCGTAACCTTGCGCCAGAAGAGATCCTATCATCCCGGCGAGTATGTCGCCTGTCCCGGCTGTGGCGAGCCCGGCGTTGCCCGTGGTGTTTATGTAGACCTGCCCGTCGGCCCCGGCTATGACCGTGCCCGCGCCTTTAAGGACGATCGTCGCGCCGGTAAGTGTTGCGAGCCTTGTAGCCGCGCCTATCCTGTCCGCCTGTACTTCGCCTGCCGTTGTCTTGAGGAGCCGCGCCATCTCCCCGGGGTGCGGCGTAAGCACGACCGGAATGGACACCGTCTTCAATACGGATGCATCCTCTGCAAGTGCGTTCAGCCCGTCGGCGTCTATGAGAAGCGGCACTTCTATCTCAGACGCAATCTTTTCGATGAGGAGATAGATATCTTTTCTGTTGCCAACGCCAGGCCCCATGACGAGGGCGGTCTTGTTCTTGATGATCTCCCTTATGCGCGGCCATGACACGGGGCCGAGCGCCTTGTCCGTCGTCTCGGGGAGCGCGGCCGTCATCACCTCGATTGTCTTCGCCTCCATTATATTATGGAGGCTCTCAGGCACGCCTGCCGTAACAAGCCCCGCGCCGGTCCTCATCGCGGCCATCGCGGTCATGTACGCCGCGCCAGTCATGCCCGGAGACCCCGCGAGCACAAGGAGGTGGCCGTATGTCGTCTTGTGCGTGTCAGGCCTCCGGGGCTTAAGAATTCCCCGGAGCATTTCGGCGGTTATGAGGTTGTATTTTATATCAGTGTCGTCGATGAGCCCTCTTGGCGCTCCGATGTCTACTATCTCAAAAGGTCCGGCATAGTCTCTCCCGGGATACAGGACCAGCCCGACCTTGGGCATGGCCATCGTGACCGTGAAAGACGCCTTTATCGCGCGCCCGAGTATGCGCCCGCTCCCGGCGTCTATGCCGGAGGGGATATCGACGGCCACGACCGTTTTATCGAGGCCGTTCACAAAATCTATTAATACAGCGGCAACGCCCTCGACATCTGATCTGAGCCCTGTGCCGAATATCGCGTCGACTATAATGGAAGAATGCTTAAGCGCAGGCTTGGACTTCTCAAGGTCTTCGGGGGTTAATATTGCAACCGTCTGCCCGCCCATGAGCGCCCACTCTCCGGCATTAGCGAGCGCGTCGCCTTTAAGCTCCTCAACCCTTGAGAGCGCAAAGACCGTCACATCGGCCCCGGCGTTCTTCAATCTCCGGGCCGCGACATACCCGTCCCCGCCGTTGTTGCCTTTACCGGCGAGTATTGAAACGCGCTTGGAGGAAAACGCGGCAAGCACCCGGAGCACTGCCTCTGCCACGCCCCTCCCGGCGTTCTCCATGAGCTGGATGGACTCGATGCCGTAGTCGGCGACAGCCCTTCTGTCCATCTCGCGGATTATCGCGGAGTCGGCAAGCTTCATAGCCTCTCTATGACGGCCTTTGCTACGGCAAGCCCGCCGTCGTGGGTGATCGAAATCGATATCCTGAGATTTTTATCGAGGCCCGATGCTTCGGCCACAGGCCTCCCGGAGCCGTCGTTCGTTATCTCGATAGACCTGAGATTTTGATGCGCGCCTACGGCCTTCATGACGCTCACCTTGGCCGCGAACCTCGCGGCAAGGTGCGTTTCAGTACGCTTCTTTCCGCGCGCGTAAAGGAGCTCGCTATCGGTAAAGAGCCTCCTCAAAAACCTCTCGCCGCGCCTCTCCACCGCCCCCTTGAACCTCTCTACATCTACTATGTCTATGCCTATGCCTTCGATCACGGGTTATCCGGCGCGTCCTTCGATTATAAGCCGCTTCATCTCGCGCACAGCTTCATCGATACCCGTGTATATCGAGCGCGCGATGATGGAAAAGCCTATGGCGAACTCGTCTATCTCTTTTATCGCGGCTATCGGCTTTATGTTCCTGTAGTCGAGCCCGTGGCCCGCGTGGGTCTTTAGCCCGAGCCTCCTGGATAGCGCGGCGGCCTCTATCACCCTTTTAAGCTCGGATTCCCGCGCCTTTCCGTCTTTCGCGTCCGCGTATGTGCCTGTGTGGAGCTCGACACCGTCGGAGCCTATCTTGTGGCTGAGCTTCACCGCGTCGAGCGTGGGGTCTATGAAGAGGTTAACAGGTATTTTCGCGTCGCGGAGACCCTCGACGAACTTTTTGAGGTAATCGAAGTTAGCCTTCACGTCGAGCCCGCCCTCTGTCGTAAGCTCCTGCCTCTTCTCCGGCACGAGCGTCACCATGTCTGGCTTGACTTCGAGCGCTATGCCGAACATCTCCTTTGTGGCGGCCATCTCGAGGTTCAGGCGCGTCTTCGCCGTCTTCCTCAAGACCGTCAAGTCCCTGTCCTGTATGTGCCGCCTGTCCTCTCTTAGATGGACCGTTATCCCGTCCGCGCCCGCGAGCTCTGCCATTAGCGCCGCCGCGACCGGGTCGGGCTCGGAGGCGAGCCTCGCCTGCCTGACCGTAGCAACATGATCCACATTTACCGAAAGCCTCGACATCTACGCCACCTCAACTTGAAATTTCATCACGGTATTATGCGGGGGGAACCTTAGCCTATCTCCTTCTTCAATACTTCCGCCAACTCATTTGCCATCGTAATTATCTCGTCCTTTCGCTCGCCTTCAATCGTTATGCGCGCGAGCGGCTCGGTACCAGAGTACCTTATAAAGGCCCTGCCCCTGTTCTTGAGCCTCTCCTCTACGGCCTTTATGGCGTTCACGACCGACGGGAGCGCGGAGAGGTCCTTCTTCTCCCTGACCTTCACATTAAGGAGTATCTGCGGGTAGATGCGCAGGCACGAGGCGAGCTCCGAGAGCTTCTTGCCTTCCTTGACCATCCTTCTCAATACCTGCAGGGCGGTGATGACGCCGTCGCCTGTGGTCGTGTGGTCGAGAAAGACGATGTGCCCGGACTGCTCTCCGCCGAAGTTGTAGCCGTTCTTAAGCATCTCTTCGACCACATACCTGTCGCCGACCCTGGTCCGGACGACGCGCCCGCCGGCGGACTCTATCGCTTCCTCTAAACCGGAGTTGCTCATGATGGTGGAGACGAGCGTATTATTCTTGAGCGTCCCGTCCTTCAACATCGAAATAGCGGTTATGGCCATGATGAAGTCTCCGTCGATTATCTCGCCGTTCTCATCGACCATGATGCACCTGTCGCCGTCGCCGTCGAGCGCAAGGCCGATGTCAGCCCCTGTCTCCCTCACGAGTGAGGCGACCTTCTCGGGGTAGAGCGCGCCGGATTCGAGATTTATGTTCTCTCCGTCCGGCTTTACCGAGATGGAGACGACCTCTGCCCCGAGCTCGGAAAATACCGCCGGGGCCACCTTGTAGGTCGCGCCGTTCGCGCAGTCGAGGGCGATTTTCAGCCCGTCGAGCGTAAGTTCCTTCGGGAACGTGTTCTTCGCGAATACTATGTACCTGCCTATGGCGTCGTCGACCCTGTAGGCCTTGCCGACCTCTCTTGCCGTCGGCCTGTGTGAGGGGTCGTGGTTCTCGAATATGAACCGCTCTATCTCGAGCTCTACTTCATCCGGGAGCTTAAGGCCGTCGCGGCTGAAAAATTTTATCCCGTTGTCCTGATAGGGGTTGTGCGAGGCCGAGATGACGACCCCGGCGTCGGCCCTCATCGAAGATGTTATGAAGGCTATGCCCGGCGTGGGTAGAGGCCCGACCATGAGCGCGTCGACGCCCATCGAGCATATCCCGGCCATCATCGCGCTCTCGAGCATGTAGCCGGACAGGCGCGTGTCCTTGCCTACGACTATCTTGTGGCGGCGCGGCTCCTTCTTGAAGACATGGGCGATGGCGCGGCCGAGTTGGAGGGCCATCTCGGCGGTCATCGGCTCGATGTTGGCCACACCCCTTACGCCGTCGGTCCCGAAAAGCCTCTTTTTCATCTCTACCCCTCTTTCCTGATTATGACCTTCACTTCGACCTTGTTCACGCTCAAGGACCTTATCTCGTGGTCCGATATGTCGAGCGGCACCGTGATCGAGGCCGACGCGTCGAGCCCGCTCACATCGACCGGTTTCGTGTATATGGCTTCCAGCCTTTTCAATTCCCGCCTCCCGGTGACCGATACGACCCTGGGGTATACTATGACGTCGGCGACCCTGTAGCCCGGTGCGGCCCTGCCCGAGACGCGCGGGCGTACCCTCAAGTCCACGGCTACGAGCTTTTCCATCTTGAGCTCCACCGACGAGGGGCGGAGCCGGAGGACCTCGACCCCCATGGGAGTCACGATGTCGGCCGGGGTGAGCCTGTAGGAATTCGTCCCCTCCTTGGCGCCGCTAAGATCGAGCTCGGCGGTTATCTGCGAGGGCGAAAGGTTGCTTACGAAGAGCTTGGGCCCCGAGACCCTCACCTCGACCTCATCCGGCGGCGTGGAGGCCATTGCCAGGTCCTTCGGTATGGACTTGAAACCGAGCGGCACGAAGAAGCCGACCTCCATTTTACTCTGCCCTGCCACAAAAAACCAGAGCGCGGCGGCGAAGGCCACGGCGAATATCTTTAGTTTGAGGTTCGAGAGAACGAAGTTCTTCAACTCTCCGCCCTCCACGGTATTATCGACTTTTTCCGGTAGCCCTTGCCGGTAAAGAGCTTCTTAAGGTCGTTCAAGAGCCTGTCGGGCCCGAGGTCCACATGCAAGGCGTCCTCTACGACGAGCGTTACTTCGCCCGTCTCTTCGGACACGACGATGATCGCCGCGTCGGTCTCTTCAGATAGCCCTATGGCCGCCCTGTGCCTCGTCCCCATGGACTTTGTGAGCTCCTTATCCGTCAAAGGCAGTATGCACCCGGCCTTGAATATCCTCCCTGCGCGGACGACGACGGCGCCGTCGTGCATGGGGGACGAGGTGTTGAATATCGAGAGTATGAGCTCCTTCGAGAGCTTCGCGTCTATCTCAACGCCTACATCGAGGAAGTCGCTGAGTTCTATCCCGCGCTCTATGACGATTATGCCGCCGGTCCGCGTCTTCGACATCGAGGCCGCGGCCCTGGTTATCTCCTCGAGGGATTCACGCGACCCCGCGACATCGCGCGTGGAGAAGGGCTTGCCCATCTGGATGAGCGCCTTCCTTATGTCCTGCTGGAAGACGACTATGATGAATATGGCGATGGAGCCGAGGAAATTGCTCAATATCCAGTGGAGCGTCAAGAGCTCGGCCCTCTGCGAGACGAAATAGACGATGATGATCACGCCTATGCCCCAGAGCATGCGCTCGGCCCTCGTCCCCTTGAACATGAGCATGAACCAGTAGAGAAGGAACGCGACGAGCGAGATATCGGCGACGGTTATGAGGTTGTTGTAGCTGAATATATGTTCGAGCATCTATTACCCGTTAAGACCCGTCATTTTGATCGCGTCGGCCATGGAAGCGGCCTCTCTCGCCTCTTTTACGTCGTGCACGCGCAGAGCGCTCGCGCCGTTAAGAACGGCTGAGGTCGAGGCCGCGAGCGTCCCGGAAAGCCTCTCCGGCTCCTTCGCGCCCGTTATCGCGCCGATAAATGACTTTCTTGAGGCACCGACGAGTATGGGCAGCCCAAGGGACGTGAACTCCCGGAGCCGCGCAATCATCTCGAGGTTCCCTTCTTTTGATTTCCCGAACCCGAGACCGGGGTCTATCATTATGCGCTCGCGCTCGATGCCTGATGCGAGAGCGTAATCGACCCTTTCGGAGAGGTACGAGAAGACCTCGCCCATGAGGTCTCCATACCGCGTATCCTTTTGCATATTCCCGGGCGTGCCGCGCATGTGCATGAGAATTACCGAGGCCTTGTGCCTGGCGCATACCTCTGCCATTGCCGGGTCGGAAAACGCGCTTACGTCGTTTATCGCCTCGGCCCCGGCTTTCAAGGCCTCGTCGGCCACACCCGCCTTTGAGGTGTCGACTGAAAAGGCGACACCCCTTTTCGAGAGCGCCTCCGCCACCGGCATTATCCTTTTAAGCTCTTCCTCTTCAGGGACCGGCCCGGCTCCCGGCCTCGTCGACTCGCCGCCGATGTCTATCCAGTCGGCCCCGTCATCGACCATTTTAAGCGCCTTCTCGATGGCGGCGTCCTTGTCAAAAAAAATCCCGCCGTCGGAGAAGGAGTCTGGCGTGACATTAAGTATTCCCATTATGAGCGTCTTTTTGCCGAGGGTCCACTCACGCGTCCGGCCTTTCAATACGAACGAGCGTTTCGCGATGTTATCAAGAGCTTCACCTATAGCCCTGCCGACATCGGGCAACGCGAACGACTGGTACTTCAACTTCTCTACGAGGAGCCCGTACTGTTTCAATGTCCCCGAGAGTATCGCGTCGGACTCCGCTATTGAGCATGACGCCGCGCCCTTTGCCACGGCCGCCTCCCCGCCCAAGGAGAGCATCTCCTGTTTGATTACATTCGCCTGGGCGGGCGTGAGCCCTGTTGCCTTAAGGTTGTAGTGGAACTGCTTGGTCGCCATGATACGCGCGCCAGAGGGGTCCACGCCCGAGCGCTCCATCTCGGCGTTGGCCTGCCCAACGGATCTTATCTCGAGACACCTGACAGGCGGCTTCACATCTGTCTCCGGCTTTCCACAATAACAATATCCCCATAAAAGCGCGGCCCCTTGGAAGGGGCCGCTTAAAACGGATGATACCCGCATTCGCAGGTTCCGTAAGTGTCTTGTACTTAACCGTTCCGCCTCTCTCCCGGCCCCCTACTTTGCGGCCACGCCGAGCGCCGCGGCGTCCTCGGGCTTCAGGGATTCGGGAACGGGCGCCCCCGGAGGCGTTGACCCGTCGGAGAAGATGAGCTTGTCTATCTCGGGGCCGTCGAGGGCCTCTTTTTCGAGGAGCGAGCTCGCGAGCCTGTGGAGGGCGTCTACCCTCGAGACAATGAGGCTCTTGGCCCTCTCGTAGTTCTCCATCACTACCTTCTTTATCTCGGAGTCTATGTCCTCGGCGGTCCCTTCGCTGAAGTCGCGCCTCTGGGTCATTTCCTTGCCGAGGAAGATGTGCTCTTCCTTCTTGCCGAAGGTGAGAGGGCCGAGCTTCTCGCTCATGCCCCATTCGCAGACCATCTTCCGGGCTATTTCGGTCGCGCGCTCGATGTCGTTGCCCGCGCCGGTAGTCATGTGCTTCAAGATCAGCTCTTCGGCGGCCCTGCCGCCCATGAGGATCGAGATGTTGTTCTGGAGGTACTCTTTATTATAAGTATGGCGCTCGTCTATCGGCAGCTGCTGAGTGAGCCCGAGGGCCATGCCGCGGGGGATGATCGAGACCTTGTGTATCGGGTCGGTCCCCGGGATGAGCCGCGCCACAAGCGTGTGCCCTGCCTCGTGGTACGCCGTGTTCTTCTTCTCGGACTCGCTTATTATCATGGAGCGGCGCTCGGTCCCCATGAGGAGCTTGTCCTTGGCCTCGTCGAACTCGGCCTTGTTCACCTTGTCCTTGCCCCTGCGGGCGGCGAGCAACGCCGCTTCGTTCACGAGGTTCGAGAGGTCCGCGCCGGAAAACCCCGGCGTGCCGCGCGCCACGACGTCGAGCTCGACGTCGTCCCCGATAGGCGTCTTCGATGCGTGAACGCGGAGTATCTCTTCCCTGCCCTTTATGTCGGGCTTGGGCACGACGACGTTCCTGTCGAACCTGCCGGGCCGGAGGAGCGCGGGGTCCAATACGTCCGGCCTGTTCGTCGCCGCTATTATTATGACGCCCTCGTTCGACTCGAACCCGTCCATCTCGACGAGGAGCTGGTTCAGAGTCTGCTCCCGTTCGTCATGGCCGCCGCCGAGCCCGGCGCCCCTGTGGCGGCCGACCGCGTCTATCTCGTCTATGAATATGATGCAGGGCGCGTTCTTCTTGCCCTGCACAAAGAGGTCTCTTACACGGGACGCGCCGACACCCACGAACATCTCGACGAAGTCGGAGCCGGAAATGGAGAAGAACGGCACCCCGGCCTCTCCGGCTATGGCCTTTGCCAGAAGCGTCTTACCCGTGCCCGGAGAGCCGACGAGGAGGACGCCCTTGGGGATGCGCCCGCCGAGCTTCGTGAACTTCTTGGGGTCTTTCAGAAACTCTATTATTTCCTCGACCTCTTCCTTGGCCTCGTCTATACCGGCGACGTCCTTGAACGTAATCTTGTGCTGGTTCTCGGTGAGTAACTTCGCCTTGGACTTTCCGAAACTCATCGCCTTGCCGCCGCCGCCCTGCATCTGGCGCATGAAGAATATCCAGACGCCGATCAAGAGTATCATCGGGAACCAGGAGACGAAGATCGTCCCCCATGACGGCGTCTCCACCACCGGCTCGGCCGATATCTTCACGCCTTTTTCGCGAAGCTTGGAGATGAGGTCGGGGTACGCGGGCGAATAGCTCTTGAACTGCTTGCCGTCCTTGAGCTTTCCGAGGATGTCGCTCCCCTGTATGGTGACCTCGACGACGTTGCCGTTCTCGACCTCGTGGATGAAGTCGCTGAAGATGACCTTTTCGGAGGACGGCTGCTTATAGCTTATAAGGTTGAACATGAGGACGACGGTGGCGATAATGATGAGCCACATCGCTATGTTCTTGTATAACTGGTTCATCTATAAGTCCTCTTCGACAGTGGGTTGGATGGTGTACTCCAAATGGAATTATTCTGTCACATGTTCAAGCGTTTTACAATAAAAATATTTCATTGAAATACGGACTGTTGCGCCGATTTCTCATGATAAAAATCATGTTTTCCGGCCTTTGCCCCCGTCCCTTCCGTTGCCCATGCCGTAGGAGGCCCTGGCAAGGGAGGCCGAAAGAAGGAGGAGGTTCGCCGAGTAGAACATCCAGAGAAGGAGGAGCATGAGCGTCCCGAGAGACCCGTAGACCTTGTTGTAGGCCGGAAAGTTCGAGACGTACCACGCAAAGACGTGCTTGGCCGCCTCCCATAGGGCGGAAAAGAATAGCGACCCGTAAAAAGCGTGCCTGAAGTCGAGGTGCGGGCCGGAAAAAGCCCTGAAGACGACGGCGACGACGAAGGCCACGAGGAAGAACGGGACGAGGACCTCGAAGGTGAAACCCTGTACGTACTGATAAAGCACGTTTTGGCGGAGGAACGTTAACGGCACCTTCTTAAGGAGTATCGCCGCGGCCGTCATGATTATGGAGATAAGCGCCGCAAGCACCCCCAAGAGCAGTATGAAGAGGTTAACGACCTTCCGCCTTAAGAATCCGAACTTCTTCTCGGTCCCGAAGATCTTCGTGAGCGCCTCGGCCATGGCTTCCAGCACGAACTCGGCGCTCCATACGAGGGTTATGGCGCCGAGCCATCCTATCTTCTTCCAGTCGGTCGCGAGCCCCCGGACGTCCCCTATGAGCTTGTCGCTTAAGTAAGGCAGGTACTCCCTTATCATCCCTATGACGCGATCGAGGAGCCCGGCCTTCGCGCCCATGATGAAGCCGAGCGAAGCCGTCACAAGGAGCATTATCGGGATGAGAGAGAAAAAGGCGTAGAACGATATCGCCGCCGCGCTCGTGAGCGAGTTCGCCCTGTTGAATATCTTTAACCCGTCCCACGCGATCGAGAGGTATCTGAGCATCAGTGCCTTGCCCTGAAAAAAAGCCTTATGGCCACGCCTTCGAGCGAAAACGCCTCCCGGAGGCCGTTTACGAGATACCTCTTGTACTGGTCGGCGACACCCTCGGGGATGTTCGTGAATATGACGAAGGTCGCCGGGGCCACGCCTGTCTGCGTGACGTAGTAGAACTTGACCTCCTTGGACTTGTACGCGGGCGGCCTGTGCTTTTGATAGAGGGTCTCGAATGCGTCGTTAAGCCTCGAGGTCTGTATCCTCTCGCTCGCCTTGGACATGACCTCGTTTACGACGTCGAGCACCTTCGGCACCCTCTGGCCCGTCAAAGCCGAGGTAAAGACGACCGGCGCCCACGACAGGAACGGCAGCCTCTTTCTTATCGTATCCTTGGCGTGTTCGGTGGTCATCGTGTCCTTCTCGACGATGTCCCACTTGTTCACCACGATGACCGCGCACCTGCCCCTGTCCTCTATGAGCCCGGCTATCTTTTCGTCCTGCATCGTCACGCCGCTCTTGCCGTCGAGCACAAGAAGGGCGCAGTCGCACCGCTCTATCGACCTTATCGCCTCCATGACGCAGTAGGTCTCGACCTTGAGGCTGACCTTGTTCTTTTTCCTTATCCCGGCGGTGTCTATAAAGAGGTACTTGCGCTCGAGCGAGTCGTATTGCGTATCCACCGGGTCACGGGTCGTGCCAGCGATATCGCTCACGATGGCTCGGGGCCTGCCTATGAGCCTGTTCAAGAGCGACGATTTGCCGACGTTGGGCCTCCCCACTATCGCTATCCTAACCCTCTCCGTCTCGGCCTCCTCGGGCAAGACCGGAGGGAGTGTTGCGGCGACGGCCTCAAGGAGGTCGCTTACGCCTCTGCCATGCTCGGCCGAGATCGGGAAGATCTCCTTCAGCCCGAGCGAGTAGAACTCCGTTGCGCTCGTCTCAAGGCTTGCGGAGTCGGCCTTGTTCACGGCGTACAGCACGGGCTTACCGGATTTCCTGAGCATGCCTATGAGCTCGCCGTCCTCTACGGCAGGGCCGGACCTCGCGTCCATGACGAAGACTATCGTGTCGGCGTCCTCGACGGCCAGGAGCGCCTGCTCCCTCACCTGCGAGAGTATGATATCCTTGGCCCCTGGCTCGAAGCCGCCGGTATCGACGAGTGTGAACGAGCGCCCGGCCTCCTCGACGTCCGCGTAGTTAAGGTCCCGCGTAACGCCGGGCTCGTCGGCGGTTATCGCGACCTTCCGCCCGATTATCTTATTAAAAAGTGTGGACTTGCCCACGTTGGGGCGTCCTACTATTGCAACGACCGGCTTCATCAATTAAGTAACGCCTCCATTTTAAACATCAATACCCGAACTCCTTCAACGCTCCCGGTTTCTTCGTCCACTCCTCCTGGACCCTGACGAAGAGCTCGAGAAAGACCCTCGCGCCGAGGAGCTTCTCTATGTCCTCGCGCGCGGCAGTGCCTATCTTCTTGAGCATCTCGCCCTTCTTGCCTATGACTATAGCCTTCTGCGAGTCCCGCTCGACGGTAATGGTCGCCGAGATCGAGACGAGGGAGCCGCCCTTCTTCTCCTCGAACCTCTCTACCGCGACGGCGGTCGAGTACGGGACCTCCTCGTGCGTGAACCTGAATACCTTTTCCCTCACGATCTCGGCGACGACGAACCTCTCGGGCTGGTCGGTCAGGATATCGTCCGGGAAATACTTCGGCCCCTCCGGCAGAAGCCCCGAGACTATTTCAAGAAGGATGTCCACGCCGTCGCCCTTAAGCGCCGATATCGGGACTATATCCTTGAACGTGAAGAGCTTCGAGAATGTATCTATGAGAGGCAGGGCCTCGCGCTTGTCTATCGTATCTATCTTGTTTATGCCGAGGATGACCGGGCAGTCGAGTTTCTTGAGCCCCTCTATGATGAAACGGTCGTCACCGGAGATGCGCCCCGCCTCGACGAGGTAGATGACTGCGTCGACGTCCCGTAACGACTGTAATGCCGCCTTCACCATGAACTCGTTAAGGAGCCCCCTCCCCTTGTGGATGCCGGGGGTGTCGAGAAAGACTATCTGGCACTCTGTGAAGTTCTTTATCCCCCGGATCACGTTCCTCGTCGTCTGGGGCTTTGACGAGACTATCGAGACCTTCTCGCCGAGTATCGAGTTCAACAGGGTCGATTTCCCGGCGTTGGGCCTGCCGATGATCGAGACAAAACCGGATCTGAAAGACATCATGCCGCCTTTGAAAAAGTATTTAATCTATCAGGATATCATTAAGGCCGAAGCATGTCAAAAGTCCTCGCCGGACCGGCAAATCCGTATCGGACGGCTGTGCCTTTTGGCGCCCTTAAGCGGCCCGCGTCTGAGATTCGCCTATTCAGTCCTCTGACGGGGGCTCAACACCCGCCCTTATGAACGAGCCGGTGTTGATCGCCATGACGAGCAATGAGAGCGGCAGTATGTGGAGGACGACCCTGTCCAAAGAGGTGGACAACTGCCACTTCACGTCGGCCGGGGTTATCACATAGACGAAGACATATAACGCCGTCTGGAAAAATATCATGAGGTTGAGGATCAATACAGGCCTCTTGAAAAAACCCCGCCAGTTAAGTACAAGAGAAATCACATAGCCCCACCAGGCGAAGTTGTACAGGCTTATCTCCGTAAATAGATACGAAAGGAGCGAGCCCATCACGACCTTGAGCCGCCAGATATTCCCGGCTATGAGCGCGGGGGACAAGTTCCCGGTGTATTCGCTCCCTATGCCGTAATACGACTTATACAGGAACCACGGGACGGTAAAGAGCGACACTATCGCGATCGAGCCCACCGTCTTCGTTACCCAGCCCTTTCTGCCGAACGCGCACCAGAAGATGAGGAGGAGTCCGAAGAGAGCGGCAGGCAGGCCTTCGTTCTTTGTCCACGCGGCAAGCGCGAAAGAGGCGGCGGAAAGCGTAACGGCGTAGCTCCCGCCCTCGCTCGCGTAGATGTAAAGGAAGGCCCCGGCCGACATGATGTAGATGGAGAGAGCCATGTCCGCGTACCCGGCGTAATTGCCGGCAGGGAGCGGTCCGAGACTTCCCAGCAGCCCCGCGGCATGGGCGAGGATCATGGGCGTAAGCGACAGGAGCGCCGTAAAGGCCACGGCCGTCCTGCCTCCGGAAGCCTTTCGCGCCGCGTAGTGGAATATGAAGAGCATGGAGACGAACTGGAGCGGCCAGAGCGTCTTTGCCGCGACCTCCGCCACACCTCCGAATGCCGTATATACCCATGCGGCGGAAAGCGGCACGAGGAGCGGATAATCGGGGTGGGTGTACTTGAGCGCCGGATCGAGGAGGAAGTCCGTGGGGACCCCCTTGTCGACAAAGAACACCCTGGCCTTCAAGAGCCATATGTGCCACGCGTCCCACCCGCGCGCGCCGAGGAGGATGGAATATATCAGGGAGTACGCCGCCTGCGAGAGTATCACTATCTCGAATATTATCGCGAAGGACCCGGTACTCTCCGGACGGGCGGCGTGGCCCGCAGTCTTCTTCCTCGGGAATACGAGGGATACGGCGGAGAGCGCGACCCAGGGCGCGGCTATCTGCAGATACCCGAAAGGGATGCCTGCCACGGAGTAGAGGAACATCTGGAGGGACACGGCCCCGAGCCCGAACATGAAGGCGAGAGAGAACCTCGCGCCTGTGCCTGCCTCAAGCTCTCCCCTCTTGTCCGAGACCCTGAGGACCAGAAGGCCCGGGAGCACGATGACTATGAGGGCGGTTATGACTCTCGCCGCTTCCGTCATGGCGCAATACCTACCATGTAAATAGCCTGCCTTCCCTTCTCATCCGTATGCTCGAATACGGGAGAGGCGGGGACGAGCCGGAGGAGGTCTCTTTCAAAGGTCGAATCCATGAACTCCGGCGGGATAAAAAACATGAGGTAATCCCCCTGCCTTATTTCAGGTAGGACTGCCCCCGTGTCGACCGATATTATCTTCTTCGGATAAAGGTAGTAGCGAGCCTTGCCGGAGTAGTGAGAAGCGCCTTCCACCGGCGGGTTGAAAAAGTAGATGGGGGCGTCCCCGGGTATGAGTCTCGATGCCTCAATCGAGAGGTTCCGTAGCGGGCCGCCGATAAAGGCCTCCCTGCCTTCAAAGTCCATCTTTAAAAGCCCGGGGATTATCTTGTAATAGGAGACCTCGGCCTTGAGCGCGTTGAAGGCGCCGATAAGCCAGAGCGCGAGGAGGAGATAGAGGATGGCAGAGCGCCTTTTGACCATAGCTCTTTAACCTTGTTCAGTGAGGGCTACCCGACGGTATTGTACTCCCTTATTCTGAAGGCCACGCCTATGTCGTCCTCGGCGACCTTCCTGCACGCCTCGATATCGAGGCCCGGGACTGCGACGACCGAGGCGACGACCTTCGCTATGTGCTTCTTCGCTTCTTTCAAAAAGAAGAGGACCGCCGGGTACGCGGCGTCCCCGAAAGGGGTCTTTATCAATTTCTGGTATGTCGCGGAGTCGGCGGCGTTCATGGATACCGATATCACATCGACGAAGGCGAGCTCGGATAAGACGTTCCTCTTGTGGACGAGGTTCGCGAGCCCGTCGGTGTCTATCCGTATTTTACAGCCGCGCCTCTTGAGGTGCATCCCGAGCTCTTTAACGAGGTCGAGGCGTATGAGGGGCTCGCCGAAGCCGCAGAACACTATCTCTTTGTACTTGTCTTCAGGGTCCGGGCCGATGGCGCGGATGAGCGCGTCGAAGCCGGGCTCCTCTGAAAGTTTGAGGTAGTGGCCCTTTACCGTGTATGAGTCGAACTTGGCGCAGAACGAGCAGTGGTTAGAGCACCTGTTCGTGATGTTCAGGTAGAGCGAGTCCCTTATGGGATAGGCAATCTTCGCTTCAGGCGCGGCCTTTCCGAGGCCGAAGAGATCTTCGGCGTTCGCAGAGGTTATGCGGGCGACGTCGCCTACGGCGAGCCCCTTGATAGAGGCTATGGCGTTCGCCGTCTCGACTACAAAGGCGGGCTCGTTCCTCTTGCCCCTCATGTTTTTAGGCGCGAGATAGGGGCAGTCTGTCTCGATCAGCATCTTTTCTATAGGAGCGTATTTCACGACCTCGCGGAGCGCTTCCGCGTTAGGGAAGGTGACGACTCCGGTAAAGGAAAGATAGAAGCCCATATCCAGCGCCTTTTTCGCGAGATCGAGCGTCCCGGAAAAGCAGTGGAAGACGCCCCCGGCCTCGATAGAGCCAGCGGCTTTCAGGATTTCAACGGTGTCCTTCTCGGCCTCCCTCGTGTGTATGATAACGGGGAGCGCGAGGTCGTTCGCCAGCGCGAGCTGTCTACCGAAGACCTCTTTTTGGACCTCTCTCGGCGAGTGGTCGTAGTGGTAGTCGAGCCCGGTCTCTCCTATGCCGACGACCCGCCCCTTGCCTTCGATGGCGAACTTTTTTATGAGGTCGAACGGCTCGTCGGAGTCGGCCTCCTTGGCCTCGTGCGGGTGTATGCCGAGCGCCGCGTAGACATTTTTATGATAGGTCAGGACTTCGTCGAGCAGGACCTTGAAGCCTTTTTTTCTGGACCAGCAACCGACCGAGATGATCTTGCCGACCCCGGCCTCCTGGGCCCTCTTTATCACGTCGGCGCAATCGTCCTTGAACCTCCCGTCATCGAGGTGCGCGTGAGTGTCTATGAATTGGTTATTGTCCATTGAATTACTGTATTCTCGGAAAGAGCGACGGTATCTTTGTGGTCTTGCGGCCTGCCTCGCCCTTGCCGAATTCCGTTTCCTCAAAAGACTTAGCCCCCTCGACGCCGAGCGCGGCGGACATCTTCTCCGCCGTCTCGGGCATGAACGGGTAGATATAGACCGATACGACCCTCAAGCCCTCGGAGAGCGTATAGAGGACGTTCGAGAGTGTCTCTTCGTCCTTCTCCTTCCACGGGGCGGCCTTGTCCACATAGGCGTTCATCTCACGGACGGCGGCCCATACCTTCTGGAGCGCGTCGTAGAAACCTATACCGTCCATGGCTGTCGAATACTCTGCCGGAAGGGCCTTCAAGAGTGCCTTTAGATCCGCCTCAAGCTCCCTGTCCTTTTGAGGCTGAGGGGAAGGCACGATGCCAGCCCTGTACTTTTCTATCATGGTCAAAGACCTCGACAAGAGGTTGCCGAGGTCGTTCGCGAGGTCGCTGTTTATGCGAGCAACAAGCGCCTTCTCGGAAAAATCCCCGTCCGCCCCGAAGGGCATCTCGCGGAGTAAAAAATACCTGAATGCGTCTACGCCGTACTTTCCCGCCACGGCCCCGGGGTCGACGACGTTCCCCCGCGACTTGCTCATCTTGTTGCCGTCGACGGTCCACCAGCCGTGGGCAAAGACCTTCTTTGGAAGAGGCATCCCGGCGGACAACAGGAACGCGGGCCAGTAGACTGTATGGAAGCGGAGGATGTCTTTTCCGATGAGGTGCAAGTCGGCCGGCCAGAAGCCGTCTTTATTGTCCGGGTAACCCGAGGCGGTAAGATAGTTTGTGAGCGCGTCGAACCAGACATAGATGACGTGCCCCGCGTCTCCGGGGACCGGAAGGCCCCACTTGAAGGTCGTTCGGCTGACGCTCAGATCGCGGAGGCCCTCTTTAAGGAAACTTACGATCTCGTTCCGCTTCGATGCGGGTTGGATGAATGAGGGGTTATCCTCGATGTGCTTTAAGAGAGGTGCGCCGTATTTTGATAATTTGAAAAAGTAGCTCTCTTCCTTGAGCTTCTCGACGGCCCTGCCGCAGTCCGGGCATTTGCCGTCCACGAGCTGTGTCTCGGTGAGAAAGTTCTCGTCCGCCGTGCAGTACCAGTCCTCGTACTCGCCAAGGAATATGTCGCCCTTCTCAGCGACCGTCTCCCATATGGCGGCTACCGCTCTTTTGTGCCTCTCTTCGGTCGTCCTTATGAAGTCGTCGTTGGAGATATTAAGTTGCAGCCATAATGTCCTGAAACGACTACAGACATTATCGACGAATTCCTGAGGGCTCAACCCTGAGGCCTCTGCCGCCTTCTCGACCTTCTGGCCGTGCTCGTCCGTGCCTGTAAGGAAGAGGACTTTATCGCCCTTAAGACGCCTGTATCTGGCGATGGCGTCGGCCGCGACGGTCGTGTAGGCGTGCCCGATGTGCGGGACGTCGTTGACGTAGTATATTGGTGTGGTTATGTAAAAGGTCTTCGGAGGCATGATACTTAAGGCCTTTCCTCGGGTTCTCCGGGACGGCCCTTGTCATTGCCTTCCGACACCTCAGGCGCCTTTTCAGCGGCCTGTACGTCCTGCCTTGCCGGTCCGGGTCCTGCCTGCGGCGCGCCCTGGGCGTCAGGGCCAGAGGCCTTATCTACCCTGCCGGCGTTGTCGCTTCTCGCGCGTCTCTCCTGCCTATCGGGCCTCGGGGGTCTGTCAGGCCTCGGCGGCCTCGAAGATCTCTCGGGCCTCGGGCCCCTCTCCTGCCTCTCGGGCCTTCCGGACTTATCCGGTCTTTCGGTCCTCTCGGGCCGCCCCTGCCTCTCGGGCCTTTCATTCCTTTGAGGCCTCTCCGTCCGTTTCTCGCCGGGCTGTTTTTCAGGGCCATGCTTGCCGCAACCGCCGCAGGCGTGCCCGCCCTCTTCCCCGGCCGGTCTTTCCCGGTCCCTGCCTCTCCCTCTGTCCCGTGGGCCCCTGTCCTTGTTATCCTTGTCCTTCTCGCCCTCGGGCGGATTTTCACCGGCATTCTCGGCGGCGGCGCGCTCCCTTTCCCGCTTCTCCCTCTTCTCGCCCTGGTACATGCCGTGCTCGTAGCTCAAGCAACACATGAGTCTCCCGCAGATGCCGGAGATCTTGACCGGGTTTAAAGCGAGGTTCTGGTCCTTCGCCATCTTTATGGTCACGGGCTCGAAGTCGGAGAGGAAACCCGAACAGCAGAGCTCCCTGCCGCAGGGGCCGAGCCCGCCTATCATCTTCGCCTCGTCGCGGACGCCGATCTGCCGCATCTCGATCCGCGTGTGGAACCCTGCCGCGAGGTCCTTGACGAGTTCCCTGAAGTCCACTCTTATTTCAGATGTGAAGTAGAATATCGCCTTGGAGGAGTCGAAGAGGTACTCGACCCTTATGAGCTTCATCGGGAGCTTGTACTGTACTATCTTCTCCCTGCATATCCTGAAGGCCTCGTTCTCCCTCTCGGTATTGAAGCCGTACCTCTCGAGATCCACGGAGTCGGCCTTGCGGACGACCTTCTTGAGCTGTCTTCCGAGTGTGGTCTCGTCGACCTCCCTCGGCCTGTAGACGACTGTCCCCATGCCGAGGCCCTTTTCCACCTCGACTATGACCATATCGTTCGGAACGAGATCAAGGCCGTTGGCTTCAAAGTCGTAGACCTTGCACGCCTTCTTGAACCTGATACCCACTATCATCGTCATAATATATTAACCTTCCGGTAATCGACTTTTTGTGCCACGGCCTTTACGCCGTGAGCCTCAGCAGGAGCGCCTCCATGGCGAGGAGCTTGTTCGCGTACCTCGGAGGCGCTATCATCCTCCTCGTCTCCTCTATGCTGAAAAAATCATCGACGAGCCTCTCTCGCCTGCCTTCGAAAGACCCGCCACTATAACCGTAATAGGCCCCGTTTGCCAGAAGATTCTCGGCCCCGGCGGCTGAGACGGCCCTGTCCCTGTACCAGCCCTTCAGTATCTCGAGGGCCTCCAAAAGGTCGTCCCTCTTGGACAACTCCTCGGCGAGCTTCAACGCCTCGAAGGCGTCCGATACCGATGAGAGCCTCTTCATGAGCTCCCTGCCTTTTTCGCCATGCCCTTCGCCTATGTATTTCAGCGCGAGCGACAAGGACCTGCCGGTCATCCTCGCGGCAGTAGCCGCCTCTTCCCTTGATACACCGGTCTTCTCGACGATGGCCCCTATGAGCGCGTCCTCCGGCAATGGCCTAAAGGCTATCCTCTGGCACCTCGAGATTATCGTCGGCAAAAGGTCGGCCGGGCGCGCGGATACGAGGATGATAAGAGACCCCGCGGGCGGCTCCTCGAGCGTTTTAAGGAACGCGTTAGCGGCCTGGGGCATGAGCCTCTCGGCCCCGTCGACTATGACGACCTTTCTCCCCCCTTCGGCCCTGTACCTGAGGAGAGAGAGGACGTCCCTTATCTGCTCTATCCTTATAACCCCCGAAGGGTCGGGGACGAGTTCGTCCTTATCCTTTACGGTCGGCACGACCTCGACGATGTTCGTGTGCGTGCCGGAAGCGGCCCTCAAGCATGAGGTACACTCGCCGCAGGCGTCATTGGAGGCGGAGGCGCAGTTAAGGGCTCTGGCGAGCTCAAAGGCGGTCTTTCTCTTGCCTATCCCCTCGGGGCCGGCAAAGAGGTACGAGTGGGCGAGACGCCCGCTTCTAAGCGCTTCGCTTATGATCCGCAGTTCTTTTTCGTGGCCGAGTATATCTTTAAAGGGCATGGGAAAGACAAGAGGGGTTAGTACCCCATTTTTTCCATGATATCACAGATTTCCCCGTGTATCGAGGCTATTTCTCGGGGCGGGGAGGCGTAGACCACAGAGACCCTCTTCTCCTCTTTCGCTATACGCAAAAAGCCCTCCCTGACCCTGTTGTGGAAGGTAAGCTCTTCCCTCTCGAAGCGGTCCTCCCTCGGGCCCTTTCCGTTCTCTATCCTTGAAAGGGCGCGTCTTAAGCCCGCCTCCGGGTCGCAGTCGAGGAGGATTGTAAGGTCCGGCACGGTCCCGCCGACTGCGAGCCTGTTAAGCCTTTTTATCGCCTCTATGTCGAGCCCCCTCCCAAACCCCTGGTACGCGACGGTCGAGTCCATGAAGCGGTCTGATATGACGACCTTTCCGGCTTTCAACGCGGGCCTTATGACCTTTTCCACGAGCTCGGCCCTGCACGCCTCGTAGAGGAGGAGTTCAGCCATCGGCCCTATCTCGCTTTTCGCGTCGAGTAGTATGGACCTCACCGCCTCCCCAATGGGGGTGCCGCCAGGCTCACGGATAGTGATAACATCTAAACCTTTTTTTCCGATATACTCGCCGAGGAGCGCAATCTGGGTCGATTTGCCGCACCCCTCGACACCCTCGAATGTAATAAAAAGCCCCATATCGAGCCCTTTTAACCAAATTTTAATGTTGCCAATATTACAGTAATCAGCAGGATTCCGCAAGACGCTTATTAGTCCTTGACATTCTACACATTGTCGAATATCATTCAGGTGGAGGCTATCATGATGGGAAGCGCAAAGTCAAAGGAAGGATCAAGCAAGGTCCTGGGGCCTCTCGAACAGGAGATACTCGACGTCCTCTGGAATAGGGGCGAGGCTACAGGCAAGGCCGTACATGCCGATATAAAGTCAGTGAGGGAGATAGCGATAACCACGGTCCTCACGGTCCTTGAAAGACTCGCCAAAAAAGGTTACATCAGCAAGAGCAAGGGCGATAGCGTATTCGTCTTCAGGCCGGCCTTCAGCAAGGAGGAGTTCGCCAGGGAGGTCTCTAACGGCGTTCTCAAGGACATCTTCGAAATATCGAGGTCCGGGGCATGCGCGTCGTTCGTGGACGCCCTTGCCGAGACCGACCCCCTTGAGCTC
The DNA here is from genome assembly GCA_016182655.1 of Deltaproteobacteria bacterium. Classification (GTDB taxonomy): domain Bacteria; phylum Desulfobacterota; class GWC2-55-46; order GWC2-55-46; family GWC2-55-46; genus GWB2-55-19. The sequence continues at coordinate 23,558 of JACPGB010000053.1, forward strand.
GACAAGCTCTCGGCCATGATAGAGCACAAGAAAAAGGAACTCGCGGAAAGAAGGTAACGCTTGAGCGCATTAGCCTCTATTATACTCGCGTTTTCGTTCACTGCCGCAACCGCGCTCTGGGGCTATTACGGGCTCCCGGGTCTCATCGAGGCGACTTCAGGGTTCACAGAGCTCTGCCAATCTCTTTTCGCGCGCTGTCTGGAATATTACGAAATAATAACATTCATCGCCATGTGGCTCGGGGCCGCGCTCCTCGCTTCCGGCCTCCTCTACTCCCTCATCAGGAACTCCCTGCGGACGGTACAGTCTTACTACGCCGTCTCCCGGCTCCCGGTCAGAAGCAAAAAAAGCCCGGTCGTCTTAATAGACGACCTATCGGAGGCCGCCTTCACGCACGGCATATTCAGGCCCCGCATATACTTGACGCTCGGGCTTCTAAAAGGGTTGGATAAGGACGAGCTCAGGGCCGTATTCCTCCACGAGCTCCACCATAAGAGGGAGCGGGACCCGCTCCGGCTCTTGCTCCTCTCGTTTTTCAGGGACCTCTTCTTCTATGCGCCCGTGGTCAAGGACATCGCCGCGAACCTTAAGATAAAGATGGAGCACGCCTCCGACGACGCCGCGGCGAAAAAAGAAGGTGAGAGGCTCGTCCTCGCCTCCGCGCTTATAAAGGTCGCGCGGGGCAATTACTCGGCCTTTGTGCCCTCCATTACAGGGAACAGCCAGGTGTCCGCCAGGGTACGGAGGCTCGTAGATGGAAAAGAGCCTCGGTTCAGCCGCCCGACATCGAGGGCGGTCGTATTGAGTGTCGCGGCCGCCGCCTTCCTCGCCTTCTCTCTCGCCTACCCCGTAGGCGCGAAGACGATGGACCACGAGTGCACCCTGAAGCAGTGCTCGGTCCATGTCGATAAGGTCGCCAAATGCAGGGAACACTGCGACGCGCACGATACGCGTAGCAGGCACGCGCACTGAGACAAAATTTTTTGGCCGCATATTCTACCCGCAGTAGAAGGAGGGATGGATGATGTATAGGACTTTATTGGCGATTCTGGCGCTCTTATTTCTTGCTCTTCCCGCAGAGTCCTCCGAGATGAAGGAGCGGGCGGCAGGGATAGAGGCCACACTCAAGGTCACTCCTGAAAAATCGATGGTAGACCTGTTCCTCAAGGACTACTCCAAGGCATTAAGACCGGTAAAAAACGCGAAGGTAAAGGCGATTATCAAGACCCCGGACAAGAAGACGGTTCAGAAGGAGCTCCTCGGCATGGAGATGGAAGGCGTCTTTTCCTACATGAACTCTCTGGACTTATCGAAAAAAGGCGGCTATATTTTCGATATCACCGTTGACGCGGACGGAGTAAAAAGGGGGTTCTCGTTCAGGTATGAGAACAAATAGATGGCGCGCGCCTTTATTTAAGGCCATCGCGCCGTTCATTTTTGCGGCGGCCGCGCTCTTCTCTCCCATGCCCTCGATCGCCGCCGAGGCCTCGGTAAGGGACCTCGTTATAATGGCCCGCGAGAAGAACCCGGAATTGAAGGCGCTCTCCGAAAGGGCCCGGGCCGCGAGATCCCGCGCCCGCGCCGAAGGCGCGCTCGACGACCCCACGCTTAAGGTCGAGCTCGAAGACCTCTCGACGGACGACCCGCTCTCCATATCTCCGTCGAGCGCGATGCTCACAAGGTACACCGTAAGCCAGATGTTCCCCTTCCCCGGAAAGAGGTCTTTAAAGAGACGGATGGCCGAGAAAGAGGCGCTCTCGATGGACTCGGAGCTGAAGGCAAAGGCGCTCGAGATAGAGACCGGGGTCAAGGAGGCGTACTACGAGGTAGCGTTTCTGAAAGAGTCTATCCAGCGTACGGCTGAAATAAAGGAGCTACTCTCCTACATGGCGAAGGTCGCGGAGACAAGGTACGCAACCGGCCAGGTCTCGCAACAGGACGTCATAAAAGTGAACGTCGAGACGACCATGTTATCGAACGACCTCATAACCATGGAGGCCGAAAAGGCCATAGCCGTATCGCGCCTGAAATCCCTCATAGGGCTCGACCAGTCGGACGAAGTAGCCGAGCCCTCGGCGCTCCCGAAGGGCAGGGTCGAGTTCTCGACCGACGGCCTCATACGGAGGGCGGTCCAGGAAAACCCGGAAGTGAGGATGGTCGAGTACGAGGCAGAGGCTAACGAGCTCGGGGTCGACCTCGCCAGAAAAGATTATTGGCCGGACCTCATGGTCGGGGTAGCGCCGATACAGAGAGACGGGGCGTTCGACAATTACGACCTGATGTTCCAGATCAATCTCCCGATATGGAGGTCGAAGTACGATGCGCGGCATGAGGAGGCCTCAGCCAACGCGAGTGCGCTCCGGGCGCGGGCGGCTTCCATGAAGAACATGAAAGCCTTCGAGGTAAAGGAGGCGGCGCTCATGGTCGAGGCCGCCGACAGGATGAGGACGCTCTTTGAGACGAGCCTCGTGCCTCAGGTGGAGCTCGCGTTTGAATCCGCCCTCAAGAACTACCAGACCGGAAAGATCGACTTCCTCGCGCTTCTGGATACCGAACGGGACCTTAAAAGGACCCGGATAGAATATTTCAAGTCGCTCCTCGAATACAACAAACGGGTCTCGCTCCTGGAAAAGGCATCAGGCGAGGACCTGAGGGCGGGGCGTATTTTGCCGGAGGCGAGATGAACAACAGGTTTATCGGCATAATATTGCTCTTCGTGGGCCTCGTCATCGGCGGCGCGGCGGTATACATATACTCGGGCGCAACACACCCGAAGGAAGCCCCTCCAAAAGAGGCGAAGGCCGAGCGGAAGATCATCTATTACCGGAACCCCATGAACCCCGAGGTCACCTCGCCCACGCCCATGAAAGACCCGATGGGCATGGACTACGTCCCGGTATATGAAGACGAGATGAAGGAGGCAAAAGAAGCCCCCGGCGTCGTGCGGATAACGCCTGAGAGGATACAAAAGACCGGAGTCAAATCAGAGGAGGCTCAAATCCGGGAGCTCAAGCGGGTCATAAGGACCGTCGGCAGGGTCGAGCCCGTCGAGGACAAGATATTCGTCATAAACGCCAAGGTCCCGGGGTGGGTCGAAAAGCTCTATGTCAGCCAGACCGACGAGATGGTGAGACAGGGACAAAAGCTCCTCGAGCTCTATAGCCCGGACCTCGTCTCGGCTCAAGAGGAATACCTTCTTGCCCTTAAGTCCCTTGAGGACGTGAAGATGAGCCCCTACGAAGAGGTCAGGACCGGCGCGGCCTCGCTCCTGAAGGCCGCGCGCCAGAGGCTCAAATACTGGGACATCTCCGACGACCAGATAAAAAAGCTCTCGGAGACCGGACGGATAAGCCGGACGCTCGCCATAAGGGCGCCGTCGACCGGGTCGGTGACGGAAAAGATGGTCGTCGAGGGGCAAAAGATCGAGGCAGGCGAGCCGCTCTTCAAGATCATCGACCACTCGAAGGTCTGGGTCTATGGAGAGATATACGAGTACGAGATACCGTATATAAAGGTCGGACAGAAGGCGCTCCTTTCCCCTTCCTATTCTCCGAATGAAGCGTACACTGGCCGTATCGAGCACATCTACAGCCACCTGGGCTCTATCAGGTACACGCAGGAGGAAGGGACCGAAGTGCGGACCGCGAAGGTCAGGTTCGCGCTACCGAATAAAGACCATAAATTGAAGCTCGGCATGTACCTGAACGTCGAGATAGCGGCGCGGGTCGCGAAGGATGCTCTCTCCGTCCCGGACTCCGCCGTAATAGACACCGGCACGAGGAAGGTCGTCATAATAGACAGGCGCGACGGCACTTTCGAGCCGCGAGTCATCGAGACAGGCGCAAAGGCCGAGGCCTACTATGAAGTAAAGGACGGGCTCAAGGAAGGCGAGTGGGTCGTGACATCGGCCAACTTCCTCATAGACTCGGAATCGAACCTCAAGGCCGCTATCGGCTCTTTGACAGGCCACCGGCACGGAGCACCGCCTGAGTCGGCAAAGGCCGAGCCTCAAGCACCCGCCGCGCCGGGCGCAGGTGAAGGCGCTCTGAAAGAATCCCCGCTCGGGCCAAAGGCGCCGAGGACATCGCACGAGGGGCACTGATCCGGTATGCTCAAGCGCGTAATCGAGCTCTCGGTAAAGAACAAGCTCATCGTAATACTCCTGACCCTCTTTGCGGTCGTCTGGGGCGTCTACTCGATCTATCATACCCCCATCGACGCCATCCCCGACCTATCCGACGTTCAGGTCATAGTCTACACCGAGTACCCCGGACAGGCCCCCCAGGTCGTCGAAGACCAGATAACATACCCGCTCACTACGGCCATGCTCGCGGTCCCCAAGGCCAAGGTCGTCCGTGGCTACTCGTTCTTCGGCGTCTCTTTCGTATACATCATATTCGAGGACGGGACAGACATGTACTGGGCGCGCTCCAGGGTCCTTGAGTACCTGAACTTCGCCTCTGGCAAGCTCCCGCGCGGGGTCACGCCGTCGTTGGGCCCGGACGCAACGGGTGTGGGCTGGGTATACGAATATACGGTAGAGGGCGAAGGCTACAACCTCGCGGAGCTCCGCTCCATACAGGACTGGTACGTGAGATACCAGCTGACGACCGTCCCCGGAGTCTCCGAAGTCGCCTCCATCGGCGGCTTCGTAAAACAGTATCAGGTAAACATCGACCCTAACCGGCTGCTCACCTACGGCATCTCGATAGGAGACGTTGTGAAGTCCCTCGAGATGTCGAACCGCGACGTCGGAGGCCGCGTCGTAGAGCTCTCCGAGCGCGAGTACATGGTCCGGGGGCTCGGCTACATAAAGTCGGTCCCCGACATAGAAGACGTCGTGCTCAAGGTCGACAGGACCGGCACTCCCATCAAGATACGCGACATCGCGCGCGTGGAGATCGGCCCTGACGAGAGGCGAGGCATCGCCGAGAAGGACGGCGAAGGGGAAGTAGCCGGCGGCGTCGTAGTCATGCGCTTCGGGGAGAACGCGCTCGACGTGATAGAGGGCGTAAAGGCGAAGATCAAGGAACTTCAAGCGGGGCTCCCGCCCGGAGTAAAGATACACTCCGTCTACGACAGGAGCGACCTCATCTACCGGGCGATAGACACCCTCAAAGAGAAGCTCCTTGAGGAGTCTATCGTCGTCTCCATCGTCTGCATCGTCTTCCTCCTGCACTTCAGGAGCGCGCTCGTCGCCATACTCATGCTGCCCGTTGCCATCCTCATCTCGTTCGGGGTCATGCGCGCGATCGGCATAAACGCGAACATCATGTCGCTCGGCGGCATCGCCATAGCCATAGGCGCGATGATAGACGGCGCGATCATAATGATAGAGAACGCGCACAAGCACCTCGAGAAGAACGAAGGGAGGCCCTTCGACCGCTGGGACGCGATAACGGAAGCGGCCAAAGAGGTCGGCCCCGCGCTCTTCTTCTCGCTCCTTATTATCACAGTCTCCTTCATGCCGATATTCACGCTCGAGGCGCAGGAAGGCAGGCTCTTTAAGCCGCTGGCCTTCACCAAGACGTTCGCCATGGCCTCGGCCGCGCTCCTCTCCATAACGCTCGTGCCTGTGCTTATGGGCTACTTCATACGAGGGAAAATACTCCCCGAGTCAAGGAACCCCATAACCCGCTTCCTCATCTGGATATACGCGCCGATGATACGGTGGGTATTGAAGTACAAGAAGACGACGATAGTCCTCGCGCTTGTCGCGCTCGCCGCTACCGCGTACCCGCTCTCGAAGATAGGGAGCGAGTTCATGCCCCCGCTGAACGAAGGCACGCTCATGTACATGCCGGTGACGCTCCCCGGCGTCTCGGTCACAAAGGCGGCGGAGATACTACAGACGCAGGACAGGATAATAAAGGGCTTCCCGGAGGTGGAATCCGTCTTCGGCAAGGCAGGAAGGGCCCTGACCGCGACAGACCCCGCGCCGTTCGAGATGTTCGAGACGATCATAAATCTAAAGCCCGAGGACCAGTGGCGTCCGGGGATGACGACTGAAAAGCTCGTCGAAGAGATGGACGAATCACTCAAGATGCCCGGCATCACGAACGCGTGGACGATGCCTATAAAGGCGCGTACCGATATGCTCTCTACCGGCATAAGGACGCCGGTGGGGGTAAAGGTCTTCGGCAAGGACCTTGCGGAACTCGAAAGGGTCGCGCTTGAAGTCGAGGCCGCGATAAAGAAGGTCCCGGGGACCGCCTCTGCCTACGCCGAGAGGATAATAGGCGGGTATTATATAGACATAAAGATAAAGCGCGATGAGGCGGCGAGGTTTGGGCTTAAGGCCGAGGACGTGCAAAGTGTGATCATGTCGGCCATAGGCGGCGAAAATGTGACCATGACGATAGAAGGGTTAGAGCGCTACCCGGTGAACGTCAGGTACAAGAGGGAGCTCCGCGACGACTTGAACAAACTCGGCCGGGTCCTTATCCCCACGATGATGGGCGGGACCCATGTGCCGCTCTCGCAGGTGGCGGACATCGAGATAAAGATGGGGCCGCCGACCATCAGGACCGAGAACGCCCTCCTTACGACGTGGATATTCGTCGACGTGCGGGGGCGCGACATCGGGAGCTATGTGAAGGACGCCAAGGCCGCGGTCGCCTCATCCGTCAGCTTCCCCTCCGGCTACTACGCGACGTGGTCCGGCCAGTACGAATACATGGAGAGGGCGTATTCCAAGCTAAAGGTGATAATCCCGCTTACGCTCGGGATCATCTTCCTCCTCCTCTATCTGAACTTCAAGTCCGTTACCGAGTGCCTGATCATATTCCTCGCCATCCCGTTCTCGGTCATTGGCGCGTCGTGGATACTCTACATCCTCGGATATAACCTATCCATAGGTGTGGCCGTCGGGTTCCTCGCGCTCGCCGGACTCGACGCAGAGACCGGGATAGTCATGCTCATCTACCTCATACATTCGTATGACAAACGCGTATCTGAGAACAAGATGAATACAAAGGCCGACCTATACGCCTCTATCATGGACGGGACGGTCCTCCGGGTACGGCCCAAGCTCATGACGGTTGTGGCCATCATCGCCGGTCTTCTCCCCATAATGTGGTCTACTGGGGCCGGGGCAGACGTCATGAAGAGGATAGCCGCGCCGATGATAGGCGGCATGTTCACCTCGGCGCTCCTTGAACTCCTCGTCCTACCGGTCATATTCGCCTTCTGGAAGGGGTGGGAGATGAAGAGGAAGCATGGTCCAGAGAGGCGTTAGACGCGCTGTTACTCTATAAAACCAAAAACAATACTCACACCAGGGTTGGATCATTAAACAGGTGCATTCCGAACTTCAGCCCCCGGCAATATACGTTTCAAAACACGCGCTATTAGAAACAAACGCTGAATAGCGTTGCCTTAACCATTACCTCGCCGCTCGCCCCCATATTCTCCGCAAATTATTTTTCCTTGAAACTTATCTTGGATTTTAAACATACCCTGAATTCTTCCTTTTGTGATTTGCCTCCCCAGTTTTTTTGGAGCAGGGAGCGTGACGGAAGGCCTTTTTGAGAAAAGTCCTGACCCTCAACCTATAGCTGCAATTTAGAAATTCCATCCGTCGCATATCTAAATCATTTAATAAATTCTTATTTTTCTTGTATTTATATTTTAATAGTTTTAAAAATTAAAATTATTTATTGACACGTTTTCTATATAATGATATAAGCCGTCAAGTTCTTTTAATAACAATTCTGATCTGGAAGATAGCGGCCAGAATGTCGACTCCGTGCAGGCTCCTGAAAACCTCCGTCTACCTCCTTTTCTTCCTTCTTGTAACCGGAATATTAATTCCCGTTTCGGGTCATGCGGCGTATACTTATGCCGATGTGGAAAACTACATGAAAAACAACCCGGCGCCAAATGGGTGTATACGCTGGGTGCAGGGCATTGTCAACTCGAATGGGTCTGGATATGAGGTAAGGCAAAGGTGCAACGGCGCGGGGGTCTCGACTTATGAGAAAAGGGAATTTGTATATACCCCGGTAATTAATTGCGGCTATGTCTGCGGCTGCTATTACGCTACAGGATACATTTGTTGGATTACTACATACGATGGCAATGGTCAACAGCTCGGCCCACCGCACGATGACAGCGGTAGAAGTTATTATTCATGTTCTTCGCCTGTAAATCCTCCACAGTCTTATTTTACCAATTGTAGCGGTGTCATAGAACTAAGCAATTATGATACCCAGGTAGCTCTATTCGTTCCGGTAACTCAATGCACGAATAAAACAACAGGGGCTCCCACTTCCTGCATCCAGAATTGCGGCGACCCGGCTAATCCGACTTATGCTGGAAGCACAGAGACTTCCGGCGACGGTTTAGACAACAACTGCAACGGCCAGATAGACGAAGGCATAGAGATCTGCGACAACAGGGACAATGATAATAACGGTGAAGTAGACGATGCATGCATAGGCGAAAGCTGCGAAACTAACAAGCAAGCAGGCTCCTCCGCCCGAATCTCCAGCGGCAACCTGTTCCAAGACCAGTACCTGCACAGGCCCGACTTCCAGATATTCTACAACTCCCTTTCCACCTACTCCGGCCCCCTCGGCAGGGGCTGGACGCACGACTACAACATAAACATCTCCGAGGACAACGGCAGCTCACTCGCCCTCATGAAGCCGGACGGCAACAAGGTCTATTTCTGGCTTAGCGGCGGCACCTATAACCCGGAAGCCCGGACCCCCGAGTATTCGACCATCGTCAAGAACGGGAACGGCACATATACGAGGACGACAAAGGGCGGTACCGTTTATAACTTCAATTCCTCAGGACAGCTTACTTCCATTATTGACAGGAACGGCAACACCACGGCCCTTGCCTACACTAACGGCGACCTCACCTCGGTTACCGACAAAAACGGCAGGGTGAGCCAGCTTTCGTATGACGGAAGCCACCGTATCATCCAGTTCACCGGGATAGACTCCCAGGCCTCAATGCTTGCCTATAACGCGAGCGGGTATCTGACCTCCGTCATGGACCCTGCCAATAATTCCTGGAACTATACCTACGACGCTAACGGCAGGATGCTCACCAAGAGGGACCCTGCCGGCAACCAGGTCAGCTACGCCTATGACTCACAGGGCAGGATGATTGCCTCGACCGACGCCCAGAACAGGGTAAAGACATTCGCATACGACCAGACGAACGATATCGCGACCGTCACCGAGCGCGACGGTGGCGTCTGGACGTTCAAGTACGACGCTGTCTATGATGTCGTCCTTGAGATGAACGACCCCCTCGGCAATGTTACGAAGCACACATACGATACCGAGAGGAACTTGACCCGGAAGACGAACCCGGACAACACATATTCCACCTATACATACGATTCCTCCGGGAACATGCTTACGAAGACCGATGAGCTCGGACAGACCACCGAGTATACCTACAACTCCTTCGGCCAGGTCACGAGCGAAAAGGATGTGGCAAGCAATACCATCAAATCTTTCGCTTACGACTCAAACGGCAATCTCACATCCTCGACCGACGCCTCGGGCGCAGTCAGCCAGTTCCAGTATGACGCAAGGGGCAACCTCACCAGGACCATAGACCCTGCATTGAACGAAACCACGCTCGTCTACAACGCCAATAACAACCTTCTTTCCATCACTGACCCTGCCAGCGGCGTTATAAGCATCACCTATGATTCCGCCGGAAGGCCTTCAAGCCAGACTAACGCCGCAGGCGCGACCACTGCATTCGTCTACGACAACCTCGGCAGGCTTACGACTATAACCGAGCCCGGCAATGCCGTGACCCAGTTCTCCTATGACGCCAACGGCAACACGACATCCGTTACGGACGCCAACAACAGGACCACAACATACGCCTATAATCCTGACAACCTCGTCACCTCCGAAACGAACGCCCTCGGCCATGTGACTACTTATACATACGGCAGTACCGGTTGCGGCACATGCAACGGAGGGGTGAACAAGCTTACCGCCCTTACCGACGCCCGTACGAACGCAACCAATTTTACCTATGACAGGCTCGGCAGGGTGCTTACAGAGACGGACCCGCTCGGGAATACCTTTACCTATACCTATGATTCTGAGGGCAACCTTTCATCAAGGCGTGACGCCAACCTTGCAACCACCACATATACCTATGACGATATAAACAGGCTCACGAGTATAAACTACCCGGACTCTACCTCGGTCACTTACCAGTACGACTCCAAAAATAATATAACGGGCGTAGCAAACGCCAATATCTCATACACCTACGCCTATGACGCGAACGGCCGCGTAACATCCGTTACGGACTCCAGCAACCGCACGATAAGCTACACTTACGACTCACGCGGAAACAGGACGCAGATGACCACCCCTGACGGGAGGGTCTTACAGTACGCGTATGACAGCAATAATAGGCTCACAGGGATAACCCCTGCAACCGGCCAGACCTTTGCATTTGCATACGACTCCGCCGACAGAAGGACCTCATTGACATATCCGAACGGGGTCACTGCGACCTACTCCTATGACACCCGGTCAAGGCTCACCAGCCTTGTATACAACACCTCGACTGCCTCGACCATAGACACCTTCGCCTACACGCTCGACAATGTCGGCAACCGGCTCACTCGGATTGACAGGGACTATCAGTACGCATATTCATACGATGCCACCTACAGGCTGACCCAGTCCGAGCCGACCCCGGTGGCCCAGGGGCCGTTGTTCTCACAGTCGATGGAGGCCTTCACCTATGACGCGGTCGGCAATAGATTGACCGCCCCGGCGTACCCGAAGTCTTCCGCCTATAGCCAGAACTATACATACGATTACGATAATCGGCTTATAGGTGTGACAAAACAGATAACCGGCAACCCCAATGCCGACACGATCTCGTTCAAGTACGACCCGTTCGGCAGGAGGATAGAGAAGAGCGTATCCACCTATGAAAACGGGACCACGACGACCTACAAATATACCTATGTCTACGACAATGAGGACATAATCCTTGAGATACAGGAAAAGACCCAGAACGGCAATACCGTCACGACGAACACGGCCTATACACACGGCCCAGGCATAGATGAGCCGCTCTCATTGGAAAGGGGCGGCAACAAATACTACTACCACACCGACGGCCTCGGCTCCATAACCTCGATAACGGACAGCTCAGAAGCAACAGTTAACAGATATACCTACAACTCCTTCGGGGCGATCAATAAATCGGAGACAATAAGAAACGCCTACACTTACACCGGCAGGGAGTATGATAACGAAACGGGCCTCTATTACTACAGAGCCAGATATTACGACCCCGAGGCTGGGAGGTTTGTAAGCAAGGACCCGATCGGGTTTGTGGGTGGGGATGTGAATGTGTATGGGTATGTGGAGAATGGCCCTAATAGCTGGTTAGATCCTTGGGGGTTATTTAAATTACCAAAGGACCCGAGTGGCTTGCCACCAGAGTGGAATCCAGACCCATCATATCGTCATCCGCATGGTGAAAAATTTATAGATCCATCAGGTCGGGATATCTATTGTCACAAAGGTAGACCAGGTCTACCCGGTTGGAGAGGGAAAGACCATTGGCATGATCCAAAAAATTTTGGTGATGAGCATCTTCCTCCTGGAACGGAAATTCCTGATGCCGCCAAACCACCCATTCCATGGTGGCAGAAAATACCCTTAAGGTGGCCGGGTCCTTTTCCAATCATCATAGATCCCTGTGTTCTAGTGCCCTCCTTACCTTGGTGTGGCAATAATGGTCCAAGTGCTTAAAAAATGAATGAACAGATGGAAAAAAATATGACAATTGAGCAAATTGAGAGAGGTCTTCCTAATGGCTTTCACGATGCCAAATTGAAGAGAATAGATATTGATTATGAAAAGAGAGAGGCTAAATTAGATTTACAAGCAAGTATTGGAAACCCTGAATCCGAGGATGAAAAACTTAGAGATACTTACCGCTCTTGCAGATTGATTTTATCAGGTTTTATTTTTTGCATAATAGAGCCACCGGATACCAGATATCAGTATAAAGAGGTAAGTTTGTTATGGATTACTGATTCAGGTTCAGTATCTCCTGCAATGATTTTAACGAAATTCCCTTATCAATTGCAAAAAGGAGCATTTGTACACTACTTTTTTGTTAATGACTGGAATGCGTTCATATACTTGTCGGCTATGGATGCACGATTTGAATGGTGCGAATAATTTATTAACTGGCCAGCCGGGTAGGTTGGGTTAGCGGAGCGTAACCCAACGCAAGCATAGATATGCGATATCGCAGGTCGAAAGCAAAAGGGGCCTCGTTTTTCTTTACGGTGGTCACGCACGGGAGAAAAAAGACATTGTGCCGCAAGGAAAATGTATTGCTGATAAAAGAGGCCTTTAAGCGCGTAATCGCCGAGCGTCCGTTTACAATCGACGCCTTTGTCCTGTTGCCGGACCACATCCACTGCATCTGGACTCTGCCTGAAAACGACAACGATTTTTCGACCCGTTGGAGGCTGTTCAAGAGTTTTTTCACAAAAGGGTGCCGGGATGAGTTCAAAAGTGCGCAAACGGATTCGATGTTGAAAAAAGGCGAGCAGGCAATCTGGCAACGCAGATTTTGGGAGCACACGATCAGGGACGAGGATGATTTCATAAGACACGCGGATTATATCCATTACAATCCTGTGAAGCACGGTCTTGCAGAGTCGCCGAAGGATTGGCCGCATACAAGCTTTCATAGATATGTGGATATGGGCGTATACGACAGGGAATGGGGCTCTGGGCGAGAGATGGCATTCGATGAATGCGTGGGACGGGAATAATACGGATTTGTCGGGTTACGCTCCGCTAACCCGACCTACGGGACTGCTGGGTGTATTGGTGCTACCGATAACGATACAAGCAGTTTGCGCGATGCCCTGAGGAGAGACCAAGGGCCTTTAACAGTGCGGTAATAGATGATGTCAAGGCTCGTTTTAATTTTTTCGTTAGTATTATTTTTTCTAACAAATAGATGTGTTGCATCTGAGATTCAGCCTGAGATAAATGATTTTATACAATTATTGATAAAAGCTGATAACCCAACTTTGGCTGAGTATATACGATTCAGTGGTGAAAGCGATTCCAGCGAACTAGAATTGTTTTTTGAGCTTAAGGAATGTCGTTCAAGAGGCTGGGCCGATTCCTCTGATTTGTGTATTAATTTTGTTAGGAATAGGTGGCGAACTGCAGATCAACATAATTCTTTATTTCTTGGCTGGCTGAGGGAGCAATTTTCTACTGTCGGCAAGAACTACCGCATAGTTAGTGTTAAATCGAAAACCGAAGGATTTAGCCATGAGTTGGTAGAGGTGGTAATAGGCGAAAACAAATTTTTACTGTTTCATAACACTGAACATAGTAAGCCAACAGGCATAGTTATTGGTGTATCAGAAGTAAATGGCAAAAATATTAATTATTATTTTAGCAAATTGGAATAATCAACCTGCGATGTACTCTGCGCACCATTAAAATAATTTTAATGATCTGCCTCAAAGGTGGTTTTCATGAACCCTAAAAGATATATATCCTTCTTGGTCGTCCTTATAACCCTGCTCGCCTGCGCCCCGGCCTTTGCGGCGACCTATACCCACGACAACGCAAACCGCGAATGCGTGGGACGGGAATAATACGGATTTGTCGGGTTACGCTCCGCTAACCCGACCTACGGGACTTGATTTAATGGTATGTGTATCCATTGTGCGCACAAAATAATTGAAAACAGCCGCGTAGGGTGCGCCGTGCGCACCATTAAAATGAATTCTAAGGATTGCGTCTCAAAGGTGCATTTCATGAACCCTAAAAAATATATATCCTTCTTGGTCGTCCTTATAACCCTGCTCGTCTGCGCCCCGGCCTTTGCGGCGACCTATACCCACGACAACGCAAACCGCCTGACCGGCATAGACTACGGCGACGGGACCACCATAACCTACACCTATGATGCCAACGGCAACATGACCTCCATGAGCGTGAACGATACCGCCGCGCCCGCCGGCTCCGTCATCATCAACAACGGCGCCGCGAGCACAAGCACCACCTCCGCCACGCTCACCTTGTCTGCAACCGACAACAGCGGCACCGTCTCGCAGATGAGGTTCAGCAACGACAACGCGGCCTGGTCTGCCTGGGAGACCTACTCTACCACAAAGGCATGGACCCTCTCCGACGGAAGCGGCGCAAAGACCGTCTACGCCGAGTTCAAAGACCCCTCCGGCAATATCTCCACAACAGCCTCGGACTCCATTACTCTGAATGTCTCCGGGATCGACCTTATAGTCACCTCCGTCTCCGGGCCTGCGTCCGCGATATCCGGGACGAGCATCACGATTAACTACACCGCCCAGAACCTCGGG
>JACPGB010000055.1 GCA_016182655.1 Deltaproteobacteria bacterium
AATACTATAATATTTAATATTCGCCAAGGAGAGAAGACCTTAGATGGTATACAGGCATTGGCTCGATTTTGAAAAACCGGTAGAAGAGATAGCCAAAAAAATAGAAGAGCTCAAATCCTTTCAGGCCGAAGGCGCGACCCGTCACGCCGACGAGATAGCCAAGCTCGAAAAAAAGGCAAAGGGCCTTCTTAAGGACATCTACGCCAAGCTCTCGCCCTCGCAGGTCACGCTCGTTGCGCGCCACCCGGACAGGCCCTATACCCTCGACTATGTCCAGAACATCTTCGAGGACTTTATCGAGCTCCACGGAGACAGGTGCTTCAGGGACGACCCGGCCATAGCCGGAGGCGTCGCCCGTCTCGACGGCGAGCCCGTCGTGGTCATAGGCCAGCAGAAGGGACGGAACACCAAAGACAAGGTCTTAAGGAACTTCGGCATGCCGCATCCGGAGGGCTACAGAAAGGCTCTGCGCCTGATGGAGCTCGCCGAGCGGTTCGGAAAACCCGTCTTCACCTTTATCGACACACCCGGCGCGTACCCCGGCATAGGCGCGGAGGAGCGCGGACAGTCCGAGGCGATAGCGACAAACCTCCTCGTCATGTCGAGGCTCAAGGTCCCGGTCATCGCGACAGTCATAGGCGAGGGCGGGAGCGGCGGCGCGCTCGCCATAGGGGTGGCCGATAAGGTCATCATGCTTGAATTCTCGACTTACTCCGTCATCTCCCCCGAAGGCTGCGCCGCGATACTCTGGAAGGACGGCTCAAAGGCGGACCTTGCCGCAAAGGCGTTGAAGATAGAGGCCGCTGAGCTTCAGAAACTCGGCGTGATAGACAAGATAGTAAAGGAGCCGGTCGGAGGCGCCCACCGGGAGCCCGAGACCGCGTACAAGAACCTCAAAGCCGCGCTCACATCCACCCTCAAGGAACTCAAATCCCAGGACAAGGAATCCCTCATCGAGAACCGCTACAAAAAGTTCCGCTCTATGGGGGTCTTCTCCGAGCCGCGTGGGTTGGGTTAGCGGTAGGGTGCGCCGCGCGCACCGGGAATAATACGGATTCGTCGGGTTACGCTCCGCTAACCCGACCTACGGGACTATTTCAAAAGGATCAACAATCCTTCACGATTCTCGCCGTATGTTCTCCTGCCGTTATTCTCCTTCCTCAAATAATCTATTGATTTCTGTTAAATAATAAATTAATCTATCCCTTTGATTGTAAAAAGAAATCGTCTGACGCCGAGGCAATGGAAAAGACCGTTACGATAGAAGAGCTCCGGAAAAAGATAGACGAGGTCGACCTTGAAATCCTGAACCTTTTAAATAAGAGGACCGGGTTCGTTATCGAGGTCGGCAAGGTCAAGTCAAAGGAGCAGAGGGAGTACTATGCCCCGGAGCGTGAGCGGCAGATATTGAAGCGTCTCGCTGAGGCGAATGAGGGGCCGTTCCCGACAGAGGCCCTTAGGAACGTCTTTCGCGAGATAATGAGCGCCTCGCTCTCGCTTGAAAAGCCGATAAAGATAGCATTCCTCGGGCCTGTGGCGACATTCACCCACCAGGCCTGCATGCAGCACTTCGGCGCCTCTGGCGAGTTCGTGCCCAAAAAGGACATAGCGGATGTCTTCGACGATGTCGAAAAGGGCAGGGCCGATTTTGGCGTCGTGCCTATAGAGAACTCCACGGAGGGCGTTGTAAGCCACACCCTCGACATGTTCGTGGGCTCGAGCCTCAAGATATGCGCCGAGATAATGCTTGAAATATCGCTCGCGCTCCTCAACAAGACCGGTAAGATGAGCGACATTATAAAGGTGTGTTCGCATCCGAACCCGCTTGCGCAGTGCAGGGCATGGCTTAAGAAGAACCTCTCGAACGCGCTCGTCTTCGATGTGTCGTCAACGGCCATGGCGGCGCAGATGGCCTCAGAGGACCCGTCGACCGCGGCTGTCGCCTCCATCGCCGCGGCCAACCTCTACGATTTGAGGGTAATTGAGAAGAACATAGAGGACAATGCCAACAACTTTACGCGCTTCCTCGTCATAGGAAAGCAGTCGGGAAAGAAGACAGGGTCGGATAAGACTTCCATCATGTTCGCAATAAAAGACGCGCCCGGCGCGCTCTACTCGATGCTCAAGCCCTTTGCCGAGCGCTCGATCAATCTGACGAAGATCGAGTCGAGGCCGCTTAAGACAAAGGCATGGGAGTATGTCTTTTTCGTGGACATGGACGGGCATATCTCCGATGAAAATATAAAGACCGCGATAGACTCGCTTGAGAAGAACTGCTCGTTCCTGAAGGTGCTCGGGTCTTATTCAAAGTCGCAACAGTTCTAAATACGATAATAAAGGCTTAGCTCATGTTAACCGTGCAAAAACCCCTTACACTAACTGTCCCGGACAACATCGGGTCGCTCGTGCCGTACCCGCCGGGTAAGCCCATCGAGGAGCTTGAGCGCGAGCTCGGCATCACCGGCTCCATAAAGCTCGCCTCGAACGAGAACCCGCTCGGCCCGTCGAAGAAGGCGATAGACGCCGTATCAAAGGCGCTCGCCAACCTTCACAGGTATCCGGACGGGTCCTGCTACTATTTGAGAGAAAAGCTCTCGACGACAATCGGCGTAGACCCGTCGATGCTCATATTCGGCAACGGGTCGAATGAGATAATAGAGCTCCTCGTGAGGGCGTTCCTGCGCACCAATGACGAGGCCGTCATGGGAGACCCGTCTTTCGCCGTCTACCCGATAGTCGTAAAGTGCATGGGCGGGGCGTCGAAGCTCGTGCCGCTCAATAATATGAAGCACGACTTATCCGCCATGTCGCGCGAGATAACAGAGAGGACAAGGATAGTATTCATCGCGAACCCGAACAACCCGACAGGCACGATAAACACGGCGTCTGAATTTTCCCGCTTCATGAAGGACCTGCCCGACGATGTCGTCGTCTGCCTGGATGAAGCCTACTTCGAGTTCGTGAGGTCCGCCGAGTACCCGGAAAGCCTTGCCTACATAGCCGAAGGGAGGCCCGTGCTGGTATTACGGACCTTCTCGAAGATATACGGGCTCGCGGGCTTGCGTATCGGCTACGGCATCGCGCACCCGGAGCTCATAGGCTTCCTTAACAGGGTACGCCAGCCGTTCAACGTGAACTCGCTCGCGCAGGTCGCGGCCATGGCCGCGCTCGACGACAGGGAACATCTCAAAAGGACGAAAGATAATAACGAAGCCGGGCTGAAGTACTTATTCAAGGAGGTCCGCGCCCTGGGTTACGAGTGCGTCGAGACCGAGGCGAACTTCTTCCTCATAAAGGTCGGCGACGGAAAAAAGATATACGACGCGCTCCTTAAAAAGGGCGTGATAGTCAGGCCGATGGCGAGCTACAACCTCCCTGAGTACATCAGGGTCACGGTGGGGCTCCCTGAGGAGAACGAACGGTTCCTGAAGACCTTCGCCGAAGCCGTAAGGTAAGGCATAGAACCCAAAAACATGAGGGGAGACTTTATGATAATAGTCATGAAAAGGGACGCCGCGCAGGACGTCGTCGACCATGTCGTCGAGAAGATAAAATCCACGGGCCTCGCCGTCCACATATCGAAGGGCAAGGAGCGGACGATAATAGGCGCGATAGGGGACGAAACGCTCCTCGGGAAGATATCGCTGGAGGCACTGCCCGGCGTGGAGAATGTGATGCCGATACTTAAGCCTTATAAGTTGGTCAGCCGCGAGTTCAGAAAGGAAGCTTCGGTCCTCGACATCAACGGCGTACAAATTGGAGACACCGCCGTGCAGGTCATAGCCGGGCCCTGCAGTGTCGAGTCCAGGGAGCAGATGGTCGAGTGCGCCAAAAAGGTCAAGGAGGCCGGGGCGTCGATATTAAGGGGCGGCGCGTTCAAGCCGAGGACATCTCCTTACGACTTCCAGGGCTTGGGCGTTGAAGGGCTTAAGCTCTTGAGAGAAGCGAAGAAGGAAACGGGGCTGCCCATCATAAGCGAGCTCATGGACCCGCGCGATACCGAAGTGATATGCGAGTATGTCGATATCGTCCAGATAGGCGCGAGGAACATGCAGAACTTCAGGCTCCTTACCGAAGTCGGAAAGGCGAAGAAGCCGGTATTGCTCAAGCGCGGTCTCTCTGCCACCATAAAAGAGTTCCTCATGTCGGCCGAGTACATCGCGGCGCAGGGCAACACACAGATAATACTCTGCGAGCGCGGCATCCGCACGTTCGAGACGGCCACAAGGAACACGCTGGACTTAAGCGCGGTTCCTGTCCTGAAGGAAGAGACGCACCTTCCGGTATTCATCGACCCGAGCCACGCCGTGGGCAGATGGAACCTCGTTCATCCGCTTGCGAGGGCGGCTGTCGCCGTCGGCGCGGACGGGCTCATGATAGAGGTCCATCCCGACCCCGAGAACGCGCTCTGCGACGGCGCTCAGTCGCTGAAGCCGTCGAAGTTCGCCAGCCTCATGGATGATGTGAGAAAGGTCGCTGTAGCCATAGGCAGGACATTGTAATATCCGCTTTGCACCCGGAGGGCTTCTATAGCCCTCCGGGACTCTCTTCTAAAAAAAACAGCTCCCTTCCGGATATAAAATGGCCTTTTACTTCAAAAAGATAACCGTGATCGGCGTCGGCCTCATAGGCGGCTCGCTCTCCATAATACTCAAGCGAAAGGGGCTCGCGGGCTCCATTACCGGCGTCGGCAGGGGACTTGTCAATCTGGAGGCCGCAAAGAAGCTCGGCGTCGTCGACTCGTTCACACAGGACGTCGGCGAGGGCGTAAAGGACGCGGATTTTGTCCTTATAGCGACACCGGTTTTGAAGATCGCCGAAGCGGTGAGGCTCGCCGCGCCGTTTTTGAAAAAGGGCGCGATAGTGACCGATGTCGGGTCAGTTAAAAAAGCGGTGATTGATGAATGCGAGCCGCTCATCCCTCCCGGAGTGCATTTCGTTCCCGGACACCCCATAGCCGGGACAGAGCACTCGGGGGTAGAGGCGGCCTTCCCCGAGCTCTTCAAGGGGAGAAGGTGCATACTCACCCCGACCGATAAGACCGACGCCGGGGCGCTCTCTATAGTCAAGGAGGTCTGGGAGGCGGCGGACTCCGAAGTCGTCGTCATGGACCCCACAAGGCACGACGCCATACTCGCGGCCGTAAGCCATTTGCCTCACATGATAGCCTACTCACTTGTGAACACCGTCGGAGACATCGAAAAAGCCGGGGTGGATGCGCTCTCGTACTCGGCAGGCGGCTTCAGGGACTTTACGCGCATAGCGTCATCATCGCCTGAGATGTGGGCGGACATCTGCGCCATGAACCGAGACGCGATATTGAAGACCATAGACGATTTCGAAAATAGGCTCACGGGCCTGAGAAAATTAATAGACGCCAACGACGCCGAAGGGCTCAAAGGCGACTTCGAGCGGGCAAAGTCCATAAGGGACTCGCTCGTGAACAAGGCCGGAAAACTCGCGGAGAACAAATGATCGCTACAAAAAAAGACATATTCGGAGGCTCGCTCCTCGCCCAGCCGGGAAGGGGGTTGAAGGGAGAGCTTGCAGTCCCCGGGGACAAGTCCATATCCCACAGGGCCGTGATGTTAGGGTCTATCGCAAGCGGCGTAACGGAAGTGACCGGCTTTCTCGAAGGCGAGGACAACCTGTCCACCATCGGCGCGTTCAGGGCCATGGGCATAGAGATAGACCACCATAAGGATTCAAGCGTCGTGGTCATAAAGGGCAAGGGGATGAGGGGGCTTGCGGAGCCGGCGGATGTGATTGACGCCGGGAACTCGGGCACGACTACAAGGCTTATAACCGGGCTCCTCTCGGCCCAGCCTTTTTTCTCGGTCATCACCGGGGACTCCTCTTTAAGGAAGCGCCCCATGAAGCGGGTCGTTGAACCGCTTACGCTCATGGGGGCCTCGATTGCCGGCAGAAACAACGGCGGGAACCTGCCTCTCGCCATCTCGGGTCGTAAGCTCAAGGGGATAAGCTACAAGACCCCCGTGGCCTCCGCCCAGCTTAAGAGCGCGCTCATGCTCGCGGGCATTTTCGCTGACGGCGAGACGGTAATCGAAGAGCCGGAAAAGTCGAGGGACCATACCGAACGGATGCTCGCCCTCTTCGGGGCCGAAGTGAAAATAGATAAAAATTCCGTGCGGGTCCAATCGACAAACGGATTAAACGGGTGTAAAATAGATGTACCCGGGGATATCTCCTCGGCCGCTTTTTTTATCGTCGGCGCTATGATAACGCCCGCATCATCCCTGCTTATAAGGGGCGTTGGAGTCAACCCTACGCGGACCGGCATAATAGACGTCTTAAGAAAGATGGGCGGCTCCGTCGAGTTGCAAAACGAGCGGGTAGCCTCCGGAGAGCCGGTGGCCGACCTCCTCGTCAAGACTTCGCCACTTAAAGGCGTGGAAATAACAGGCACTGAGTTGCTCCCGGCCATAGACGAGTTCCCGATAATATGCATAGCCGCGGCATTCGCCGAAGGCGCGACCAGGATAACCGGCGCAAAGGAGTTGCGCGTAAAGGAGAGCGACAGGATAGCCGTAATGTCGGAAGCTCTCTCGAAGGTGGGTGTCAGGAACACCGAACTTCCCGACGGCATCGTCATAGAGGGCATGGGGAGCGCGTCGATAAAGGGTGGAGCGATCGAGAGCCACGGCGACCACAGGATAGCGATGTCCATGGCCATGGCGGCCTTGAGGTCGGACAAAGGCATCGAGATAGACGGCGCCGCTTCCGTCGATGTCTCTTTCCCCGGGTTCTTCGGCCAGCTCGACAGGGTCCGCGTGAGTTGAGGAGGCGGCCTCTCATAGCGATAGACGGGCCGAGCGGCGTGGGCAAATCGACCGTCGCCATGGCGCTCGCCGACAAGCTCGGCTTCAGGTACATAAACACCGGCGCGATGTACAGGGCTTTGGGGCTTGCCGCCGATGAGGCAGGAGTAGACGTTACCGATAACGAGGCCCTTAAAAGGTTCTGCGCCTCCGTGACCCTGCGATTCGACACGGCAAGGAATTCGCTTATAATAAACGGCAGGGATTTTTCCGCTGATATAAAGACACAGAGGGCGGGTAGCCTCGCCTCGGTCTCGTCCGCGAACCCATCGGTGCGCGAGTTGCTCGTCTCCTTCCAGAGGTCGTTAGGAAGAGACGGCGGCATCGTCATGGAGGGGCGGGACATAGGCACCGTGGTATTCCCGGACGCGGAGCTTAAGATATTTCTCGACGCCTCGCACGAGGTGAGGGCCCTTCGACGCCACCTGGAGCTCAAGGGGAATAAAGACACCAGGGCGGACGTGAGCGCCGAGATAAAAGAGCGTGACAGGCGGGACACCGAGAGGAAGGAGTCGCCCTTGAGGATGGCCGAAGACGCCGTCCGCATAGACACGAGCCATCTGGGTATAAACGATGTAGTTGAAAAGGCGATCGATTGCGCAAGGAAGGCCGGGCTCGTCGATTGATGAATATTCTGAAAGAGGTCTCGTAAGTTGGAAATATTCGTAGCAAAGTCTTCCGGTTTCTGTTTCGGCGTAAAGAGGGCGATAAACCTCGCCAACAAATGCGCGTCCGAGACCCGGGGGGAGATATATACCCTGGGGCCGATCATCCACAACCCGCAGGTCGTCAAAAGGCTCGAGGAATCCCGCGTCTACGCGAAGAAGGGCGTCGACGAGATAGCCTCCGGCACCGTCATCATCAGGTCTCACGGCGCGAAGCTCGACGAGATAAAGGCCGCGAAGGACAAGGGGCTCAATATCGTGGACGCCACCTGCCCGTTCGTAAAGAAGGCGCAGGACCTCGTCTCTCACTTAAGCTCTGAAGGTTATTCCGTGGTCGTAGTCGGCGAAAAGGACCACCCGGAGGTAAAGGGGCTTATAAGCTACGGCTCGGATGGGATAAGGGTCGCTGATTCGCCTGAAGGGCTCCATGACCTTCCGAGGCAGAAGAAGATAGGAATCATCGCGCAGACGACGCTCCCGATGGAAAAGCTCGAGGCCGTTGTCTCCTTTTGTTTAAAAAAGGCCTCTGAATTAAAGGTTTTCAATACCATTTGTAACGCCACATCGATAAGACAGAAGGAAAGCGGCGACCTCGCCGAAACAGTCGACTGCATGATAATAGTCGGCGGCAGGAACAGCGCGAACACGAGGAGGCTCGCCGAGATATGCTCGGAGATCCAGCCGAAGACATATCACATCGAAGTAGCGGAAGAACTCGACCCGTCCTGGTTCGCATCCGCCGGGAAAGTCGGCGTGACTTCCGGGGCCTCTACCCCGGACTGGGTCGTCGAAGAGGTGGTGCGCCGCATAGGGGCGCTCGCGATTAAATAATTTGCACTTTAGTTACAGTCTATGGTATTGTTTTACCTAATAGAAAACGACAGGGGGAGGATTTGGAATTAATGATAGGGAGAGAAGATAAATCTTCAGGTGATGTCCCGAAGTCTGACTTCGAGGAGCTTTTCGAATCAGAGATAAAAGAACTGCAGGAAGGGGATATCATCAAGGGGAAGGTCGTTCAGGTAACACAGGATTCGGTAATGGTCGACATCGGCTACAAGTCCGAGGGGCATGTGCCGCTCCGGGAGTTCCTTGACAAGGACGGGAACCCGACGGTCAAGGTAGGCGACGATATATCGGTGCTCCTTGAAAGGCGCGAGGACGACCACGGCTACATAGTCCTATCGAAGGCGAAGGCCGACCAGTTGAAGATATGGGATGTGATCACGGAGTCTCACGACAAGGGCACGCCGATAGACGGAGTGATAACGCAGAGGATAAAGGGCGGCTTTTACGTCGACATAAAAGGGGTTACGGCGTTTCTGCCCGGCTCTCAGGTCGACCTTAAGCCCGTGAGGAACCCTGACAAGCTCATCGGGCAGAGGTACGCCTTCAGGGTATTAAAGCACAACAGGCGCAAGAACAACGTCATCGTCTCAAGAAGGAGCCTCCTTGAGGATGAGCGCGAGGTGTTGAAGAAAACGACTCTCGAGACCCTTGCCGAAGGCTCCGTCATAGAGGGCATAGTCAAGAACATCACCGACTACGGCGCGTTCGTGGATCTCGGCGGCATAGACGGCCTCATACACCTTACCGACCTCTCCTGGGGCAAGGTCACGCACCCGACTCAGGTGCTTAAGATCGGCGACAAGGTCAATGTGAAGGTCCTGAAATACAACAAGGAAGACGGGAAGATTTCCCTCGGCCTCAAGCAGACCAAGGAAGACCCGTGGCTTACCGTTAAGGACAAATACCCGTCCGGCACGAAGGTCTCGGGCACGGTCGTCAACATCACCGACTACGGCGCGTTCGTGGAGCTTGAAAGCGGCCTCGAGGGGCTTATCCACATCTCCGAGATGTCCTGGACGAAACTCAAGCACCCGTCCCAGAAGGTGAAGATAGGCGACAACATCGAAGTCATGGTGCTCGACGTCGACCCTGCCGCCAAGCGCATTTCGCTCGGCATGAAGCAGGTCGAGGCGAACCCGTGGATAGACGCCGAGAAGCGCTACCCGAAGGGGACGCGCATCAAAGGGGCTGTCAAGAACATAACCGACTTCGGGGTATTCGTCGGCATCGAGGACGGCATAGACGGGCTCGTCCATGTCTCGGACCTCACCTGGAGGAAGATAAAGCACCCCTCCGAGGCGGTGAAAAAGGGTCAGGAGATAGAGGCGGTCGTACTTAATATCGACAGTGCCAACAAGCGTTTTTCGCTCTCGACCAAGCTCCTCGAGAAGAATCCCTGGGAAGGGGTAGGGGAGAGGTACAAGCCGGGCATGACGATAGAGGGCAGGGTGACGAGTGTCGCCGACTTCGGCGCGTTCGTCGAGCTGGAACCCGGCCTTGAGGGCCTCGTCCACGTATCCGAGCTCTCGCGCGGCAAGAAGAAGGGCGCGGACATCCAGGTCGGCGACATAGTCGAGGTCGAGATCTTGAACGTCGACCCCGAGGACAACAAGATAGGGCTATCCATAAGGACCGTAAGAAAGGCAGAGGGCGCGTAAGCGCGCTATGGGTGAAAAGATAAAGACCCTGCTCGCGGCCGTCGGGGCCGTGTTCGTCATGATCCTCGTACTCTCGATCGCGATAGCGGCCTTTACCGGCGGTTCTCTCGGCACGACCGACAAAGTAGCCATCGTCGAGCTTGACGGCATAATAACCGACCCGGCCGAGACCATCAGAAGATTAAAGGCCCTCGAGGAAAGAGACGATGTAAAGGCGATAGTCGTCCGCATCGACTCGCCGGGAGGCGCGGTAGGGCCGTCGCAGGAGATCCACGGAGAGATAAAGCGTATCCGTGAAAAAAAGAAGGTCGTCGCCTCGATGGGCACGATAGCGGCGTCAGGCGGGTATTACACGGCGGTAGCGGCGGATAAAATTGTCGCGAACCCCGGCACCATTACCGGCTCCATCGGAGTCATAGTCGAGTTCTTCAACGCCGAAGAGCTACTTCAAAAACTCGGGCTCAAGGGTTACGTCGTAAAGAGCGGCAAGTTCAAGGACGTAGGCTCGCCGCTCCGCAAGATGGAGGACGAGGAAAGGAAGCTCCTCCAGGCTGTCATCGACGACGTGAACGACCAGTTCATCGCGGCGGTAGCCGAGGGCCGGAACTTGAAGCCCGAAGCTGTGAGGGCCATAGCCGACGGCAGGATCTTTTCCGGGGCTCAGGCAAAGGAAAAGGGCCTTATAGACGAGCTCGGGGGCCTGTCAAAGGCGATAAAGGTCGGGGCAGAGCTCGCAGGTATCGATGGGGAGCCGGAGGTAATATATCCGGAGCGCAAGGACTTCGGGTTCCTTGGCAATCTCCTCGGGAAGGCGTCCATAGACAATTTTACGGACCTCTTCTCGGGGTTGAGGATAATGTATCTGTTACCAAAACCATAGCAAAGCAATTTGAAGGAGGCTTAAGGGGTATGACCAAGAGTGAGCTTATCGAGATCGTGGCCTCAAAGGTCGGCAACTTCTCAAGAAAGGACATCGAGGTAATCGTAGACACCCTCTTCGATTCCATGTCAACGAGCCTTTCAAAGGGCGACAAGGTCGAGATTCGCGGCTTCGGCTCGTTCAAGATCAAGGAGCGCGAAGGGCGTCAGGGGAGGAACCCCAAGTCCGGCGAAAATATTTTCATACAGTCGAAGAGGGTCCCGTTCTTCAAGGCCGGCAAGGAAATAAGGGAAAGGATCAACACCGAGGACAAGCAGTCCTGAGATGAAACAGATCTGGGCGCCCTGGCGGCTTGAGTACATACATTCCGAAAAGCCGGACGAATGCATTTTCTGCGCGGCCGGCTCCAAAGACCCGAGACAGGCGCACGTCCTCTTCGCGGGCTCCGTTTCGGTCGTGATGCTGAACAAGTATCCCTACAACGGCGGACACCTCCTTATCGCGCCGGCAAGGCACGTATCGAAGCTCGAAGAGGTCACGCCCGAGGAATCGATAGACGTCTTCAGGCTCATGCGAAATGCGACGGCCGCGCTCACGAAGGTAATGAAGCCGGACGGGTTCAACGTCGGCTTCAACCTCGGAAAGGCCGCCGGAGCCGGGATAGACGACCACCTCCACATCCACATAGTCCCGCGCTGGAACGGGGACTCCAACTTCATGCCTGTCCTCGCGGACGTAAAGATCATACCCGAACACCTCCTGCAGACCTACGACAAGCTCAAGCCTTTTTTCGAGAGGCTCGAACTGGACTGAGTCACCCTGTCGATACAGGCATTCCTCTCCCGGGTCAAGGTCCTTAAAGACCAAAATCCCGCTTGACAAAACAAGCGCTTTCTTGTACTATCTTCTCGCTTAAAAAGTGATGGCGCACTGTGCGCCCGGACCTTCGCGACTGACGGAATCAAGGTGGCAACCACCGGGGAGCGGAGGCTGAAGAGTAGCCGGCCGTCTGGGCAAAAAACGATGGATAAAATTCATCTTTTTTTGCGCACGGGCGGTTTTTTTTTGCCCTGTGCGCGCTTTGGGACGGATCGGCGGCTGGAGTTAGGGCCAGGACACTGCGAAAGCCCCCTAATAGCTCAAAAAACTTGACAAAATACGTGAAATTTGATTTAGTCAGTGCCTCAAAAAGTCGCCAAAATACCTTGTGGAAACAAACAGGAGGAATTACGGTATGTCCATGAAGATCATTTATACCGCAATCGATGAAGCACCAATGCTGGCGACTTTTTCCCTGCTCCCCATCATCAAGGCGTTCACGGCCCCGGCCGGCGTGGAGGTCGAGACGAGGGACATCTCCCTTGCCGGGAGGGTCATCGCCAACTTCCCGGAAAACCTGACCGAGAAGCAGAGGATACCCGATGAGCTGACCGCTTTGGGTGAACTCGCAAAGACCCCCGAGGCGAATATAATCAAATTGCCGAACGTCAGCGCCTCGATACCGCAGTTGAAGACCGCCATAAAGGAACTGCAGGCGCATGGATATAAAGTCCCGGACTATCCCGAGGACCCCAAGACCGACGCCGAAAAGGAGATAAAGGCCAGGTACGGCAAGGTGCTCGGTAGCGCCGTGAACCCGGTGCTCCGCGAAGGCAACTCCGACCGCAGGGCCGCCGTCTCCGTTAAAAATTACGCAAAAAAGAACCCGCACAAGATGGGCGCGTGGTCCGCGGACTCAAAGACCCATGTAGCGCATATGAGCGACGGCGACTTCTACGGCTCTGAAAAGTCCGTTACAGTCGACAAGGCCGGCAGCTTCAAGATAGAATTCGTCGGAGCGGACGGCAAGACGACGGTCCTCAAGGAAAAGACGGCCCTCAAGGCCGGTGAGGTCGTCGACGCTACGGCCATGAGCAGGCGCGCTCTGCGCAAGTTCTTCGAGGAGCAGATCGAGGACGCTAAAAAGAAGGGCGTGCTCTTCTCATTGCACCTCAAGGGCACGATGATGAAGGTCTCCGACCCCATAATGTTCGGCCACGCCGTAACCGTCTTTTTCAAGGACGTGTTCGAGAAGCACGCCGCCACGATAAAGGAACTCGGAGTCGACCCCAACAACGGTCTCGGCGACCTCTACGCCAAGATAGCGAAACTGCCTGACGCCAGGAGGGCCGAGATAGAGGCCGACATCAAGGCATGCTATAAGAACCGCCCTGAAGTCGCGATGGTCAATTCCGACAAGGGCATCACCAACCTGCATGTGCCGAGCGATGTCATCGTTGACGCCTCGATGCCCGCCATGATACGCGAGTCCGGCAAGATGTGGGGCCCGGACGGCAAGCTCCACGACACAAAGGCGACGATACCGGACAGGTGCTACGCCGGGGTATATCAGGAAGTGATAGAGGACTGCAAGAAGCACGGCGCATACGACCCGAGGACGATGGGTACGGTCCCCAACGTCGGACTTATGGCCCAGAAGGCCGAGGAGTACGGCTCGCACGACAAGACCTTCAAGGCCCCGGGAAACGGCGCTATCAGGGCCGTGGATGAGACCGGCAAGGTATTGCTTGAGCTGAGTGTTGAGGAAGGCGATATCTTCCGCATGTGCCAGGTAAAGGACGCACCCATCCAGGACTGGGTAAAGCTCGCGGTCACGAGGGCGCGGGCCACCGGCGCTCCGGCCATATTCTGGCTCGACAATAACAGGGCCCACGACAGGGAGCTTATAAAAAAGGTAGAGAAGTACCTCAAGGACCACGACACCAAGGGGCTCGACATCAGGATCATGTCCCCGGTCGAGGCCACGCGCCTGTCGCTTGAGCGCATAAGGGCGGGCAAGGACACCATATCGGTCACCGGCAACGTGCTCCGCGATTACCTTACCGACCTCTTCCCGATCCTCGAGCTCGGAACGAGCGCGAAGATGCTCTCCATCGTCCCCCTCATGGACGGCGGCGGACTCTTCGAGACCGGCGCGGGCGGCTCGGCCCCCAAGCATGTACAGCAGTTCCTCGAAGAAGGGTATCTCCGCTGGGATTCCTTAGGCGAGTTCCTGGCGCTTGGCGTCTCGCTTGAGCACCTCGCCAACATGTTCAAGAACCAGAAGGCTCAGGTCCTTGCCGATGCGCTCGACCAGGCGAACGGCAAGATACTCGACAACAACAGGTCGCCTGCCCGCAAGGTCGGCGAGCTCGACAACCGCGGGAGCCACTTCTACCTCGCCCTCTACTGGGCAGAGGCCCTTGCCTCGCAGACCAAGGACCCCGAGCTCCAGAAGCACTTCACAAAGGCGGCAAAGGAGCTTGCGGCGAACGAATCGAAGATATTGGCCGAGCTCACTGCCGCCCAGGGCAAGCCCCAGGACATAGGTGGCTACTACCACCCGGACCCGGCAAAGACGGCAAAGGCGATGCGCCCGAGCGCGACCTTGAACGCGATAGTGGACGCTATCAGGTAATTGCGGTAACATCCTGTTTTTATTAATAAAGGCCAGCTCTAAAAAATAAGCTTTTTAGAGCTGGCCTAAAAGAATAACGGAGGTAGTTATGCAGCTTACAGGCCTTCTCTGGGGACAAAAGCTTCTTAAGCGCGTCGAGTTCCCTTGCGCGGAGGTCCTTGGCCCCGAGGCGAGCGTCGATGAAATAAAAGACCTCATAAGAAAGTGCGGCCAGGTCTTTATAAAGCCGGTATTCACGGGCGGCGTTGGAAAGAAGGGGAAGGCCGGCCTCATCGGCAGGGCAAAGGACATTGCCACCGCGCTCAAGGAAAAAGAGCGGCTCTACTTCATCGAGCACGCCTTCGGAAATTCCATCGCCAAGGCCGACGGCGTCACCTTCGAAGGCGGCGTCCCGGCGGAGCACGAGGTCTACTTTTCGATAAGTGATTCGACCCTCTACCGCGCCCCGACAATGACCATCACCCACCACGGCGGCATGGACATAGAGGAGCTCCCGAAGGACAAGATAAAAGAGGTACCGTTCGACGCTTTGACGGGCCTTAAGTCGTTCCACATATCGAACGCCCTTACCGAGCTCGGCGCGCCGAGCGAGATAATAAGCCCGCTCGTGCAGAACCTGCCGAAGCTCTGGACCCTATACAACAACTACGGCATGTCGACGCTGGAGTTGAACCCCATAAGGATGTCCCCGGACTCCAAGGGGAGGCTTACGCCCGTTGCCTGCGACTTCAAGGGCTCCTTTGACATCGACAACCCGGCGTGGAAGAGGCTTGGGCTACCGGCCCATCTTTTCGCCTCGGATTACTCCGAATTCGAGCAGGAGATAAACCAGCTCCGCACCTACCAGGGGCAGAGCGACGTCTTCGTCATGAACCCCCGTGGCACGATAACCGCCCCGACCTTCGGCGGCGGCGCCAACGCCCTCGTGACCGAGCTCCTTGGCGAGAGGGCGACTATATCCTCGGACTTCGGCGGCAACCCGCCCTACGAGAAGATGTTCCAGATATCCAGGATAGTCTTCAAGTACTGGCTGAAGCAGTCGAACGTCCTCTTCATCATCGGCGGCAAGGCCAACAACACCGACATATACGAGACCTTCAGGGCCATGGCCGACGCTCTAAAGGACTTCTTCCACAAGAACGGCCCTACCCCGCTCTTCGTCGTAGTAGGCAGGGGCGGCCCGAACCTCATAAGGGGGATGGCCTACATGAGGGACACCCTCGAGAACCTCAAACTCCCTTACAGGATATTCGGCCACGACTCCGCCATGAGCGAGGTCGTCAACTACGCCCTCTCGGTCGATAAGTGGATGGAGAAGGAAGGCAGAGCCCTTTTCGCAAACTCGAACCCGGCCTTCGCGGCCTCCGCGAAGCAAAAGGCCGGGGTTTAACCTCATAAAAAACAGAGACGAGGACGATCATGCATAAGGAAGGCGTAAAGAAGTTCCCGTACTATGTCGGTATAAACTCCCTCGCTGAGATAGCGACGAGGGAGGACAGGGTATGCGTCTTTAACATACTTGGAAACGAGTCCAAGACCGTAACGCCCGTAAGCCACATCTACTCGGGCGGCAACATCGTCTTCGGCACGAGCCCCGGAAGGTCCGGACAGTTCCTCGAGACGAAGGCCGGGAACATCCCGGTATTCAACTCGGTGAAGGAAGGCATAAAGGCCGGGCTCAAATTCAATACCGCCGTAATCTATCTCCCGCCCTCGGGCGTCAAGGACGGGGTCGCCGAGGCGGTAAGGCATAACCCGGACCTCAAAAAGGTCGTAATACTGACCGAGAAAGTCTCCGTCAATGACGCGAGATCCATAAGGGCGATCTGCCAGGCGAACGGCGTCGATGTCTTCGGCGGAAACTGCCTCGGTGTGGCGGACGCCTGGAACAAGGTGAGGATAGGCGGAGCGCTCGGAGGGAACAAGCCGGAGGAATCGCTCGTCAAGGGCTCCATAGCCCTGTTCTCGAACTCGGGAAACTTCACGACCACCATAGCCGTATACCTCCTTACAAAGGGTTGGGGCACTACGACTTCGATATCGAGCGGCAAGGACGTCTACATCCACTACGCCCCGAAAGAGTTCTTCCACGCCCTCGATAACGACGCGAGGTCAAAGGCCGCCGTCATCTACACCGAGCCTGGCGGGTACTACGAGCACGGGCTTGAGATAGGGAAGCCCACGGTCGCCTGTGTCGTGGGAAGATGGAAGGCCCGCCTCACCAAGGCCTGCGGACACGCCGGGTCGCTTGCGGGCTCCGGCGACGACGCGAACGCCAAGGAGAAGTGGTACATGGACTACTTCGGCGTGAACGGCATCTATACGCCGCAGACGCCGATAGTCTCGAAGAAGGGCGCGGTCGTTACCAACATCGCGTACATCCCCGAGGCGCTCACAAAGGTCATGGAGCTTAACGGCATAAAGCCTGACTTCGAGGCAAAGGGCGACCTTTCTCTTAAGTGCTGGTTCGCCTCCAACGCTTCCATTCAGGTCCCTAAGGAGCTCGACTTCCAGGCCGTAAAGGCCGAATCCCCCTATGACGAGCAGATAGACCACATAAACAAGCAGATAGGCGCGCAGTTCCCGAGGCAGGCCATGAAGGACGCCTCCGGCGTCTCGATGATGGACCCGGCGACACAGGTGACGAAGATTTACAATGTGTCCATACTGGACGCATCCAAGCGCTCCCTTGAAGAGAACCTCGTATTCTCGCTTTTGAAGAAGTACCCATCAGAGTACGAAAGGGCGCTTGCGAACATCGTCTTCAATGCCCATCTCAACCACAACGGCGACGCGGCTACACTTGCCGCTGACGCGGCCAGAGAGGCCGAGAGCTCGCCGAACACGGTCCTCTCCGCCGCTATATCCATAATCGGCAGGGGGAGAGTAAAGGGCGCGATAGAGGCGTCGAATACCCTCCTCGACCTCTTCCAGACCTCGGGCATGGTCTCCCCGACTGAGGGCTTCGACTACTCGGCGATATTGAAGTCTATGTCGAATGATGCGAAGAAGGTTCTTATTGCATCAAAGGACGACAAGCTCGCAAAGCCGATGTTGAAGGCGATAGACGCGCAGAGTGAAAAGTCGGCCTTTATCGAGCTCGTGAAGGACGCCTCAGGCGGAAACCCGTCGTCGGACGCGCTTGCGGCCGCCGTCGTCCTTTGTCGGCTGCTCCGTTCCGGCCTCGAAGCACGCGAAGGACGCCTTCTGCGGCATAAAGAACGACGACCTTATAAACAACTGGACATTCACCGACGCGGCGTTCCTCGCCCTTATCGGCAGAAAGCCGGATGAGAAGGAAAGGTTCGAGTTCTCGATGTTGCTCGGCCTCATCATATCGAACGGCCCGGGCACGATCTCGGCCCAGGGTTGCAAGGGCGGGGTGAGCTCCGACGGCCCCGAGGACCCGGCAAGGGTGCAGATAAACAAGGCCTTCATAGGATTCCTCACGCACACAGGGTTTGCCCACGGCGGCAACGGGTATGAGGCGATAGCGTTCCTCATCGATAGGTTCAGGAAGACGGGCCTCAAGGACCCCTCGGCCAAATCGCACGGCTTGAACCTGAAGGCCATAGCGGATGAGTACGCTAAATCGTACGCCAAGTACAAGGCCGATCAGAAGGCCTTCGGCAATATCGAGTACCTTAAGATCCCCTGCGTAAACCACCCGGTATTCAAGGGCAAGGAGGTCAACTTCGACCCGAGGGAAAGGTTCGTCTCAGCCCTCTTCGAGGAAAAGGGGATCTACAACGTGTTCCTCGACTTCTACCAGAACCTCGTCCGCTCGCTCTTCGAAGCGAAGGTCTCTTCCAACGTCTACTGCGTCAACGTAGACGCGGTCATAGCGGTCATCCTCCTCAAGGTCGTCTGGGATGCGTTCAACTCAGGGAAGATGTCGGACAGGGAGGTCGAGTCCGCCGCCTTCACGACCTTCCTCTTCGGCAGGATGATAGGATGCGCCTCCGAGATAGACGACCACATAAACAGGGGCCGGAACATGGACACCAGGACAGCGGCCTCGAAGTGCTCGTTCGTGGGTTAAAGGTTTGATCGATAGCAAAAAACAGAACGCCCGTGGCACAAAAGCCACGGGCGTTTTTCATTTTAGCCGTCGCCGATTCGGACCGTCTTTTCCTTCAAGGTCCGCCATTTGAAAGCGATATGTATATATCGTAACCTCTTTTATTCAAAGCCAGTATACCGTATAATGTCGCAGATGGTAGAGCCCGAAAACCGTTGACAAGTCGCGTGGTTTCGGATATGTTTCCGATAAGGGCTCTCCTTTAGGAAGGGCGAGGAATGACCGTAATAAAAAAGATCCAGCCCCTGGGCGAGATACTCAAATCAAAGGGGCAACTGACCGATACCCAGCTCGAAGAGGTCCTTAGAATCGGCAAAAGGACCAATACGAGGGTAGGCAAGGTCATCGTCAACCTCGGCTACGCGACCGAAGAAGACATCGCAAACGCGCTCGCCGAACAGTACCAGATACCGGCTATCATCCTCTCCAACGCGATCCTCGACCCCCAGATAATCAGGACCATACCCGAGGCCGTGGCCCGTAGGCACATGGTAGTCCCGTTCGCAATCGAGGGCGACGACCTCAAGGTCGCCATGCTCGACCCCCTGAACGTCTTCGCAATCGACGAAATAAAACGCATCGCCCGCAAAAACATCGTCCCGCTCGTCACGACCGAGACCGAAGTCCTCAAAGCCATAAACCAGTACTACGGCATGGAGACCTCCCTCGAGGAGATGATAAAGAAGATACAGTCCTCGGGTCTCGAACTTTTGAAAGGCGAGGAGGACCTGCCTGAAAAGCTCGAAAAGATAGCCGGAGAGACCTCGGTCGTCCAGCTCGTCAACCTCCTCATCTCCCGCGCCGTCATCGACAACGCATCCGACATACACATAGAGCCTGACGAAGACACCCTCCGCGTCCGCCTCCGCATAGACGGCGTCTTGACCGAGACAATAAACCTGCCGCTCAAGATCCACCCGGCAATCATATCCCGCGTGAAGATACTCGGAGAGCTCGACATCGCTGAAAAGCGCCTCCCGCAGGACGGGCGCTTCAAGATAAAGCTCGGCAACCGCGACATCGATATCAGGCTCTCGACACTCCCGACCCTCTTCGGGGAAAAAGCCGTCCTGCGTCTCCTCGACAAGAGCGCCATCATACTCGAATTCGAACACCTGACACCCATGCCCGACGTCCTCGACGTGCTCCGGCGCGTCATAAGGCGGCCCTACGGACTGATACTCATCACCGGCCCTACCGGGAGCGGAAAGACCACTACAGCCTATACCCTCCTAAGCCTCCTTAACACCATCGACAAGAACATCGTCACCGTCGAAGACCCGGTCGAGTACCACCTCAAAAGGGTCAACCAGGTGCAGGTAAATACAAAGGTCGGCATAACATTCGCGAGCGCGCTCCGCCACATACTCCGTCAAGACCCGGACATAGTGATGATAGGAGAAATAAGGGACCGCGAGACCGCCGAGATAGCCATACACGCCTCCCTTACAGGCCACCTCGTCATCTCGACCGTACACACCAACGACGCAGTCGGCACGGTCTCGAGGCTCATGGACATGGGCATAGAGCCTTACCTTATCTCCTCGGCCCTCACATGCGTCGTCGGCCAGCGCCTTGTAAGGCGCGTCTGCAAGTCGTGCGCCGTCGCCTACGACCCGGACCCGCGCATGATAACCGACCTTGGCATCAAATTCACCGGGCCCATCCCGCAGTTCTACAGGGGCGCCGGATGCCCGGCCTGCAAGGACACGGGCCTCAAGGGCAGGCTCGGCATATACGAAGTCCTCCTCCTCGACGACGAGATCAAGTCCCTGATACTCGCCAAGGCGAACAGCAACATCATCCTCGAAGCCGCCCGCAAAAAAGGATTCAAGACCCTCCGGGTCCAGGGCGTAAGGGCAGTCGCCGGGGGACACACCACGGTAGAGGAGGTGCTCCAGGCTACACAGTCGATAGACTGAGGCATAAAGAAAAACCCTGAGAGAACCTTTTTATAAAAAGGTGCTTGCGCACGGCAAATTCCAAATCGGAATTTCTGGATAGATAAACGGAATCTCCGAATGATACGAATATGCCAGTCCGGCACGGACCTCTCAGACTCTCTCCAGAAATTTTCAGTTCTTCCGGGGAGGCCCCCCATAGAATCACCGGGGGGCCTCCCCGGAACTAAAAGTCTTTGAAGGGGGTCTGGGGGGAACTTTCTACAGAAAGGTCCCACCAAGGTCCTTCTTTACTCCTCAATCCGTCAACCGGGTAATCTCGAAGTATGCCTTCATTCCAGTACAGGGCAAGAGACAGACAAGGTGTGCTTGTGGTGGGGAACATGGACGCCGCGAGCAGGACCGAGCTTGAGACCTCGTTGGACAAGATGGGGCTCATCCCCATAAGTGTCGCCGCCGGGGGCAGGAAAGCCGCGCTTTCGCCATTTATGAACGCGCTTTTCAAGCAGAAGGTCAGCGAACGCGACATCATCCTGTTTTCCAGACAGCTTGCGACTCTTTTCGGGGCGGGCGTGCCGCTCACGCGGGCGTTGTTTACGCTCGAGCGCCAGATCCAGTCAAAGGAGTTCGTGGATATTGTAAGGAGGATACGCGAGGACGTCGAGGGAGGGTCGTCGTTCTCGGGCGCGATCGCGAAGCACCCGAAGGTCTTCGGCGAGCTCTACGCGAACATGATAGAGGCGGGAGAGGCGGGCGGCATACTCGATAACGTCCTTGACAAGCTCGCCCTCATGTTCGAGAAGAACGCCGAGAACAGAGCGAAGGTCAAGGCCGCGACCCTCTATCCCAAGATAGTCCTTGGGGCGATAGTCATCGCGATAGTCATCCTCATGAACTTCGTCATCCCCAAGTTCGCGAAGCTCTACGAGAGCTTCAAGGTCGACCTGCCCCTGCCGACGAGGATACTCATCAAGGCGTCTAACGCCTTTACCTCCTATTGGTATCTCGCCATAGTGATCGTCGCCGCCGCAGTACTCGGTTGGAGGGCGTATATCGCGACGAAAAACGGCAGGCGGAACTGGGACGCCGTCCGTCTGAAGGTCCCCATATTCGGCCCGCTCCTCTTAAAAGCCATCCTCTCGCGTTTCTCAAGGGTATTGGGCGCGCTCTACAAGAGCGGGCTTCCCATATTGCAATCGCTCGACATAGTATCGCGCGCGGTCGAGAACACCGTCATGGCGCTGGAGATAAAGAAGATAGAGGACGAGGTGAGGGCAGGCAAGGGGCTCGCCGAGCCGATGACCAAGGCCGCGCACTTCCCGCCGATGGTCGTGCAGATGGTGACGGTAGGCGAGGACACGGGTAATCTCGACCAGATGCTCGATAAGGTCGCGGAATATTACGACAGCGAGGTCGACAACACCATAAGGAACCTCACGACCACGCTCGAGCCGATTCTCCTCGCGTTCATATTCGCCATAGTCCTTTTTATAGCGCTCGCGATATTCCTCCCCATGTGGGACATATTGAAGATAGTGAGGAGGTAGGATGGATTACGCGGCCCGCGCATTGCGCTCTGACGAGGGCCGGTCGATATTCGAAGCACTCCTTGTCGCGGTCCTCGTCGCCGTATTCGTCCTCATAGCGACCGACAGGTATTATTCGTCGATAAAGACCGTAAAGGAGACGGCGCTTCTCGTCGAGATGTCCAATCTTCGTAGCGCCCTCAACTACTACTTGATGTTCAATGGAAAACCGCCGATATCCCTGAAAGAGATGGTCGAGAAGGGCGTAGACGCCTCCAAGAGGGGCATAGAGGGTGCGGATTACAGGATAGTGATAGCCGGAAAGTACGTGGAGACCATGACGCTCGACGCCGATGGCTACCCGGTCGACCCGTTCGGGAACAGGTATTCGTATGACGCGTCTTTGGTGGTGATAAGGTCCTCGACTCGCGGTTACGAGAAGTGGTGAAGCGGTTTTTCTCAAGGTAAAACAAATATATTGACCGTTTTTGAGAGCTATGTTATAGCTATTCAAGGATGGTTCTCCAAACCAAAAGGAGGCAGGGATGAGAGGAAATAAGGGTTTCACGCTTATAGAGCTTGTCATGGTCATCGTCATTCTGGCGATACTTGCGGCAGTGGCTGTTCCAAGGTTTGTGGACTTGCAGTCTGACGCAAGGCTCTCTACCGCCAAGGGCATAGGCGGAGCGATATCAGGGGCCGCTAACATCCTGCACTCGCAGTTCCTCGTCAGGGGCACGGCGTACGAGCTCGGCACCACGGCTGGCCA
The DNA here is from genome assembly GCA_016182655.1 of Deltaproteobacteria bacterium. Classification (GTDB taxonomy): domain Bacteria; phylum Desulfobacterota; class GWC2-55-46; order GWC2-55-46; family GWC2-55-46; genus GWB2-55-19. The sequence goes on from JACPGB010000055.1 coordinate 22,626, forward strand.
TGCAAGCACGACGGCCGTCCTTTATGACGCCAACATAGCCGGGGCGACGGTCACCGCCGCCGACAACGTGACACTGGCGGGCAACGCCGTCCTCATCACCATCGACATCGGCGGCAACCCCTACACCATGACGTTCACGGCAGGCAATACCACTCTCGGCGGGCCGAGGGTCAAGTACAATTTCTGACCTCATCCGCAACGCCTTTAAAAACGGACCCGTTATCGCCCGCTTTGCGAGTGGTAACGGGTTTGTCACTTTAGTGAGGTAAGTTCGTCGCCGTTATTCGAGGCGTTCGTCCCAAAAATGTTTTTTTTTGCCGCCATATACCTTGCCGCGCTCGCGTCGTTGTACTTCTCTCCGGCGCTCGGCGGCGCTTTTCTCCTGACTGAAAGGGACCTCGGCGTCTATTTCATACCCCCGAGGCATCTGTGGGTCGAAATATTAAAGGGCGGCGAATTCCCGCTCTGGAACCCGTACTCTTACGGCGGGCATCCGCTCCTTGCGACCCTCCAGCCCGGGATTTTCTATCCCGTCAATCTGATACTCCTCGTGCTACCGTTCGACCTTGCCTTCAATTGGTCGATAGTCATCCACTTTTTCCTCGCCGGGATATTCACTTACGCGCTCGTTCGGGAGCTTAACGGCGGAAAGTGGGCCTCTCTCGTATCCGCGATAGCGTTCATGCTCGGCGGATACATGTTCTCGGCGCATAACGTGATGTCCACGCTCTTTTCCGCCGCGTGGACGCCGCTTGCGGCCTTCCTTTTTTTAAGGGCCGTGCGGCGGGGGTCGTTTGGTTACGCCATGCTTACGGGCATCATCATGACCGTGATGTTCACCGGAGGCGGGATCGAAGTCTTCCTCGGCACATTCGGCCTCATTGCCGTCCTTGCGTTCTTCCCGGGAGTCTTTGATTTTGACTCGGAAGCGAGGGCGCGGCCCCTCAAAAGGGCCGCCCTGCTTTTGACGACCGCCGTTGTCTTCGTGTCATTGGGGGCCGTACAGTTATTCCCGTTTATCGAGCTTGCGAGACATTCGACGAGGGCAGGGGGGCTCGCTTTTTATGAGGCGACGACCTGGTCGCTCGACGTGAAGGACTTCATCCAGTTCCTTATCCCTGACCCGTTCGGTTACGGGGTGAACGAGGACAAATACTGGGCGAACCAGAGCTGGCTCAAGACCATATACATCGGGGCCGTGCCGTTCGTACTCTCCGTTTTCTTCTTCATGAAGGAAAGGAGGAGGGCCGTGCCGCTTATTCTTTTGACCCTCGTCTTTTTGGGCCTCTCGATGGGCCGCAACTTTTCTTTCTACCAGTACCTCCACGCGTGGCTGCCGTTCTTTGACAAGTTCCGTTATCCCGTTAAATTCCTCTTCGCGCCGTTCCTTTTCCTCTCTATTGTCGCTGGGCTCGGGCTTGACGGTCTCGCAGAGGGCGTCAAAAAAGGGGGCAGGGGCGAATTGAGGGTGATCCTGATCCTGCTCGGGGCATCAACTCTCGCGGCCCTGTCGTTCGGATACCTGAGTTTCTTCGGCCCGGCGGTCAAGGCCTTTCTTGTTGAAAGGGGGATGGACTATCCCGAGTACAACAGGGCGGAAATAAACATCTTCAACACGAAGCGGCTCCTCGCCTTCTTCATCGTATTCGCAATCGGTCTCTTTTTCATCTACAGGTCGAAGGCCCTGCGGTTTCTCCCATGGTTCGTCGTGATACTATTGTCGATCGACCTCTTCTTCGCGCACGAAGGCTACTATTTTTCGACGAAGAAGGAGGCCTATTACGACACGGGCAACGTGATGGGGTTCATGACCGGGCAAGCGGCGGCGGATGACGGACTCTTCCGGGTTTTCGTAACTCCGAAGACGATGGATGTGAACGTCGAAGTGAAGGACGCTGAAAAGTTCGACAGGGACGTCTTAAGCCGGATGGACCTCCACAAGGAGAGGCTCACAGGCTACAACCTCCTCTTCCGGGTATTCGACATAAACGGGGTCGAGGTGATGAAAAGGGGCGACTACGCGGCCCTCTACGACATCATGTCGCGGCAGTCCTCGATTGACTCGACGAACATACCGTCTATCCTGAACGTCAGATATGTGGTATCTATCCCTGTGATAAGGTCCGATCGTTACAGGCTCGTAAAGGTCATAGGCGCGCTCCCCGGCGCTAAAGGTGTCGAGGAAGAAGGGGCCTTGAAGATATACGAGAACCTCGACTTTGTGCCGCGCTTCAATATGGTCGCGGACTACAGGGTCATAACGAAAGCCGACGAGTTCGCCGGAACGATCTCCGGCAGGGGCTTTGACCCAAAAAAAACGGTCCTGCTTGAAGAAGAACCGTGGCCGGGCGGACAGGGCAATGCACGCGAATCGAAGGACTGCAAGGTCGAAGTCGTAAGTTATATGATGAACTCGATAGAACTCAAGACCAGTTGCGCGGAGAAGTCCATACTCGTCGCGAGCGAGTCCTGGTATCCCGGCTGGAAGGCCTTTGTCGACGGTAACGAAGAGAGTATCCTTAAGGCAGACTATGTGCTCCGGGCCGTGCCGATCAAGGCAGGGGAACATACGGTAAGGTTCGAGTACCGGCCCTTGAGCTTTCGCGCCGGTGCGTGGGTGAGCGCGGTTTGCGCCCTCTCGCTCGCGGCATGCGGCATAGCCTATTTCAAAAGGAAGAAAAGTCAGTGACGACATATAAAAGGCCCGCGCTGAACCTCTTTGTCATAAGTTTTTTGACCCTCTTCGGCGAGATGATGTTCATAAGGTACATCTCGTCGAACATCTATCTCCTCTCATATTATAAGAACGCGGTCCTGATCGCCATATTCCTCGGCTTGGGCATCGGTTTTCTTACCTCAAGGTCGAAGAGGAACCTTATCGAGCTCATACCCATTACCTCGCTCGTCCTCGTCACCATCATCATCTACTTCAACGACTACCTCCGCATCGACCTCGACCACGCGCTCAAGGACGAATCCATTTGGCCCGAGTTCTGGGCGAATACAAGGGCCCGGTCGGTCCCGATATTCGGCGTCCTCGTATTCTTCTATATTGTCATAGCGCTCTACTTCGTGCCGCTCGGGCAGGAGACGATGCGGGCCATGTCGGCTTTTAGGCCTCTCCGCGCGTACTCATGGAACGTCGCCGGCGCGCTCGCCGGCATCGTCCTCTTTGCGATAGCCGGGTGGCTCTGGACGACACCTCTCGTCTGGTTTACGGTCTTCCTCGTGCCGACGCTCTGCTGGAGCTGGAAGTATTCGCGGAGAGCGGTCTTTTATCTCAATATCGCCTCTGTCGCGATCACGCTCTTTCTCGTCTTTTCGGCCCACTACGGCCCCGAGGTCTGGTCCCCGTACAGCAGGATAAGGGTCTACCCGTTCTCGGCGCAAAGCGGCTCAGGGTTCATCTCGACGACCAACGGCAACCCGCAGGTCGGCTCCATGAACTTCGACATCGACTACAAGGGGCCGGAAGCGGCGCTCATCACAGAGTCGCGCCGTATCTACGAGATACCTTATAATATGGGGGCCCCTAAAACCGTCATGGTCGTAGGCGCTGGCGCGGGGAACGAGACCGCTATGGCGCTCAGGCGCGGCGCGTCTTACATAGACGCCGTCGAGATAGACCCGGTCTTCATCACGCTCGGCTCTCATTTAAGCCCTCACAGGCCTTTTGTGGACGAGAGAGTATCTGTCCACATCGACGATGCCCGGGCCTTCTTCCACAAGACGAAAATAAAGTACGACCTCGTCGTAATAGGCTTCCTCGATTCCCAGTATCACCTGACGCACATGTCGAACATAAGGACCGAGAACTTCGTCTATACGTACGAGAGCCTCAAGAGGACGAAGGAGATTTTGACCGATGGCGGCGTCCTCCAGCTCAACTACAACGCGCCCCGGCCGGACATGCGCGCGAAGCTCTACAAGATATTGAAGGACGTCTACGGCGACGACCTCGTTGTATACGCGCCAGTAGACCCTGTATCAGGCAATATCTCATATATGGCAGGGCCGGGTGTGAGAGGTAAAAAGCACCTGGCCGGTTTGCAGGAGATCGCCTTCAAGACGGACGGGAAATTAACGCTCCCCACGGACGACTGGCCGTTCCTCTATCTCGAAGGAAAGAAGATCCCGAAAGAATACTGGTCGATGCTCCTCGTCATCCCCGTCATCTCGTTCGCGCTTATTCGCGGCATAGCCGGGCATCACGGCGCATTCAGCCTCAAATTCTTCATGCTCGGGCTCGGGTTCATGCTCCTTGAGACAAAATCGATCACATCGTTCGCTCTCCTCTTCGGCTCTACCGTTACGGTCGTCTCGATCGTGATTGCGGCGATACTCTCCGCAGTCCTTCTTGCCAACTTCATCATACACAGGTGGTACATGGAGTCGGTGACTGTCCCGTACTTGCTCATATTCGCATCGCTGGTCGTCCTCTATTTCCTGCCGTTGAGCTTATTTTTAGGGCTCGGTTGGGCGGCCAAGCTCATTGTATCGCTCCTCCTCATCTCGGCCCCGATATTCTTCGCGTCTTTCGTCTTCGGCATCTCCTTTGCCCGCTCGGAGAGGATGGACGTCGACATGGGCTCCAACATCTTCGGCTCCGTAGTAGGCGGGATGTCCGAGTACCTTTCCATGGCGATCGGCTTCAACGGGCTCTATATCGTCAGCCTCGTCGCGTACGCCATAGCATTACTGATCGACCATAAGGGGAGGAAGGTTTGAAAGGGGAGGGGTGCTCAAAAAAGGGCTTCCTCGCCGGTACGCTTGCCGCGCTTCTCCTCGTCATATTCTTCGGGGCCGCTTCGTCCGTCGCCCTCAAAAAAAACAATACATGGGACGAGTCAGCGCACATACTCTCGGGTTACGCTTATATTAAAAAAGGGATGGACTGGCTCTCGCCCCTCAATCACCCGGTCCTGGGAAGGGCTATCTCCGGGGCCCTGCCCGCGGCCCTTCTCGATCTCGACTTTGACGAAAGTGTCATTCCCGAGGGCGCGCCAAACTCAAACTTCTTTCCGTATTCCTTGAAGTTCCTCTACGAAAACACTGTAGACGGCGGCAAGATCCTTTTCTTGAGCCGTCTCGGGAATATCGTCCTCGCTTCACTCCTCGGGATATTCGTCTTTGTCTGGTCGCGCGAGCTCTGGGGCAATAAAGGGGCGGCGCTCTCGGTCTTTCTCTATGCCCTTTGCCCCAATATTATTGCGAATGCGTCCATCGCCACGACCGATCTCCCTATAACAGCCTTTTTCTTTATCTCTCTTTATTTCATCTACAGCCTTGACGCGAAGGGTTTGAAGCTCTGGAGGATCGTAGCCACAGGGGTCGCCATGGCCCTCGCGCTCGCATCTAAACACACGGCCTTGCTCCTTGCCCCTGTAACCTTTGTGTCGTTCTCAATCGCTTTAAGGCGAGAAGGCAAAAAGGCCCTGCCATATTACGCGATACTCGTTTTTACCGTTTATCTCTCCCTCTGGGCCGTCTACGGTTTCAGGTTCCATTCGGGCAGTCCCAATTACGAGCCGCTGAACTGGGGTGTCTTTTCGTCTTCATCGCTCATGCCTGTTTTTGATCTTTTGAGGGCCTGGCGGCTCCTGCCGGAAGCGTACCTCTATAGTGTGGCCGGGGTCGTCATGGGGGCCTCGACTGGAAGAGCGGCCTTTCTCATGGGAGAATACTCTAACACTGGCTGGTGGTATTACTTCATCGTCGCGTTCCTTATAAAGACGCCGATACCGGTCCTGATACTCCTTGTGGCCTCCGCGCTCTATCTTTTCGCTGGACGGGAAAGGCTTAAGTATGGCCTCTGGCTCTTGCTTCCGGCGCTTTTTGTTTTTACGGCGATGTCGCTTCAGAAGGTAAATATAGGCATCCGCCACATACTCCCGGTCTACCCGTTCATATTCACGCTCATCGGCTTTGTCCCGCTCATAAGGACAAGGAGCGCGAGGGTTGCGAAGACCGTCTTCGCCTTTTTGATCGCATGGTACGCCTACTCTGCGGCCTCTATCTATCCGCACCAGCTCGCTTACTTTAACGAGTTTATCGGAGGGCCGAAGAACGGGTACAAGTACCTGGTGGATTCCAACCTCGACTGGGGCCAGGACTTGAAGGGCCTCAAAAAGTACATGGATGAAAACCACATCGATAAAATAAAGCTCGCGTACTTCGGCCTCTCGGACCCCAAATACTTCGGCATCGATTACGAGTACCTCCCGAGCTACGCCATACTCGAGCCGGTAAACGTCAAGGACAGGGTAGAGCCCAAGGGCTTTTTCGCCGTGAGCGCGACGATGCTCCAGGGGGTCTATCTCGCGGACAGGGACTATTACAAGGTCTTCAAGAGTCTGGAACCCGTCGGGAACGTCGGGTACTCGATATTCATCTATAACCTCGGGGCGGGGCCGAAGTACTTCGGGAACCGTGAGAATACGGGAAAGTAGGCCGCTTCGATATGGACTTTGCCCGTCCGGCAAGGACTGCTTGGCGCAGGGCCAAAGTACTTCGGGAACCGTGAGAATACGGGAAGGCAGGCCGCTTCGATACGGACTTTGCCCGTCCGGCGAGGACTGCTTGGCGCAGGGCCAAAGTACTTCGGGAACCATGAGAATACGGGAAAGTAGGCCCGCTTCGATATGGACTTTGCCCGTCCGGCGAGGACTGCTTGGCGCAGGGCCAAAGTACTTCGGGAACCATGAGAATACGGGAAAGTAGGCCCGCTTCGATATGGACTTTGCCCGTCCGGCGAGGACTGCTGGGAAGGCAGGCCGCTTCGATACGGACTTTGCCCGTCCGGCGAGGACCTCGATAACGATTGAATGTCCCTTGCGAAAATACTATAATGCGTACCGTGCATAAGGGCTTTACCCTGATAGAGCTCGTCTTTGTGATCGCGCTTGCCGCCATACTCGCGGCCGTCGCGTATCCGATGATCTTCGGCGGTTCCTCCGCCGTCACCGTGCCCGTCTTCGCGAAAAAGGTCCAGGAGGACATCCGCTACGCCCAGTCGCTCGCGCTCCTTCGATCCAACCTTGACACCCCGAACGCCACGAACCCTTCGTTCAGATACCGCATAAGGTTCAATGTCGCGGACGCGAGCTGTCCGGGCTCCGCGCAATACACGATAGTCAACAACGCGGACAATAACGCTACGTGGGGCGAGAACCCGAACGGCGGAGGTACGGTCGAGAGCGCAAGAAACCCGGCGACCGGCGAGGCCTTCTTCTGCGTCCGCATGGACACCGGCGACCTCGATGGCTTCCAGATTTCCGCCGACTTCGGCGGCTCGGTCCCGGGCATACTCGAGTTCGACACCATGGGTACGCCTTACGACAGCGACGGAGCGAGGCTTGCCGCCTCAAAGACCATAACGATAACGAAGGGCGGGGTATCGTCGACCGTCACGGTAACGCCCAATACCGGGATGGTCGTCGCGCAATGAATATGTGTAACGAACGCGGCTTTACCCTGATCGAAGTCATCATGGTGATGGTGGTGCTGGCCATCGTCGGCACCGGCATCCTCATGTACTTTGCGGGCCTTTCCGGGAGGCCGGACGCCGTCACGCTAACGCAGTCCGCCGCTCTCGCGCAGGAGAAGATGGAGCGGTTGCTTGCCGATAAAAAGGCGAACGGCTTCAATACGATAGTCTCGGAAGCCGCTTCCGCGCTCCCTGCCCCATTCGACAGGTTCACCCGCGAGGTCGAGGTATTCTGCGTCCAGGAGGCCGACCTCGATACCTCTAACGGCACAATGCCCGACTGCTCGGACTCCGACATAAACGCGAAGAGGATAAGGGTGACGGTATCGTGGGGGGGCGGCTCATCGGACTTCGTGACCGTCATGGCGAACCACTGATGAAGACCGGCGCGCTTGATACGAGGGGCTTTACTCTCATCGAGACCGTCATGGTCATCGTCCTCGTCGGCGTTATCGGCACGGTCGTCTCGTCCCTCCTCTATCAGGGGTCGAAGTCGATAGAGGCCGGCGACGTGAGAAAGGAGCTCTCGTCACAGGGGAGGCTCGCCGTCGAGAGGGCGTCCCGCGAGATGCGTCTCATGCGTTGCACTACGGCCGGGAATTCCTGCAAGCCGCAAGCGGCAGACATTACGGCATGGACGGCAACGGACATAAGGTTCGTGACTACAAACTATGAGAGGATCGGACTCAGGTTCGACGCCGGGCAGTTGAAACTCAGTTACGGCACCGGGCCGGCCCCGGATGTCGAGTACGCGCTCGCTAATAATCTTTCGGCCGCGTCGTTCGAGTACCTTAAGAGCGACGGCACTCCTGCCGCGGCCGTGAACGAGATATGGACGATAAGGCTCGATATGACGCTTGCAAGCGGCGCGGAGACGGTCCCTTTCAGGGCCTCTGTCCACCCGAGGTCCTTCAGATGATAACTAACGAGCGGGGCGCATCCATAATAGGCGTGATACTCGTCCTCGCCGTGCTGACCCTCTCCGGCGTCATATTCGTCTCGGTCTTTTCAACGGGCGTGGAGGAATCGACCGGCGAGGTGTTGTCTTCAAGGGCGCTTTTCGCCGCAGAGGGCGGCATGGAGGCCGCGATAGGCCATTTAAAGAAGGCGCCTGTTGCCACGAACTGGCTATGGAAGGACGGCTACCTTGCCAAGCCGATGGGAGGCGGCACGGTGGATGCGGAGGTGCTCGAATACGAGTCGCGGGATGCTACCCTTGCCGGGGCGAACAAGTGCGAGCCGTTCGAGTCCGTGATAGTCTCGACAGGCGCGAACCCGGCCCGGACGGTATATGCGTCTCTCGCGTGGTCGTCGGCGTCGAACATGGGGCTTGAGCTCTACGACAACAGCGTCGCGGACTGCAACAACCCGACTGCCTCCGCGAACCTCATAGCGAGCTCGGCTACATCCAACATGCCGGAGACCATCAGATACCGGGTCCAGACCGCGCCTCCGGCGACTATTACATACACGGCGAGGGTCCTGGGTGTAGCCGGTGACGCCTACAAGCTCCGCATAGCCCACCCGGATGAGACGAACTTCGGCACCGGGAACACGTGCGGTCAACCCGCCGGGCCTCCGTATGACGCCTGCATGAGGGCCGTTATATCGCTCGGCAGGCACATGGACGCGAGAAGAGAGGTCTTCTCCGGTTTCAGCCGTACGCCCTAAGGAGAAAAATATGAGTACGCGCCGCCTCCTGATATTTGCGCTTGCGATCCTGTCCTTTCTATTTTCAGGCGGGATGGCTATTGCCGCCGAAACTTTTTCCGTCATCGTGCCGGCCGGCACCGAAGTAGCCATGCAGGACCCGAACGCCGTAATACCGTTCACGGTCACGAACAGCGCGTCGTCCACCAAGGACATAAGGGAGCTGACGTTCAGGATCGACGACACGAAGTACAACTTCAGCTCCGCGACAGTCCCGCCCACCGGTTGGTGCATCAAGGAGATAGAGGATGACAGGATCACATTCGCGCTCACGCAGGGCTCCGGCGCGTGCAGTAGCGGCACCTCGGCGAGCGAGCTCGACCCTGGTGAGAGCGCGGTCTTCAACATCGTGCTCCTCCCGCTTGTCGCCTCCACGGACGTCGCAGGGGATACGCTTACGAGCGTGTCCGTCGACACGCAGGGCGGGTTTTCCCGCTCAGGCGCGCTCCCGACATGGACGAGGAGGTCTCTTGAGGCGACACTCGTTGCAACACCTGAGTCCCTCGGGGTCGGCGGCGCGATAACGCTCACCATGCAGGTTACGAACCGCTCTACCGCTACCCAATCGAATATAACATCTACCCCTGCGCCGCCGACCCCGTCGAGCGCGATAGCGACCCTCTCGGATGGCCCTTACTACGGCTCGACCGGACTCGACGGAAACCTCTCGGCGGCCGCAACCATCGTAACCGTAGCCTCGACTTCCGGCTTTACCTCGCCCGGGACCATAAGGTTGGATTCCGAAGACATCTGCTACACAGGGAAGACCGCGACCACGTTCACGGGCGTGACGCGCGGGTGCAATTCTACGACAGCCGCCGCACACACGACCGGCGCCATCGTCTACGCGAAGACGCAGTACTTGCTATCGCCGGGCTCTTCCGGCGTGATAATATGGCTCTATGGCGCAACGTCGACCGGGACGGTCTATTTCAGCACGCGCGCGACAAACTCAGGTTCTACGGCGAACTCCGTCCTTTTGAACTCTAACACGGTCCTCATCGGCAACTTCACCGCCTCTCTCACCGTTACACCGGGGAGCGTCATAACCGGTCAACAGGTCACGGTCGAGATGCAGGTCAAGAACAACGGTACGTCGGCCCTCATAAACGTCGCGCCCTCGGCCCTTACCCCGTGCGCCGGAGAGGCGACCGAGACGCTCTCCTCCGGCCCCGCGCCTTCGTCCATCTCGTCGCTCGCAAGCGGCTCTACAGGCGTGTTCTCCTGGACATACACCGTCACCGGGTCGCTCGGCCAGGCATATTGCCTCTCGGGCTATGGGACCGCCACAGGCGGCGCGCTAACGAATACGGCGACATCGAATTCCGGCGTGATATCCCAATACTCCGCGACCGTCTCGCCTTCGGTCGTCGCGAGCGGGGCGACAAGCCAGACGCTGACATGGTCGGTCTACAACGGAGGCGCCTGCACCCTTAAAAAAATAGAGGTCTCTTTCCCGGGCGGGGGCGGCAACTGGACCTGCTCGTCTGTCACTGCCCCTGCCGGATGGACAGGCTCTTGCGGCGGAACCAAGGTGACTTTTCAATCGAGCAACTCCGCAAACGACATACCTTCAGGCGGCACAAAGACCTACTCGATAACATACTCGACGACCGAAACGGTCACCTCCGACAAGGTCGTGTCTTTCAGCGTAAACCCGGTGCCAAGGGGAGGGTGCGGGGGGTCGGAAGCCGAGATTGGGACTTATGTGACGGTGACGGCGTACGGGCTCTCCGTCGCGCACTCTCCAACGGGCCCAATCTACGCCGACGGGAGCGCATCCTACACCATGACGGCGACACTCGTCTCAGGCGGCTCGCCGGTCGCCGGAAAGACCGTGACCTTCTCGACGACCAGCGGCACGCTCTCACCGGCGACGGCCGTGACGGACGCGAACGGGGAGGCTACGGTCACGCTGATAGCCCCGAACAGCACCACAGACACCACGGCGACGGTCACGGCTTCATACTTGAACTCGTCAGGGACCGATACGGTGAGCTTTACAGGCTGGAACATCGCAAATATCCAGTACTGGGGCTCTCTCTCCCCGGCGTCGGCCTCCTGCGGCTCTACCGTCTCATTCACCATGGCATTGAAGAACATAAGCGCCTCGACGTCCATGACGATGAATACCGCCAGCTACTTCGCTTTTAACGACTCATCCGCCGGGGGCTCGACCGTCTACCAGGCGTATCTGAATTCAGCCGTGACCCTTGCGGCCGGAGCGACCCAGACGCTCGTGTTCGGCTCTCCGACGAGCTCCGGGGGAGGCGGGGGCGTAGTGATACCTTCTTCATTCCTCGCCGGTACTTATTCCCCGACCCTCAACTCGGCCCCGCCACCGGCGAGCGGCCTCTTTTTGACCGACGGCGGCACTAACGACCAGTACCGGACGGTGACGGACGCCGTGACGCTTTCAGGCAACTGCGGGGTGGTCAACGTGAATATCATCGAGTGGCACGAGTTCAGGTAAGATAATTTTCTTTCAAAAATAGGGGGAACCGGATATAATAACCGTAATTTTTAAGGGTTTTTTGACAAAAGGGCTATAGATTTTCCGAAAACTGCCGAATTTTTAGTCATGGGGGGTTAAGCCCCCCGTAAAACCCTGAAAAAAAGGCCCACTAATGTACGAGAAATTCTTTTTCCTCAAGGAAAACCCCTTTCACATCACGCCAGACCCCAAGTTCCTCTACTTGTCCAGGAAGCACCGCGAGGCCATAGACCTGCTTTCGTTCGGCATCGGCGAAAAGAAAGGGTTCATCCTCTTGTCCGGCGAGGTCGGCACCGGAAAGACCACGCTTTGCAGGGCGCTACTTGAGAAGCTCCCGAAAAACGCCGAGAGCGCGCTTATCCTGAACCCGGTCCTCTCGGAAGAAGACCTGTTAAAGACCATCACCGCGGACTTCGGATTGAGGCCCGGCGGGAATGCGGTCAAGGACCACCTCGACGAGTTGAACTTATTTCTCCTTAAAAAAGCCGCCTCGGGCGGCGCGGCGGTCGTCATCATAGACGAGGCGCAGAACCTGAACCCCGCGACCCTTGAGATGATAAGGCTCCTTTCGAACCTCGAGACGGAAAAGGAAAAGCTCCTCCAGATAGTCCTCGTGGGCCAGCCGGAGCTCCGGGATAAGCTCTCTCTCCCGGAGCTCCGGCAGTTGAATCAGAGGGTCATAGTAAGATACCACCTGAACCCGCTCGACCTTCAGGAGACGAGGGCGTACATCGAAAACAGGCTTAAAGTGGCCGGAGGCGGCAACATAGACTTCCGTGAAGACGCCATGAGGCTCGTATTCGAAAAGAGCCTCGGGATCCCGAGGATGATAAACATCATCTGCGACAGGGCGCTCACGGCGGCGTTCATCGACGAAAAACGGACTATCGACTCCGATATCGTCAAGCACGCCTCAAGCGAGCTCGAGGACGACGGATATCTCGAAAAAGACGGCAAGGCCCCTCTGCCAGACACTGCGTCCGCCTTCTCCAGGTATATGGCCCCCATAGCGCTTTCGGCGTTCGTCCTTGCCTTCATAGCCGGACTCTTCATAGGCCCCGAGGTCTATAACTTCACGGTGCATCCATAGTGAGCCTGATACACGAAGCGCTTAAAAAACTCGAGGCCTCCAGGACATCCTACAACCCCCCGGAGGAGTTCGCGCCTTTGCCGGAAAAAAGGCGGCCCAAGGCGTTTGTTATAGTCGTTGTGCTCTTGATCGTGCTGATACCGGCAGGGTACGCGGCGTATTCGATACTATCCGCCGTGGAGAAGGTCGAAAAGGCCGCTACCGGCGACCCGGGGCTCGACGCGCTCAAGGCGTCGATAGCGGGGCCGAAGAAACCCGAGGCGGCCCCCGAACCTTCGGCGAACAACGCCAAAGGTCTCGAACTCTTCAGGTCCATGCAGTACGGGGAAGCGGAAAAGGAATTCAGGGCCGCGCTCTCGGCTAAACCCGACGAGGCGGCATATTACAATAACCTCGCGCTGGCGCTCGCGAGCTCCGGGCGGGAGAATGAAGCAGAGGCGTACCTCAAGGAGGCGCTCGCCTTGAACCCGCGCCACATGGAAGCACTCAATAACTACGGCGCGCTCCTCGATAGGCGCGGCGACGCAGTTTCCGCGATAAAGAGGCTTAACGAGGCACTGAAGATAGACCCGGGCTACGCGGACGCGCTATTAAACCTTGGCATTGCGCTGGAGAGACAGGGCAGGACAAGGGAGGCTTTGAACGCCTACGAGCGGTTCCTTGAGAAGAAACCGGCGGACACTTTGAGCGAAGAGGTGAGGAAAAAGGTGATGAGGCTTAAGTCCTCTCTTATCATAAAGGGCGCGTGAGTTCATGTTCACCGGCAAAAGGAACCTCATAGGCGTCGACATCGGGTCGTATTCGGTGAAGGTCGTCGCGCTCGTTGGGGCTGAAGGCTCCTATACGCTCGGGGGCGCGGCCCTTTTTAAATTGCCACGCGAGGGAGGCGAGGGCCTCCATGCGACTCCTCCGTTCATATCCGGCATATTGAAGTCCAAGGGGATAAGGGGCAGGAGGGCCGCGGCGATCATGGGCGGCCCGTCTCTCATATTCAAGCACCTTAAACTTCCCGTCATGCCCGAGAAGGACCTGAAAGAGGCGGTCCGCTGGGAGGTGAGGAAAGACCTCGCCATCGCGGTTGCCCCGGCGGACCTCGTACTCGATTATATGACCGCCGCAAAGGCGGCGAAACCGGGCGACAACACGCTCTCGATCGTCGCGTTCGCGGCCGTAAGGAGCGACGTTGAGAGAAACATCACCCTGTTCAGGGACGCGGGCCTCGACCTCCGCGTCCTTGAGGTAGTACCCTCCGCGCTCCTCTTTTCCTTCAACGCCAACAACGCGTGGGAGCCCGGCGTCAATTACGCAATGCTCGATATCGGCGAGAACAAGTCCACGCTCGCGATACTCAAGGACAAGAGGCTATCCTTCACCCGGGAGATAGGCATAGGCGGCGCTGACTTCACGAAGCAACTCGCCTCGGGGATGGGGAGGCCGGAAGAGGACGCCGAGGAGTACAAGATAGCCTTCGGTCTCACATCAGGCGACAGCGACGAGGACAAGGCGAAAAAGGTCCTCTCCCAGTCCGTCGAGAGGCTCTGCACCGAGGTGCAGAGGTCGTTCGATTACTTCCATGCCCAGTTCAGGGAGGGGAGCGTGGCCAAGCTCTTCCTCTCTGGCGGCTCCGCGAGGCTAAAGGGCATAGAGGAGTTCATCGCGAACATCCTGGCCGTCCCGGTCTTCAAGGACGACCCGTTACGGTCTGTCAGGATACCGAAGAGGTTCGACACGACGGAGCTCGCCGATATCGCGCCGTGCCTGACCGTCGCAACCGGGCTTGCCGCGAGGAAGACATGAGAGGCATTAACCTCATACCCGAGGAGATACAGAGGGGTTGGCGCGTAAGGAAGTGGCGGCTCGCCTTCATGGGCGCGGGAGCGTGCTATGTCATCTTCCTCGTCGCGGCCTTTGCCCTCCAGCGCATGGAGGTCGACAGGCTTAAGGCCGAGGAGGCGGCGCTCGTATCCGCAAAGGACGCGCTCGCGGGCAGATCCTCCGAGTACTCGCTTCTTACAAAGAGGCTCTCTGAAATACGCACGGCTGAAGGGGAGCTCAGTCAGAGGATAGGTGTCGCTTCCGAGCTTAAGGACAGGAGGGTATCCTGGTCGTTCGTGCTAAAAAAGCTCAGCCATGAGGTCCCGAAGGGCGTGTGGCTCCGGTCCCTTTCGACCTCCGACGTCCAGGGCACGACGGACAAGAAGGTCAAGTTCCTGGGCAGCGCCACCAACAACAGGGCTGTCGCCGACTTTATCTTCAAGATAGAGAATTCCGGCCATTTCAGGGACGCGACACTCTCGTACTCGCAGAAAAGAGACCTTGGCACGGAGACCATATACGACTTCGAGGTCTACGCAACGCTCAAGAAGACAGGCGAGGTGATCTATGAATGGTGACGCTCTCAAACGCCTGAAGGACATCGACCTCTCGTTCCTCAGGTCCTTCAAGCGTGAGTCGATAGCGCTCGCTCTTCTTGTGGCCCTCTCGCTCCTCTTCTACAGGTTCGGGTACAAGAGGAACCTGAATGACATGGAAGCGGCGCGCTTGAATATAGCAACGCTCAAGACGGAGATACAGATGGCCACCGCGCAGTCAGAGGCCTCGGAAGGGCTGTCAAAGGCCGTAACAGAGGCGACGATAAACCTGAAGACCGTCGAGGGAAGGCTCAAGAGCCTTAAAGAGCGGCTCCCGTCCGATAAACAGGTCTCGAGGATCCTCTCGGAATTTTCCGATAACGACTTCAAGCGCGGCATAAGGATAGTCTCGATAAAGCCGTTGGAGCCCGAGTCAAAAGGGGAGCTCTCCAGGCTCCCGTTCCAGATAAGGATGGAGGCGAGGTACGCTTCATTCGGCGACTACCTCGAGCGCATAGAGAGATTGCCGCGCCTCATGGTCGTCGATAACTTCCTGATAGAGGGCGGGGATACCTCCGACCTTAACGCGGAAGTATATCTTAGCGCCTACATACTGAGCTACGGAAGATGAAGGCCTTAATAGCCATACTGTTGACTGTATTGTCCGTGTCGGGCGCGGGCAACGCCTGCGCGGCCGAGGAATCGCTCTCCTTGCGGAACGCGCTCCCCGAGACCAAGGCGGAGCCGCTCGCCTGGGGAAGGGACCCGTTCGTCCCGGAGGTGCGCGTTTCAGGCCCGTCGACGGCCCCTCTGCATGAATTGAAGCTCAAGGCGGTCTTCTACAACGAGACGCGCCCATCGGCGATAATCAACGAGCAGATCGTCTATAAAGGGAGCCTCATGGGAGGGCAAAAAATCGTTGATATAGGTCGGACTCATGTTATACTTCAGGGTGAAAACGGTGTCGTAAGGCTTGAACTCGCAGAGATCCCGGAGCTTAAAAAATGAGGTCAAACAGGCCTTCAGCGCGCGCTTTTGCGCCCCTCCTCCTCGTCCTTTCGATCATCTTCCTCATCCCGTCGCTTTCCTTTTCCGGCCAGGCCGAGGAGGCCCTCAGGAACGAGAAGAGGCTGTTTTCGATCGAGGTGAGGGACGCCGAGATAACCGACGTCCTCCGTGCGCTCGCCCAGCAGAGCGGGCTTAACATCATACTCGGCGAAGGGGTTGCCGGGAAGGTCTCGGTGAGCTTCAAGGACATCCCGTTCAGGGACGCCCTCGAGATGATAATAAAGGCGAACGGCCTCACCTATACGATACAGAACAACGTCTTCTGGGTCGGTAAGAAGGTCGACTTCTCGGAAGAGATGGCGACGGAGACGGTAAAACTCAACTACGCGGACCCGGCCATTGCCGTGACCCAGCTCAAAGGGATTCTCAGCGCCGACGGTATCTCGTATTCGGACTCAAGGACGAATTCGGTCATCCTCCGCGACCTTCCCCGGAACATAGAGAGGGCGCGCGCGCTTTTAAAGAGCGTGGACGCGCCTTCGGCGCAGGTGCTTATCGAGGCGCGCATAGTCGAGGCCTCTTCGAGTTTCACCAAACAGCTCGGCATACAGTGGGGTGGGGCGTACAACTCCGGGTCGAATTCCGTTACCGGCAGCCAGACGCTGCCGACCTCGACCGGAGACAGGAGCTTTGCGGTGAACCTTCCCGCGGCATCCCCGACCTCCGGCATCGGCGTCATCATCGGGTCGCTCTCGAGCCAATTAACGCTCGACCTCGAGCTTACGGCCGCGGAATCCAAGGGGGACTTGAAGATCGTATCGAAGCCGAGGATAGCGACGATCAACAACAAGGCGGCCAAGATCCACAGCGGGACGACCTTCAGGGTAAAATCCTCGCAGACGACTACGACCGGCACGACGACCGCGACGACCACGACATCGTCCTCGACCGGCCTTGAGGAGATATCGACCGGCATCGACCTTACAGTCACGCCGCAGATATCGGACGACGGGTTCGTACTCTTGAACATCTCGACGGAGAAGAGCGAGGCTGATTTTTCAAGGACCGTCGACGGCATCCCGGGCGTCACCGAAAAAAGCGCTTCGACCTATGTCCTTGTGCGCGACGGAGACACCGTCGTTATAGGCGGGCTCTACAGGACGGTTGCGAGCGACTCGGATTCCTCAGTCCCGTATCTCTCCGAGATCCCGGTCCTTGGCCCGCTGTTCTTTAAATCGAACTCGAAGGAGCTCCAGAACGAGGAGCTCCTCGTATTCATAACCCCCAGTATCCTAAAGCGCGAAAAAACGGAGGTCTCGATTGGGAACGGCACAAGGTAAGACTAAACTCAAGACTGTCTCTGCATTGGCGGCCGCCGCCCTTGTAGCGGCAATTATAATGCTGCCGTCCTGCAAAAAGGACGAGCCATCGGGGGAGGTCATATCGAAGAGGGTGAGGATAGGCCTCCAGGAAGAGAAGACGCCGCCTGCCGAAGGCCAGGCCCCGGCCCCGGCTGAAGCGCCGGTTGGACAGGCTGAGCAGGCGGAGGCAAAACCCACGGAGCCCGCAAAGGAGGCTGTCACGGCAAAGCCTTCCGAGGCGCCAAAGGCGACTGAGGAGCCGAAGAAGACAAAGGCGGCTGAAACCAAGGCAGAGCCCGTCGCGGAGAAGAAGGCGGCCGAGCCAAAGAAGGAGCCTTTAAGGAAGGCTGAGGCGAAGGCTGAAAAACAGGTCAAGACGGAGAAGGTCGAGGCCCGTGTCTCCAAGGAGGACAAGGCCATAGACGCGCGCGGGGCCTGGCGTGAAAAGGTAGCGAAGGCAGGCAAGGCCCTCGCCAAAAAGCCCTATGCTGTGAACGTCGCCTCGTTCCCGTCCTTGAAGGAGGCGCAGTCGTTGCTTAAGTCCCTCAAGGCATCGGGATATACCGCGTATTCGACCGAGTTTACGAAAGACGGCATCAAATGGTACAGGGTAAGGGTCGGATTCTATAAATCGAGGGACGAGGCCACGAAGGTCGGAGACAAGCTCGAATCCAAATACAACATACAGTCGCCCTGGATAGTCAAGCCCGCCAGGGAAGAGGCGGCTGGGTATATAAAATAACAGTTTAAAACCTTTACAAAACAATGACTTAATTAAAAAAGGGTCTTGACTACCGAGCTCCCGAGACCTTAAAATGGACTCTCCGGCGAGTTTGAAATGGAAACGGGACCTTTTGGAGATGGAACAGATAAAAGAGGGCGTGAAAAGGGTATTCCTCGAGACCTTCGGGTGTCAGATGAACGACAACGACTCCGAGAGGATACTTGGATTCCTTAAAAATATCAGCTACATTCGCACCAGCGAGCCATCGGACGCGGACCTTATCATCTTAAACACATGCTCTGTCCGTGACAAGGCCGAGCAGAAGGTCTACTCGGCTCTCGGCAGGTTCAGGGAGCTCAAGGAGGAGAGGCCCGGGCTCATCGTAGGTGTGGCGGGATGCGTCGCCCAGCAGGAGGGGCAGAAGCTCCTTAAGAGGGCGCCTTACCTCGACCTCGTCTTCGGCCCTCACAACATCCACAAGCTCCCCGACCTCATAGGCGAGATAAGCGAAAAAAGGGCAAGGCTCGTAGCCGTCGAGCAGTCCGCGTCCATCAATGAGAACGAATACGGCCTCGTATCAGCCTCGGGCGAGAAGGCCTATGTCTCTATCATGCGCGGGTGCGACAACTTCTGCTCCTACTGCATCGTCCCTTACACGAGGGGGCGGGAGGTCAGCAGGGAGAGCGCCGATATACTGGACGAGGTAACGAGGCTCGTTGAAAGCGGCGTACAGGAGGTCACGCTCCTCGGGCAGAACGTCAATTCTTACGGCGCGGGCGCTGACGTCTCGTTCCCGGAGCTACTCCGCCTTGTCGCCGGAGTAGACGGCATAAAGAGGGTAAGGTTCGTCACCTCCCACCCGAAAGACATCTCGGAAGAGCTCATATACCTCTTTGGAGAGGAACTTAAGCTCGCAAGACACATGCACCTTCCGGTCCAGTCGGGCTCGGACAGGGTCTTGAAGGAAATGGGCAGGGGCTACACGGCCTCCGAATATGCAACGAAAGTGCAACTCATTAAAAGGCTCTACCCGGACATGGCGATAACGACCGACATAATCGTCGGTTTTCCCGGTGAGACCGAAGCCGAGTTCGAAGAGACCATGGCGCTCTTAATGGCGCTCCGCTTCGAAAACGTCTTTTCGTTCATGTACTCTCCGAGGCCGCTCACAAGGGCCGCGTCATTCGTCGGCCAGCTCCCGCTGGACGTAAGGTCGGAAAGGCTGCAGAGGCTCCAGGATGCACAGCGGGAGATATCGCTGGCGAGGAACCTCGAGCTTGTGGGAAGGAGAGTCGAGGTCCTTGTGGAAGGGACCTCGAAGTCCGACGGATCCAGATTCTCAGGCAGGACCTCATGCAACAGGATAGTGAACTTCCCTTACGACGGCATCAATGGCCCAGGCGCATTCGTCGAAGTCGTCGTAACCGAGGCCTATCCGAACTCCCTGCGCGGGGAGGTCCCCCAGCAGGGAAAATGAAAGGAGCAACAGATGCTGTTAAAAATGAAAGTCTCCGGGCTTACGATCGACCCGTTCACTAACGTCCCCATAGTCATATTGAAGGACATGGATGAGAAGAACACGCTTCCGGTCTGGATAGGGGTGCTTGAAGCGAGCGCGATAGCCTCCGAGCTCGAAAAGATCCAGTTCTCGAGGCCTATGACGCACGACCTCCTGAGGGAGATATTGAAGTCCCTCGGCGCCACCATCGAGAAGGTCGAAATAACCGACCTTAAAGAGAACGTCTACTACGCCCTCATCCAGATGACGACGAAGGAAGGGGGCTTTACGCTTGACGCGAGGCCGAGCGACGCGATAGCCATGGCGCTCAGGGCCGGGGCCCCGATATTCGTCGACCCCAGGGTGGTCGAGAAATCGAAGTCCATAGACCTGCGCGAGACCGGCAAGGAAGGCGTAAAGGAAGGGGCCAAGAACTTCCTCGATTCCCTCGAGGACATGAACCCCGGGGACTTCGGCAAGTACAAGATGTAGGGCCTTCCGGGTCGGCGCAGGGATGGGGAGGGGAGACGGTCGCCCGCCCTTAAGCCTCGCCTTCCAGAGGGCTTTTTAAAAAATCAGACTCCGGAGTATCTATTTTTGGATAGCGAGGCCAAATCAGCGCTTGCGAGAAAGCTCGTGCCCGGCAGGTTTTACGACGGCTTTTTCGTAAGTGAATACGGCAGGCTCGAGGCCTTGCGGGCGGCGCGTTACAATAGCGCCTTCTCTGTCGTTATACTCACGCTCGATGGCGGCGCTCAACTTGACGAAGGGGCGGGGCTTGACGCCCTCAGGGCCGCGGCCAAGGCCTGCGTCGACTCTATCAGGAACTGCGACGTCGCCGGGCTTACCGACGACGGGCAGATAACCGTCATACTCCCGGAGACCGACTGGTTCGGCTCCCTTGCCGCGTCAAGAAAGATATCCAGGGCCGTTTCCGCCGGCCTTGCAAAGGGGAAGGGGCGGCTATCGTTGATACTCTCCAACGCGACGTTCCCGAAGGACGGCCACGGCTACGGAGAGGTCGTAGCCGCGGCGCTCAAAAGGGCCTCTGACCGGAAGGAGTCCGTTTGGGAGAAGGAAGGGTTCAGGGGCAGGCTCTTCTGGGAGATACTCGGCGACCTGACCGCCCGGGGACAGAAGGGGACAGGGTGCGCCACGTTCGACGCGGGCGCGAATCAGGACTTGAACGAGTTCTTTCTCGACCAGATAAACGACTTCGTCGCCAAGGAGGTGTTGAGGTCCCCGCAGAGGCGCGGCATCGCGTACTTCGCGTTCAGGAACATCGACCCGGGCCTCCCGCTCCTCAAATCCCTCAATGCCTCGGGCGCGCTCTCGGCAAAGGTCTTCCTCGTGGGCGAGGGCGGCGCAAGGGCCCTTGAAATAAAGAACGCCACTGCGATACTCCTCGACGACCCGAGGTTCAAGGAGACCTTCTTTACTTTTTATCTCAGCGAAGACGCCGGTTACGCCCTCGTATGCAAGGAGAACTGGGGCGAGACATTCTCATGCTTTCACACATCGGATGAGTTCCTCGTGGAGGGGCTCATAACGAAGTTCCAGAACGAATACTCATTGCAGGAACAACTCGGCTGATGGATAGAAAGCACATCCTCATCGCCTTCAGGGACGGAGGCGAGACGAAAGAATTTTCAGCCCACCTCTCGGGGCTCGGCTTCGAGGTAGAGTCCGCCGGAGACGGCGCGCGGGCCCTCGAGCTCTCCATCCAGGACCCGCCCTCGATGATAGTGGCGGACTTCGACCTCCCGGTAATAGGCGGCGAGCGGCTCTTCCAGATACTCCGGAACAACCCGCACACCGCGAAGGTCCCGTTCCTCTTCGTTTCCGACGGTGTAGCCGACATAAAGGGTTTCAGGACCGGCGTCGACATATTCCTCTTGAAACCCGTCAACCTCGAGGAGGTCTCGGTAAGGATCAGGCAGTCGCTTTCCGCCGCGCCCGCGTCCATGGGCTTAAAGGAGCTCGAGGGCAGGCTCGCGCACATGCCGCTCGCCGACATCCTCCAGTTCCTGCACTTGAACAGGAAGGAAGGGGAGCTACGGCTTAAGTCCGGGGAGAGCTCAGGCGCCGTTTTCGTCAAGGACGGGCAGATACTAAACGCCGTCCTCGACGGGATAGAAAAAGAGAAGGCGCTATTCAGGCTTCTGGAGTGGACGGACGGCAAGTTCGAGTTCGTCCCCAAGGCGATAACCGCTCCGAGGAAGATACGCGGGACCGCCGGGAACCTCCTCATGGAGGGGATGCGGCAGATAGACGAGTTCAGAAAACGGGAGGCCCAGTTCCCCTCGAAGGACGCTGTGGTGAGGCCGCGCGCCGGGGCCGAGACGCTACCCAGGGGTCTCCAGGCAGTCGTTTACGAGGTCGTCCAGCTCGCAAAGGCGCGAGGCAGGGTCGAAGAGATCGTAGAGAGGTCGACGCATCCGGACTATGACGTCTATGCAACGCTCCAGGGGCTCCTTGCCCGGGGCGTCCTCGTCGAGGAGCCGGCCGGTACGTCCTCCCGGGACGAGGTCTTCCTGACGAACGACCAGATGATAAGCATCAGGGAGAAGATAATAAGCCGGTTCTCGGATATGGGGGGCTTCAATTACGGGAGGATACTCATCCTTGCCACCTCCGGAAAGCTCGTGCAGGCGTTCCTCTCCCAGTGCAGGAGGATACCCGGGCTCCATGTGGACGCGAAGTCGATATTCTCCCAGATGGACAACCCGTTAGGGCCGGTGGCCACGCTCAAGCTCTACGGCGGACTCGATCTCCACCTCTTCTCGATACCGACGGTCAGGAACATGGGGCCGCTCTGGAGGGCCTTCTCTTTAAACCTTGTGTCGCTGGTCCTCCTCTGGGACAGGGAAGGGGCCGAGTCGTCGTTAAACGACCTGGCCTCCGCGAAGAGGGAGATACTGCTTAGAACGCGCGTCCCGTCGGCGCATGTCTTTGTCGGCTCTCCGGCGGATGAGGCGCGGTACAAGAAGGAATTGAGCCTTAAGTCCGACGAGCCGCTCTTCAGGATCGAGGAGAACGGAAAGGCGGTCGCGCCGGACGTCTTCTACAGCCTTTTCAGCAACCTTTTGAAAGACGATTATGCCGCAATATAAAACCGAGGGGGCACGGACATGATAGACCTCCATACTCACAGCTTTTTGAGCGACGGCGCGCTCATCCCTACCGAGCTTGTAAGGAGGGCGCGCGTTGCCGGATACACGGCGATGGCCATAACCGACCACGCGGATGCCTCAAACATCGAGGACGTTCTTAAAAAGATAATAAAGGTCGCGAAGCAGTTGAACGCGGACAAGTCCTTCAAGGTCGTACCCGGCGTGGAGCTGACTCACATACCGCCGAGGCTCATACCCTTGATGGTCAAGAAGGCCCGCGCGCTCGGGGCCCGCGTCGTCGTGGGCCACGGAGAGACGCTGTCGGAACCCGTGGAGCCGGGGACGAACAGGGCGTATATAGAAGCGAAGGTAGACGTACTCGCGCACCCGGGGCTCATAACGGAAGATGAAGTCAGACGCGCGGCAAGGAACGGCGTGCACCTCGAGATAACGACGCGCGCGGGACATTCCATTTCGAACGGCCATGTCGCCGCGCTCGGCAAGAGGTGCGGCGCGCGCTTGCTTCTGAACACCGACTCCCACTCGCCCGGTGACCTCTCGAACGACGAGCGTGCGCTAAAAGTCGCGCTCGGGGCCGGGCTTACAAAAGATGACTTTAAAAAAATGCAGGATAATGCCGATGCCATCGTTAAAAAAGCTCGCGTTTAGCGCCGTACTCGGCGCGTTTATCTTTCAGGGGTGCGCAGGCTCTCCGCCGATACTGGAGAAGACCTCCTGGCAGACCTTCATGCGGAACGACGCGAGGACCAATGTCTCGGACGACTCGCTTACGTACCCGCTCGTTATCGCGTGGGAGGACGACGTATCGGCCTCCACCGCCTTCAAGGGATATTCGAAGGAACAGCTCTCGTCACCGGTCTTCTACGACGGCTCTCTCTTTGTTTCGTCGACGGATGAGCGGCTGTATTCATACGACGCGTACTCCGGAAAAAGGAGCTGGCGTTTCAACGCGTCTTTTCCTCTCGAAGCCACGCCGACAATTTCCGGTGACCGCGTCTTTTTCGGCTCCGGCGACGGCATGTTGAGATGCCTGGACAAGGCGACCGGCAAAGAGGTCTGGAGCTATCAGGCGCGCTCCGAGATACTCTCCTCTCCGATAGTAAGCGACGGGCGCGTCATATTCTCATCGGCCGACGACAGGGTCCACGCCGTCGATGAAAAGACGGGTGAGAGGGCATGGACGCTGGGCCGCGCGACCTTCAAGACCGTACAGCCGAGGATATACGGCTCCCCGGCCTGCTCCGGCGGGCGCGTCTTCGTCTTCTTCTCCGACGGCGCGCTCGTTGCATTATCCGCTGATAACGGCTCCGAGCTCTGGTCGAAGGGAGGGGTTGTCAGGAACTTCGATTCCTCCATTAAGACGAGGAGGACGCCTCTCGTCGACGGCGGCCTCGTGTACGTGATCGACGAGAAGAACTCCGTCCAGGCGTTCTCCGTTGAGACAGGGGAGGCGAAGGGGACCTTCGACCTCATGAAGGCTTACGATATGGTCCTGCCCGACGCGAGGACGATGGTGATACTCGGCTCGGACCAGATAGTCGCGCTCGACCGGCTTACAGGCACGATACTCTGGAAAAAGGACCTCAGGAACAAGCCGTCTTCATCGGTATTCGCGCTCAAGGGGACCGTTTTCGTCGTCTCCAATTACAAGACGAGTTTCCTGAGCACAGGCTACTTCGAAAAGGACAACGGATATGTCGAGGCGCTCGATCTCAAGAGCGGCGAGACGCTATGGAGCGAAAATTTGAAGTCGGGCATCTCGTCAAACGGATCGTCGGGACATTCGAGGATAGCCTTATTTACCGACAGGGGCGTCGTCGAGGTCTTGCGGTCGAGATAGGCAATTCAGGGAAACGCTTATGGATAACAGGCTGAACATCGCTTTCATGTGGCACATGCACCAGCCGCTCTACAAGGACCCGATCACGAAGGAATACACCATGCCCTGGGTCCTTTTTCACGCGACCAAGGACTATTACGACATGGTCGCGATACTCGATGAATTCCCCGAGGTCCACCAGACGTTCAACCTCGTGCCGTGCCTTATAGAACAGCTGAACGAGTACGCCAGCGGGCGCGCGCTCGACTCGTACAGGAAGATAAGCTCCAGGACCGTCTCCGAGCTTACGAAGGCAGACAAGTCCTTCATGCTCCAGTACTTCTTCCAGGCCAACTGGGACCACATGGTAAGGCCGGTCCCGAGATACCTGGAACTCCTCCGGAAGCGCGGGCTCACGAATTCAAGGGATGAAGTCCAGGCGGTACTCCGGTATTTCAGGGACGAGGACTATCTCGACCTGCAGGTCCTCTTCAACCTCGTCTGGATAGACCCGACGCTCAGGCAGAAGGACCCGTTCCTCCGCTCCATGTACGAGAAGGGCGGCGGATACACCGAGCAGGAAAAAAGGAAGGTGCTGGAAAAACAGACGGCGATAGCCGGGATGGTCGTTCCCAAGTACGCCGAGATGATGGAAAAGGGGATCATCGAGGTCTCGACTACCCCGTATTATCACCCGATACTCCCGCTCCTTTGCGACAGCTTCTCCGCGAAAGAGGCGATGCCGGGCGTGACCCTTCCAAAGGAGAGGTTCGTACACCCCGAGGACGCCGTTGTCCAGCTCAAGCGCGGCGTAGAGCTATACGAGAAGACCTTCGGAAAAAAACCCGCCGGTCTCTGGCCCTCGGAAGGATCTGTCTCCATGGATATGCTCCCGCTTGCGGCCGCCGAAGGGTTCAAGTGGCTTGCGACGGACGAGGAGATACTCTCGAACTCGTTACGGAGGCCGCTCCGGAGGGACAGCGCCGGCAACTGCTACGACCCGTTCCTGTACAAGGCCTATTCGGTCGAGGCCGCCGGGGATAAGCTCTCCATGGTATTCAGGGACCACGTCCTTTCCGACCTTATAGGCTTCGACTACTCGAAGCTCGACCCCGAGACCGCGGCGAACGACATGGTGGCGCGGCTCGTCCACATATACAATATGCTCGAAGAGCCGGGCAGGCACGTCGTCCCGATCGTACTCGACGGCGAGAACGCCTGGGAGCACTTCAGGAACGACGGCAGGGACTTTCTCGTTGCCCTGTACTCGAAGCTCTCTGATCACCATAGACTTAAGTGCGTTACCGTGAACGAGTTCCTCACCAAAGAGACGCAGAGGGACGAGATCCAGTGGCTCTTCCCCGGTTCGTGGATAAGCCACAACTTCAGGATCTGGATAGGCCACCCCGAGGACAACGCGGCCTGGGACTTCATAGCCGAGGCGAGGGAAGCGCTCGTTAAATACGAAAAGGCCCTTACTCCGGAAGAGAAGGAAGAAAAAAAAGGGAATATCGCGGAAGCGTGGGAAGAGGTATACGCCGCCGAGGGGAGCGACTGGTTCTGGTGGTACGGAGAGGAACACTCGTCCTTGAGCGACGAGCACTTCGACAACCTCTTCAGGCGCCATATAAGGCATATATACACGCTGATAGACGCCGAACCCCCCGATTCACTCGACATACAGATATCGTCCGAGGCGAGAGGCTTCGTGCCCGCGCTTACGCCTACTGCGCTTATCAAGCCTGCCATAGACGGCTCGATATCCAACTACTTCGAGTGGCTCGCCGCCGGACGCCTCGAGAGGCAGTACTACGGCTCCGCGATGCACAGGGAGTTGCAGAGCAACGGACTCGTAGAAGGCGTCTCCTACGGCTTTTCGGACGACGAGCTCTTTTTTCGTTTCGATTACCTCCCGGAGGCCGCGCCTTATGAAAAAGAATGGACTATTTCCGTCAACTTCATGCACCCCTCGAATGTAAAGCTCACGGCCGTCGTGAAGGGCACGGAGTCATCTCTCACGGTGCAGGCCAGGAAAGACGCCAAGTGGGCCGAGGTGAAGGAACACGGCGCGCGCATCGCGTCGGATGCCGTCGTGGAGCTCGCTCTTCCCCTTTCGCTCCTTGGAAGGACAGACAAAGGCGGTGAGATCAGGCTCGTCATCACCATAAACGCCGGGGAGCGTGGGATAGAGCGGTGGCCGGTCAAGGGCTTCATCGTCTTCCACACGCCGTCCGAGGACTTCGAGGAACAGAACTGGATCGTGTAAGGACCGATCCTGTCGTTCCCGCGATATTTTTAGCGGGAATCCAGAGTCGTTCAGCAATGCTTGATCAAGGTAACGACAATCTGACATTCGTATCACTCTTTCTCCTATGAAAACCGTGACCCCTGCCATGAGGCAGTACCTCGATATCAAGGCCCTGCACAGCGATTCCATCCTTTTTTTCAGGATGGGGGACTTCTACGAGATGTTTTTTGACGACGCCATTCTCGCCTCGCGCGCGCTCGGCATTGCGCTCACCTCAAGGGACAGGGAGCGCAAGGTCCCGATGTGCGGCGTGCCGTACCATGCGGCGGCCTCCTACATCGCTCGGCTCGTGAAAGACGGCCACAAGGTCGCGATATGCGAGCAGACTACCGACCCGGAAGAATCGAAGGGCATAGTCGAGAGGGCGGTCGTAAAGGTCATAACCCCCGGCATCGCGCTCGATGACGAGCTACTCGACCCGAAGGCGAATAACTTCATCGCCTCGGCCTGCTTAAACGGCAAAATAGCCGGATTCGCCTACATGGACGTATCGACCGGCGAATTCAGGGCGACGGTCCTCGCTTCATTATCAGCCCTTCATGACGAGATAAGGAGGATAAGGCCGCTTGAACTGCTCGTTGAGCACGGCGTAGCGGTATCTTTCGAAAGCGCGGACTTGCCGGTCAAGAAGGTCACGCCTCTGCCCGCATACGACTTCGACTACCGGTCGGCCTCTGATAAGCTCTCCACGCGGTTCGGGACGAAATCGCTCGACGGATTCGGCTTAAGCGATCTTGTTGACGGGGTCAGGGCCGCCGGCGCGCTCCTCTCGTACGCCAAAGAGACGCAGAAGGGAGATCTTGGCCATGTCACGAGGTGCACGCCATATTACACAGAAGACTGCCTCGTCATGGACGCCTCCACCCGTAGGAACCTCGAGATAACCGAGAATTTAAGGACCGGGGGGAGGGAAGGCACTCTGCTTGAGCTCCTCGACCGGACGCGTACCGCGATGGGCGCGAGGCGTCTCCGCTCATGGCTCATACATCCGTTAAAGGACATCGCCCCGATCAGGGACAGGCAAGAGGGTGTTGCTGAACTCCTTGACAAGCGGGAGGCGAGGGCAACGCTTAAGGATTCCTTATCCATGCTCTACGACCTTGAGAGGCTCTCCGCCAGGGTCTCTCTCGGGGCCGCCGGCCCAAGAGACCTTGTGGCGTTGAAGGACTCGCTCAAGGTCGTCCCCGAGCTTGTGAAGACGCTCTCCGGGTTCGGCTCGGCGCTTTTAAGGGACGTCTCCGCCGCGCTCGATGCGGTCCCCGAGGCCTCAGGGCTCATCGAGCGCGCGATAATCGATACTCCACCCGTTAACACGCGGGACGGCGGTTTCATAAGGGCCGGTTTCGACGCGACACTCGATGAACTGCGGACCATTCGTTCCGGCGGCAAGGACTGGATAGCCTCGCTCGAATCATCCGAACGGACAAAGACGGGGATAAATTCCCTGAAGGTCGGTTACAACAGGGTGTTCGGTTATTACATAGAAGTGACGAAATCTAATCTCGCTTCAGTCCCGGCGGATTACATAAGAAAGCAGACGCTCGTCGGCGCGGAGCGTTTCATAACGCCGGCGCTCAAGGATTGGGAGGACAAGATACTCTCCGCGGAAGAAAAGTCCATCGCGCTGGAAGCGAGGCTCTTTTCCGCCGTTCTCTCCGATACCGCGCGCTATTCCGAGCGCGTGCGGAGGACCTCGGAAGCCGTATCCATGCTCGACGCGCTCATCTCGTTCGCTGACTCGGCAACGGAGGGCGGCTACACAAGGCCCATCGTCGATGATTCCGACGCGATAGATATAGAAGGCGGCAGGCACCCGGTAGTGGAGCGCCTCTCGAAGGACGGGTTCGTCTCGAACGACCTCGCGCTTGACGCCGCCACAAGGGTCGTGATACTCACCGGCCCGAACATGGCCGGTAAATCGACTTATCTCCGCCAGAACGCGCTTATCATCCTCCTTGCGCAGATAGGGTCTTTTGTCCCGGCATCAAGGGCGCGCATAGGCGTCGTCGACAGGATATTCACGAGGGTAGGGGCCTCAGACGACCTCGCGCGCGGACACTCTACCTTCATGGTGGAGATGAACGAGACCGCGAACATCCTCAACAACGCGACACCCAGGAGTTTTATAGTGCTCGACGAGATAGGCAGGGGCACTTCGACCTTCGACGGCCTCTCCATTGCGTGGGCGGTAGTGGAGTATCTGCATGACAGGCAGGACGTGGCCGCGAAGACGCTCTTTGCCACGCATTATCACGAGCTCACCGACCTTTCCTTGACAAGGGAAAGGGTCAAAAATTATAATATGGCGGTAAAGGAGTGGGGCGACAAGATCATATTCCTCCGGAAGGTCGTGCCCGGAGGCGCCTCCCGTAGCTACGGGATACAGGTGGCGAGGCTCGCGGGCCTGCCGGGGGACGTCATCACCCGCGCACGAGAGATACTCAAGAACCTCGAATCCGGAGAGCTAAACTCCTCCGGCGTGCCGAGGATATCGGTTGAGACGGACAGGCGGGACCCGCGCCAGTTGAGTTTGCTTGGCGGCCGCGACGAAGTACGGGAAAGGCTCAAAGACCTCGAGATAGAGCGTTTGACGCCTCTTGACGCGCTCCTCGAGCTCAAAAACCTCAAAGACATGCTGGAGAACTGAAGACCTTGCGCCATTGCCGCCAAATCCTGAAGGCCGTCTCCGCCATTTTCCTCGTTGCGCTCTTCTTTTTTCCCGTCTTTGCACATGCCGGAAAGACCGCGGACGTCACGGAAGTAAAGCACTGGTCGAACCCGAATTACACGAGGATAGTCATAAGCCTCGATAAGAAGGCAGAGTTCTCTCACAAGCTCCTTAACCCCGACGCGTCCATCAACAGGGATTGGCGGCGGCTCTACGTCGATATAAAGGGCGCGGAGCTCGGCGCGAACCTCAATAAGAGCATACCGATAAACGACGGGCTATTGAAGGTCGCAAGGGCCGGGCAGTTCGACAAGGACACGGTCCGGGTCGTCTTCGACATAGAGTCCATCGACGACTTCAAGATATTCCCGCTGAGCGACCCTTTCAGGATAGTCGTGGACGTGACCGGCAAGGGCGAGGCCCTCGCCAAAGCCGAGGAGGCCTTGCCGAAAGAGCCTCAAAAACCCCAACCCGTGATAGAAAAGCCCGGCGCGAAGAGGACCCCTGAGATAAAAAGCGCCTCTCCGTCGATTACACAGCAACTCGGGCTTAAGGTCAGGAAGATCGTACTCGACCCCGGTCACGGCGGCAAGGACCCGGGGGCGATCGGCAGGGGCGGCCTCAAGGAAAAGGACGTAACGCTTAAAATAGGCAAGATGCTCCGGGAATCGCTCGCTTCCAGGCTCGAATCCAAAATAGTCATGACGCGCACAACCGACGTCTTCATCCCGCTTGAGGAGAGGACCGCGATAGCCAACAGCCAGGACGCCGACCTCTTCGTCTCCATACACATAAACGCGTCGCCCAGGAGAGCGGCCTCGGGTGTCGAGACATATACGCTCGGGCTATCCAACAGCGAGGAGGCGAAGCGGATCGCCGCGAGGGAAAACGCCACGTCCACCCGTTCCGTGAGCGACCTCGAGTTCATATTGAACGACCTCATAAAGACCGCCAAGACGAACGATTCCGTGAGGCTTGCCGCCTCCGTGCAGGACAGGCTTGTGGCCGGACTCAGGGCGAAATACAAGTCGACGAAGTCCAACGGCGTCAAGGGCGCGCCCTTCTACGTGCTCGTGGGCACGAAGATGCCCGCGATACTCATCGAGGTATCGTACATCTCGAACCCGGACGAGGAGAAGAGGCTGCAGGACGAACGGTATCTTAAGGAGGTCGTCGAGGGCATAACCACGGGCCTCCTTAAATACATAAACGGCGAAGGCCAGTCTGTCTGATATGCACAACCAGGTACTCGATAGCCTCAAGTTAAACGCCCAGGCCGCGCCGGTCGTAAAGGACTTCCTTGCAAGGGGCGAAGAGGAACTGAGGCGTCTCCACCTCGCCAACAACGGCTCAGGCCGCGATATATGCAAGTCGTACACGTTGCTCGTCGACAATATCCTTAAAGGCCTTTTCTCGTTCAAAAAGGCCGAGCTCAAGTGTTCGGACTCGATGGCCCTCGTCGCCATAGGCGGCTACGGCAGGGGCGAGCTCAACATAAGGTCTGATATCGACCTCATGCTCCTCCACGGGAAAAAACTGACACCCGCCATAGAGGACCTGACCCAGCAGATGCTCTATGTGCTCTGGGACACGGGTCTCGACCTCGGCTTCTCCATCCGCTCGTTGTCCGAGTGCATCGCTCTGGCCAAGGACGACTTGAAGACCATGACGGCGGTACTGGACCTCCGGTTCATAGACGGAGACGAGGCGCTCTTTCACCAGCTCCATTCAGGCGCGAGGAAACACCTCTTTAACAAGGCCCGGATAAACGACTTCGTGAGAGACAAAATCGAGGAGACGAGGCAGAGGCACGAGAGGTTCGGCGGCTCGGTCTACATCCTCGAGCCGAACGTGAAAGAGGGGGAGGGGGGCCTGCGCGACCTGCACACCGCCATGTGGGTGGTCAAGGCCAAAAGCGGCAAGCTCCTCGAGCCTTTCTCGACGAGCCTGATCACGGACCACGACAGGAAAGTACTCGAAACCTCGCTCGACTGCCTCCTATGGGTGAGGAACGAACTGCACTTCGCGACCGGCAGGAAGAACGACCAGCTCACCTTCGACCACCAGGAGAGGATAGCCGGCCTCCTCGGCTTCGAGTCGAATGAAAAGGCGCTCGCCGTCGAGCAGTACATGCAGAAGTACTACAGGGACGCCTCGAACGTATACCACTACTCCAACCTGATACTCTCCCGCTCCCTGCATACCGATGACGAAAAGGTCTTTGCCTGGCCGAAGAAGAAGGTAAGGATAGACAAGAACTACTGCATTGCCGGGGGGCTCCTTGCCCTTAAAGACAAGGACGCGCCATTTGACGAGCCATCCGCCGCGATAAAGGCCTTCGAGTACTCGCAGGCCTTCAACGTGGAAATACACCAGTCGACGAAGGACTCGATACTCGCTTACCTCGACACCGCCGGGGACGAGTTCAGGAAGTCGCGGGACGTATCGGACTCGTTTCTTAAGATATTGAAACAACGTGAGGTCTACAAGACCCTCCTTGAGATGCAGAGGCTCAAATTCCTCGAAAAATATATCCCGGAGTTCGGCGAGATAAGCTGTCGCGTACAGCACGACCTCTACCACGTATACACGGTCGACGCCCATACGCTCTTCGCCGTAAGGGAGCTCGAAAGGCTAAGAGGCCGGTACAAGGCCGATTTTTCCCTGCTCTCCACGATATTCGAGGAGATACCGAACCCGGAGGTCCTGATACTCGCCGTCCTCTTCCACGACATCGGCAAGGCCCACGGCAAGGGGCACGCCGAGAAGGGCGCGCACATAGTACCCGCGATATGCGAGAGACTGCACCTTTCCGAGGACGACACGAACCTCGTAAAATTCCTCGTAAGAAACCACCTCATCCTTGCGGACACGGCCCAATACAGGGACCTGCACGACGAGAACCTCGTTATAGAGTTTGCGAAGAAGATAGGGGACATAGAGAGGCTTAACCTCCTCTACCTGCTCACGTTCGCGGACGTCAGGGCCGTCGGCCCTGACGTATGGAGCCAGTGGAAGGGGGCGCTCTTCCAGGAGCTATACTTCAAGGTGCTTACGGTCCTTGAGCGCGGGACGTTCGAGCCCGAGGACTCGGCAACGAAACTCGCCGCCATAAAGGAGCGGGTCTTCGACGCGCTTAAGGCCGAGTGCGTCGACAGGTACTGCGTGGACGAGTACTTCGGACTGCTCCCTCACAGGTACTTTCTCTCTAACCGCCCGGAGACGATAGCCGGGCACATAAAGACGCTCCGCGATTTTACCGGCAGGCCCTACATAATGACGGTCCGGCAGGACACCTTCCGCGAGTACACGGAGCTCCTCATCTGCACCCACGACGTCCACGGCTTATTTTCCATGATAACCGGCGTCATGGCCGCGAACGCCGTAAACATCCTCGGGGCGCAGATAAACACTCTGAAAAACGGCATAGTCCTCGACGTGCTCCAGGTCAATAGCGCCACTGGAGAACTCATAACGGATGAAGCGAAGCTCAAAAAGATCGAGCGCGACCTCTCGGAGGTAATAACCGGGAGGGTAAAGGTCGCCGCGCTGGTCGGCAAGAGAAAGCCTTCCATACTCGACAAGAAGGCGAAGCCTACGGTAAGGACATCGGTCGAGATAGACAACGAGGTCTCGGACGCATACACCGTAATAGACATACACGCGCAGAACAGGATAGGTCTTCTCTACGACATAACAAGCACGCTTTCCCGCCTCGGCTTGTATATCTACATCGCCAAGATCTCCACAAAGGGAGACGACGCCGCGGACATCTTCTATGTGAAGGACATCTTCGGGCAGAAGATATTCTACAAGGAGCGGCTGAAGGAGATGGCAGACCTGCTCCATAAGGCCCTCACCGAAAGGCAGGACGGGGGAAGAGGTTGAGGTATGGAAGGCCCCTCGCTCATAGACTCTTTTCTTGACTACATCGTCGTGGAAAAGGGGCTCTCCGAGAACACCCGGGCCTCGTACTGCCGGGACCTCCTCCGGTTCAAGGCTTATATCGATAAAAAGGCGGCTTCCATCGAAGTCGCCGCTCCGGAGGACATCTCGGGGTTCCTGAAACACCTTAGAGAGGCCGGGCTCTCGGTCAGGTCCTACACGAGGGCCCTTATTGCGCTACGGGGTTTTTATAAGTTTCTCGTAAAAAAGGGCCATATAAGGCTATCACCGTGTACTTCCATAGACATCCCCAAGGCACAGAAGAAATTACCCGAGTTCCTTAAGACAGAGGAGGTCGAGAGACTGCTTTCGGCCCCTCCCACTGACACGCCTCTTGGGGCGAGGGACAAGGCGATGCTCGAGGTCCTCTACGCAACGGGCCTCCGGGTCTCGGAGCTCGTGACGCTGAAACTCAATGACCTGAACCTTCAGGCCGGGTATCTTACGGCATTCGGCAAGGGGTCGAAGGAACGGATAGTGCCTTTAGGCGAGGCGGCGCTTATCTGGCTAAAAAAGTTTATGGACGAAGCCAGGCCAGTGATCCTAAAAGGGAGGCAGAACAAGTTCCTTTTTGTGACCACAAGGGGTACTCGCATGACGCGCCAGAACTTCTGGGTCATCATAAAGAACGCGGCCCTGATCTCCGGGATAGATAAAAAGAAGATAAAGCCCCACATCATACGCCACTCGTTTGCTACACACCTCCTCGAAGGCGGAGCGGACCTTCGGCTCGTCCAGGCGATGCTCGGCCACGCCGACATATCCACCACCCAGATATACACCCACATCACTAACGAACGCCTTAAGAACCTGCACAAGTCAAAGCACCCGAGGGGATAGGGGGCGTCTTATGGCGAGCAAAGCCATATAAACAACTCGATAGATGCGCCCCTCCTTCTTCGAATGTAATTTGACATAATATCCATTATGCGACA